>NZ_JAPTGA010000001.1:0-587262 GCF_026891895.1 Peribacillus sp. AS_2
ATAATATATCATTTATATTATTCCTTGTCAACAACTTTATTCTTTCGCTGTCGACTTAGTTATTATATCTAGTATCAGGAATAAAAGCAATAGTTATTTTAAAATAAATAATATTCATCCATTCATAGATTTCAAATACTATGACTTTACCCCTGATCAAGAAGAAGAAGCTTAGATTTCAAGAGTGAATTTTTTCTTTAAACATTATAGTACTTCTTTTATATACAATTCACGATTAACGAGTCTTTACCCAAACCCGAACACTCTGATAGCATTTGATACCGTGCTAATGCAAAAAGACCCAGCTTTATTGCTGGGTCTACAATTTTTTACGGTTTATACAATTTGAGCGTTACTTACAGATACTCCCGCTTTCTCATTGTTTCAAAAAAAATCAAAGGGAATTTCAAAAGGGGCTCGGAATTAAAATTCCGAACCCCTTTTTTAGTAAAAGATTATTCTTCCGTATCTTTTTCAGTTTCTTCATTTTCTTCATTTACCGTAGGTTCAGGATCAGAATCCGGATCTAGAGTTGTTACCGCCTCTATTTCCATGTCTTTTTCTTCTTCTTCTTCCCTTCCTACGATGGCCACCGTAGAAACATATTCATTATCTGCAGATTCGAGTCGGATGAGCTTAACACCCTGTGTATTACGGCCCGTTTTAGAAATGCCTTCGACTTCCATTCGGATCAATACACCAGCTGCTGTAATCAGCATCAAATCTTCATCTTCACCCGTAACTGTTTTCACAGCTATAAGTTCACCATTTTTCTCAGTGACATTACATGTTTTTATTCCTTTGCCTCCACGGCTTTGAATACGGTATTCTTCCGCAGAGGTCCTTTTTCCATAACCGTTTTTCGTAACGATCAGGACTTCTTCATCATCTTCAAGAATTTCCATTCCGACAACTTCATCATTTGTCCCTAAGGAAATTCCTTTTACTCCTGCTGCAGTACGTCCCATTGTCCGTACATCCGTCTCTGGGAAACGAATCATCATACCGGACTTCGTTCCAATTATGATCTGTTTCTCTCCATTCGTAAGCCGGACAGAGATCAATTCATCGTCTTCACGTAAACCTAGGGCAATTAAACCGTTATTACGGATATTTGCAAAGGACGATAAAGGTGTACGCTTTGATATCCCATGTCTGGTCGTGAAGAATAAATACCAATCGTCCGCAAATTCCTTCACAGGTATGATTGCATTGACCCACTCGCCTTTATCGACTTCCAACAAGTTGATAAGCGGCAATCCTTTTGCCGTCCTGCCATATTCAGGTATTTCATATCCTTTTGAACGATAGACTTTACCTTTGTTGGTGAAGAATAATAGAGTGTCATGAGTCGAAGTGGTTAACAAGTGACCGACAAAGTCATCTGTATTCGTTCCCATACCCTGTATTCCGCGCCCCCCGCGTTTTTGACTGCGGTATGTGGTTGCAGGCAAGCGTTTAATATAACCGTTATGCGTAAGTGTCACGATTATATTTTCCTCTGGGATTAAATCTTCATCTTCCAGGCTTTCAAAGCCGGCTAATGTGATTTCAGTTCTCCGTTTATCATCAAAACGTTCTTTAATTTCAAGAAGCTCTTCACGGATAATTTCAAGAACCTTTTCTTCATCAGCAAGAATCGCTTTATATTCTGCAATTATAGCCATTAATGCCTGATATTCATCTTCAATTTTTTCACGTTCCAGACCTGTCAAGCGCTGTAAACGCATATCCAGGATAGCTTGCGCCTGTTTTTCGGAAAGTGAGAATTGTGTCATTAAGCCTTCACGGGCAATATCTGTCGTTTGGGAACTGCGGATCAACGAGATGACTGCATCCAAATTATCAAGTGCAATACGCAAACCTTCTAAAATATGGGCACGGGCCTCCGCTTTCCGCAGTTCAAATTCAGTCCTGCGACGTATGACTACCTGCTGATGCTCCAAGTAGTAGCGCAGGCATTGTTTTAAATTCAGCACCTTTGGCTGACCGTCCACCAAAGCAAGCAGATTGATTCCGAAGGTGGTCTGCATCGCGGTGTGCTTATACAGGTTGTTTAAAAGGACATTCGCATTAACATCCTTTCGAAGCTCCATGACAATACGCATACCATTGCGATCCGATTCATCCCGTAAGTCGGTGATGCCTTCGATTTTCTTATCTCGGGCAAGTTCTGCAATTTTTTCAATCAATCTTGCTTTATTCACTTGATAAGGGATTTCCTTAACAAGGATTACCTGTTTACCATTCGGTTTCTCTTCAATCTCGACTTTCGCCCGTTGAATGATTGACCCTTTACCGGTTTCATAGGCCTTTCTGATTCCGCTTCTCCCTAAAATCAAACCGGCTGTCGGAAAGTCCGGACCAGGAATATATTCCATCAACTCTGGAATTGTAATCTCAGGATTCTTGCTTAAAGCCAATACGCCGTCAATTACCTCACCTAATTGATGGGGCGGAATATTGGTTGCCATTCCTACCGCTATTCCTGATGAACCATTCACCAATAAGTTCGGGAAACGGGCAGGCATGACGGCTGGTTCTCTTTCTGAACCATCGTAGTTATCCTGGAAATTGACCGTATCTTTATTTAAGTCCCGGAGTAACTCCATCGAGATTTTCGACATTCTCGCTTCGGTGTACCTCATTGCGGCAGCTTGGTCACCATCGACCGAACCGAAATTCCCATGTCCATCCACAAGCATATAGCGATAGTTAAAAGGTTGCGCCATCCGTACCATCGTTTCATATACTGCCGAATCACCATGCGGGTGATATTTACCGATAACTTCCCCGACAATACGGGCTGATTTCTTAAATGGTTTATCCGAAGTCATTCCAAGATCGTTCATTGCATAAAGAATTCTTCGGTGTACCGGTTTCAAACCGTCCCTTACATCAGGCAAAGCCCGCGACACGATAACGCTCATCGCATAATCCAAAAACGATGTCCGCATCTCGGTACTTATATTTATTTCTTTAACACCTGATCTTTCATTTTCTGACATGGAGCCAACCTCCTATTAAAAGCTTATATCTCATTTAAGTTTAACTGTTCGTGCACTATGTAAAGAACAGGATGTAAAAAGCATCCTGTCAAAAATCAGATATCAAGATTTTTTACATAAATTGCATTTTCTTCAATGAAGTTACGTCGCGGTTCCACCTTGTCGCCCATCAGCATCTCGAAAGTTTCATCTGCCTCGGCGGCATCTTTCAAACTGACTTGAAGCAGCGTTCTCGTTTCTGGGTTCATGGTCGTTTCCCACAATTGCTCCGGATTCATTTCCCCCAGCCCTTTATAACGCTGCAGGTTAGGCTTTGGAGTAGTTGGCAAACTTGCCATGATTTCTTCAAGCTCGCGGTCATTATAAGCATAATCCACTTTTTTCCCTTGCTGAATCTTGAAAAGTGGCGGCTGAGCAATATATATATATCCATACTCGATGATTTTTCGCATATACCGGTAGAAGAATGTCAACATCAGTGTTCTGATATGGGCACCATCCACATCCGCATCGGTCATGATAACAATTTTATGGTATCTGGCTTTTTCAGTATTGAATTCATCACCAATGCCCGTTCCAAGTGCTGTGATGATCGTACCTATTTCTTCATTGTGCAGGATTCTGTCCAATCGCGCTTTTTCAACATTCAGGATTTTACCCCTTAGCGGCAATATGGCTTGGAAATGGCGGTCCCGCCCTTGTTTTGCCGAGCCTCCCGCAGAGTTTCCTTCAACGATGTATAATTCGCTGATACTCGGGTCCTTGGAAGAACAATCTGCCAATTTACCTGGTAGATTGGATACTTCCAAAGCACTTTTCCTCCGGGTCAATTCACGTGCTTTCTTCGCTGCCAAACGGGCTCTCGCTGCCATTTGCCCTTTATCTACTATTTTTCGGGCCACGGCAGGATTTTCGTATAAGAAGGCATCAAGTCGTTCCGAAAGAATGGAATCAGTAACCGTTCTTACCTCAGAGTTTCCGAGTTTGGTTTTCGTCTGACCTTCAAATTGCGGATCAGGATGCTTAATCGAAATGATTGCCGTTAAACCTTCCCGGACATCTTCACCTGAGAAATTGGCATCCGCTTCTTTTAAAAGACCATTTTTCCGTGCATAATCATTGATGACACGGGTCAAAGCAGTCTTGAATCCCGATTCATGTGTACCGCCTTCATAGGTATGAATATTATTGGCAAAAGAAAAGACATTGCTGATATAGCTGTCATTATATTGCAGGGCCAATTCAACGGAAATTCCGTCTTTCTCGCCTTCCATGAAAATCGGTTCCTCATGCAATACCTCTTTAGAACGGTTCAAATGCTCAACATAAGATTTGATACCGCCCTCATAGTGGAACTCCCTGATTTTTTCTTCTTCTTCACGTTTATCCTCAATGATCAGCTTCAAACCTTTATTCAGGAATGCAAGCTCACGGATTCGTGTGGCTAATGTATCAAAGTCATATTCCAAGGTATCCGTGAAGATTTCACCATCAGGAATGAAGTGTACAGTCGTTCCGGTATGATCGGTTTCCCCGATGATTTTCAAATCTTCTTTTGGGATACCGCGGTTAAATTGCTGATAATGGATTTTACCTTCACGATGAACGTAAACTTCCAATACCGTGGATAAGGCATTAACTACCGATGCCCCCACACCATGCAGACCGCCGGAGACCTTATAACCTCCGCCGCCAAATTTACCGCCCGCATGAAGGACCGTCATGATTACTTCTACAGCCGGGCGTCCCATTTTTTCATGGATCCCCACTGGAATTCCCCGACCATTATCGACTACGGTTATGCTATTATCTTCTTCGATCGTCACTTTGATTTCCGTACAGAAACCAGCCAGTGCCTCATCAATACTATTATCGACAATTTCCCAAACAAGATGGTGAAGTCCTTTTGCAGAGGTAGTGCCGATATACATCCCCGGACGTTTACGAACTGCTTCTAAGCCTTCTAAAACCTGTATCTGATTCTCATCGTATGCCTGAGCTTGTACTTCTTTTTGTTCCATTGTCATACGTATCACCTACACTTTTCTTTTGGCATTTATCAATTTTCAGGAGTAATTATAACGTTTAGCTACAATTCAAAGAATATCTATATCATCGATTAAGAGCGATGGCTGCAGTGAACGCTTTTTCAAGGTGGACGACGCGAGCGGTGAATAATAAACCTGTTTGTCCGTCACTACAATCGATTTAACCGAGTTTTTTGCTAAATGGGAAGTTACATCGGACTTTTTCTCCAAAAATTCACTCATGATTGGAGAGGCCTGAAGCAGCTTCTTATCTAAAATGGCTATGACATCGTCCGTTTTCACAAGAATGTCTTCACCAATGTGGAGATACATACATTCACCTCATCATTTAACCTTTTTTATACTTCCTTGACTAACATAAAAGGTGGACGCTTCTCGTAGGGTTTGATGATCGATTCCATCAACGGAGGGTGTCGTCACAAATGTTTGCACTTTCCCCTGTATCGTATTCAGTAAATGGGATTGACGGAAATCGTCGAGTTCAGATAACACATCATCCAATAATAAAATGGGATACTCGCCGATTTCTTCATGGATCAGCTCAATTTCGGCAAGTTTCAAAGACAAGGCAGTCGTACGCTGTTGTCCTTGTGAACCGTACGTCTGGACATCACGGTCATTCACAAAAAAAACCAGGTCGTCACGATGTGGACCTACCAGTGTAACACCCCGTTCAATTTCCCTTGTTTTTATTTTATCAAATTTTTCTGTGTATACTTCTATCATTTTCGTCAAATCCATAGATTCTGATACATCAAGCGACGGTTTATATTGGATTTTCAATACTTCTAGATTTCTGGAGATCCCCGAATGAATGGGTTCTGCCCATTGCTGGAGCTTTAAAAGAAACTCGTACCTTCTTTCGACAATTTTCGCTGCATACTGAATAAATTGATCGGTCAGCACGTCAAGCATCGTCGTATCCGTTTGTTTCCGGGTCTGCAGAAGCTTTAAGTAATGATTTCTTTGTTGAAGTATTTTATGATATTGGCTCATATCATGAAGGTATACGGGAGAAACCTGGCCAATTTCCATATCTATAAAACGGCGTCTGACTAGAGGACTTCCCTTTACAAGGTTAAGATCCTCAGGCGCAAACATGACCACATTCATATTTCCGACATATTGACTCAACTTTCTTTGTTCAATATGGTTGCACTTCGCCTTTTTCCCTTTTTTTGAAATGGTCAGCTCAAGTGGTATTGAGGTATTTCTCTTTCTAACTCTTCCTTCTATTTTAGCATACTCTTCATCCCAGCGAATAAGTTCTTTATCATTTGAGGTCCGATGGGATTTTGCCATTGCTAAAACGAAAATGGATTCCATGACATTTGTTTTTCCTTGAGCATTTTCGCCGAGGATTACATTGACTTTATTCTCAAAAGCCAGATTCAATTCGGTATAGTTGCGGTAATTTTTCAAACTTATATTTTCAATATACATATTCCGCTCTTCCCTTATGTTTTAGCTTGTAATTGTGTAGGTGCCAAATCCAGGAATCTCTATTTTATCACCTGATCTTAATTTTCTGCCTCTTCTCACGTCTAATTCGCCATTAATGAAAACCTCGTATTCACTTAAGAACCATTTCGCCATTCCGCCGCTTTGGATCAAATCGGCCAATTTCAGGAATTGTCCAAGCGTAATATATTCAGTATTGATTTTTATGGAGTCCATTCATGCTTCACTCATTTCTAAGTAGTCTTTAATATTTCATTTTACTAAATTAATCCCATTAAGACAAAGTATAGCTTTTTCAGTTCTTGTTTTTAGCGATTGAGAGTCTCGTACAGCATTGAAAAAACGCCAAGGACCCTTTGGAAACCTATGTTTAAATATAAAAAAATTAAAGACCTGCTATACAAGCCTTTAATTTTTTTGAAATATTATTTTAGCTTAATAAGTCCTTACCGGGAGAATTAATTGCAGCATGGAATCGTCATGTAGAGGACGAATGACAAACGGACGCATTGCACCTGTGAAATTAATTTTTATATCGGACCCTTCCAATGCCTTTAGAGCATCCATTACGAATTTGGCACTGAATGAGATCTTCAGGTCTTCACCTTCAATGGCTTCTGCCTGAACTTCCTCGATTACTTTACCAATTTCAGGAGTATTGGAAGAGACTTCGATTATACGGCCTTCCAGGGTTGTCAATTTAACGACATTATTTCTTCCTTCTCTCGCCAATAAAGAAGCCCTGTCGATCGCTTGAAGGAAATCCTTGGTGTGAACAGTCACATCGGTTTTGCTATCTGATGGAATCAAGCGTGATGTATCGGGATAATTCCCTTCAAGAAGTCTTGAGAAGAATAATAAATTTTCAGCTTTGAAAAGTACTTGGTTTTCGGTAATGACGATTTCAATGAGTTCGTTTGTATCATCAAGGATTTTACTTAACTCATTCAGACTTTTACCTGGGATGACAACACTATAGGTCCCGTTAATTTTATTTTCTATTTTGGCTGTTCTCATTGCAAGCCTATGGCTATCTGTTGCAATACAGGTCAATTCGTCATCTTGAACCTTCAAGTTTACACCTGTTAAGATGGGGCGTGTTTCTGACGTGGACACTGCAAAGCCAGTTTGGCGGATGAGGGTCTTTAAAAGGTCCGTTGGAAGTTTGAAAATATTTTCTTCTGCAATGATCGGAAGATGAGGATATTCCTCAGGATCCAGTCCATTTAGATTAAATTCAGCTTTTCCCGAGCGAATAATCGTTTGAAAGTTATTCTCCACTTCAATTTCTACAGTATCCATCGGCAGCTTTTTGACAATTTCACTGAAAAAACGGGCATTCAGGACTATACCGCCGCTGCTTTTAACTTCAACTATCTCATCTCCATCAACCTCAGCGGGAATGAATGATTGGATGGAAATATCTGAATCACTACCTGTTAGAGTGACCCCCTCACTAGTAACGCTTATCTTTATCCCTGTTAGGATCGGAATCGTCGTTCTTGATGTGACTGCTTTCATTACTTCTTGGACACTATGAACTAATCGATCTCTTTGGATTATAAATCTCATGTTTCATCCTCCAATTTTTTATTGCCGAATAGGCATATTTATTAATAATTTTTATTAAAAAAGATAGTAGTAATAGTAGTAGGCCCTGTTGATATGTGGATAAGTCCACTCAACCTAAGGAAAAACAGTCCATCCACATGTGGACAGACTGTGTGTAAGTAGTCGCCAGTTATTCACATTATCCAGAATCCATTATACCCTCAGCTGGTCCTGGATTTCTTTAACTTGACGTTGAAGCTGGGTGTCCGTTTGCATGAGTTTGGAGATTTTTTCATGCGCATGGATGACGGTCGTATGATCGCGGCCTCCAAATTCATCACCTATCTTGGGCAGGGATGAGTCCGTCAATTCCCTGGAAAGATACATGGCAATCTGTCTTGGAAAGGCCACGGATTTAGTCCGTTTTTTCGCCTTGAAATCCTCAAGTTTGACACTATAATGTTCACCGACCGTCTTCTGGATTTCCAAGATGGTGATTATTTTAGGTTTTGAGCTAGGAATGATGTCTTTTAATGCTTCAGCTGCCAAATCGGCATTTATATCTTTATTGATCAATGAAGAATAAGCGACGACACGAATAAGTGCACCCTCAAGCTCACGAATATTGGAATCGATTTGGTTGGCTATATAGAGCATGACTTCGTTCGGGATATCAAGACCCTCAGCTTTTGCCTTTTTACGCAATATGGCAATCCGCGTTTCCAGATCAGGTGGCGTGATATCCGTGATCAAGCCCCACTCAAACCTTGAACGGAGACGATCCTCTAGTGTAGGTATCTCTTTTGGCGGGCGGTCACTCGAGATGACGATCTGTTTGCTTTCTTCATGCAGCGCATTGAATGTATGGAAAAACTCTTCTTGAGTTTGTTCTTTTCCCGCAAGAAATTGAATATCATCAATTAATAAAACATCCACGCTTCGGTATCTATCACGGAATTCCCCAGCTTTATTGTCCCGGATCGAGTTGATGAATTCATTCGTGAACTTTTCAGACGATAAATAAACGACCTTCGCATTCGGATTATGCTCTAGAACATAATGCCCGATTGCATGCATTAAATGAGTTTTTCCAAGGCCGACGCCCCCGTATATGAATAAGGGATTATAGGCTTTGGCCGGAGCTTCTGCGACAGCGAGAGACGCGGCATGGGCAAAACGATTGCCGGAGCCGATGACAAATGTATCGAATGTATTTTTCGCATTAAGCATATGCTGGGGAAATGCAGCATGCTCTTTATCCTGTTTTTTTATCTTTTTAGGCTGAACAGGAACGGCAAAATCATCATCTTCTTGATTGGGGGGAATGATGAATTTTGCTTCCAATTCCTCACCGGTAAGTTCAAACAATACATCGGAAATAAGATGGGAATAGCGTTCTTCAAGCCAATCCCTGGCAAATTCATTGGGAGCGGTGACTGTTAATGTATCACCTTGCAGTAAATAAGCCTTGGTTGATTTAAGCCAAGTTTCAAAGCTTGGTTTACTGATTTTCTTTTCGATTTTTCCGAGCGCCTGGTTCCAGAGGCTATCGATGTTATCCAAACTTATCCCTCCTTTGCAAAAAAAATTTTAATCATTGTATCTAAATGTATAGGCACAAATAAACTCATCGATTGCCGTCTTCATATTAATTTTGACAGCAAAGGTTCGGTGAGCTGTATTAAGGAATTTTTGTGTTGTGTAATGTGAAGTGCCCAAAACTATATCTTGCGCTGTACAACCTTTGTACAGACTACATCTGGTGAGCCAGTGTAGATTTGAATGTTTATTCATCAACAGGTATTTTAAGAAATATATAATAAAGAAGAAAAAAGGGTTTTCGACAATATCCACCATCTGTGGACAGATTAATATACACAGGTCGGATAAACTATCCACAAGTTATTCACAGTCTGTGGATAAACGTTACCTGTTGATAAAGTTATTCAGAGTGAAAACACAAATATAATATCAGAAATTCAGGCGTCTTGCAATGGGTTAGAAAACTTTATCCACAACTTACCGGGCTTGTGGGAAAAACTTTTCCACAGGCCATTGTTATGTGCAAAAGTCTCTAAAATGGGATGTGGATAGAAAAAAACATGTCGAATTTTATCCACAGACCATGATTATAGGCTCGAACTAAGTTGATATGAACCAGGTGTTCAAGCCGGAAGGCCTGCATGGGGAAAGATCAAAAGGGATTCAGGTTCGTTCTTATAATTTGTCGAATGGTGTGTCGTAAGGGAGGATTACTTGCGAATCTCATATTCGTGCTCATGGATAAAATGATGGAAATTTCCCCTTCCCCAAAAATTTCTATATCAGTTCGGAGCAAAATCATTTACAATAGGCTAGGTAGTAAAAAAAGGCCTACTGGACATTGAGCATTAAAAAAAGAAATTTTTTATGGATGAGGTTGACAAGTAGAAACCTCCATCTATATAATTGTAAAGACTGTCTTTAACTGTTATTCCTCAGGGAGGTGTCATATAATGAAAAGAACTTATCAACCGAATAACCGCAAACATAGTAAAGTTCACGGTTTCCGTGCACGTATGAGCACGAAAAACGGACGTAGAGTAATCGCTGCACGTCGCCGTAAGGGCAGAAAAGTATTATCTGCATAGACCACTGAAAAGTCTCAGTGGTCTTTTTTCGCAAAATAAGGGATTTACTGAGACTCAATTCATGTAATGAAGGTGTAAAAATGAAAAAAAAGTTAAGGATTAAGAAAGAGGATGAATTTCAGCTTGTGTTTAAAAAAGGTGAATCTTCTGCTAATCGGCAATTCGTTGTCTATGTCCTTGAAAAGCCGGGTCAGGATCATTTTAGGATCGGCCTTTCTGTCAGTAAAAAAATCGGGAACGCCGTTATGAGGAACCAAATCAAAAGATACATACGGCAAGCGTTTTTGGAATTGAAAGAAGATATAGAAGAGGGTAAGGATTATATTGTGATTGCTCGAAAACCAGCGGCGGAGATGGACTTTTTCCAGGTGAAAAGCAGCTTGATACATGTCCTGAAACGTTCTAAATCACTAAACTTTAAAATGAAAAAACAATAAAGTCCCCTTAATATCGAATAAGACTCCTCGTATCATATGGTTACTTAAGTAAGATGACATAGAAAATTCCGATTGTAACTGTGGAAAAAGTGGATTGCTTTTCCTTGAAATCTTCTAATAAACAGTTCACAATTGTTTCAAAAAAGATTGATTGCAGTTAGGAGGAAATTACGGTTGAAAAAACGAATATTACTCATTATTGGACTAGCCTCGATAATGATGCTGTTGGCAGGGTGTACGGAAATTAAAGAACCTATTACTGCGGATAGTGAAGGTTTTTGGAATTCATACATTGTCTATCCATTATCAGCCCTGATCATCTGGCTTTCCGAAGCATTCGGCGAGAACTATGGTTTGGGAATCATCGGCGTTACACTAATCATTCGCCTGGCATTGCTTCCATTAATGATCAAACAGGTGAAAAGCTCGAAAGCCATGCAGGCCATTCAGCCTGAAATGAAAGAACTTCAAGCTAAATACAGCTCAAAAGATGCTGCCACACAACAAAAACTACAGCAAGAAACAATGGCCCTATTTTCGAAATATAATGTGAATCCATTGGCGGGATGTTTGCCGATATTGGTGCAAATGCCGATTTTGATCGGATTTTACCATGCAATCAGCCGTACGGAAGAAATTGCTTTACATAGTTTTCTTTGGTTTGATTTAGGTTCCCCGGATCCTTATTATATTTTACCGGTCGTTGCAGGTATCACGACTTTCATCCAGCAAAAGATGTCAATGGCTGGAATGAACTCGAATCCACAAATGGCGGCACAAATGACGATGATGCTTTACATCATGCCAATCATGATTGTTGTATTTGCTATTAATTTCCCCGCTGCTCTTTCTCTTTACTGGGTAGTTGGTAACATTTTTGGTATCGTTCAAACATATTTCATCAAAGGTCCGGATCTTAGAAAAGCAGCTGCGGAAAACGCGGGAGGGGCAAAGAAAAAGTGAAAAAAGTGACTGCTACAGGACAATCTGTCGAAGAAGCAGTAAATTTAGCTTTAGCTCAACTGAACAGCACTAAGGATCGCGTGGAGATTGAAGTAGAAGATGAAGGAAAAAAAGGATTTTTTGGCTTATTTGGTGCAAGGAAGGCAATCGTCCATGTGACATTGCCTCCGGATCCCATTGAAGAGACACTTGGATTTTTGAAGAATGTCTGCGTCGATATGGGAGTCAATGCACAAATAAATGTCACCCGTAAAGGTAAGAACGTAACATTCCATTTATCAGGTGATAAAATTGCATTATTGATTGGAAAAAGGGGTCAAACACTAAATTCACTTCAGTATTTAGCACAGCTGGTAGCAAATCGATACTCGAAGCAGTATTTGAATATTACCGTAGATGCAGAAGATTATCGAAGCCGCCGCAATGACACCTTAATCCAATTGGCTGAAAGAATGGCAAATAAAGCCACGAAAACAGGTAAAGCTGTTTCACTGGAGCCGATGCCATCCTATGAACGTAAGGTCATCCATAATGCTCTCCTGGATTATCCAAAAATAAAAACAACCTCAAGTGGGACGGAGCCATATCGTCACTTGGTCATCACTCCACTTAAATGAACCTTCTGCTTTTAAGCAGGGGTTCTTTTTTTTAGGGATGAATGTCGAATATTTTTTTTGCGAATTTTCCATTCAACAATAAGTGACAAATTTTTTATATTTTCTTGATCCTTAAAGGGGATGGAAGAAAATGAAGCGGGTGATATTTGTTATTCACATGTGGATAAGTTAAAATGGTTGTTACAGAATATGGATTAACGGCGTGTGGATAACTCTTGGAAGGAAGGAGTATCTACTTTTTTTCATGAATATACTGTGGTATTGTAGTAATTTAGGGATTCGACGATTTTATTATCAGAAAAAAATAGAACCATCAATATATAAGAGGTGAAAGCATGGAATTCGATACAATCACCGCTATCTCTACTCCCTTAGGGGAAGGGGCGATCGCCATCGTTAGAATCAGCGGTGATGAGGCCATAGAAATAGCCGATAGGATCTTTAAAGGACCAGGTGGAAAAGGATTGCTTGAAGTGAAATCACATACGATTCATTATGGCCACCTTATCCAGCCTAAAACAGGTGAAATCATAGAGGAAGTCATGGTTTCGGTCATGATGGGTCCAAAGACATTTACAAGGGAAGATGTAGTTGAAATAAATTGTCACGGTGGAATCGTTTCGGTCAATAGGGTACTGCAGCTTATTCTCTCACAAGGTGCTCGTTTAGCGGAACCTGGTGAATTTACGAAACGGGCTTTTTTGAATGGCAGGATCGATCTTTCCCAAGCTGAGGCCGTTATGGATTTAATCCGTGCTAAAACGGATAAAGCCATGAATGTTGCATTAGGTCAAATGGAAGGCCGGCTTTCGAAATTAATCCAAAATCTGCGTCAAGAAATTTTACAGACCCTCGCTCAAGTCGAGGTAAATATAGATTATCCGGAATATGATGATGTCGAAGAAATGACGCATCGTTTATTTTTGGAAAAAGGCAGTTATGTGAAGAATGAAATAGAGAAGCTGCTTCACACGGCCCAACAGGGGAAAATACTTCGGGATGGACTTGCGACCGTTATCATAGGTCGTCCTAATGTCGGAAAATCTTCCTTGCTTAACAGCTTAGTTCATGAAAACAAAGCGATCGTCACTGATATTCCAGGTACAACACGTGATGTTATTGAAGAGTATGTCAATGTTCGCGGTGTACCGCTTAAACTTGTCGATACAGCAGGAATTCGCGAAACGGAAGATATCGTTGAACGAATTGGAGTTGAACGGTCTCGTGCAGTATTAAAAGAAGCGGATTTAATATTGCTTGTATTGAACTATTCCGATGGTTTCACTACTGAAGATGAGAAACTATTCCAAGCGGTTGAGGGAATGGATGTTATCGTTATCATCAATAAAACAGACCTTCCACAAAAAATCGATATGGCAAAAGTTAAGGAAATGGCTGCATCCCATAAAGTCGTTACGACTTCATTACTGGAAGATCGAGGGGTCGATGAATTGGAAGAAGCGATCGCTTCTTTATTTTTCGAAGGTTCTTTAGAAACGGGAGACCTGACCTATGTGTCCAATGCAAGGCATATAGCTTTGCTGGGACAGGCATTACAGGCTATCGAAGATGCAATTGATGCTATTGAAATGGGTACGCCGGTTGATTTGGTTCAAATCGATTTCACGAAAGCATGGGAGTTACTTGGAGAAATCATTGGCGAAAGCGTTCAGGATAATTTGATCAACCAATTGTTCTCTCAATTTTGTTTAGGAAAATAAGCGTAAAAGGAGGAAAAGGATATGCAATACGAAGCAGGTAGCTATGATGTCATTGTTATTGGTGCCGGTCATGCTGGCAGTGAGGCAGGCCTTGCAGCAGCAAGAGTAGGAGCTAAAACGTTGATGATCACCATTAACCTGGATATGGTCGCCTTTATGCCATGCAATCCCTCCGTCGGCGGACCGGCAAAAGGGATAGTCGTTAGGGAAATTGACGCTTTAGGCGGTGAAATGGGAAGAAATATCGACAAGACCCATATTCAAATGAGGATGCTCAATACGGCAAAAGGTCCGGCCGTTCGTGCGCTGCGGGCGCAGGCAGATAAATTTCTCTATCAGCAAGAAATGAAAAAGACGATAGAAGACCAAGAAAATTTGACATTGATTCAAGGAATGGTAGAGGAATTAATTGTTGAAAACGACGTATGTACGGGTGTCATCACTAAAACAGGTGCGGTGTACCGTGCGAAAACTGTCGTAATCACGACGGGAACATATTTACGCGGTGAAATCATTTTAGGAGAACTGAAATATTCAAGCGGCCCTAATAATCAGCAGCCTTCCATCAGGCTTTCTGAACACTTGGAGCAGTTAGGATTTGATTTGGTCCGTTTTAAAACAGGAACGCCTCCACGTGTGAATAGTTCTTCCATAGACTACAGCAAAACGGAAATTCAGCCTGGCGATGAAGTGCCTCGTGCCTTTTCTTATGAAACGACAAAGTTCATAACGGATCAATTGCCATGCTGGTTAACGTATACGAATGAGGGTACACATCAGCTCATTGATGAGAATCTACACCGTTCACCAATGTATTCCGGAATGATTAAAGGAACCGGACCGCGTTATTGTCCATCGATAGAAGATAAAGTCGTTCGTTTTAATGATAAGCCACGGCATCAAATCTTCTTGGAACCTGAAGGTCGCAATACAAAGGAAGTTTATGTGCAAGGTTTATCCACCAGTCTGCCTGAAGATGTGCAAGTGAAAATCCTGCAAACAATTCCGGGACTTGAAAAAGCGGAAATGATGCGTGCTGGATATGCAATTGAATATGATGCCATCGTTCCTACGCAGCTATGGCCTACACTTGAAACGAAGAAAATCAAAAATCTATATACTGCAGGTCAAATTAACGGGACATCCGGCTATGAAGAAGCAGCAGGACAAGGATTGATGGCCGGTATTAATGCAGGATTGAATGCAATGGGTAAGGAAGAACTGATTTTAAGCCGTTCGGAGGCCTATATTGGTGTTCTCATTGATGACCTTGTAACGAAAGGCACGAATGAACCATACCGATTGCTGACTTCACGTGCAGAATATCGTTTATTATTGCGTCATGATAATGCCGATCTACGCTTAACGGAAATTGGATTCAATATCGGAATGATCAAAGAAGAACGCTACAAACGTTTCCTTATGAAAAAAGAAGCGGTTGAATTGGAAAAGGAACGATTGAAATCAAACTTCATCAAACCGACCAAAGAGGTGCAAGAAGTCATTACTGCAAGTGGCGGCAGTGAATTAAAGGATGGAATCCGTGCCTCCGATTTATTGAAAAGGCCTGAAATGGATTATTCCCATATTCAGAAGTTGGCGCCAAGTGATGTCGAACTGAATGAAGAAGTGACGGAACAGGTCGAAATCCAGATCAAGTATGAAGGATATATCGAAAAATCCTTGCAGCAAGTCGATCGCCTGAAAAAAATGGAGAACAAAAAGATTCCAGAGAATATCGATTATGATGCAATTTCTGGTCTTGCAACGGAAGCACGTCAAAAACTAAAGCAGGTCCACCCGCTATCAGTAGCTCAGGCTTCAAGAATTTCCGGTGTGAATCCCGCTGATGTTTCCATTCTGCTTGTTTATTTGGAACAAGGTAAGATTGCCAGAGTATCTCAGTAACGGAAATACCCGAAAAGGATTGAAAAAACATGAATATTGAACAGTTCCAACAAGCACTGCTGGAGAAAGGGATTGAGCTTTCTCCTCAACAGCTTGATCAGTTTGACACGTATTATCGATTATTGGTGGAATGGAACGAAAAGATGAACTTAACAGCCATCACAGATAAAGAAGAAGTTTATCTAAAGCATTTTTATGATTCAATCAGTGCAGCCTTCTATTTCGACTTTAACGAATCCTATCGAATTTGCGATGTTGGGGCTGGAGCTGGATTTCCGAGTATTCCATTGAAGATTTGTTTCCCTGATATCCACGTCTCGATTGTGGATTCCTTGAATAAGCGAATTTCTTTTTTGAATCACCTTGCGGATTCATTGCAATTAAAGGGAGTTTCCTTTTATCATGACCGGGCGGAAACCTTCGCCCAAAAACCGGAGCATCGCGAATCCTATGATATTGTCATGGCGAGGGCGGTAGCCAGGATGTCGGTTTTAAGTGAACTATGTTTGCCGCTTGTTAAACTGGATGGGACGTTCATTGCCATGAAAGCGGCTAGTGCACAAGATGAAATGGACACAGGGAAGAAGGCCATTTTTACATTAGGCGGAGAAATTGAAGAAATTCATCCTTTCACATTGCCAGAGGAAAATAGTGAAAGAAACATCATTACTGTAAAAAAAGTGAAGAAGACTCCTAAAAAATACCCAAGAAAACCAGGGACACCGAATAAGCAGCCTATTGAATAACCTCTGTACGATAAAGTATGTTTTCATAGTAAGAGCAGAGGATTCAGATATATATGGCTGGTACTTGCCCTTATTTTCTTTTACTATAAATGTATGACCTTATTATTTTCACTTAATACTGCATTTGCCAACAAGAAGGCATTTTCGGTACAGGTTAAGACGTGTGCCCTTAGCTTGCTGATTCAGGGAAATAATTTTGGGAAAGCCGGCCGATATTTATAAAAACTGGCCGTCGACCGTCATTATTGCCTTGATGGCGCCAGTCGACATGTTTTTTACAGTGAAGGGACATATGTATAACCATGTCGGGAAATGTATGCAGGACTTGTCCTTTAAATAGAGAATATGTTATTTGGGAGTTTTAAAAGGTGGTGTAGGAAGATGAAGCATCCTTTTTCGCGGTTCTTTGGGTTTGGCGAAAAAGAAGAAGAGCAACTAGAGATGGAGACACCTAGCAATAATAATGAAGAAATAAGAAAAATTTCCATTTCCGACATTGTGCCTAATCGATTTCAACCAAGGACCGTTTTTAATGACGATAAAATTGCCGAATTGGCTCAAACGATCCATACACATGGGATCATTCAACCAATTGTAGTAAGGGCTTATGGTCAGGGAAAATATGAAATCATCGCAGGTGAGCGTCGTTTCCGGGCCATGCAAAAGCTTGGCTGGGAATTGGCACCTGCTATAATCAAAGATTTCACCGATACAGAAACGGCTTCCGTTGCGCTGATAGAAAACCTTCAGCGTGAAGAACTGACACCGATTGAAGAAGCTTTGGCTTACGGAAAACTATTGGAGCTGCATAGTTTAACCCAAGAAGCCCTGGCACAAAGACTGGGAATTGGTCAATCCACCGTGGCGAATAAGCTTCGGCTGCTTAAGCTGCCGCAGGAGGTTCAGGATGCACTTCTTCAAAAGCAAATTACGGAACGCCATGCCCGCTCGTTGATACCGTTAAAGAGTCCTGAAAAGCAGTTGAAACTGCTTTTGGAAATCATCGAAAAAGGGTTAAACGTCAAGCAGACCGAAGAGCAGGTCGTCAAGCTCTTAACGGGTACTGTGCAGAAGCCGAAACCTAAGCGAAAAGCGTTTAGTAAAGACATGAGGATTGCCGTGAATACCATCCGCCAATCACTCAGTATGGTTACAGACAATGGAATAAATCTGGATGCAGAGGAAGAAGAATTCGAGGAGTATTACCAGTTCACGATTAAAATACCCAAGAAAAAAACTTGATTCCCCATCCTTAGCCCGCTTGGTAGTCTCCGATTACCAAGCTTTTTTTATTTTCTCTCCAAAACTGGCATTTTCCACTTTTAAAACATTCAACTTTTCCTGGATTTTCAATGCTTTTAGAAGTATTTCAAATTTTAAGAGGAATTTCAGAAAACGATTTCTTCCAGTAACATTCATGATAAAATAGAAAGAAATAATTGGATTCACGGTAAAAATCAATAGATTTAGCGTCATGAAGATAGTTGAAAGCGGGTGAATTCGTGGGTAAGATTCTCGCCATTGCCAATCAAAAGGGCGGTGTTGGAAAAACGACAACTTCTGTCAGTTTAAGTGCTTGTCTTGCATACATTGGACAGAAAGTCTTAATGGTCGATATTGACCCGCAGGGAAATGCGACAAGCGGTGCAGGTATTGACAAAGCAGATGTGGAACAATGTATTTATGATGTATTGGTTGATGATGTTGAGGCCAGTACCGTAATCATGGAAACAAAGGTGGAAAACCTATATGCTATACCTGCGACAATTCAACTTGCAGGTGCAGAAATTGAACTTGTTCCAACCATCTCAAGGGAAGTCCGATTAAAAAGGGCGTTAGAAGAGGTGCAAAGCCAGTATGATTACATTGTGATTGACTGCCCTCCATCATTGGGTTTGCTTACGCTTAATGCCTTAACGGCTGCCGATGCTGTTTTGATCCCAGTACAATGTGAATATTATGCATTGGAGGGTTTGAGTCAACTATTGAATACGGTCCGCCTCGTCCAAAAGCATTTGAACCATGATTTGAAAATCGAAGGTGTGCTATTGACGATGTTGGATGCAAGAACAAATTTAGGTCTCCAGGTCATAGAAGAAGTCAAAAAATACTTTCAGGATAAAGTCTACCAAACCATCATTCCCCGCAATGTCCGTTTGAGTGAAGCACCGAGCCATGGAGAACCGATAATTATATATGATCCAAAGTCACGAGGGGCGGAGGTCTATCTAGAATTGGCAAAGGAAGTGGTATCAAATGGCTAAAGGGCTTGGCAAAGGACTTAACGCACTTTTCAACAGTGGGGAGATCAGTAAAGATGAAATCGTGCGCGAAATCAAATTAAGGGAATTAAGGCCAAATCCTTATCAGCCCCGAAAGAGCTTTCGGCTAGAAGCTATAGAGGAATTAAAGCAATCCATCATGGAGCATGGGATATTACAGCCGATTATTGCCCGGAAAAGTATTAAGGGATATGAAATCGTGGCTGGGGAAAGGCGTTATCGTGCTGCAAAGGAAGCTGATTTAAAGACAGTTCCAGTCGTTGTGAGGGAATTGAGTGAGCAGCAGATGATGGAACTGGCCATTTTGGAAAACCTGCAACGGGAAGATTTGAATCCGATTGAAGAGGCTGCCGCTTATCAAACGCTTCTTGAAAAATTGGAATTCACCCAGGAGCAGCTGGCCAATCGGCTGGGAAAAAGCCGTCCCCATATTGCGAATCATCTTAGATTACTATCTTTGCCTGAAGGAATTAGGAGATATATCTCCGACGGGGAAATATCCATGGGACATGGCCGGGCATTGCTGGGTTTAAAGAAAAAAGAGATGCTCAAGCCGGTAGCTGATAAAGTCCTCAAGGAAGGGATGAATGTCAGACAGCTGGAGCAGTATATACATCAATTGAATGATACCGTTTCACGTGAAACCAAACCTAAGAAACAAGAGAAAAAAGATATCTTCATAAAGCAAAGGGAGACAAGTCTGCGTGAAAGACTAGGAACGAGCGTAACGATAAAACAAAGCAAGAAAAAAGGAAAAATAGAAATAGAGTTCTTTTCAAAAGAAGATTTAGAGAGAATTTTGAACTTGATCGATCAGGAGAACCTTTCCTCTTAGATCCCCTTATGAAAAGAACATGAAGACATATGCAGAAAATTAGGTGGATGAGATGGTATTATTAGGGGCTTTGGTGAACGGTGCCTGCATTTTAATCGGCTCGATTTTAGGAAGGTTTTTACAACGTATACCTGAGAAGATTAAAGAAACGGTCATGAGCGGTATCGGTTTAGCCGTGATGGTTTTAGGCTTGCAGATGGGGTTTAAAAGCGATAATTTCCTTATTGTCATTTTAAGTATTGTCGGCGGGTCGGTCCTCGGTGAATGGATGAATCTTGAGGGCAGGCTTAATTCTTTAGGCAATTGGATTGAACGCAGGATGAAAGCGAAGGAAGGAACCTCAATATCTCAGGGGTTTGTAACGGCTACGCTCATATTTGGAATTGGGGCGATGGCCATTATTGGTGCCCTGGATAGCGGTATCCGGAATGATCATGACGTTTTGATAACAAAGGCGATAATCGATGGATTCACAGCACTTGTCCTCGCCAGCACGTTAGGCATAGGGGTACTTTTTTCAGCATTTCCTATCATTCTTTATGAGGGATTCCTGGTGGTTTTTTCAAGGCAAATCAATACGATGATCCCATCTGCATTAATGGATTCCTTCATATTGGAAATGA
Organism: Peribacillus sp. AS_2; assembly: GCF_026891895.1. Taxonomy (NCBI): domain Bacteria; kingdom Bacillati; phylum Bacillota; class Bacilli; order Caryophanales; family Bacillaceae; genus Peribacillus; species Peribacillus sp. AS_2. The sequence goes on from NZ_JAPTGA010000001.1 coordinate 20,831, forward strand.
CGGCAACTGGCGGTGTCATGATTTTGGCGATTGGTTTGAATATTATCGGTGTCACCAAAATCAGGGTGGCGAATCTGCTTCCGGGCATAATAATCACGGCCATTCTGGTTACTTTCATGTATTATGTATAAAAAAGAAGGAAGGGGCTGGCCCCTTCCTTCTTTTTTATGAAAAAACCGATCAAAGGGTTTTTTCTTGCTTGAATGACCATGTGAAAGGAGTGATGGAAGGTTTTATTGGATAATGGTTTTGTGCTTCATAAATCCCCTCGGCAATGGTTTTCGCCATTTTTAGCACAAGATTAAGACGCGTGTTCTGCAAGACCATGAACTCCATAAATCCACTTACATTCACGATTCCTGTAATATGGGCATTTCCGACGGAAGGAAGGTCTTTATTGACCCCGGCACCCGGCTTAACTGGTCCCTGGCCGATCTGAACGATGCCGACGCTTTTCATTTTCCCCAAGCAAGCATCGATTCCGACTATAAAGGCATTGGCATGCAGCTTTTTAATTTCATTTAATTTTTCCTGTAAATTCATCGCATGTATAGGGTCATCCAGAGTACCATAAACATGGAATGAGGAAGAACTGTTTTCAGCCTTTTCACTAAGCAGAGTGCCGACAAGTGGTCCGAGTGAATCGCCTGTGGAACGGTCTGTGCCTATGCAGACGATGACGATTGGTTGGAGCTTTCCTGTTGGGAGGAGGTTGATTAATTCCTGGGAAATTTGTTTGGATGCATCCGTATCTTCATGCAGGATGCGACTTAATCTATTTTTATTATTATTAAATAGACTAGAATTCAGATTCATCGGCTCAACTCCTTTACTTTATTTGGTATTACAGTATACGGATAAAAAGGGGAAAATATACGGTATTTAACATGATGGGTGAGGGAATTTTTTGCAAAACATGCAAACAGGTGAAGGGGATATGAATCGACGTTATCCTCTACCAATTGCTTTCATCTATACTTTCTAGTAAATAATCATTTGAATGTTCGGGATAAAATTTCTAAATTCTATTAACTATATACCCATCATTTTTTTGTACAGAAACCATTATTTATTGATAAAATAGAGAAAATCTCGCTATTTCATGGTTACCTTCATGCATGGAGGGTAGAGGAATACCTCGAAGATATAATAGATTTGCTGTTATTTGCATTAGGCAGGAGGAAAATATGGATCGCATTTATGATAGTGTTGCAAAAGAGATATTGGATGAAAAGATATGGCTGCTGATGGGCGAGGGTATTATTAAAATCTTCCTTGTTCTGCTGTTATCGCGTATTATTATTACAATAGGAAAGACTATTCTGAATAAATTTTTCAAAGCACGTTTAAGAAGTCCCATTCGGGTAACGGAACGCAGGGAAGCGACACTCATTAAATTGCTGGAAAATATCATTACCTATGTCATCAATTTCATTGCCTTGTTGATGATTCTGGAGATTCTTGGTCTTCACGTGATGCCATTACTCGCTGGTGCCGGTGTTCTCGGTTTGGCCATTGGATTTGGCGCACAAAGTTTGGTCAAGGATATAATTACCGGGTTTTTCGTTATCTTTGAAGATCAGTTCTCGGTTGGGGATTATATTAAAATCAATACTTTTGAAGGGGAAGTCATTGAAATCGGGCTTCGTACGACGAAAATTAAAAGCGGTGTAGGTGAATTGCACTTCATACCCAACGGCAGCATCATCCAGGTTACGAATTATTCCATTTTAAATAGTATGGCAATTGTTGATGTGACCATACCTAACGATGGATCGACCGAGCGTGCTGAGAAGGTGCTGAAAGATCTTTTAAACAGTATGGCAGGCAAATACGAGGCCTTGATCAAAGCACCTGAATTTTTGGGAATTGAAAAAATCAGTCCTGAAGAAATCGTCTTTCGGATTAAAGCGGAAACAAAGCCGATGCATCATATTGAAATCAGTAGGATATTAAGAAAAGAAATAAGTGCTGCGCTTGATGCAAGTGGGATTAAATCTACGTACAATGGCAGCGAGTCATAGGAATTGGGGGGCTCATGATTATGGAAGAAAAGGAATTTGCACTTAAGGATATTGTGGAAATGAAGAAACCACATCCCTGTGGAGTGAATAAGTGGAGAATTATACGTCTCGGAATGGATATCCGGATAAAATGTGAAGGATGCGGTCATAGCGTGATGCTGCCTCGACGTGAATTCGCGAAGAAAATGAAAAAAGTTCTGCAAAAGCATGAGGAGTGATCATGCTTTTTTTTTGGAGTGAAAGTAGTTCGGCGTTTCTCATGATTTACTTGTCTTTTTAGGAAGCGAAATCTATAATTGGGAAAGGTTTAGGTATTGGATGGTCTTTATAGAAGATCAGTTCTTTTCCCATATGTACGAATCATCTTGAAGGAGTGAAATATAAATGGCTTTAACAGCTGGTATAGTCGGTTTGCCTAACGTAGGTAAATCCACTTTATTTAATGCAATAACTCAGGCAGGTGCGGAATCTGCCAACTACCCTTTCTGTACGATCGACCCGAATGTAGGGATTGTGGAGGTGCCAGATCACCGTCTGCAAAAATTGACTGAATTGGTAAAACCGAAAAAAACGGTTCCGACAGCATTTGAATTCACGGATATCGCCGGGATTGTAAAAGGGGCAAGTAAAGGAGAAGGTTTAGGTAATAAATTCCTTTCCCATATCCGTCAAGTGGATGCAATTTGTCAAGTCGTCCGTTGCTTTGCAGATGATAACATTACCCATGTTTCCGGAAAAGTAAATCCAATCGATGATATCGAGGTCATCAATCTTGAATTGATCCTTGCCGATTTGGAATCTGTTGTCAAACGCATCGACCGTGTCGGAAAAATGGCCAAGCAAAAAGATAAAGCCGCTGTGGCAGAACATGAAATCCTTGTGGCTTTAAAAGAAGCATTGGAAGATGAAAAGCCTGCACGTTCCGTCGAGTTTACCGAAGAACAGCAAAAAATCGTGAAGGGCATGCATTTACTTACAGCTAAGCCGACGCTTTACGTGGCGAACGTGAGCGAAGATGAAGTGGCGAATGCTGACGATAATGAATATGTTCAGCAAGTTCGTGAATATGCCGCTAAGGAAAATGCCGAAGTAATCGTGATTTGTGCCAAAATCGAGGAAGAAATTGCAGAGCTTGAAGGTGAAGAAAAGGAAATGTTCCTATCTGAACTTGGCATCGAGGAGTCAGGTCTTGATCAGCTGATCCGTGCTTCTTATAATCTGCTTGGATTGGCAACATACTTTACAGCTGGCGTACAGGAAGTGCGGGCTTGGACATTCCGCAAAGGAATGAAAGCCCCTCAATGTGCCGGCGTCATTCACACGGACTTCGAACGCGGTTTCATTCGTGCCGAAACGGTTTCTTATACCGATTTACTTGAAGCGGGCAGTCATGGTGCCGCAAAAGAAGCGGGTAAGGTTCGTTTGGAAGGTAAAGAATACATCGTTAACGATGGAGATGTTATCCATTTCCGTTTCAACGTATAAGAATCAAAGACCCTACCATTCCATATGTAGGGTCTTTTTTATAGACTTAAATCATTAGATTACATTTAATTGTAATAAGTCGAACCGTTCGTTGCAAAGCCTCTTTAACTATGCTATAATTTTATCTTGTGAGTAATTATAAATAATTGCTCCTTGCCCAATTGGGCCGCTTAGACCAAAAGGAGGTGACAGTGATGAGAAAATACGAAATTATGTATATCATCCGTCCAAACATTGAGGAAGAAGCTAAAAAAGCTTTAGTTGAACGTTTCAACACAATCCTTTCTGATAATGGTGCGGAAGTAGAAGCAAAAGAATGGGGTAAACGCCGTCTAGCATATGAAATCAATGATTTCCGTGATGGTTACTACATGCTTCTTAAAGTTAACGCTGAAAGTGCTGCGATTCAAGAATTCGATCGTCTAGCTAAAATCAGTGAAGACATTATTCGCCACATGGCTACTAGAGAAGAAGTTTAATTCGACAATTAATATAAATTCTAATCTTGTTTCACATGAAACAAGCTTGAAACCTAGGGGTTGATTCTGATGATGAATCGCGTAGTTTTGGTAGGACGCTTAACTAAAGATCCTGAATTACGATATACACCTAATGGAGTTCCCGTAGCTACCTTTACTTTAGCTGTCAACCGTAGTTTTACGAATCAGCAAGGTGAACGTGAAGCGGATTTCATTAACTGTGTAGTTTGGCGTAAACCGGCAGAAAATGTAGCTAACTTCTTGAAAAAGGGCAGTTTAGCTGGCGTGGATGGACGTGTCCAAACACGTAATTATGAAGGACAAGACGGCAAACGCGTATATGTGACGGAGATTCTGGCTGAGAGCGTTCAATTCCTTGAACCACGAAGCAGTTCAGCGGGTGAAAGAAATGAAGGCGGTTCTTACGGTGGAGGTCAAAGAAGTTATGGTAATAACGGAAATGACAACAATTCGTATGGACAAAATCCTAATCAGAATCAACGAAGCAATAACAACTACACTCGTGTAGATGATGATCCATTTGCAAATGACGGTAAAACAATCGACATTTCAGATGACGATCTTCCGTTTTAAACAGCCGTTTAAAATGAAAATTCAAAAAAGCAGGGAGGGAAATATATTATGGCAATGGGTGGACGTAAAGGACGCGGTAAGCGTAAAAAGGTTTGTTATTTCACATCTAACGGAATCACTAAAATTGATTACAAAGATACAGATCTTCTTAAAAAATTCGTCTCAGAACGCGGTAAAATTTTACCACGTCGTGTAACTGGCACAAGCGCTAAATATCAACGTAAATTAACGATTGCTATTAAACGCTCACGTACTATGGCATTACTACCATACGTATCTGGTGAATAATAAATTGGCACGTTGAGGAGTTATCCTTAATGTGCCTTTTTTATAAGTTATTGCTTTTGCCTGAAAACTGCTGAATTGCGGTTTTTTTTTATTTCAGAAGGAAGTTATCCGCGCGTTTTCCTTAGAAAAAATAATCATATCCCAAAAAAGACTGTGATGTTTGAAATATCCTGGCCGTAACGGATACAATATAAAGGTGGAGATAAGACGTCAATCATAACAGGGGGTGAAATAAAGATGAATAGCGGGAGACGAATTGCCGAGGGCGGAGCACTTCTGGCACTATATTGCATTTTATTGTTCATCACCATTCAAATCCCACCATTGGGTATTTTCACTTCTTTCTTTTTACCCATTCCATTCATACTTGTCACAATCAAACAAAGGTTATCGTGGAGCCTTGGTTACTTATTTGTAGCCTCGTTATTGTCGATCCTCATCGGGACGATATTGTCTGTTCCGCTGACCTTGCTCATGGGGGCAACGGGAATTGCGATCGGCTATTTTTTGAAAAAGGACAAACCGATGGCACCTATGTTCATAAGCGCAGTCCTTGTCTTTCTGGGGGGCATTTTATTAATGTATGCAGCTTCAGTTTTGATTACGGATGTTAATTACATAGAAGAATCGATGAACATTCTTGAGGGGTCCATTGAAAATTCAATCGGCATTATGGATACCTTTGGACAGGCACCGACGGAACAAGTCAAAAAGCAGGTGTATGAATCGATCGATATGATGAACACGCTGATGCCAAGTTTGTTCGTCTTGATGTCCGTCATCATGGTTTTATTGATTTTATTTGCAGCGCATCCCATTGTGAAGAGGTTCAGTGATAAGGCGTTAAAATGGCCTCATTTTCGAGATCTGCGACTCCCGAAAAGCCTTTTATGGTATTATTTAATTACGATGCTTCTTGCTCTTTTTGTGAATACGGACAAGAACAGTTTTGTATATATGGCCATAACGAACCTATTTTTCATACTGCAGTTCTTCATTTTATTACAAGGATATTCACTGATATTCTATATCGCTCATGTTAAGTCATGGGTTAAGGCGATACCTGTTTTAATTGTGGTTTTTTCTTTGCTTCTGCCGATTCCGATTATAACGACGGCCGTCCGATTTTTAGGTATAATAGATTTAGGCTTTCCCTTTAGGGAGACAATCAAGAAAAAGGAATAGAAGACTTTTTTGTAAAACAGATGCTTTTAGGAGCTGAAACTATGCCATCTTATTTGAAAGAATACTCGATTAAGTCCCCATTGTATGGGGTGCTGGCCGCAGTCGTTTTACTTTTGGGCGTACTGGCTTATTATAATTGGGTTATTGCACTTGTTGGACTATTGATTCTTGCTGGTTTATTTTATTTAACATTAAGAATGGTAGAAAAAAAGCAACGGAAGACAGAAGAGTATATAACGACTTTATCCTACCGTTTAAAGAAGGTGGGCGAGGAAGCGTTATTGGAAATGCCGATTGGGATCATGCTCTTTAATGAGGATTATTACATTGAATGGACCAATCCATTCCTGGCTTCTTGTTTTAGTGAGGATTCCTTGGCAGGAAGATCGCTATACGATGTTGCGGACTCGATAGTACCGTTAATCAAGCAAGAGATCGAGACAGAGACACTTACGCTCCACGATCGGAAATTCAAGGTGGTCCATAAGCGTGATGAAAGGCTTCTTTACTTTTTTGATGTGACGGAGCAAGTGGAAATTGAGAAATTATATGAAGATGAGCGAACGGCAATTGCGATTATTCTTCTTGATAATTATGATGATTTGACACAGGGTATGGATGATCAGCGTAAAAGCAGCATTAATAGCTTGGTTACCTCACTTCTCGATAAGTGGGCAAGGGATAATGGCGTTTTCTTTAAACGGGTTTCCTCGGAACGATTCATCGCTGTCTTTAATGAGCATATCCTTCAGCAGCTAGAAAAGGGGAAATTCTCGATTTTGGATGAAATCAGGGAAACGACGGCCAAGCAAAATGTACCACTGACCTTGAGCATCGGGGTCGGCTCGGCCGTGTCATCCTTGCCGGAACTAGGTACGCTTGCCCAGTCCAGCTTGGATCTCGCTTTAGGGCGGGGCGGTGACCAGGTGGCCATAAAGCAAGCGAATGGAAAAGTGAAATTCTATGGCGGCAAAACCAATCCGATGGAAAAACGCACGAGGGTCCGTGCCCGTGTGATTTCCCATGCATTGAAGGATATAGTCCTTGATAGCGATAAAGTCATTGTCATGGGCCATAAAAACCCGGATATGGACGCAATCGGTTCAGCGATCGGCATCTTGAAAGTTGCCCAAATGAATGAACGTGAAGGCTATATTGTCATAAACACCCAGCAGCTCGACAGCAGTGTCCTTCGTCTAATGGAAGAGATCAAAAATAAAGAAGAGCTGTATGCCCGGTTCATAACACCTGATGATGCATTTGAAATGATTACTGATGAGACCTTGCTGGTTGTGGTCGATACCCATAAACCTTCCATGGTGATTGAAGAGCGGTTATTGAATAGAATCGATAAGGTTGTGGTTATTGACCATCATCGGCGGGGTGAGGAGTTCATCAAAAACTCATTGCTCGTCTATATGGAGCCATATGCATCTTCAACGGCAGAGCTTGTGACCGAATTGCTTGAATATCAGCCGAAACGCTCAAAAATTGATATGCTGGAGTCGACGGCGCTTCTTGCCGGTATCATCGTCGATACGAAAAGCTTCACCTTAAGAACAGGATCACGTACTTTCGATGCAGCCTCATATCTAAGGGCGCATGGAGCTGATACGGTACTTGTCCAGAAATTCTTAAAAGAAGACGTGGACACCTATATCAAACGATCGAAGCTCATTGAAGAAGTCATCTTTTATAAAAAGGGAATTGCCATTGCCGCGGCAAAAACCGATCAGGTTCATAATCAGGTGCTCATTGCTCAGGCTGCGGACACCCTATTGACGATGGATGGCGTTGTCGCTTCCTTTGTAATGGCTAAGCGGTCTGATGATACGGTGGGGATAAGTGCGCGTTCTCTTGGTGATATCAATGTACAGGTGATCATGGAAATGTTGAATGGAGGCGGACATCTAACGAATGCCGCCACTCAACAGGTATGCTCCATTGATGAGGCCGAAAGTCGATTGAAAGCAGCTATTGATGAATATTTAGAAGGGGGATATAAAGAATGAAAGTGATATTTCTTAAAGACGTTAAAGGTAAAGGGAAAAAAGGGGAAGTTAAAAATGTTGCGGATGGTTATGCACATAATTTCCTGCTTAAACAAGGATTGGCCGTTGAAGCAAATAATTCAAACGTGAAAACTTTGGAAGCACAGAAAAATAAAGAAGAATCACTTGCAGCAGAAGAGCTGCAGCAGGCTGAAGAATTGAAAGTGCAGCTGGAGAAATTAACGGTTGAACTATCTGCCAAAGCCGGTGAGGGCGGGCGTTTATTCGGTTCCATCACGACTAAACAAATTGCATCTGAGCTTCAGAAAAAACACGGTATCAAGGTTGATAAACGTAAAATGGAGCTTGCTGAAGGCATCCGCACTTTAGGGCATACAAAGCTTCCGGTGAAGCTTCATCCTGAAGTCACTGCAACACTGACTGTGCATGTGAAAGAAATTAACTAATTTTAGCTGTTTCATATCTGTGAAAAATTGATAAAATAGAGATAGACGAAAAATGTGATTGGGCATGTTGTCCTTTCACTTTTTTCTTTTTTACTAGAAACATATAAAAGGTATCCTCTTAGAATGGGAGGTTTTAAGATATGATAGAACAATTTCAGGATAGGATTCCACCTCAAAATATAGAAGCCGAACAGGCTGTGCTAGGAGCCATTTTTCTTGAGCCCTCTTCATTGACCGTTACATCGGAAGTTTTGATTCCGGAAGATTTTTATAGAAGCTCTCATCAAAAGATCTTTAATGTGATGCTTAAATTGAATGACGAAGGAAAAGCTGTCGATTTGATTACGGTGACAGAGGAATTGGCTGCGACAAAAAACCTTGAAGAAGTTGGCGGGGTTTCTTATTTAAGTGAATTGGCTGGATCGGTGCCTACCGCGGCCAATATTGAATATTATGCCCGCATCGTCGAGGAGAAGTCATTGCTGCGCCGTTTGATAAGGACTGCTACGAACATCGCTCAGGAAGGCTACAGTCGCGAGGACGAGGTCGAGGAGCTGCTCGGTGAAGCAGAAAAAACGATCATGGAAGTGGCCCAGCGTAAGAATTCCGGGTCTTTTCAAAATATTAAGGATGTATTGGTTGCGACTTACGATAACATAGAAATTTTGACTACCCGTAAAGGGGATGTCACGGGAATACCGACAGGGTTTGCTGAACTGGATCGAATGACAGCGGGGTTCCAGCGTAATGACCTCATCATAGTTGGTGCCCGTCCTTCGGTTGGTAAAACCGCTTTTGCATTGAACATCGCTCAAAACGTTGCGACCAAAACGGAGGAGAATGTAGCGATTTTCAGTCTTGAAATGGGTGCAGAGCAGCTCGTTATGCGTATGCTCTGTGCTGAAGGGAATATCAACGCCCAGAATTTACGGACAGGTTCCTTAACTGATGAGGATTGGCGTAAACTGACGATGGCGATGGGAAGCTTGTCGAATGCCGGCATTTATATCGATGATACGCCAGGTGTCAGGATTGGTGAAATCCGTTCAAAATGCCGTCGTTTGAAGCAGGAACATGGCCTTGGCATGATATTGATCGATTACCTGCAGTTAATTCAAGGCGATGGCCGTTCAGGCGACAACCGTCAGCAAGAGGTATCCGAGATTTCACGTTCACTCAAAGCGCTGGCTCGGGAACTTAAAGTGCCCGTCATCGCCCTTTCCCAGCTATCGCGGGGAGTGGAGCAGCGTCAGGATAAGCGCCCGATGATGTCTGATATCCGGGAATCCGGGAGTATCGAGCAAGATGCTGATATCGTCGCATTCTTATACCGTGATGATTATTATGATAAAGAATCCGAGAATAAAAATATCATTGAAATCATTATAGCGAAACAGCGTAATGGTCCGGTGGGCACGGTTTCGCTTGCATTCGTAAAAGAATATAATAAATTCGTCAATCTCGAACGCCGCTTCGATGATGATTCGATGTCTCCCGGCGCATAGGGGACTGCCTGCCATTCATGCAATGGCGGGCTTTCTCTGTTTCAGGAAAAAGAAAGGCCCTAATGATAATAGAAAAAGAAATCAGAGGGTACAATAATGTTTGACAATCCTAAAAAAACCGGAAAGAAATTTCTCATATTTACGAACAAAGAATTTTTTAAAAAGTGTATTGTTCGGATTTTGTATTGACTTCCAGTTTGGATTATTGATAAAATAGGTTTGTTTGATAAGAACCGGTTAATGATCGGTATTACGTGAACCTTTGGAGGTGCTTTATTCAGATGTCATCAGTTGTAGTAGTCGGTACACAATGGGGAGACGAAGGTAAAGGTAAAATAACAGATTTTCTATCCCAGAATGCGGAAGCCATCGCTCGTTATCAAGGTGGGAATAATGCAGGGCATACAATTAAATTTAACGGCGTTACCTATAAACTGCATTTAATTCCGTCAGGGATTTTTTATAGTGATAAGATTTGTGTCATTGGAAACGGTATGGTAGTTGATCCAAAAGCTCTTGTAGAGGAGCTTGCTTATTTACATAGCCATGGGGTGAGTACGGATAATCTTCGTATCTCGAATCGTGCACATGTCATTCTTCCTTACCATATCAAATTGGATGAAGTCGAAGAAGACCGTAAAGGCGCCAACAAAATTGGAACGACTAAAAAGGGAATCGGCCCTGCATATATGGACAAAGCTGCTCGTAACGGAATCCGCATGGCAGACCTTTTGGACCGTGAAATTTTCGAGGAAAAATTGTCTCAAAATCTTGTCGAAAAAAACCGTATGTTCGAACGCTTCTATGAAACGGAAGGTTTCAAAATTGAAGATATCTTGGAAGAATACTATGAGTACGGACAACAAGTGCAGAAATATGTTTGTGATACATCCGTTGTATTGAATGACGCACTTGATGAAGGAAAACGGGTATTATTCGAAGGGGCACAAGGTGTCATGCTTGATATCGATCAAGGAACATACCCATTCGTCACTTCTTCCAACCCGGTTGCAGGTGGAGTTACAATCGGTTCGGGTGTAGGTCCTACGAAGATCAACCATGTGGTTGGAGTATGTAAAGCATACACAAGCCGCGTGGGCGATGGTCCTTTCCCTACAGAATTGCATGATGAAGTCGGTAACCAAATCCGGGAAATTGGCCGTGAATATGGAACAACTACAGGCAGACCGCGCCGTGTAGGCTGGTTTGACGCTGTTGTCGTTCGCCATGCTCGCCGTGTCAGCGGGATTACCGATTTATCATTGAACTCGATTGACGTATTATCAGGTCTTGATACGGTCAAAATTTGTGTGGCCTATGAATACAAAGGCGAAATCATTCATGAGGTACCAGCGACTTTGAAAGCGATTGGCGAATGTAAACCAGTCTATGAAGAGCTGCCAGGCTGGTCAGAAGACATCACAGGCTGCAAATCATTGGATGAGCTTCCAGAGAACGCTCGCCACTATGTAGAGCGCGTATCTCAATTGGTAGGCATTCCTTTGACCACTTTCTCTGTCGGTCCTGACCGTAACCAAACAAATGTCGTGAGAAGCCCTTGGCGTCTAGCGTAATTCATGAAAAAGGAGCTGGCTTTTTTTGCCGGCTCTTCTTTCATTTTTATGATCGATGCATTATATGTCACGTTCGGGAGGTCCGGGATACCGAGTGAATGTGGATAAAAACTATAGGGAAAATAAAAAAGATAAGAAAAAAATAATTTTATTTCAAAAAACTATTGCCTAAACTATAAGAACCATGATATTATCAAAAGCGTCGTCACAATAGAACAAGCCATTAACAAGCTGCAGATGGTAAGTTAACATCCAGCAAAGAAACATTTCATTAGAACGAGCCATTAGCTCAGTTGGTAGAGCATCTGACTTTTAATCAGAGGGTCGAAGGTTCGAATCCTTCATGGCTCACCATTTTTTCCGGCCCATTGGTCAAGCGGTTAAGACACCGCCCTTTCACGGCGGTAACACGGGTTCGAATCCCGTATGGGTCACTTCTTTATATATATCCTTTACTGGTCCCGTGGTGTAGCGGTTAACATGCCTGCCTGTCACGCAGGAGATCGCGGGTTCGATTCCCGTCGGGACCGCCATTTTATTTTTATTCTAAAATAGAATATTTGGCTCAGTAGCTCAGTCGGTAGAGCAAAGGACTGAAAATCCTTGTGTCGGCGGTTCGATTCCGTCCTGAGCCATCCTTGTATAAACGCCTTTCCTTTAGGGCGTTTTTTTGTTATGTGCCCAGAGGATTCTGAATGAAATCTTGTAATAGATTGTTAACGTTTTGTAACATACCATTTTCGGCCAATTCGGGATATAACTCGCTTTTACCCTTGATGGGCTTAGGCCCACTCCTTTTTCCGCAGTTTATTGAACTGTCCCCATTACCATATCTATTGGTACAAGTTGTCACCATTTATACAGTTCTATTACATTATGAAGTCGGTTTCTTGTTTTTTTTCTTAATATGGTAGAGTTATGAGTGATAAAAATCATTATAGAAATCAGTCATAAGCATCAGGATATTTAAATTGGACTAATAAATCTCAAATAAATTTGATTAGTTTCTTAATTGGTGACTGAGCCGTTAAGGAGGACAATATATGTTTAGCTCAAAAGGCAAGGGGATCATCCTGTTGATGGTTTCCGTCATTTTGGTGCTTGCGGGCAATCGGGTAACTGCTGCTGGGATATCGGAAACTACAACCATACAGCATGTTTATCTTAATGATGAGTTCGTCGGCAGTGTGACGGATGAAACGGAAATCGAAAACATCGTAGCCGATAAGGTAGAGGAAGCACAGGAAGATTATCCTGACTTTACATTCGATAAGGAGACACAGCTGAAGTTCGTACCTGAAGAGGTATTCGATGAGGATGTTAAAGAGGATCAGGCTGTTAAGGGAATTCAGGATCAGTTGAATGTGAAGGCCGAGGCGTATGAAATCGACATAGATAACCAGGCGGTCGCTTATGTTGCGTCAAAGGAAGATGCAGAGGACGTTCTGGAGAAAATCACTTTATTATATGTAAATGAAGAGGAATATGCTGAATACGAATCAGGTAAAAAGGAAAGTGAAAAAGATGCCGATTCGTTAAAAGAGCCAGGAAGCAGAATTCTGGACATCGAATTTTCACTTCCCGTTACGTTTAAAGAGACAATGGTATATCCAGACGAAATCAAGAGTGTCGATAAAACCCTTTCCATGATAGAAGAAGGAAAGGAAGAAACGACGATCTATGAGGCTAAGGAAGATGAAGATCTTGAAGCCATTGCCAATAGCCATGATATGGACCTGGATCAACTGCTGGAGCTGAATCCGGGACAGGATGAGGACAAAGGTGTTAAAGAGGGCGAGCGTCTCTATGTGACCCAGCGTACCCCCTATGTGAACGTAGTGGTAGAAAGAGAAGTATTAAAGGAAGAGAGAATCCCTTTTGAAAAGAAAGTGAAGGAGGATGACGAACTTCCAAAGGGCGAACTCATTACTGAACAAATGGGGAATGAGGGGATTCTTGCGTTCACCTATAATGTATCTGAAACAAATGGAAAGAAAATCAGTGAATCGATCGTAAAAAAAGAAGTCACGGAAGAAGCTAAAACGGAAATCACCAAAAAAGGCACCAAGGTCATACCTTCACAGGGCAGCGGTACATATTCATGGCCTGCAGATGGGGGCTATATTTCCAGTAAGCAGGGCCAGCGCTGGGGGAAACTTCATAAAGGTATCGATATTGCAAGGCCAGCCACCAGGACCATAACGGCAGCAGATCATGGGATAATCGAAACTGCCGGGAATTCTGGAGGATATGGAAATAAGATAACGATCAATCATAATAATGGGTATAAGACAGTGTATGCCCATTTGGATTCAATAGATGTAAAAGCGGGACAAAAGATTGAAAAAGGCATGAAAATCGGCATGATGGGTTCAACAGGTCACTCGACCGGTGTCCACCTCCATTTTGAAATATATAAAAAAGGGTCTCTCGTTAATCCGCTAAACTATATAAGTCAGTAATTGATGGAAGTCTTCGAAAATTATTCGAAGACTTCTTCTGCTTTATTAATAGATGAGAATAATAGGAAAAAGGTGATTTAATGCCTATAAAATGATAAAGTAGAATAGAGACAATTTGCTTTCATTCCGGTGTTCAGCCCCTTTTATTGGGTATATATATGTAACTTTGCTGAAACTAGGTTGCGAAGCTTTGTGCAAGCAGAAGGAAAAGTGAATAAGGTCCCGGATAAGGACATGGTTTTTAATAGATTCAGTTCAGTTATTAAAAAGGAGATAAGTACATGGATAAAAAGATTTTGGTAGTGGATGACGAAAAGCCAATTGCTGATATATTACAATTCAATCTAAAAAAAGAGGGCTACGAAGTTTTTTGTGCTTATGATGGCAATGAAGCTCTCAAAATGGTGGAAGAACGGCAACCTGATTTGATTTTACTTGATATCATGCTGCCTCAGCGCGATGGGATGGAAGTATGCAGGGAAGTAAGGAAAAAGTATGAAACCCCGATCATCATGCTAACGGCAAAAGACTCGGAGATAGATAAGGTGTTAGGATTGGAGCTTGGTGCAGATGACTATGTGACAAAGCCATTTAGTACCCGGGAAATAATTGCCCGCGTTAAGGCGAACCTTAGACGTCAGCAAGCCGTTCCGGTTCCCGATCAAGAAAATGAACCGAAGGAAATTACGATAGGCACGCTCACTATCCATCCGGATGCCTATGTGGTATCCAAGCGCGGCGATACGATAGAATTGACGCATCGTGAATTTGAGTTGCTTCATTACTTAGCGAAGCATATCGGTCAGGTCATGACAAGGGAGCACTTATTGCAAACCGTGTGGGGCTATGATTATTTTGGTGATGTACGGACGGTCGATGTAACGGTCAGACGTCTTCGTGAGAAGATTGAAGACAATCCAAGCCATCCTGGCTGGATTGTAACTAGAAGAGGGGTCGGTTATTACCTGCGTAACCCTGAACAGGAGTAGTTTCTATGAAAAAGGTTGGTTTTTTTCGCTCAATTCATTTTAAATTTGTTCTGATTTATGTATTGCTCATTTTCGTGGCGATGCAAATAATCGGGGTATATTTTGTTGGGGAATTGGAAGAAAATCTTGTCGGGAACTTTACGAAATCAATAAAAGGTCACGTTAACCTGCTTACCTACAGTATTGGTGAAGAAATGGAAAAAGAGAGGGGAGAGGAAGATCCGACCCTCGAAGAAGCGATTGATGCTATATTGAGAGACCGGGATAATTCATCGAATGATATTTCGGAAGTACGTGTCATCGACACCCGCAGCAGACGCGTGATCGGAACTTCAGCCCCAGGTAACCAGGATATTGTAGGGAAGAAGACGACAGAGGTCCTCATTAAGAATACGCTCACTTTTGGAAAAGAAGATAGTGATATATTTCGCGATAAGGGCAGGAGGCTCTGGGTCCTTTCGACACCCGTTGAAGCAAATGGGGAGGTCATTGGCGCCGTCTATGTAATAGCCGAGATGGAGAATGTCTTTGAGCAGATGGATGAAATCAATAGCATCTTCATGACGGGTACGGCCATCGCTTTGGTCATTACGGCCATCTTGGGGATCCTGCTCGCACGAACGATCACCAGACCCATGTCTGATATGAGAAAACAGGCCCTGGTGATGGCAAAAGGGAATTTCTCCAGAAAAGTCAGGGTATATGGCGATGATGAAATTGGCCAGCTTGCCGTCACTTTCAATAATTTGACCAAAAAACTCCAAGAGTCGCAATCAAGCACAGAAGGAGAGCGGCGTAAGCTTTCATCTGTCCTTGCCAATATGACGGATGGCGTAATTTCAACGGACAGGCGCGGTCGGGTGAACTTGATTAATGAACCGGCGGCACAATTATTGAATGTCTCGAGTGAAACCGTCATGAACCAACCGATCATTGAGGTTTTGGGTCTTGAAGAAGAATATAAATTTGAGGATTTACTGGAAGAGCGAGAGTCCATTATCCTTGATTACAGCAAAAAAAACCGGCCTTTCATTTTGAGGGGGAATTTTTCGGTCATTCAAAAGGAAACGGGATTCGTTAATGGTTTGATCACTGTTTTGCATGATATAACAGAGCAGGAAAAAATCGAGAGCGAACGCAGGGAATTCGTTGCCAATGTATCACATGAACTGCGAACTCCGCTAACGACGATGAGAAGTTACCTGGAGGCATTGGCTGAAGGTGCATGGAAGGACGAGGAAATCGCTCCATCGTTTTTAAGTGTGACCCAAAATGAAACGGAGCGAATGATCAGGCTTGTTAATGATCTGTTACAGCTTTCGAAAATGGACAGTAAAGATTACAGGCTTAAAACCGGCTGGGTGAATTTCAATAAATTCTATGACCACATCATCGATCGTTTTGAAATGTCGAAAAATGATGACATCACGTTTAAGCGTGATTTGCCGAAGGAAGCTTATTTTGTGGATATTGATGAAGATAAAATTACCCAGGTTCTTTATAATGTAATCTCCAACTCATTAAAGTACTCACCTGAAGGGGGTCAAGTGACTTTCCGCGTCAGGGCATCTGATGGC
Source organism: Peribacillus sp. AS_2 (assembly GCF_026891895.1). Classification (NCBI taxonomy): domain Bacteria; kingdom Bacillati; phylum Bacillota; class Bacilli; order Caryophanales; family Bacillaceae; genus Peribacillus; species Peribacillus sp. AS_2. The sequence goes on from NZ_JAPTGA010000001.1 coordinate 37,451, forward strand.
TTTATCATTGTGAGCATTACAGATCAAGGCGTGGGTATCCCGAAAAACGTCATTGATAAAATTTTCGACCGCTTCTACCGTGTGGATAAAGCAAGGGCCCGTAACTTAGGCGGGACAGGGCTTGGTTTAGCGATTGCAAAAGAGATGGTCGTGGCGCATGGCGGGAAAATATGGGCGGAAAGTGTGGATGGAAAAGGAACTACCGTGTTCTTTACACTTCCTTACGAACAGGAAGAAGAGGATGATTGGTCATGAATTTTGAACGTGCAAAAAGTATCATACTGATTATTTTGGTTGGGACAAGCATATTTTTGACATGGAGCATTTGGACGTACGAGCCTGAGTATGATCCATTTGAACAATCGTCGGAATTTATAAAGATTAAAAGCGATGTCCAGATTGTCAGTGATGTCATTAAACCAGTCAGTATCCTTTTCCATGGCAATGGGCAGCATTTCCAGACTTCCAGCCCGGTAGAAATCAATGAAATGGAAAATGAATTTTTACAATGGCGTTTCAGCGGTTTAAAAGAGGTATCCGTAAAAAGGCTGCAAAGGAAATTTGACGATTTTGTTCATGAAGATGGATCGATCGAAATCGAATTCTCCGATGATATCCCCATTTCTCTTTATAAAACGGTATTGAATATAAGGGATAAGGAAGTGCCTGAATTTTCGTTTGATCGAATCATCATTAAACAAAAGGATATCGGCGGTAATGAATCTGCCGTTTATTTTGTTTCCTACGATAAAGAGAAGGTTTATCAAGGTTTGGTCGATTCTAAAAAGCTAAGGAATTTCATGGATTCATTTTATTGGGGTTCCTATAATAAGCATCCTGAATACGTTGCCGAAACGATAAACAGCAAAAGGACTCTGTTCGTCCCGGAAAACCCAGTGGAAATCAACAAACTTGAATATTATATTGACTCTTTGGATATTGGAAACTTGAAAAATGCGTTATTTAGTTTTCCGAAGTTCGTTCGCCAGGAATCGGTTTCGGTCGGTGAGGAATATACGGATGGAACAAGACTGATGACGGTCAATAAAGAGAATTACTTAATTTCTTATATAAATCCGGCACAAAAGAGCAAGGTATTTGACAGTTCCAGTGATCTTTTGCAAAAGAGCATCGATTTCATCAATGATCATGCCGGTTGGGAAAATAACAATTACCGCTTTGCCTATATGTCGGAGAATGAACAACGAGTGGTATTCCGTTTATTCGTAAATGGTTATCCGACCTTCAATGAATCTGGAATGACAGAAATCGAGCAAATTTGGGGGAAAGAAGAAATTTATAGCTATGAACGCCCATACTTTTCACTTGACTCAGTCCTCCCGTCAGTAGGATCGACAAAGACTTTACAAAGCGGTATAGAAGTAATTAATCAGCTGAAATCGAAAGATAATATCGATTTCAAAAGTGTGGAGGACATCTCGATTGGCTATAAACTGAAAAAATCCCTCGATTCCAAACTTGTAACTCTAGTTACACTCGAGCCCACTTGGTATTATCGTATCGGCGATAAATGGTTTATTGTGCCTTTTGATGAAGATACGGGAGGCGATCAAAGTGGATTGGAATAATACAAAGTCGATTTTCATCATGGTTTTCTTCGTTTTGAATATTTTTCTTCTTTATCAATTCCTGGAAAAGATTAATGACTCCCAGTATGAAAGTTTCACGGAGTCATCAACGGAAGAACTGTTGAAAGAAGATGAGATTTCAATAGAAACCCCACTTCCGAAACAAAAGTCGGATCAATTCCTGATTGCCCAAAGCAAGACTTTCGAGAAGAAAGATATACAGTACCTGAAAAATCAAAAAGCAAAGATCATCGATGATAAGAAGCTTGTGGGTACATTTAAGATACCGGTTGGCATGAAAGCGGAAATTAATGCTGCAGATCTTGATATATTCCTGAAGGAGTATATATTAAAAGGAAATGAATATCGTTTTTGGAGCTATGATGAAATAAGCCAGACCATCACCTGCTATCAAGTGGCAGATAAAAAGATGTTTTATAATAATAGTAAAGGGAAGGTCACTTTATATCTGAACAAGAAGGGTGAAGTTGTTTCCTATGAACAAATGTATTTAGAGGGGATCAAAAAATTCAATAAACCTAAAGTATTGACATCTGCTGTAAATGCTATCGGAGCATTATATCAGAATGGTGATATTGATCCCAAAAGTAACGTCACGAATGTAAAATTGGGATATTACAATTCGTTGCAGACGACATCTGTGTCACATTTACTTGTGCCAACATGGTGGGTGGTCATTGATGACGAAACGGATCTCTTCGTGAATGCTTTTGATGGAGAGGTCATTGAATTGAATACAGAAGAAAAAATACTGGAGTGAGTATAGATGACAATGCATTTTAGTGTTCTCGCAAGCGGGAGTACAGGAAATGCCTTTTTCGTGGAAACGGAGGATCAATCATTCCTTGTCGATGCCGGCTTAAGCGGTAAAGCCCTGGAAGCATTGTTTCAGGATATAGGCCGTGATATGTCCAAGCTATCCGGTATCCTTGTTACCCATGAACACAGCGACCATATTAAAGGTCTTGGCGTGGTTGCCAGAAAACATAAACTCCCGATATATGCGAATGCAAAAACATGGAATGCCATGGAGCGATCGATCGGTGAAATTGCAACCGAACAAAAATTCACATTTGAAATGGAACAGGTCAAAACGTTCGGCAGCCTTGATATAGAATCTTTCGGTGTTTCACATGATGCGGCAGAGCCGATGTTTTACGTCTTTCATCATGAAGATAAGAAACTTGTGGTCATTACCGATACAGGGTACGTAAGCGATCGGATGAAAGGAATCATCTCAAATGCCGATGCTTATGTATTCGAAAGTAACCATGATGTGTCCATGCTGAGGATGGGAAAATATCCATGGAGCATCAAGCGCCGGATTTTAAGTGATGTCGGACATGTTTGTAATGAAGACGCTGCCCTTGCAATGAGCGAAGTGGCCGGTGATAAGACCAAGCGGATTTACCTGGCCCACTTAAGCCTTGATAACAATATGAAGGATCTAGCAAGAATGTCGGTGGAACAGACGTTAAAGACAAAGGGAATCATCGTGGGTGAACAATTTTCCTTATATGATACTGACCCGAAAAGACCAACGGAACTTGTTACATTATAAATGAAAGGAATGGATGAGGGATACCTTGTTCATTCCTTTTTTATTTTTAAAAATTTCGATTCGTAAGTTACGAATCGGATTAAAAGGGGTATCGTTTGGTTAGAACTGTATAGGTAAAAGGAAAAGGGCTGATACTAGTCAATTTTATGTTGCCCCTTAAATTCAGCATGCATTTTTTTAGAAAAATTTCGGTAATTGAGTATAATTGAGGGAGGATACCAAACAATAGAATTGCTATAATACATTACTAAAATGAGAGGATGGGGCGGTCTTGGGTTATTATGATCAGAATGATGAGAACCGAAATAAACGGAAAAAAAGCCATACGAGCTATTTTCTAGCAGGCTTGGGGGGCGCCATCATCGGGGCCTTACTTATTTTATTAGCCTTTCCGGGAAGCGGACTGTTAAATAACGATGAAAAAGAAAGTACAACGGAAAAACCAATGGAGAGAAGGACCACGGAGCAGTCCCAGCAAAACCTTACTCTTGATGTAACAAGTGCCGTCACCAATGCCGTTGATAAAGCCAGCGACGCAGTGGTCGGCATCACTAACATTCAGGAAACGAACTTCTGGGGTCAAGGGGGCAACGCCGAGGACAGTTCAGCAGAAGCCGGCACTGGATCTGGAGTCGTCTACAAGAAAGATGGCGGCAAGGCCTATATCGTCACGAATAATCACGTCATTGAAGGAGCTAATGAACTTGAAGTGACATTAAGTGATGGCACTAAATTGCCAGCTGAACTACAAGGCAGTGACCCATGGACAGATTTAGCCGTCATTGTCGTTAATGGTGAAAAAGTCAAAACCATTGCTGAATTCGGAAAATCCAGCAAATTGAAACCTGGTGAGCCCGTCATTGCCATTGGCAATCCATTAGGCCTTCAATTCTCCGGGTCGATCACACAAGGGATCATCTCCGGTTTGGAGCGGACGATAGAGGTGGATATCAACGAGGACGGACAAGTGGATTGGAATGCGGAGGTCATCCAGACCGATGCGGCGATTAATCCAGGTAACAGCGGAGGGGCACTCGTTAATATGTCAGGGCAGGTCATCGGAATAAATTCGATGAAGATTGCAGAAAATGCAGTGGAAGGAATCGGTCTTTCCATTCCGATCGATTCAGTAATCCCCATTATTAATGATATAGAGGAATTTGGTGAAGTGAAACGTGCTTTCTTGGGTGTTAACCTGGCATCTGTAGAAGAAATTTCCCAATACCATCAACAAAATACATTAAAGCTGCCAAGGAAAGTTACTTCAGGCGTAGCAATAACAGGCGTTCAAAGCAACTCTCCAGCATCCAAAGCAGGATTGAAGGAATTTGACGTCGTAGTTGGAATGGATAATGAAAAAATCCATGATGTCGTGGAATTAAGAAAATACCTTTACAATGAAAAACAAGTCGGTGATAAAGTTAAAATCATTTATTACCGTGACGGAAAGAAAGAAACAACGGAAGTCACGCTTTCAAGCAGCGAAATTTAAAGAACAAAAGGACAGGGGGCAGAAAATGCCTCCTGTCCTTTCTATTTCCTTGCGCTTTTCTTATTTTTTGTTACGATTACCTGTGGATATATACTGAAATTAAAGATCTCAAGTGACTTGTGGATAATTGGGAATGGAAGTACCGGGAATAATGAATGGGAAAGGAGATATGAAAGATGAAATTATATTGCTGTCAGGAACACGTGGACATGGCGCTGGATGAAGTGGTATACGAATGTGAAACCTATCCTGTTTTAACGCTTGTTCCCGAAGAAAATCAGTTATCAACAACCTGTGAATATTGTCGAAACGTGGCAATATATCTAGTAGGGAACTAATATTCCCATACAAGATGTGGATAGATTTTGTGGATATGTGGATAACTTTTGTGGATAACATGTTTGTAACCTGTTCTTAACATTTTCCGAAGATTAAAGCGGCGGGTGGAATCGTTTAGATCCAAGCATTAGGTAGTATGAATAATCAAGATAATTGTTCGGATTGGAACTAAGTCCAGCCGAATATCTTCAATAATGAAAGTTACCGTTGCCGCTTTCAGGGGGCAGCGGTTTTTATTTTAAAAGCATTAAAAATTGGAAAGGATATGCTTGTTTTGCTTATAGGTCACTGTAAGGTATGATAATAGGTAGGCAAATCCAACAATTGATAGTAAAAACATAATGAAAGCTAGAGGATATATATGAAAATAACGATTATTACTGTTGGCAAGCTAAAGGAAAAATACTTAAAGCAAGGAATTGCTGAATATACAAAAAGGTTAAGCGCCTATGCTAATATAGAACTTGTCGAAGTACCGGATGAAAAGGCTCCGGAGAACCTGAGTACAGCGGACATGGACATTGTAAAGCAAAAGGAGGGTGAACGAATCCTGGCAAAAGTCAGCCCGGACACCTACGTAATAACGCTTGAGATCAATGGAAAACAGCTTACCTCAGAACAGCTGGCCACTCATATGGATCAGCTCGCCACCTATGGAAAGAGCAAAATTGCCTTTATTATTGGCGGGTCGCTTGGACTTGGCACCGAGGTGTTATCAAGAAGCGATTATGCCCTTTCCTTCTCGAAAATGACCTTTCCGCATCAATTAATGAAATTGGTTCTTGTGGAGCAAATATATCGGGCTTTTCGGATAAATAGAAATGAACCATATCATAAATGATAGAGACTGATTCCGGGGGAGTTCCCCTTAATGTAATGGGTTAAAGTATTAAATCTTACTGTAATGAAAAGAGGGTAACGAATGAATAAAGAGTCCATTTATGGTTTAACATTCGAACAATTGACAGCGTGGCTTTCGGACCATGGCCATAAAAAATTCAGAGCTTCCCAAGTCTGGGAGTGGCTTTATAGAACACGTGTGACGAGTTTCTCTGAAATGACGGATGTTAATAAAGAGTGCATAAAATTACTTGAAGAGCACTTTGTCATCCAGACTTTGACTGAGCACGTCAAGCAAGAAGCAGCGGATGGCACGATCAAGTTTCTGTTTAAATTACAAGATGGCAACCTTATCGAAACGGTTATGATGAGACATAAATACGGAATTTCGGTTTGTGTCACCACCCAAGTGGGCTGTAATATTGGCTGCAGTTTCTGTGCCAGTGGGTTATTGGCCAAAAGCCGTGATTTATCCAGTGGGGAGATAGTGGAACAAATCATGAACGTTCAACTGCATCTTGATAAATTGGAAAAAGGTGATGTTGTAAGCCATGTTGTTGTAATGGGCATTGGCGAACCGTTCGATAACTTCGAAAATATGTTAGACTTTTTGAAAGTGCTCATGGACCATAAGGGTCTTGCTATCGCGGGCAGGCGCATTACTGTTTCGACTAGCGGCCTTGCCCATAAGATCTATGAATTCACCGATACTCAATTACAGGTGAATCTGGCCATCTCATTGCATGCGCCGAATAATGAGCTCAGGACACAAATCATGAAGATAAACCGAGGCATCCCAATAGAAAAATTGATGAAATCTCTTGATTATTATTTAGAGAAAACGAATAGGAGAATTACGATCGAATATATCCTATTGAAAGATGTCAATGACCATAAAGAAGAAGCCGAGCAACTTGCCGATCTTCTTGATGACAAAAAACATCGTCTCTATGTCAACCTGATCCCATATAATCCTGTAGATGAGCATAGCCAATACCAAAGAAGTGACAAAGAGTCCGTTCTCTCGTTTTATGATACGCTGAAAAAGAGAGGCATCAATTGTAAAATCCGCCAAGAACATGGAACGGATATTGATGCGGCTTGCGGTCAGCTTAGAAGTAAACAAATCAAAAAAGCCGAAGCTAAGTAAATTCATTAATAAACAAAAAGAGGACGCAAATTTTGCGGCCTCTTTTTTGTGTGATTTCATTATTTAGCTATTTCCTTTACCGAGGCGACTTCATACGTTGTAAGCTCGCTGCCTAGAATTGGAGATTCTTTTTTTGCTTCACCGGAACCTGGTTCAGGCCGTTTATGTGCAGCTTTGAATGCATCGCTATTTCTCCAAGCCGTAAAGTTATCAAGGTTTTCCCAATACATATTAACGCTAAGCTCATCGTGATCCGTCAAATTCTGCGTTAATAATACTTCAACTTTTACGAAGCCTTCCATCGTATCAAGTGGACCTGGTGCAGTAAATCCTGGGGCCATGACTGCACCCATCCCTTTTTTGACTCTGATTCTATTCGTTACGATTATCATTATGAGTCCTCCTTTTGGCCATCGGTTTGGAATATACACCCTTTATTTCCGCAATTTCATACATATTTTAGCATATTGAAAGAAGCGGGGTCCATTTTGATTAACTCCAATCATGTGGGCCCTGAAGACATTGTTTCAATGAAGACGGACGTTTCATTATATTGAAATAGAACTATTGAATTTGGATATTACAAGGTTTATTGGTGCATATCGCGTATAATAGAACTCTGTATAAGGAAATTACGATTATGGGAACAATAAAGCAACATACTAAACAACAAAAGAGGCTGTTATATGAATGAATTGAGTTTTACTGACTATACATTAAGCGATGAAATTGTAAGGGCATTAGAAAGCTTGGGATATCAACATCCAACCGAAGTACAGCGCGAAGTGATTCCAGTGGCGCTGAAAAAGCGGGATCTTGTCGTTAAATCGCAAACAGGAAGCGGCAAGACCGCTTCATTCGGCATACCGATCTGCGAAATGGTCGATTGGGAAGAAAATAAGCCTCAGGCGCTTATTTTAACACCGACACGTGAGCTCGCCGTGCAGGTAAAAGAGGATATTACGAATATTGGCAGATTTAAGAGGATAAAGGCTACTGCAGTTTATGGAAAACATCCATTCGCACTGCAAAAAGCGGAATTGAAACAAAAAAGCCATGTAGTCGTCGGAACCCCGGGTCGTGTTCTGGATCATATCGAGAAAGGGACATTCGCCTTGGAACGCTTAACTCATTTAGTTATTGATGAAGCGGATGAAATGCTGAATATGGGCTTCATCGAACAAGTGGAAGCCATTATTAAGGAGCTTCCGAAAGATCGAGTAACCATGCTGTTCTCTGCTACATTACCTGAGAGTATAAAAAAACTATGCAAGCAATATATGAAGGATCCTTTGGATATTGAAATCAAAGCAAAGGGTTTAACGACGGAGAAAATTGAACATGCCCTTATAGAAGTGAAAGAAGATGATAAGTTTTCCCTGCTTAGAGACGTAACCATCACGGAAAACCCTGATAGCTGCATCATTTTTTGCCGGACGAAAGATAGGGTGGATCAAGTATGTGAACAGCTGCTGGAATTGGAATATCCGTGTGATATGATTCACGGCGGCATGCTTCAGGAGGATCGCCTTGCAGTGATGAATGAATTCAGAAGAGGTGAATTCCGCTATTTGGTTGCAACAGATGTTGCTGCCCGTGGAATTGACATCGACAATATAACCCATGTAATTAACTATGACCTGCCATTGGAAAAGGAAAGTTACGTACATAGAACGGGAAGAACGGGCCGTGCCGGTAAAAAAGGAAAAGCCATTACTTTTGTGACGCCGTACGAAGACAAATTCCTTACCGAGATCCAAGGATATATCGGTTTTGAAATCCCTAAAATGACTGCTCCATCTAAAGAGGAAGTTTCCAATAAAAAAACGGAATTCGAAGCCAAACTGGAAGCCCGTCCAAAAATCAAAAAAGATAAAAGTGAACAATTGAATAAACAAATCATGAAGCTGTATTTTAATGGCGGCAAGAAAAAGAAACTCAGGGCTGTGGATTTTGTCGGAACCATCGCAAAGATTGATGGAGTGAATGCAGAGGACATCGGGATCATTACGATCCAGGATAATGTTTCTTATGTGGAAATATTGAATGAAAAGGGACCGCTTGTCTTGAAAGTGATGAAAAATACGAAAGTGAAAGGCAAGCTTTTGAAGGTTTCAGAGGCCTTTAAGAACTAAAGTTGTCGAATGAAAGAAGCGGGAAGACCGAAAATCGGACTTCCCGCTTCTTTTTTATATGACATGGGACAGGAACTTTTCGACCCACCGGGGGAAAATTCGACCTACCTCCAGAATAATCCGACCCACGCCAAAATGATCCGTCCAGGAATAATAACCTTTGTTTAATGAGGTCGTTAAGATTCTTTTTCTGAATTCTGTTTATCCATCAAAACAGAGTGGTATATGAGGAAGGATAATGCAGTTATTATGAATCAATAAATACATACAACACGATTTAATCTGAATTCTTAGACATGGAGGGATTGAGTGGGATGACGAAAGCGAATGAAAGCGGAAGAATCAATGGGCAAAGTAAGCAGCGGCAGCTGGATCAATATCGAGTGGACGATAATGGGAAAAAGATGACGACTAACCAAGGTTTGCGTGTTTCTGAAGATGAGCATTCTTTGAAAGCGGGAACCCGTGGTCCAACTTTGATGGAGGATTTTCATTTTCGTGAAAAAATGACTCATTTTGACCATGAGCGTATTCCTGAGCGGATTGTCCATGCGCGTGGATCTGGAGCACATGGATATTTTCAGGTATATGAACCGATGACCGAATATACAAAAGCCAAGTTTCTTCAAGACCCTTCAGTCAAGACACCAGTATTCGTTCGTTACTCCACGGTGGCAGGTTCCCGCGGATCGGCAGACTCGGTCCGTGATGTAAGGGGATTTTCCACAAAGTTTTATACGGAGGAAGGAAACTATGATTTGGTCGGAAATAATATTCCGGTATTTTTTATCCAGGATGCCATTAAGTTCCCGGATTTAATTCATGCGGTTAAACCGGAGCCTCATAACGAAATACCTCAGGCGGCATCTGCCCATGATACGTTTTGGGATTTCGTCGCCAACAATGAAGAAACGGCACATATGGTCATGTGGCACCTATCTGATAGAGCCATACCGAGAAGTTTCCGGATGATGGAAGGGTTTGGTGTCCATACATTCCGTTTTGTAAATGAACAAGGCGTGGCCCATTTTGTTAAATTCCATTGGAAGCCTGTACTGGGAGTAAAATCCCTTGTCTGGGATGAGGCACAGAAAATTGCAGGGAAGAATCCTGATTTTCACCGCCAAGATCTGTGGGAAGCGATAGATACCGGGAATTATCCTGAATTTGAATTTGGCGTCCAAATGATTAAGGAGGAAGATGAATTCAAATTCGACTTTGATATCCTTGATCCTACTAAACTATGGCCGGAAGAACAAATCCCGGTTAAAATAATCGGAAAAATGGTTTTGAACCAAAATACGGATAACTTTTTTGCAGAGACGGAACAGATAGCTTTCCATCCGGGGCATGTTGTACCGGGTATTGATTTTTCAAATGATCCGCTGCTTCAGGGACGTTTATTCTCATACACCGATACCCAGCTATCCAGATTGGGAGGACCGAACTTCCATGAGCTACCGATTAATAGGACGGTTGCCCCCGTTCATAATAATCAGCGCGATGGCATGCACCGGATGTCAATAAATCCAGGGCCGGTCAGCTACCACAAAAACTCCCTTGCAGGCAACTCTCCTGAACCTGCTTCGGAAGGGGAAGGCGGCTATGCACATTACCAGGAGAAGGTCGATGGCAGGAAGGTTCGGCAGCGCAGTGAAAGCTTCAAGGATCATTACAGCCAGGCTAAACTATTTTGGAATAGCATGACGGAAGTGGAGAAGGAGCATATTATTCAGGCTTTCCACTTTGAAGTGGGAAAAGTGAAAAGTAAGGATGTTCAGCAGCAAATTGTCGAGATGTTCAGCAATGTGGATGTTGAACTGGCCAAAACGATCGCCATGGGAGTGGGCGTGAATCCTCCAGCCAACAAAATTGAGGTTCAAATGGAATTGGCTTCTCCGGCTTTAAGCCAGGAGCAAATGAAAGTGAACACGGCCGCAACAAGAAAAGTGGCAATCTTGGCTGCAGATGGTTTCAACGGTTCAGAGGTTAATCAAGTCTTGGAATCATTTAAATCGGCAGGTATAACGGCTGAATTCATCAGTCATAATCGTGGAGTGGTTACAAGTTCTGAAGGACAGCAGGTCGAGGTGAACCAGACATTCCTGACAGCCGATTCGGTACTTTTCGATGCTGTATATGTGGCAGGGGGGCAGGGGAGTGTCGATGCTTTAATGGCATCCAAGGAACCCATTTACTTTGTTGATGAAGCCTACAATCATTTCAAAGCGATTGGTGCAGGAAAAGAAGGGGCCATGATCTTATCGAAGGCAGGCATCATTTCCAATGATCCAGCTTCAGGCATTGTAGCTGTTACGGATCAAAATAGCGGTTCTGCCTTTATCGAGGCAATTGCCAAGCACCGTCACTGGAAACGCCCTTAATATCTATTGAAAACCCCCAGACTTGAAGTCTGGGGGTTTATTTCAATAGATATTTCGTATCAAGCTACTTTGCTTTTTCTTCAAAAAGTGATGCAATGCCAACGATCACTTTAGTGGACAATATCATATTATCAACGGAAATAAACTCATATTTTCCATGAAAATTCTCCCCGCCCGTAAAGATGTTGGGTGTTGGCAGGCCCATATACGATAATTGAGATCCGTCCGTACCACCGCGTATTGGCGAGATTTTCGGTTTTATATCGAGTTTCTCCATTGCTTCATAGGCGATATCCACAATTTCCTTCACAGGCTCAATTTTTTCCTTCATGTTGAAGTATTGGTCGTGTAATTCGAGCTGGATTCGGTTTTGCCCATATTTTTCTTTTAAATCTTCGATTACTTTTGTTATATATTCCTTGCGTTCATTGAATCTTTGGCGGTCGAAATCCCTGATGATGTAAGAAAGCTTGGTCTCTTCCACATCACCATGAAAGGAAAGCAGGTGATAAAATCCTTCGTAACCCTCCGTATATTCCGGTGCTTCTGCCGCTGGGAGCATATTATGGAATTCCATGGCGATTTTTGCCGAATTCACCATTTTTCCTTTAGCCGTACCAGGGTGAATATTCGTCCCTTTGATCAGGATTTTGGCCGATGCTGCATTGAAGCTCTCATATTCAAGTTCCCCAAGTGGGCCTCCGTCCACGGTGTAGGCAAATTGGGCACCAAAAGCATCTACATCAAACTTATGGGGTCCCCTGCCGATTTCTTCATCGGGGGTAAAAGCAACACGGATTTTTCCATGCTTGATTTCCGGATGCTTGATCAAATAATCCATGGCAGTCATGATTTCGGCAATTCCAGCCTTATTATCTGCTCCCAACAGGGTTGTCCCATCCGTCGTAATCAAGGTATGACCTTTATAGTTCTTAAGCGAAGGAAAATCATCAGGTGAAAGAATGATATCCAATTTTTCATGTAAAGTAAGATCTTTGCCATCATAGTTGTCGACGATTTGCGGTTTTACATCTTTTCCGGTGAAATCCGTTGCTGTATCGACATGGGCCAAGAAACCGATTGTCGGAACATCCTTATTTGAATTGGCTGGCAAGGTTGCCATGACATAGCCGTTCCCATCAATTGTCACATCCTTCATCCCAATGGATTGAAGTTCCTTGACCAATGCATTTGCCAAGGTCAGCTGTCCGGGTGTAGAAGGGCATGAGGGATTTTCCTCATTCGATTGGGTATCCACTTTCACATAAGAAGTGAATCTTTCAATGATTTCATTTTTCACTTTTCCTTCAACTCCTTTTCCCCTTATCTTACCATGATTGACTGTAATGGAAAAATTATCTTTTTCCAAATCTTCTTGGGTGGTGTAATCAGCAAAGAACAGCATATCTGCAAAAGACATGCCGTTCCTTGCTATCTCTTTTTAGAGTGGATTATTCAAGGCCCATACAGATACGCTTTTTCCATGAACGGGGAAGGTAGCGAACCCATCTTCTTCAATGGTGATGTGGTCATCTCTATGATAGGTTAAATCACTCCAGATTTCACCAGCACGATGCTCGCCGACGAACATCCTTTTTTCACTGTTGTAGTCTCCATTAGAGATAATGACCGCACACCCCGAGCCTTCTAGCTCTTCAACTCCGTGCCGGACCCAGCCTATCGTATTTGGATCATCAAAGTAATCGGTTTGTTCTCCGTAAGCTTTTTCATACCTAGCGAATAATAGGCGATCCAGGATATCCTTTTTCCCAGGCACCGGAGAAGGTCCGCCGATTCCATAATAGTCACCGTAAAATACACACGGATAACCGCAAAGTCTAAGCAAGGTAAGTGCATATGCCGATGGCTTGAACCAGTCCTTTACCCAAGACTCCAGGGATTCGTGAGGCTGGGAGTCATGGTTATCGACAAAAGTGACAGCCTCTGCTGGATTGGTTTGGACGAGGGTATCATCAAAGATGGTTGAGAGGTCGAAGTCTGTTCCTGCGTTTGAGGCCTCATGAAATTTATAATGCAGGGAAACATCGAACAAGTTGAGGTCATGATTGGTTTGCTCTAAGTAAGTTTGACAGGCTTTAACATCCGCCTTCCAAAATTCGCCGACCATAAAAAAATGTTCCTTTGTATAAGGAATGAGTTCTTGGAGAAATTCGTTGATGAATTCATAATCGATATGTTTAACGGCGTCCAAACGAAAACCATCACACTTTAACGTATCAACCATCCATTTTCCCCAGCTAATCATTTCCTTACGAACTTCCGGCAGGCTGTAATCGATGTTGGCAAACATTAAATAATCGTAGTTTCCGAATTCATCGATGACATGCTTATTCCAGTGCTTATTTTCGCCTGTGATGCGAAATACACCCATTTTGTCGTTTTCGGCATCATAGTCTGTACCATTGAAATGAGTATGGTTCCACTTAAAGTCAGAGTATTTATTTTTACGGCCCGGGAAATCGAATTTGGTCCAGCCTTCCATTTCGAATGGTTCTGAAATATCTTCCATACGGTTGTCTGGATTGACTTCAATCACCTCAAATTTTTCGGTTCCGTCAGCTCCTGCTTTATGGTTCATGACTAAATCGATATAAACGCAAAGTCCGTAGTTATGACAGGTGGCTATTGCTTGTAGCAATTCATCTTTGGTTCCGTATTTGGTACGAACGGTTCCTTTTTGGTCAAATTCCCCCAAATCGTAACCGTCATATATTCCATATCCATTATCCCCAACGGATTGGCCTTTAGTGACTGGCGGAAGCCAAACGCAGTCAATTCCTATATCCTTCAACTTGGAGGCTGCGTATTTCAATCTTTCCCAATGAGAACCATCTGCCTCAAGATGCCACTCAAAAAATTGCATCATCGTATGATTTCTTTTCATCCGTTTCCCCCCTGACACCGACCTGATTATTAAAAAAGTGAAACTAATGCAATCGGATAAAGTAATAATGGAATTCTTTACCCACTAAAATCAAATGATAAACAAGTGAACAACCCTCTTGATCGAGGTTCATCTACCTCTCTATTTTACTATTTTATACCAAATAAGGGTATTTTATATTGATTAGCAGTTAAAAATTAATCAAATGTGGAGGAATAACTCGAAAAAGGCTATACGCCAATTCAAAAAGAGGCATCCCGAATTTTGGGATACCTCAATTTTTTGTAAGTCTATTATCCTATTATACCTCTTCGTTTAAAGAAGTGGGCGAATGCCATTGCACCAATTAATAAGAGTAGGAGCTACTTTCCTTTTAAACCATTCATTGTTCTTCCTCCTTTTCCATGATTTTTGACTGCGTTCAGCTTATAAACAGAGTCTTAATAAAGCCTTAAGAACATTTTTGTATTCAATAGGTAAATAGAGAATAGGCCCCAGTTTTAACCTTTTCTTAATTTTATTGGAATTTACTAGCAGAAAAATGAGTGGATTTACTCATTGAGAATAATTATCATTATCAGTAAAATTAGTTCCATGATAATGATAATTATTCTCAATTAATTCAATACATGGAGGTTTAATATGGTAACGAACACGCTCACAAAAAATGATCAACTACTGGAACAACAAAATACAAGGGAATCAAATGCCCGATCATATCCTAGAAGATTACCCATGGCGATCGACCATGCGGAGGGAATTTACTTAACAGACATGGATGGAAAACGATATATTGATTTTCTTGCCGGGGCTGGAACATTAGCGCTTGGACACAATCATCCGGCAGTGCTTGAAGCGATGGAAAAAATTCTTAAGGATAAGCGTCCTTTGCATACATTGGACTTTACGACGCCAATTAAAGAGCAGTTCGTCGATGAAATTTTTGAATGCTTGCCTGAGGAATTCAGGAAAAATGCAAAAATTCAATTCTGTGGTCCTACTGGCGGAGATGCCATTGAGGCAGCACTTAAACTGGTTAAAACAGCGACAGGCAATAGAAGCATTTTATCCTTCCAAGGAGCTTACCACGGGGCAACGCATGCTACCATGTCAATCAGCGGCAATACAAAACCAAAGGAAAAAATACAAGGGTTAATGCCAGATGTTCAATTCCTGCCGTATCCCTATCAATATCGCTGTCCCTTTGGAATAGGCGGAGAAGAAAGCCATAAAATCAGCAGCCAGTATATCGAAAATCTATTGAACGATCCCGAATCCGGATTATTGGCACCTGCAGGAATGATTTTAGAGGCAGTACAAGGTGAGGGTGGCTCCATTCCAGCTCCAATTCCATGGCTTAAGGAAATCAGGAGAATAACGAAAGAGAAGGGCATTCCGCTAATTATCGACGAAGTTCAATCAGGCATCGGCCGTACAGGGAAAATGTTTGCCTTTGAACATGCAGGAATCGTTCCGGATGTTCTTGTCCTATCCAAAGCAATAGGCGGAAGTCTTCCATTATCGGTGGTGATTTATAACAAAGAGCTTGACCTATGGTCACCAGGTGCACATATCGGTACGTTCCGCGGAAATCAAATGGCGATGGCAGCAGGAACAGCTACTTTAAAATACATGAAAGAGACGAATCTTGTGGAGCATGCCGCTAAAATGGGAGAAATCTTAAAGGATATTCTTAAAGATTTGCAAAAGGATATTAAGCAAATCGGTGATGTCAGGGGCCGGGGATTAATGGTCGGTGTGGAAATGATCAATCATGAAGAACCGCAAAATGCGAATGGAAGCCATCCTGCTGATTCGCAACTTGCCAGTGCCATTCAACAGGAATGCTTTCAAAGAGGGTTGATTCTGGAAGTTGGCGGCAGACATGGAAGTGTAGTGAGGTTCCTGCCTCCATTGATCGTAACGGAATCCCAGCTTCGCGAAGCCACTGCAATTTTTGAACAAGCTGTTCGTGCAGCTGTTGCAAGAGGGTGAATGATCAATGATCGAAATGATAAATAAAACGGATTTTGCATATTCTCGGATGTTCTTGAATAACGAAGAAGGCTTCAACAACTACAGCGAATCATTGAAAATCATTGAAAAAAAGCTGACAGACTTTTTAAAAGGGAACGATTCACCATACTCTGGGAAAAAACCGTATGAAATCGAAGCAAGATTAAACGAGCTGTCCCTTGCTTCTCCAAAAGGGAAGACAATGGAAGCTGTAGCGGATGAGCTGGCGGAGTTTGTTATTAATGACAGCATCAATGTACACAGCCCCGCTTGTATCGGACATTTGCATTGCCCGACATTAATACCTGCCGTGGCTGCCGAAATGATTATCGGTACGTTGAATCAATCCATGGATTCATGGGACCAAAGCTCTGCTGCCACCTTCGTTGAAGAGCGTTTAATAGATTGGCTGTGCAGCCAGGTAGGGTTACCTGAACAAGCGGATGGGATTTTCACAAGCGGTGGAACCCAATCCAATTATATGGGACTGCTATTGGCGAGGGACGCTTATTGTAAGCGTTTCTGGGGTGTGGATGTCCAGCAGCAAGGTTTGCCAGTCGAGGCGAAAAAATTGCGAATCCTATGCTCCGAGGCTGCCCACTTTACGGTCCGTAAATCAGCGGCACAGCTGGGGCTTGGTGAACAGTCTGTAGTCGCGATTAAAACGGATTCAAACCACCGTCTGTCCATGGATGAATTAAATCATCAAATGTCGATTTTAGAGGAACAGGGTTTGCTGCCATTTGCCATCGTTGCAACTTGCGGAACAACGGATTTTGGTTCAATCGATCCATTACATGAGTTGTCTGAAGCGGCAAGGAAGAATGGGATATGGCTGCATGTGGACGCCGCATATGGAGGCGCGATGATTTTAAGTAAGGATTACAAAGAGTTAATCAGCGGAATTGAACGGGCCGATTCGATTACGGTTGATTTTCACAAATTATTCTATCAACCCATCAGTTGTGGTGCTTTTCTTGTCTCTGACAGCAACTCATTCCAATATATCCAGCATCACGCAGATTACTTGAATCCACAGGAAGATGAAGCCGAGGGCATGGTTCACTTAGTCAATAAATCGGTTCAAACGACAAGAAGGTTCGACGCACTGAAGCTCTGGATGTCATTGAAGGTCGTTGGACTGGATACCTTTGCCGAAATGATCGATTATACTTGTCACCTTGCACGTGAGGTGGCTGCGAAGATCGATAAAGAGGAAGGATTCACAGTATTGAATAAAGTCCCTGAATTGAATGCGGTTGTATTCCGTTATAATCCCGAAGGAGAAAGCGATCAATTAGTCAATCTATTAAATAAACAGATTCAGCAGGAACTTCTGAAAAGCGGACGGGCATTTTTAGCAAAAACGCGTTTTGACGGACAGGTATATTTAAAAATGACACTACTGAACCCAATGACAAGACTTGAACATATAGAGGGAATTTTAGATGAAATCCGAGTATTAGGTGAAATGTTCAAGATGATGGAGGAATGAAGATGAATGGTAAGCAAATAGCTGAAAGGGCGACGATGCAAAGCTTTCTGAATTGCTATTTCCGGGAAACCGGAAATTGCAGGTTAGAAGAAACGAAAAACTGGCCGAACTTGGAGGGGGCCATTCCGGATTCATTAATGGTCAGTAAGCTCACATCCCAAGATATTGCATTGCTTGTTCCGCTTAAATATTGGTCGGAAACGGGGCGTCATATTTTCAACTTCCCGATTTACTATCAAACGGCATCCAAGCAAGTACTTGAATTAGATTACGTGACAATGGTCTCGATCGTTTCTAAAGAATTATTGAATGAACAGGGCCGGACGGATAGTGAAGATGAATTGATGCTGCGTGTCATCCTTAGCAGCCAAAACATTCAACGGTATGTGGAAGCGAGGACGGAAGACGCTGATGCCCTACAAAGTCCTGATTTCACCTACATCGAAGCAGAGCAGTCACTTTTATTCGGGCACCTGTTCCATCCGACACCGAAAAGCAAGCAAGGCATTTCGGCAAAAGATGAATGGATCTATTCACCCGAATTAAAAGGGGAGTTCCAGTTGCACTACTTCCTGGCAGAACCTTCGATCGTCATCCAGGATTCCAGTGAAGTCCGATCGGCAAGTGAAATCATCAAACAGGAATTAGCCGGTGACTTGGAGATTTCCAGTGAATTTCGTGACACGTATTGCCAAAAGGAAAGCCGATACATCATTATCCCGGCACACCCGCTCCAGGCAAAAGTGCTTATCGAAAAAGAGGAGGTCAAGAGGCTGATCGAGCAAGGGTCACTAGTTTATGCAGGACCGCTTGGAAAAAAATTCACGGCCACCTCTTCATTTAGAACGGTATATAGTGCCACATCGAGATATATGTACAAATTTTCCGTTCCGGTAAAAATCACGAATTCCTTACGTGCAAATCTGCAAAAAGAATTAGATCGTGGTGTGGAAATCGCTAAATTAATAGATTCTAAAGTGGGAGACGATCTAAAAGAACGGCACCCCTCCTTCCGTATCATCAAGGATCCTGCTTACTTAACGATCAAAACGACCGAGCAAGAATCGGGATTCGATGTTGATATCCGGGAAAATCCTTTTTATGAAAACGATAAACAAGCAAGCCTGATTGCCGGCTTATGTCAGGATAATGCTTATGGTGCACCATCAAGGCTTGGAGCGATCATCCGCAAATTATCAGCTGAAGAAGACCGCAGTACCGAAGAAGTAAGTAAGGATTGGTTCAAAACCTATCTGTCCATGACATTGAAACCGATGCTTTGGCTATTTGAAGAGTATGGAATCGTTTTGGAAGCCCATCAACAAAATTCCATCATTCAGCTTCAAGATGGGTATCCAGCCGCTTTTTATTATCGCGATAATCAAGGGTATTACTATTGTGAGTCCAAAGTGGACAGGCTGCAAAAGATCATGCCGGAACTAAGTGAAAAAAGCTTCACGATTTGTTCTGATGAAGTTGCAGAAGAAAGACTGCAATACTATTTCTTTTTTAATCACTTATTAGGCTTAATCAATAATTTTGGAACGGAAGGATTAGTATCAGAAAACAATCTGTTACAGCTCGTTCAGGAACAACTGGAAACATGCAGCAGGGATAGCGAAGATGAAGGGTTGAATCGAGTTGTTTCAAAGTTGCTTCATGCCCGGGAATTAACTTGTAAGGCTAATTTACTGACACGATTCCATGATATGGATGAGCTTGTTGGTTCACTTGAGACACAATCCGTTTATACAACGATTGATAATCCGTTCGCGCAGGGGGTTATGGCCGTCCATGAAAAATAGTTATGAAGAAATGCTCAAGGACTGCAATAAACAGCTTTCATTTGTCAAAGTTGAATTTGAGAGGGATTTGGATACACTGCATGAATGGATGCATGAAGATCATGTGATACCCTACTGGAATTTGAATTTCACAAAAGAAAAATTTGCTGTTCATTTAAAAAAGGCACTGGCTGATACACACCAAACACTTTATTTAGGCTGTCTGGACTCCATTCCCATGAGCTATTGGGAATCGTATTGGGTAAAAGGCGATATCATCGAAGATCATTATGAATTCGAAGAGGGAGATCAAGGCATTCATTTACTCATTGGTGATCCGGATTATCTAGGGAAAGGACTGGCTTTGCCGTTTTTACGGGCAATGGTGAAGTTCCAACTACTGACTTCAACCACAAACAAAGTGATGGCTGAACCGGATATCAGGAATGCAAAGATGATTCATTTATTTGAAAAATGCGGGTTTACCCCAATTAAAGAGATAGAACTCCCTGACAAAACAGCATTGCTTATGTCATGCACACGGGGGAATTTCGAGAGGAAGTGGAACTATGGAGAAGCAACAATCTATCTATGACCTGGTAGGGATAGGGATTGGTCCATTTAACCTTGGACTTGCGGCCCTTTTGGAGAAAACCCCGGAGTTGAATGCCGTCTTTTTTGAGAAAAAGGGGGAATTTAATTGGCATGAAGGGATGCTGCTGGAAGGGACAACGCTGCAAGTGCCGTTCTTTGCCGATCTGGTTAGCATGGCAGATGTGACAAGCCCATATAGCTACCTGAATTATTTACAGCAGCATGATCGGCTTTATCATTTCTACTTCCTTGAAAAATTCTTGATTCCACGAAAGGAATATAACGACTATTGCCGCTGGGCTGCCCATCAACTTGATAGCTGCCGTTTTGGCAAAGCGGTGGAGGCGGTTGAATATATAGGAGATCAAGGTGAACCCTGCTATCAAATCAGTGTAAGGGATGTACAAACACAAAAGATCGAAGTCTATTATAGCCGCCATGTAGTCATGGGAATTGGCAGTTCCCCGACTGTTCCATCGGCCTTTCAGCCCTATATGGGAGAGAGCATCCTGCATTCGGCCAATTATATACGGAATAAAGAAAACATCTTAAAGAAAAAATCCGTAACGGTTGTCGGATCTGGACAGAGTGCAGCCGAGGTCTTTCTGGATTTGCTTAATGAGCAGGAGGAATATGGCTACCAGCTAAACTGGTATACAAGATCCAAGGGATTTTTCCCTATGGAATATTCAAAACTCGGATTGGAATACTTCACTCCGGATTACCTTGATTTCTTTTATCGGCTGCCGCAGGAAAAGAAGGATGAAATCCTGCCGAAACAGGATTTATTGTATAAAGGGATTAGCGCTACGACCATTGCAGCAATTTTTGACAAGATGTATGAGAAATCGATTGGAAATGCCGAACTTGCCATTGAACTTCGGGCCATGACGGAAGTTGCGGCAGTTACCCCCGCCGAAAATGGCTGGCAATTGAAATGCCGACAGTGGGTTGAAGATAGCGAATTTGATGTGGACACAGAGGCGATTGTTTTTGGGACGGGCTATAAATCAACCCTTCCGGCATTCCTTGAAACCATGGAGGACCATTTAGTCCGCGATGACTTGGGGCGTCTTGCAATAACGAAAGACTATAAGGTAGGAACGGCCATCTCTACACCGAATCACCTATTTATTCAAAATGGCGAGATACATACACATGGTGTGGGTGCTCCGGATCTAGGCCTGGGGGCATTCCGAAACTCGATTATCATCAATCAATTGGCAGGTAAAGAAGTTTATCCATCGAAGCCAAAGGGTGCATTTCAGTCATTCCGTGTAAAAACACCCGTCATGGCTTACTAAGAAAAGGGAAGGAAGAATTATATGCAGTTCATAAATGAAGTGGAACAGGCAGTTTCAGAAAAAAATTGGTCGATAGTAAACCAAAACCTGCTGGCCAAGATGATTTCTGAGTATATGTATGAGGATATGATCCATCCAGCTGTCCTGAACGAAAACGCAGCAGCAAATCTATATGAGTTAAAGATAAATGAGGGGAAATCTTATCGATTTTTAGCGTCGCCCCGTCTTTTTGACAGCTATGAAGTACAGGCCGAGTCAATCCAGGTATGTGAAACGGAAGGTATTACACAGGCTAAAGATGCTATTCAATTCATTTTGGACATCCAGCCGTTAATTGGGATGACTGCAGAAACAACAGGACATTTAATCAAAGAATTCCATCATACGCTGCTTGCGGATCTCCAATTGCTATCCAAACCTGAACAAGATGCGGATGATTTAGTCGAACTGGATTATGCATTACTTGAAGGCGAAATGAGCGGTCACCCTTGGATTGCTTATAACAAGGGAAGAATCGGTTTCGGTTATGATGATTATTTGAAGTTCGCCCCAGAAAACCAGAAGGAAGTTCAGTTATCCTGGATTGCCGTCCATAAAACGAGGGGTGAGTTCAATTCAGTCGAAACGTTATCCTATAAGCAATTGATGGAGAATGAACTGGATGGGGAAACCCAAAAATCATTTGCAAAGACATTGACAGAAAAAGGTCTGAACGCAGAAAACTATTACTACCTCCCAGTTCATGAATGGCAGTGGAAGAATGTAATCATCCAGAACTTTACCGATGACTTGGCTAAAGGGCAGATCGTAGCTTTGGGAAATGGTCCTGATAAATATTTGCCGCAACAATCCATCCGGACATTTGTTAATGTATCGAATAAGGATAAACACCACGTCAAGCTGCCGATGAGCATTTTAAATACGCTAGTCTACCGTGGATTGCCAGCTGAACGCACGGTCATTGCCCCAAAAATCACAACGTATATAAAGAACATTTATGAAAATGATTCATTCTTGAAAGAACAATGCAAAGTAGTGCTTCCTGGTGAAGTGGCCAGTTTAAATGTTGATCACCCGTATTATTCCAAGCTAGAGAATGTACCGTATCAATATTTGGAGATGCTGGGGGGGATTTGGAGAGAAAGCATTTACAGTTATATGGAAGAAGGCGAAAAGCCCATTACGCTTGCGTCCCTTTTACATGTCGACAGCAAAGGTAAACCATATGTGGAAAGTCTTATTGAAAAATCGGGATTGACTGCAGAAGCCTGGACAGCTCAATTATTTGACGTCATCCTATCACCATTACTGCATTTCATCTATCAATATGGATTGGTCTTCTCGCCGCATGGTCAAAATACCATTTTAGTTTTGAAGGATTACAAACCTCACCGTTTGGCCATCAAGGATTTTGTAGATGATGTAAACGTAAGTGATCAACCGCTTCCTGAATTAAGCAGCCTCCCCGATGATTTAAGGAAAGTACTAAGAAGTGAGACTCCGGAGGGGCTGGTTCAATTCATTTTTACGGGACTATTCATCTGTCATTTCCGATACTTGTCAACACTTCTGATGAAGAGGTCCCTTTTGGATGAGAATGCTTTCTGGGAAGGCGTCACTCGAACAATCCTGACACATCAGAAAAAATACCCTATGTTACAGGATCGTTTCGATACGTTCAATTTCTTTGCGCCAAAATTAACAAAGCTCTGCCTGAATAGAAATCGGATGCTTCAATATGGGTATAGCGATGGTGAAGACCGTCCGCATGCCTCTGAGTTTGGGCATGTGAATAATGCCCTTTATGAAAAGTTACCTGCAAAAACGCTATAAAGTTAAACTGGCTCAGACTTTTGAGCCAGTTTTCTTATGGTTAACAATTTGACTGTTGATTTCCGCTTCAGGCACTCGCTTCCCGCAGGAGTCACGTACACCCGCTCCAATCAACTTTGTGTTATTTAGATAGAACCCTTTTGTTCAAAACTAGATAATAATTGTTTGCCGACAGTTTTTTTCTGGGTTTGTAAAATGGGAACGTTGATTTCCGCTTCAGGCACTCGCTTTCCGCGGGCGGTCGGGGAGCCTCCTCGGCTTGCGCCTGCGGGGTCTCCCCTAGACACGCTTTTCCCGCAGGAGTCACGTACACCCGCTCCAATCAACTTTGTTTTATTTAGATAGAACCCTTTTGTTCAAAACTAGATAATAATTGTTTGCCGACAGTTTTTTTCTGGGTTTGTAAAATGGGAACGTTGATTTCCGCTTCAGGCACTCGCTTTCCGCGGGCGGTCGGGGAGCCTCCTCGGCTTGCGCCTGCGGGGTCTCCCGTAGATGCGCTTTTCCCGCAGGAGTCACGTACACCCGCTCCAATCAACTTTATTTTTAAATTTAGATAGAAACCATATCTAAGGAGTTGATGATGTTAATATGTGATGACCACCTTTCCACAGTATTTTTATGGTTTTTACAATTTGACCGTTGATTTCCGCTCCAAAACAACTTAGTTTTAAGGTAGAACTGATGTTGGTCTACAGTCTTTTATGATTTAATAGATTAAATCTTGAGGTAATGAGGATGTTAAACATATGGGAAACCCAAAGAGACGAAATGTACGCATAAAAAAAGAATTGCTTTATACTTTTTTGGGTCAAAATTCCTGAAATTTATCTTTGGAATAAGGCTTGCCGTTCATTTAAATTGGTGATATGCTATGTGTAAACGGTTACACAAAAGTATAGAGGGTGATATTTTGGCAACTATTCGGGATGTGGCAAAGGAAGCTGGAGTTTCTGTAGCAACGGTTTCCAGAGTTATGAATGGCAGTGGTTATGCACATGAGGACACAAAAAAGGTGGTCATGGCAGCTGTTGAAAAATTGAATTATAAACCGAATGAAGTGGCAAGATCCCTCTACAAACGTAAATCCAAATTGGTTGGTTTGATTTTGCCGGACATTACGAATCCCTTCTTCCCGGAAATGGCAAGAGGTGTCGAGGATTATCTGCAGCAGTTTGGTTATCGGTTGATTTTTGGAAATAGTGATGAAAAGCGAGATAAAGAAATAGAATATATTGACACTTTCCTGCAAAACAATGTAGTGGGCATGATTGCTTCAACTAGTGAAGAAGCCAATGAGAATTTCGATAATCTGGATATTCCAGTTGTCCTTCTCGACCGTACAGCAGAGAAATTACCAGCTGTTTATTCCGATCAAAGGACAGGTGGTAAGCTGGCAGCACGCGTATTGCTGGATAGAGGCAGTACGAATATCGTCCTCATTAGGGGGCCAGTCGAAATAAAGCCTGTATATGAACGGTATATGGCAGCATTGGAAGAATTGAAACAAGCAAAAGTGAACGTGCAAGTCATGGATTCATCCCTGACTCTTCAAGGCGGCCAAACATGCGTCAAGCAGCTTTTCGAGCAATATCCGGAAACGGATGGAATCATTGCTTGTAATGATATTGTTGCAGCCGCAGCACTTCAAGAGATTTTAAAGCGGGGAATACGGATACCGGAAGACATACAATTGATCGGCTATGATGATATCTCCTTCACAGCGTTATTGCACCCACCGTTATCGACCATTCGGCAGCCAGCCTATGAGATGGGGGCACAAGCGGCGGAAATGCTAATTAAAAGGATCAATCAAGAAAAAATGGAAGTAACACATAAAAAGCTCCCTGTTTCTTTTGTGGAGAGACAAACAACGAGAAGGAAGGCGGAGAAGACATGATTAGAATTGCAGTAGTGGGAAGTTCGTCAATGGACTTAGTGGTGACATCAGCCAAACGGCCAATGGCGGGGGAAACGGTTTTAGGAGAGTCCTTTATCACGGTTCCTGGAGGAAAGGGAGCCAATCAGGCTGTTGCAGCGGCACGTCTTGGTGCAGAAGTGTCGATGGTTGGATGTGTAGGAGATGATGTCTATGGAGAGATCATCTTAGATAACCTGAAAAAAAATCATGTAAACACGAAGCATGTGGAACCGGTTACAGGTTCTGCTTCAGGGACAGCACATATTACCCTTTCGGAAGGTGATAACAGCATTATTGTCGTAAAAGGTGCGAATGATTTCATTACTCCTGAATATGTAGAAAAGGCGAAAAAGGTGATAGAGGAATCGGATATCGTGTTGGTTCAGCAGGAAATACCCGAGGAAACTGTGGAGTATCTGGCTGACTTGTGCAACATGCTTCAAAAGAGATTACTATTGAACCCAGCTCCCGCCCGCAAGTTAAGCGAGGCTGTCATTCAACAGGCATCATTCCTTACTCCGAATGAACATGAGTTCGAGATCCTATTCGATGGGAGAGATAGAACGGAAGTCTTGACTGAGTATCCAAATAAATTATTCATTACCGAAGGGAAAAATGGCGTCCGTTACTTTGATGGACATGAAGAAAAGGTTGTTCCAAGCTTTGAAGTGGAGGCGGTGGATACAACAGGTGCAGGGGATACATTCAATGCAGCCTTTGCGGTGGCTGTTGCAGAAGGAAAAAGTTTTGACGAAAGTTTGTTGTTCGCGAACCGGGCAGCTTCCATTTCCGTGACGAAATTAGGTGCTCAAGGCGGCATGCCGCAAAGGGTAGAGGTCGAGAGGGGCTTTGAAGCATGAAACGTCAAGGAATCATCAATAGTTCAATAGCAAAGGTCTTGGTTGACCTTGGTCATACCGATTATATTGTCGTAGGTGATGCCGGGCTGCCGGTGCCGCCCGGAGTTTGCAAGATAGATTTAGCATTGACGCCTGGAACGCCATCATTTCAAGATGTCGTCCGGGCGGTTCACGAAGATATGGTTGTTGAAAAAGTTATCGCTGCCACAGAAGTGAAGGTTAAAAACCCGGAACAGCATCAATACATGGAGCAGCAATTCGGAGCAGCGATTGAATATGTTTCCCATGAGGATTTTAAAAGGCTGACAAGTAACGCGAAAGCCATTATCCGGACCGGGGAGACGACGCCATATTCAAATTGCATATTGCAGTCTGGAGTATTCTTTTAAAGAAATGAGATGATGAGCATGCAAATCGAAATGCACAATATTTATAAAGCATTTGGTCAAAACAAGGTATTGGAAGGTGTTCATTTTTCTTTAGAGGCTGGGGAAGTACATGCACTAATGGGGGAGAATGGAGCAGGGAAATCAACCTTGATGAACATTTTGACCGGGCTGCATAAACAAGATCAAGGAACGATCGAGATTAACGGTAAAGAAACCTCCTTCAGGGATTCAAAGGAAGCCGAAGAGGCAGGAATGGCCTTTATCCGTCAGGAATTGAATATTTGGCCAGAAATGACCGTGCTGGAGAATCTATTTATCGGCAGGGAAATGGTGAATCCCTTCGGTGTCCTGAAGACGAAACAAATGAAAGCGCGTGCAAAGGAGATTTTTAAAACACTTAATATTTCCCTTCCTTTTGATAAGGAAGCCGGATTCTGTTCTGTCGGTGAACAGCAAATGATTGAAATTGCCAAGGCGCTCATGACGGATGCCGAAGTCATCATCATGGACGAGCCCACAGCCGCTTTAACTGATAGGGAAATAGAGAAGCTCTTTGAAGTGATGAAGGGGCTTACCAAAAAGGGTGTATCGCTTGTTTATATTTCTCACCGAATGGAAGAAATATTCGCCATTTGTGACAGGATCACCATAATGCGTGACGGAAAGACAGTCGATACGAAAAGAATTGCAGAAACAAATTTCGATGAAGTCGTTCAGAAAATGGTCGGGCGGGAGCTGGAGGACCGTTTTCCTCATCGTGAAGCGAATGCTGGCGACATAGTCCTTGATGTGAAAGGTTTAACCAGAAAGGGGCTTTTTGAAGATATCCATTTCGCGGTTCGGCAAGGTGAGATTGTCGGTGTAGCCGGATTGATGGGAGCAGGCAGAACGGAAATAATGCGCGCCCTTTTTGGTGTCGACCAAATAGACAGCGGTGAAATCACCATTGAAGGCAAGAAAGTTTCCATACGAAAACCAACGGATGCAGTTCGACACGGCCTGGCTTTCATTACGGAAAATCGTAAAGAAGAGGGATTGATCCTGGACTTTTCTGTAAGGGAAAATATCGGCTTGCCGAATCTCAAGAGTTTTGCTCCTAGCGGTATCGTGAAAACGGAGGATGAGATGAACTTTGCCGAAATGATGATTAAGCGCCTTCACGTGAAGACATCTTCTGCTGAAACGGTCATCGGCAACCTATCCGGAGGAAATCAACAGAAGGTGGTAATCGCCAAATGGATCGGCACTTCCCCTAAAGTTTTAATTATGGATGAACCGACCCGGGGCATAGATGTTGGTGCAAAACGTGAAATTTACGAATTGATGAATGAATTGACGGAGCGAGGCATCGCCATCATCATGGTTTCCTCAGAACTTCCGGAAATCATTGGAATGAGCGATAGAATCCTTGTGGTTCACGAAGGTGAGATTGCTGGGGAATTGTTAAAGCAGGAAGCGACGCAAGAAAAAATTATGGCATTGGCGACAGGAGGGAACTAGGATGAAACTTGAGGCTACAGGGAAAAGCGGGATTTGGCAAAAATTTGGTCCGTTACTCGCCCTGGTACTTTTATTTATCGTAATAACCGTTTTAAATCCATCATTCATGGAACCGAATAATATTTTGAATTTATTGCGTCAAACCTCCATCAATGCACTTATTGCATTTGGAATGACCTTTATCATATTGACAGGCGGCATCGACTTATCCGTCGGTTCCATTTTAGCTCTATCCAGCGCACTCATGGCTGGTATGATGGTCTCGGGTTTAGATCCGATTTTAGCAATATTGGTAGGCATTCTACTAGGTGCAATAATGGGTGTAATCAATGGGATACTCGTTTCAAAGGGTAAGATGGCCCCTTTCATCGTGACACTGGCCACCATGACGATTTTCCGGGGATTAACGCTTGTGTACACGGATGGAAAGCCGATTACTGGGATTGGCGATTCCTTTATGTTCCAGATGCTTGGGAGAGGTTACTTCCTGGGAGTGCCAGTACCGGCCGTTGTGATGATCATCGCTTTCATGATCCTATGGTTCCTGCTTCATAAAACATCCTTTGGCCGTAAAACATATGCCATCGGCGGAAATGAAAGGGCTTCCCGGATTTCGGGGATTAAAGTTGACCGGGTCAAGGTGGCCATATATGGTCTGGCCGGTACGATGGCGGCAATTGCCGGTGCCATTTTAACGTCGCGTCTGAATTCGGCACAGCCGACGGCAGGACAATCCTATGAAATGGATGCCATCGCAGCCGTGGTGCTGGGCGGAACGAGCCTTTCAGGCGGTAAAGGGCGGTTGTTCGGTACGCTGGTGGGTGTCCTGATCATCGGTACCTTGAATAACGGTATGAACTTACTTGGTGTATCCTCCTTCTACCAGCAAGTGGTAAAAGGTGCAGTTATATTAATCGCGGTCTTACTTGACCGTAAAAAATCATAAGAAGAGGTGTAATCAATGAAAAAAATAGTATCGATCATCATGGTTCTTTCTTTAATGGTCTTGGCTGCCTGTTCAATGGATTCTGGTCTAACAGATGATAAAAAAGAAAAGAAAGACTCGATGAAAGACGTGAAAGTCGGGGTCAGCATCTCTACTTTAAACAACCCATTCTTCGTTTCCTTAAAAGATGGCATTGAAAAAAAGGCAAAAGAAAAGGGCATGAAAGTCACAGTTGTTGACGCCCAGGATGATACCGCAAAACAAATCAGCGGAATTGAAGATTTAATCCTTCAAAAGGTTGATGTCCTTCTTGTGAATCCAACTGATTCTGCGGCAATATCTTCAGCCGTTAAAGATGCAAATGATGCGGGCATTCCCGTTATCACGATTGATCGCTCTTCAGACGAAGGCGACATTGAAACGTTCATCGCTTCCGATAATGTGGCTGGCGGGGAAATGGCTGCAGAATATCTAGTTAAAGAGCTTGGCGAAAAAGCGAAAGTAGTGGAACTTGAAGGGGTATCCGGAGCATCTGCAACTCGTGAACGCGGGAAAGGTTTCCACAATATTGCGGACAAGCAGTTAGAAGTCCTGACAAGTCAAACTGCGGAATTCGACCGGACAAAAGGGCTTAACGTAATGGAAAATATCCTGCAAGGCAATAAAGACATCCAAGCGGTATTCGCCCATAATGATGAAATGGCACTAGGAGCAATTGAAGCAATCAAGGCGGCAGGCAAAGACATCATCGTCGTTGGCTTTGACGGAAATGATGATGCATTGAAAGCAGTTGAAAGCGGTGAACTAAAAGCTACAATCGCCCAACAACCGGCACTTATCGGTGAAGAAGCGGTTAATGCGGCTGAAAAGATCTTAAAAGGCGACAAAGTGGATGACACAATATCCGTTCCATTGAAATTGGTCACCAAAGAGTGATTGTCTCCCAAACAAAAAGAGTGCCGGAAATCTTCCGGCACTCTTTTTGTAGTGAGAAAGAAATGTTTTGATCTCATTGATGTGATCTTAGTGTGGATATTCAGCTCGAAATGATATCAATAAGAGGAGATAGAAAAGTAGTTCATTTTTTTAGGCGGCCCCGTGTCGGAACCGCCCATTACATCCATTGATTGCTAGAGTACACCTTGAGTCAGCATCGCATCCGCCACTTTAAGGAATCCGGCAATATTGGCCCCGACAACTAAATTGCCAGGCGCACCATATGCTTCGGCAGCCTCTATGCTGTTTTTATAGATATTTTTCATGATCTCATGCAGCTTGGCATCGACTTCTTCGAAAGTCCAAGGCATCCTGGCACTGTTTTGGGCCATTTCGAGTGCAGACACGGCTACGCCGCCTGCATTGGCTGCTTTTGCTGGTCCAAAAAGGATGCCGTTATTAAGGAATACATCAATGGCCTCAAGGGTTGAAGGCATATTAGCGCCCTCACCGACTGCCTTCACATTATTTTTGACCAGTAATTTTGCTGCTTCTTCATCGATTTCATTTTGTGTGGCACAAGGCAGTGCGATGTCGCATGGTACAGACCAGATGCCGTAGCTTCCTTCATGGTATACAGCCTCCGGGTGCGCATCGACATACTCGCTTAAACGTTTTCGTTCCACTTCTTTTAGACGTCTGACTGTATCAAGATTCAGGCCATTTTCATCATATATGTAGCCATTGGAGTCGCTGCATGCAACAACTTTAGCGCCTAGCTGTGTAGCTTTTTCAATGGCATAAATGGATACATTGCCAGACCCTGAGATAACGACAGTGCTGCCATGGAATTGTAACCCTTTGTCTTTTAGCATTTCTTCGACAAAGTAAACCGTTCCATATCCAGTCGCCTCTGTACGGGCCAAGCTTCCGCCGTAACTTATGCCTTTACCGGTTAAAACACCGGCATGGTAGCTGCCTTGCATCTTTTTATACTGGCCGAACAAGTAACCGATCTCCCTTGCACCGACTCCGATATCACCAGCCGGTACGTCTGTATCAGGGCCGATATAACGAGATAGTTCCGACATGAAGCTTTGGCAAAAACGCATGATTTCCGCATCCGATTTTCCTTTTGGATTGAAGTCCGATCCGCCTTTACCCCCACCGATCGGCTGGCCAGTAAGCGAGTTTTTAAAGATTTGCTCGAAACCAAGAAACTTTATGATGCTGGAATTGACAGTGGGGTGGAAACGGAGACCGCCTTTGAATGGTCCGATTGCACTGTTGAATTGCACACGAAAACCACGGTTGACTTGAACATTTCCCAGGTCATCAACCCAAGAGACACGGAAGGTGATCATTCTTTCGGGTTCTACAAGCCTCTCCAATATCCCGCTTTTCATATATTCTGGATGTTTTGCAAAAACCGGGACCAATGAAAGGAATATCTCCTTTACGGCTTGATGAAATTCACTTTCGTGAGGATTACGTTCCTTTACCTGCGCGTATACTTGACTTACGAACTCTCTGGCAACCTGCAATTCCTCATGTTCGACTTCCTGTGAAGTGGTCATTGTTTTCTCTCCTTTAGTTAAAGTCATAAAATATTAAATAGGGTAAGTCTATCGGTTTTTATATGATACTTTCATGATATAATTTAAGAATGAAACGAACAATCTGAATATTAGATAAATAACATGCTGTTTTGATATGAAAGAGGGAGCTTAGATTGGAATTAAGGCAAATTGAATATTTCATTGAAGTGGCAAAACGTGAACATATGACGGAAGCAGCAGTGGATTTGCATGTTGCCCAGTCTGCTGTCAGTCGCCAAATATACAATTTAGAAGAAGAGCTGGGTGTGCCCTTGTTTATCAGGGAAGGCCGAAAGATTAGATTGACGCCTATAGGCCATACATTTTTATCTCATATGGAACAAGCTATGGATATAATCAATCGTGCCAAGCGTGAGATGGCCGAAAGTCTGGATCCGGAAAAAGGGACAATCCGCATTGGCTTTCCCAGCAGTTTGGCTTCTTATGTATTGCCAAGGGTCATTTCCGACTTCAGGGAAAGTTACCCCCAGGCGAAATTCACATTGAAACAAGGTTCCTATCGCTACCTGATAGATTCTGTGATTAAAGGAAACATTAACATGGCCTTGATTGGCCCCCTGCCGGTGAATGAAAAGAAAATCAAAGGGGAAACGCTGTTTATTGAGAACTTAGTTGCCCTTCTGCCAGAAAGCCATCCTTTGGCCCTGAAGAAATCACTATCCTTGAATGAGCTTCAAGGAAATCCGTTCATCTTATCTCCAAAGGGTTATGTTTTAAGGGATCTCGTTATGAAAGCTTGCAAATTGCATGGCTTTGAACCGGAAGTGGCATTTGAAGGGAAAGATACTGATGCCATAAAAGGCCTGGTGGCGGCAGGTCTGGGTATAACTTTGATACCTGAGATTTCCTTAGTCGATAGCTTGCCGCGTTTTACGGTTAGATTGCCGCTGGAGGAACCTTCCGTTACCAGGGCTGTAGGAGTCATCGTTCCGATTGATAGGGAACTGATGCCAACGGAGAAATTATTTTACCAATATTTGAAGGACACTTTTGCCAAATTGGAAGGATTTCAAAAATAGGATGTTATTTTTTAGAAAAGGCATAAATACAGCTAATGAGAGAATCCTTAATCGGGTTCTTTTTTTTGTCGCAAATGCTCCAAAATATTTCCATGTAGGCATCCTTAAAAGGAGGTAACTTATTTTGAAATAATGAATTATTGATTTATATTGAACAGTAATGTGTTAAATCTCTATTTTTGAAAGCGCTTTTATTTTTTTAGAATAAAAATACCTCTTACATTATCAGAAAATTCATGTTATTATACGAACAGACATTAACAGACATTCAGGCAGCGGTACGATATACTTATTAGGCTTTTTAAAAGAAGACCTTTATTTTTTTTTTGATTTTCCTAAATTGAATATTCTGATAATTAATAAGGAGTGGAGATATAGTGAGCAGGAAAGAATACATCAGCGATCGAATGTACAAGGCATCAACGGGGATAGCCAACGCTGTTTTGGTTACATTAGGGATCGGGTTATTGTTTGAATCCATAGGGGGATATTTAGGTTGGGAGGTCTTTCTGGCAATAGGCGGGGCCGCGAAGGTCTTGCTGGCACCAGCTTTAGGAGCAGGAATCGCCTATCAGCTAGGAGGGAATTCATTAATTATCTTTAGCGCCATGGCTTCAAGTGCTGTTGGAGGTGCTGCCATTCACAAAACGGCTGAGGGTGCCTTCACGATTGTTACGGGCCAGCCGCTAAGTGCTGTCTTGGCAGCGGTGATTGCAACATATATAGGTAAGCGCATAATCGGCAAAACGAAGTTGGACATCATGGCCATCCCAATGGGTGCCGTTCTTGTCGGTGGAGTTTCGGGATACGGCCTGGCTCTTGTCACCACTCCGCTCCTAACATGGATAAGCAGTCAAACTACCGCAGCGGTCGAGGGTTCCCCATTAATCGGTTCCATGGTCATAGCCTTGGTATGGAGCATTTTATTGATGACACCGGCGTCTTCCGCCGCATTGGCGATCGCCCTGCAATTGGATCCCGTTTCCAGTGCTGCAGCCCTAATCGGATGTACGGTTCAGTTTGTCGGGTTCACTGTCATGTCTTATAAAGATAATGATATGGGCGGGTTCCTGGCACAGATGGTCGTTACGCCAAAAGTTCAATTTCCTAACCTGATCAAAAAACCATTATATGTAGTTCCGCCTTTTGTGGCGGCAATCATCTGTGCGCCTATCGCTACCTTGGCATTCGATTTTCAAGTGCCATATGAGCTTGGAGGCATGGGGTTAAGTTCAATGATTGCCCCTATTGCCATCATAACCGGTCAGGGGCTATACACGTTCTTGGTTTATGTGGCAGTGGGGATGGTATTGCCAGCTGTGATCACGCTTGCCTTACATCGCGTATTGAAGATGATGGGTAAAGTTAAGCCAGGCGATCTTCATTTGGAAGTTTCATAATCAAAGTTTTCTTGGAAACCAGCCAGGTTAAGGAACCGGGCTGGTTTTTATTTATAAGGGGATTAGGGTAAAATGGGGAGGAAAGCATTTGCAAAGATAGGATGATATAGATGGGAAAAGAAATCGATATAAAAGTGAAAGCTAAGTTCGTGAGTAAAATCAGCAAGGGTTTTCCCTTGATTGTTAAAGAGTCGATAGCCAATCTTAATGACCTTCAGGAAGAGGGGTCCTTGGTGCGCTTGGTGGATGAGAACAACCGCTTTCTGGCAAAAGGATATTATGGCATACAGAATAAGGGCTATGGCTGGATATTGACCCGAAGAGAGAATGAAAAGATCGATCAATCCTTCTTTAACGGAAAAATCCAGGCTGCATATGAATTCCGAAAGTCTTTTTTTGAAGATGGGGAGACTACAGCTTTCCGCTTGTTTAATGGGGAAGGTGATGGAATTGGCGGTTTAATCATTGATCATTATGATGGCCATTATGTCATTAGCTGGTATAGCAAAGGAATATATTCCTTTAAGGACTACATCATTAAGGCATTGCAGGAAACGGTCGAGGTCAAATCGATTTATCAGAAGAAACGCTTTGATACAAAGGGACAGTACGTGGATGAAGACGATTTTGTCATGGGCGAACAGCCGGAATTTCCGCTTCTTGTAAAGGAAAATGGAGTCCATTTTGCTGTTTATCTGAATGATGGGGCAATGGTAGGTGTCTTCCTTGATCAACGCGATGTCAGAAGGAAAATCCGCGATGAATACGCAAAAGGGAAAACGGTTTTGAATATGTTCTCCTATACGGGGGCATTCTCCGTGTTTGCCGCTTTAGGCGGTGCTGTTAAAACAACGAGTGTCGACCTGGCGAATCGAAGTTTACCAAAGACGATCGAGCAGTTCAGTGTGAATGGCATAGATCCTGAAGATCACAATATCGTGGTGATGGATGTTTTCAAGTATTTTAAATATGCGGTGAAGAAAGCCTTGAAATTTGAAATGGTCATCCTTGATCCGCCTAGCTTTGCCAAATCGAAGAAGTTTACTTTCAGTGCCGGAAAAGACTATACGAATCTACTGAAGGATACCATTTCCATTACGGAAGACAACGGGGTCATTATCGCCTCAACTAATTGCAGTACGTTCGACATGAAAAAATTCAAGAACTTCATTGATGTTGCTTTCAAGGAAATGAATGGAAATTATGAAATCATGGAACAATTCTCATTGCCGGCTGATTTTAAAACAATTCCTGAGTATAAGGAAGGGAATTATTTAAAAGTAGTCTTCATTAAGAAAATTAAAGGATAAGAAAAGGCGTCCACAGTTCAAGCAGAACTGTGAATGCCTTTTTTATAATGTAAATGTTTCATGTGGAACGACTGGACATTAGATTCACTGGATAGGCCGTTCACTATTCAAACCTTTCGATACATGTAAGGAAGGTTTCACGATATCACTTCCACTCTGGAATATGCTAAAAAACATCGGAAATAGCAGCAGCAAAGAAGAGGAAAATAAAAAGCGGTGGCAGTTTATTCCAAAAACTACCACCGCTTTTTATGGACAAATAAGAAATTCACATATTTTTAATCGCAGGCGAGGTTTGTGATCCCTTCTTGTTAGCTGTCATTAGGGAGAACGACTCCTTTTTTATTCGTCGCTCAAGGAGTAGAAACATACTTAAGATGCTCATACTTTTACAAGACAGAAGAAAACCCAGTTTTTAAAGTACCATTTGAATTTTCAAAATGAAAAATAGTATCAGTTATTTTAATACAAAATAAAATATACCATCAGCTTTACCATCTTTTAATTTAACAGGTACACGAGCATAACCAGTTTGACTAGTTTTTCTACAACCTACACCTTGATTACCACAAAGTTGAAAGTATCCATCTTTTTTTATTTTATAGGGTTTAAAAGCTACATAACCTTTTTCACCTTTTTTTAGATTATAAGTGAACGAACTTGTTGTTGCTTTAGCTTTTGAATAAGTAATACCTAATGCGGATTTTATAAGGCCCTTATCTGAATTTGAATTTGCTGTGTAGGACACAGAAACAGTTGTTGTATAAGATACACCATAACCAATAGAGCAACCTTTTGAAACAGTACAACCAATATCTTGTGTTACTTTAATAGGATCTCCTACGTATCTTGTTGATTTGGTGGGTTTGAATTTTTTAGTTTCTCTATAATCCATAATCGTACTATCATTTAGTGTTTTTTGATTCATTGATTGTACTTTAGTTGAATTGGTATTTAAATTTTTCACTTCAGTTACTTCTTCAGTTAATTCTTCATTTTCTTCCTCAGTTAATTCTTGTAATCCAGTATCAGTTATTTTGTAAGCATTAACGTAAGCTCCAAATTCGGGTGAATAAAAAGTGTTCTCATCACCAATTCCATCTGATTCTGCAGCATTCACATTAAAATAAAATGATGAAAAAGTAAAAAAGATAACAGATAACGATAAAATAATTCTAATATATTTCATAAACATTCCCCTTTTATTCTCTAATATTATAATAATAACTTTTTTTAGGGGATATTTATATTATTATTTTACTTTCTTGTAAAATAATTGAAAAAACTAAGCGCTAAAAATATAATACCTATACCAAAAGAGAATATAGCATAATAACTAAAGTTATAATCCTGTATCATATTTATACCTATATTTTCCGCTAATTCTAAGTTAGCAGTAACTATTTTTGATATGAAAAGAATAATAATACCAACTAAAAAAGAAACGCCAGAAAATATAAGAAAACCTTTTTCCATGTATTACACATCCTTACTTAAATATACTAATTAAACCATACACGAAGATTAATAATAATTAAAGATGTTTTAGAAGAATAAAATTTTTCGTTTCTAACAAACTAGAGATGCACAGAAAGCATCCCACCCAATACTTTTATATTAATGACAGAAAGACTACTCCATTCACAATGATTTTTCATAAGGGATGATTACCGATTACTGACATGTTAGGGCAACAGAAGGATGGGAATGATGTAGGATTCGTTGTAACATGGCGATATCTTTCGTAGCATTATAAAACCAATTGCCAAACGTTTTTCGCAAGGTATGGTTGCCTACATGTTCCACGCCAGCGAACTATGTAGCCTTTTCCCTCCTTCAATCTTTAATTCTATGCAAGGGGAAGGAACCCCTTGTCAAAAGTCGTGAAAATGAAAAAACTGGCCCCTGTTTTAACCAGGAGCCAGTCAGTCATAAGAATCATACGGCTGAGTTTTCTTTAACGAAAGCTTGTTTTAACCAGTTTTTCCCCTCAACAAGCCTTGTGACAAGCATGGCACAAACCGTGTTTCCTGTTGAGTTAAGCAGTGTAGCGGGAGCATCGATGATCGTGGATATAACGGCAATGATAGGCAGGACTTCCACAGGGAAGCCGAATACGCTAAGAATCAACATTTCCCCAATCATGCCGCCCCCAGGAATGGCACCCATAACAGCTCCAACCAAAAAGGCAACAGCAAGTATACTTAAAATGCTTGAAATGCTTGTCATATCCTTTCCAAATAAGCTGAATAGGAAAACGATTTTCAATACACCGCCGAATACCGAACCATCTTTATGAGTGTTGGCTCCGAGTGGGATGACAGTCTCCGCTATATCCTTAGGCACGCCCATTTTCTTGACTGATTCCAGGTTGACTGGAATGGACGCGGCACTTGAACAAGTTGCGATGGCTGTAATGGATGGTGTCAGTGCATTTTTCCAAAATAGTTTAACTCCATCTTTCCCGCCGGCGATAAAGGCATACAAAGTGAAGAAGCCGAAATAATAAATCAACGCCAAGACTAGATAAAGAATGAAAGTGCGAGCATATCCTTCTAAAATCTGCGGCCCAAGCTGCCCGATAATCGCCGCAAAATAAGCACCAAGTCCAATTGGCGCATAGTACATGACGATTTTGACGACCTTCATCATGACAGCTGTACCTGCTGTCAAAAACTCAGTAATCGGTCTTGCTTTCTCACCAGCCAGTGCAGTGGAAAGTCCGATTAATACTGAGAAAACGATAAGCTGAAGCATATTGCTTCTGGAGAACAGTTCTGGAAAGTCGGAAACGGTTACAGTGCTGACCAGTTGACTGAAGAAGGAAACTTCTTCGATGGTCTCTTCAGGGGAACTGTTTTCCATCAGTTCTTTAATGGCTGTCGTATCAGTGCCCTCCAACGGATTGACGATGGTTGTCCCAATAAATCCAATGACGGCAGCTAAAGCGGCTGTTGTCAGGAAAACGAGAACGATACTTCCCATGATTTTTCCGAGACGCTTCATTCCGCTCATATTGGCAATCGCTGAAGCAATGCTGAAAAATACCAATGGCACGATGATCGTGAACATCAGATTTAAGAATAAGTCCCCTAGCGGCTGTATGATCGAGGTTTTCTCCCCGAAAACCACGCCCGCTATCCCACCGATAATGATGGCAGTGAGCAGTATTAAAGAGGATCGATAGTTTTTGATAAAGCTCTTCATTTAAATTCCGTCCTTTCAGGATGAAGATATCAATAAAAATATACTTCATTATCAACTCTAAAATCGGGTTTGACAATATATTTTTATAGGAAGGAATGTTAAAAGAATAAAGGCAATAAATAATAATGGGGGATGGATGGTGAAAATATCGAGAAGGAGGGATAGAATGGCATTTGTAGAGGTGGAAGAAGGCGTTCGGTTATTTTATGAAGAAAAGGGCCAGGGGAGACCGATTATCTTTATCCATGGTGTGTGGATGAGCAGCCAGTTCTTTAAAAGGCAGCTGCCGTACTTTTCAGGAAAATATAGAACGATATTGCTTGATTTAAGAAGTCATGGCCAGTCAAATCATGTACATTACGGAAATACGGTCTCCATTTATGCAAAAGATCTTCATGCGTTCATAGGTGAGCTGGGATTAAAGGATGTCATACTTGTAGGCTGGTCGATGGGGGCATTTGTCGTTTGGGATTATCTTAAGCAATTCGGTGAGGAAAATGTTCATTCAACTGTAATCGTGGATGAATTGGCCTCTGATTTTAAGTGGCCCGATTTTCATATCGGTGCATTTGATATGGAAACGTTGATTGCCTTCATGACAGAAATTCAAACGAATCGTACCCCATTTTTGAATAAATTCCTTGCTTCCATGTTCAACAATGAATTATCTGCAGAGGATGCAGGCTGGATGCTTGGGGAAGTGACCAAAATGCCGGAATCCATTGCTGGCAGCATTCTATTTGACCAATCGATTGTGGACTATCGTGACTTCTTGCCATCAATCAATGTACCTACACTTCTCTGTTTTGGAAGGCATGAAAAAGTCATTCCTGTAGCAGCTGGGGAACATTTGCATAAGAACATTCCGAATTCCAAACTAGTAATCTTTGAAGATAGTTGCCATTGTCCGTTCATGGAAGAAAGCGATTTGTTTAATGAAACCGTGAATTGCTTCATTCAAAAGGGAGTATAGTCGTACAGGATAGGAAAAGGGGGATGCAGTGACCGTGTCTGCACTCCTTTTAATTATGGATATAATTGAATTTTCTTCTAACTAAATGGTTTCGGCATGGAATAAGGGGAATACTGGTATTAGGGGATAGTAGTGAAGGTTAATGGAATTGATAAATTAAATAGGTAATATTTATATATCCTTTTCATAGGAATTGGGCTATTATGAGGTGGATTTAAATTGGTGTGATCATTTATCTGTTATTGAGCGAAACTCATGCAGGAAGTAATGGAGAGGATAAAATGGATGATCGTTTACCATACAATGAAATTATAGATGTATGTTTACTTGCGGGGAAAATCATGCTTCAGAACGGAGCGGAAACATCAAGGGTGGAAGATACGATGGTTAGAATCGCTGCAGCATTTGGGTGCGGTGAATCACACAGTTTTTCAACCCCTACTGGAATTATTTTTTCGCTGGATGGCATGCACCCAGCTTCAAAATTGATCCGGGTTTCCCAACGATCTACAGATTTACATAAGGTGACGCTGGTTAACAGTATATCCCGAAGCATTTCCAGCAAGGAAATGACACCGGAGGAAGCATATATACGGTTAAAACAAATCGAAAAGGCCGGGATGGGGTATCCCATGTGGGTGCAGGTCTTTGCTGCATTTATAGCGAGCGGCTGCTTTTTAATCATGTTCCAAGGACAGTGGAGTGATTTCATCTGGTCCTGCATAGCTGGAGGAATGGGATTCTCATGCCTGCTTTATTTGCACAGGTTACTGGAAGTCCGTTTTTTTGCTGAATTCATCGCCTCTTTAGTCGTAGGATTAGTAGCTATGTTCTTTGTCCAGATTGGAGTAGGGAGTAATTTGGACACGATAATCATCGGAGCGGTGATGCCGCTTGTGCCAGGACTATTAATAACGAATGCAGCCAGGGATTTAATTGCAGGGCATTTGGTTTCGGGTCTATCCAAGGGTGCGGATGCTGGTTTGACTGCTTTAGCCATTGGGGCAGGAATATCGGCCGCGTTTGTTTTCTTATGATTTTAGGGGAGGAAGAATGATGATTGCACAGCTTATTACAAGTTTCATTGCCTCAGCCGCCTTTGGAGTCATCTTCAATGTACCAAAGAATTCATTGTTTCAATGTGGTTTCGTAGGGATGTTGGGGTGGATCTTATACTATGCTCTGGTTGAAAATGAGATAAACAGCATCATTGCAACATTAGCGTCTGCATTTATCGTTGCGGTCATCAGCCAGTATTTTGCTAAAAGGTATAAAACGCCGATCACGATTTTCAATGTATCGGGAATCATCCCCCTCGTCCCTGGAGGTTTGTCGTATGATGCGATGAAGCATTTTGTCGGAAATGATTTTTATGTCGCCGTTCAGCTGGCAGCCAAGGTTTTCATGCTGGCTGGTGCCATTGCGATGGGACTGATCTTTGCAGAAGTCATGAACCAGTTAGTAACTAAGTACAATAGAAGGAAGGTAAGATTGAGAAGTTAACAGGAATCTTCCTGATGAGTATGTTCTGAATAAAGAGAAAGGAGAGCAGGCCGAAGCCTGCTCTCCTTTCTCTTTTTGATATTTTAAAATGAATCTAGTTTATATAGGATCTTTCATCCCAGTGTTGGCAGTAACCAAAATTTCGTCGAATTTTTTGGCATCAGCTTTCTTGCTTGACAGAAGTGTTCCGGCGATGGCTGCGATAAAACCAATCGGGATGGAGATGATGCCCGGGTTGGCAAGCGGGAATAATGGTTCCCCAACGAATATTGCCGCTCCCTCCACCGGAGACCAGACATTGGGACTTAGGAATACAAGCAATAAAGAACTGACCAGTCCAACTAACATGCCTGTTACAGCCCCAGTCGTGTTAAAACGTTTCCAGAATACCGTGAAGACAATGATGGGCAGATTGGCACTGGCAGCGACGGCAAAGGCGAGTGAAACAAGGAAGGCGACATTCATGTTTTGGGCAAATAAGGCCAGGATGATGGAAAGGATGGATACTCCGATGGATGCCCAACGAGCAGCAACGACTTGTTCTTTGTCGGTGGCTTGACCTTTCCGGATGATGTGGCCATAGAAGTCATGGGCAAAAGCAGATGCTGCCGATAGAACGAGACCTGCCACAACCGCTAAAATGGTAGCGAAAGCAACTGCAGAGACAAAGGCAAACAGGAAGTCTCCCCCAATGGCTTCCGCAAGCAGCGGAGCAGCCATATTGCCGGCCGCATTCGCGGCTATTATCTTGTCATAACCAACAAAGGCTGCCGCTCCAAAGCCGAGGAAAATGGTCATTATATAAAAGATGCCAATGATCCAAGTGGCATATACCACGGACTTTCGGGCTGTGATGGCGTCTTTCACCGTAAAGAAACGGATGAGAATGTGAGGTAGTCCAGCCGTACCGAGTACAAGCGCTAAATTAAGGGATAGTGTATCCAAAGGATCCTTGAATTTATTACCGGGGTTAAGGAAATCCCCGCCCAAAGGGGTGGCTGTTTTCATCTGCCTGAACATCTCGATCACGCTAAAGTCGAATTTCGCCAACACGATGATGGAGATGATGAATGTACCTGCCATCAATAAAACGGCTTTAACGATTTGGACCCAACTGGTGGCCGTCATACCGCCGAATACGACGTATACGGTCATTAAAATACCTACAATGATGACGGAGTAAAGATAATCAATTCCAAGTAAGAGTTTTATAAGGGCACCTGCACCGACTAATTGGGCGATCATATAAAAGGTTGAAATCGAAATGGTGTTAAGGGCAGCAACCCCGCGTACTTTCTTTTCATTGAAACGGGCAGCGATCATGTCCGCCAATGTGTACTTGCCAAGGTTACGAAGCGGTTCGGCCACGATATAAAGAACGACCAGGTACGCAACCAGAAAACCTATGCTATAGAAAAAACCATCAAATCCAGAGAGTGCGACCATGCCGGCTATTCCCAAAAATGAGGCGGCGGACATATAATCTCCCGCAATGGCCCAGCCATTCTGCCAGCCAGTGAGGCTGCTGTCCGCCGTATAAAAGTCCGCGGTCGTTTTGGTGCGCCGTGAAGCAAAATAGGTAATGACCAATGTTAGTCCGACAATGATAAGAAATAATATAAAAGCAAGAATATTCATTGTGAATTCACCTTTTATCCTTTCGCTTCTTTAACGATTTTTTCTACTAATTGGTCAAATGTCGCCGCTTTTCTGGAATAGAGGATGCATAAAGTCCAGGTCATGATAAATTGGGCGAAGGCAAAAATCCAGGCCCAGCTGATTGCCCCGAAGGCAATTGAGTTAAGAACTTTAGAATAGGAAGTTAGTATGGGTAGGGTGAAATAAAAGACCATGAAAAAGATGGATAGCGGGACGATGAAGTTGCGTTTTTTCCTTAAGAGTTCTTGAAAAGATTGTGATTGGACGATCTTGGTATAGTCCGTGGAAGCGCTTACCTCGGTTTCCTTAGCGATTGAATCGTTTGATGCCAAGTTGGTTCCCCCTTCATCATTATTGATTTGGTTTTCATTACCATTTTCCGATAACAGTATCAGTATATATTTTTCAGAATATATTGTAAAATCAAATGCTGGAATTAAAGTTTTTTTCGTTCGACATAGTTTTTTCTTTTTACGCACAAGCAAAACCATTAAGGAAAAGTTAAGCTTCTTTCACGATACTGGTTTCAACGAAGGAAACCTGAAAGGAGAAAAGTGATGAAAAAGTTGATAACGATAGGTACGGTTTTAGTGCTGGCGATTGGGGGAAGCGTTTGGTTTTTCATGAAGGACAATGCTGAGCCTGTCATTGCGAAATCGGTGACGGCTACAGTTGAAAAGGGAGATCTTGAAGTTCAAATAAGCGGTTCCGGATCGGTCGCCGCAATCAATAGTGAGGACATTACATCTTCCGTAACGGGTGAAGTGGACGAAGTCCTGGTAGGGAAGAATGAATTGGTTGAGAAAGGTGATGAACTTATTACCTTCACGGATGGAAGTGACCCGATAACGGCCCCATTCGATGGTACCGTTACAACAATGGATGTTGAAGAAGGGGATCGTGTATCAAGCAGTGAAGTGTTGGCACATGTCACGGATTATAAAAAATTGAAAACCACGATCAGTGTTGATGAGTTGGATGTTCCAAGTGTTAAAAAAGGACAAACGGTTGAAATTAAAGCCAGTGCTTTTGAAGATGAAATGTTTACGGGTGAAGTAACCAGTGTAGCAAAGGAAGGTACATATGAGAATGGAGTTTCTTCATTCGATGTCACTATCAAAATTGACAAACCAGGCGATATAAAAATTGGGATGTCGACTGAGGTGAGCATTTTGACGAATAGTGTAAAAGATGCTGTATATGTTCCGATTGAAGCAGTCCAAATCGACGGGGAAGAGAAATATGTGAATATACAACAATCGGATACAACTGAAGGAGCTGCCAGTACAAAGAAAGTGGTTGAGACTGGAATCAGCAACGATAGATATATTGAAATAACTTCGGGGCTTGAAGAGGGACAGTCTGTTTCCTTGCCTATCACCATCAATGAAAGCTCCACTGGCAGCGGCGGCGAAGGAATGAGGGGAGGCCAAGGAGGCGAGATAAGAATGCAGAGCGGCAGCGGAATGCCAAGCGGAGGGATGCCAAACGGTGGCGGAATGCCGAGTGGAAAGGGAGGTCAGTAAAATGGCGAAACCCATCATCAAAATTAAGAACATGTCTAAATCATATGAATTAGGCGGTGAAACGGTCAAGGCACTTCAGGATGTCTGTCTTACAATCGATAAAGGCGATTTCATTTCGATCATCGGTCCTTCAGGGTCAGGGAAAT
Organism: Peribacillus sp. AS_2; assembly: GCF_026891895.1. Lineage (NCBI taxonomy): Bacteria > Bacillati > Bacillota > Bacilli > Caryophanales > Bacillaceae > Peribacillus > Peribacillus sp. AS_2. The sequence goes on from NZ_JAPTGA010000001.1 coordinate 81,807, forward strand.
CGACTTTCATGAATATGATTGGCTGCCTTGATAAGCCTGACATAGGTGAATATCTTCTTGATGGTAAAGAAGTGGAAAAGATGAAGGATATTGAGTTAGCTGCCATTCGTAATATTAAAATAGGGTTCATCTTTCAAAATTTCAACCTGTTGGCAAAACTGACAGCATTGGAGAATGTCGAACTTCCCCTGGTTTATAGAGGGGCAAGCGTGAAGGAAAGAAGAGAAGTGGCCAATGCGTGCCTTGATATGGTGGGCCTTGGTGACCGGAAGAATCATCAGCCGACCCAACTGTCGGGCGGACAGCAGCAAAGAGTTGCGATTGCAAGGGCACTTGCCGGTAATCCTCCCGTTTTATTGGCGGATGAGCCGACGGGGGCGCTTGATAGTAAAACGAGTAAAGAAGTGCTGCAGATGCTGAAAGAATTGAACGGAAAGGGACAAACAATCATTCTTATAACCCATGACTTGGAAGTGGCTAAAGAAGCGACTCGTGTCGTCCGGATACAGGATGGTCAGCTATTTGAAAACGGAGGTGATTGGATTGAATCTGAGCGAATCAATGAAGATGGCTATACGCAGTATCAAAACCAATAAAGTCAGAGCATTTTTAACCATGCTTGGGATCATAATTGGAGTTGCCTCCGTAATCGTTCTGGTTTCGATTGGGCAGGGTTCTTCACAGTCCGTTCAGGATGAAATCAATAGTCTGGGAACGAACCTGATAACGGTAAGTGTCACGGATACCGACTCCGTGGAGCTGACCGATGATACAATTGAACAGTTTAAAGAGCTGAGCGGGATATCGGAAGTGGCGCCTGTGGTCACTGGACGCGTTTATGCCAAGAACGGAGAAGCTACGGCGCAGGTTTCAATGACCGGTGCAACTTCTTCTTACTTATCAGTCAGGGATCTAGAGCTCAGTCAAGGCCGGTTTTTGACGGATATGGAAACGGAATTACGCTCCAAGGTCGTTGTCCTGGGGTCGGATACAGCCACCACGCTTTTTGAAAATCAAAAAGCCGTGGACCAGAACGTGCTTATCGGCGGTGTTTCCTATCGCGTGATCGGTGTCCTGAAATCGGTAGGCACCTCAATGGGATCGAGCGGGGATGATGTCATCATTGCACCTATCACCACTGCCGAAAGGGCTACAGGCAGCACGACAATCGGAACCGTCTATTTAAAAGCGGAGAACGAGAATATCATGGATAGGGCGATGTACCAGGTACAAGGTGCGATGACTACATCATTCCCAGAACAGAGTGATAACTACTCGGTGTCCAATCAAGAAGATCTGATGGATACAATGAGCTCTGTATCGGACACATTCACACTCATGCTTGGCGGCATTGCCAGTATTTCGTTACTGGTAGGCGGAATCGGGATCATGAATATTATGTTGGTTTCTGTCTCGGAGAGGACAAAGGAAATCGGGATTAGGAAAGCAATTGGAGCAAATCGGAAGTCGATTCTTCTTCAGTTCTTAATTGAAGCGATGGTCCTGAGCTGCTTCGGGGGACTGTTGGGAGTTGGAATTGGCTTGGGAATCGCAAAATTGATTTCAACTTTTTCAAGTTTAACGATTAGTTATTCATGGACGGTGACATTGTTTGCCTTTTTATTCTCCATTTTAATCGGGATAATGTTTGGTGTATTTCCTGCCAATAAGGCATCCAAATTAAATCCAATCCAGGCACTGCGTCACGAATGAACATACCATTTTGAAAGGAAGCAGGCATTAAAAGCCCGCTTTCTTTTGCATATGAAAAAGGATAAAATCAACATATATCACAATTGAGGCGGTTGGGAGGTACCCTGCATGAAGGTTTTGGTGGTAGAAGATAATGTTTCATTATTAGAGTCGATCCGACAGATTTTGACGGATGAATATGAAGTCGATACAGCGGATAATGGGGAAGATGGGCTATTCATGGCCCAACAAAGTATTTACGATATCATCATTTTGGATGTAATGCTTCCGGGAATCGATGGATTTGAAATCGTACGAAAAATCAGGGAAGCAAAAATAGATACAAGTGTCTTGTTTTTGACGGCAAAAGATGCACTTGAGGATCGTGTCAGGGGATTGGAAATGGGTGGCGATGATTATTTAGTCAAGCCGTTTCAGGCACCTGAACTTAAGGCCAGGATTCGTGCCCTGCTTCGAAGGAGTGGCATTATTTCGCTAGAACAGCATGTGAAATACCGTAATATTGAACTGTTGGAAAAAGAAAAGGATATTTTGGTTGATGGAAAGGTCATTAAAATGACCTTGAAACAGTTTGAATTACTGGAATACCTGATTCAAAATAATGGGAAAATATTGACCCGTGAGCAGATTTTCGACCGCATTTGGGGGTTTGATTCAGATACGACGATTGCCATTGTGGAAGTGTTCATCCATCACCTTAGAAAAAAATTGGAACCTTTCAATTATCATAAAGATATTCAAACCGTTCGGGGTATTGGTTATATGCTAAAACAACCATAAGGGGATCATTATGTTCCAAAAAACAAGGCTTCAACTAACAATATTGAATTCTATTGTCTTTATTGTCTTAATAGCCATATTAAGCAGAACGATTTATTTCTATACAGAAGACCAGATCTATAAGGATGTCAATGATTCACTTATAAAGGATTACCGGGATTTCAATAATGGCGGTATGCCAAGCGGACGTCCGCAAGGTGAGTTTCTATTAGGACCGGGGCCAAGCGTCATCGTTTGGGGGCCGGATGATACGATCATTGAGCCAAGACTGAGTGTAGATAATTTTTTTAAGGTCAATGAACAAAAATTTTTCCCTAAAACTTTTGATGACATTGAAGAAATTTCAGTGAATGGATACACGTATCGGGCCCTTTCCACCCAGGTCGATACGGGGTATGGACAGATGGCCGTACAATTCATCAGGAATGTGGATACAGAAAAGGAAATGCTCGATCGCTTGCTGCTCATATTGTTCGTTGGTGGAGGAATTGGAAGTCTAGTGGCGGTGGGCGCTGGTTATCTTCTGGCAGGACGGGCCTTGATCCCGGTCAAGAAATCCTGGGATCAGCAGCAGCAGTTTGTCTCGGATGCTTCGCATGAAATTCGAACGCCGCTTGCTGTCATTCAATCGCGGGCTGATTTGCTATTTCAATCACCTAACGCGACAATCGAGGAAAAAGCCGTTGATATATCCATCATTTCGAAAGAAGTCCGCCGATTGAATAAGCTTGTTAACGGACTTTTGACCTTGACCAGAACGGATTCGAATCAAATGGAGGTTAAGAAATCGAACTTTTTCCTTGATGATCTACTTATGGATATCGTGGAACAGTATACGGATATAGCTTCTTTTCAAGAGAAATCAATCATTAGCCATGCTCCCGAACAGGTAGTGTTTCATGGGGATAAAGAGAGAATTCATCAGCTATTGGTGATCTTGGTGGATAATGCCATGAAATTCACCGAGGAAGGCGGGGAAATTTCCCTATCCTGCATCAAGAATGCTTCATCCATCATTCTTACTGTAGAAGATAATGGAATAGGCATTCCACAGGAAGAACTCCCCTTGATTTTTAACCGTTTTTACCAAGTGGAGCAATCCCGTTCGGAAAACGAAGGCTCTGGCTTAGGTCTATCCATAGCCAAATGGATTGTAAACACACATCAAGGGAACATCAAGGTTACAAGTGAGCAGAATGAACGGACCCGTTTTGAAATCACTTTTCCGAGAAATCAAAGGAAAAATTAGCTGCCATCCAATACGAAAAAGACCCTTACTTTCTTCCTTGCTGCTTAAGGAAAAATTAAGGGTTTTTTTAGATAATCATCTTATAAATACATTTATTTTCGGAGGAGAATCATTGATGAAAAGACTTGGCAGGTTACACTTTTTGGTTGGAATATTGGTTTCAGCCCTCTTAATGGCCCAAGCAGTCATCGGGATCATGATGTATGTGGATGGCAGCGGCAATGAGCCCATGAATCGACAGGCGGTGATGGGGCAGCCTGCCGACCGCAACACAACCGAATCGGATACGGAGGAATCGGCTAGTAGCAGTACGGAGACAGATGATTCATCGACGGAAACGGCAACCAATGATACGCAGGGCACTCCACAAGGGGGGCCTAATGGTTCCGGGACTCCAGGAGAAATGCCAAGCGGCGGCGGTTTCCAAGGCAGAGACTCTTTTGCTGGGAAATTCATCGACTTTTATCAAGGGGCATGTGGCTTGGCCGCTTCCATCATCATCTTTGTAATTGGAGTCACTGGATTAGCGACAACGGTGATTACAAGAAAAACAGCTGCCTGAATAGTCGATATTATTTATGCAAGAGAAGGTTCCTTTCGAAGTGGAGCCTTCTTTTTTAATTCACGAAACCCATTATTGTCACTAATTGTTATTTTAAAAAGGGAAATAATAATTGCACTAAAAAAAATATTAGTTTAATATAGACTTCTGGAGAGGTACGTACATGTATTTTGGATGAAAGAGAAAACGTTTGCATAAATTATTTGAGGGTATCCTACTATTAATGCACGAACATTAAATTCACCCTTAGTGGAGGCAGAATATATGAAATTTCTGATTGCAATTTTAGGACTGCTTATTGTTTTTGGACTAGCTATCTTAGTCAGCAGTGACCGGAAGAAAGTTAAAATAAAACCGATCATCCTCATGTTGGTCATTCAGCTTGTTTTAACTTATTTATTATTAAACACGAAGTTTGGCTTAGTGATCATCAATTCAATTGCCGATGGCTTCGGAAAACTTTTGGAATGGGCAAATGAAGGGATCACCTTTGTATTTGGCGGGATCGTAAATGAAGGAGCATCGCCCTTCTTTTTAAATGTCCTTCTTCCTATCGTATTCATCTCCGCATTAATCGGGATTTTACAGCACTTCAAGATCCTTCCGTTCATCATGAAGTGGATTGGATTCGTTCTAAGTAAGGTGAATGGAATGGGTAAATTGGAATCTTACAATGCGGTTGCATCAGCAATAGTAGGCCAATCCGAGGTTTTCATAACCTTGAAAAAACAACTCGGTGCCATTCCGCCATCTCGCATGTATACGCTTTGTGCATCAGCCATGTCAACTGTATCGATGTCAATTGTCGGTGCTTATATGACGATGATTGAACCAAAGTACGTTGTGACGGCCATTGTTATTAACATGTTTGGTGGATTTATCATCGCATCCATTATCAATCCTTATACCGTAACGGATGAAGAGGATATTCTCCCTGTTGAAGAAGGGGCAGAGAAGCAGTCTTTCTTCGAAATGCTTGGGGAATATATCATGGATGGGTTCAAGGTTGCCATCACTGTAGCGGCGATGTTAATTGGTTTCGTTGCTTTAATCGCCGGGATCAACAGCATATTCGACATGATTTTTGGCATCAGCTTCCAAGACATCATGGGGTATATCTTTGCACCGTTTGCCTTTATCATGGGTATACCGATTTCAGAAACCGTGACTGCTGGCGGAATCATGGCGACGAAACTGGTAACCAATGAATTTGTTGCCATGCTGAGCTTAGGGGAAGCATCAGCTGCCTTGAGCGAAAGGACGATAGGGATCGTTTCGGTTTTCTTGGTTTCATTCGCCAATTTCTCATCAATTGGTATCATTGCCGGTGCAGTCAAAGGACTTCATGAAAAACAGGGAAATGTTGTAGCCCGTTTCGGCTTGAAGCTGTTATATGGCGCGACTCTTGTCAGCATCCTATCAGCGATCATTGTAAGTGTAATACTTTAAATAACGGATTTAACACAAAAGGGCACTTGGGTTTACTCCTAAGTGCCTCTTTTATATTTGTTACGCAAGGTAGAGTTTTTGAATTTGAAGGTGCTTGGCTTGCTGATATATAATACATAAAATGACAGGAGTGAAAGGGGAGTTTTAGGATGACGATGGATGGAAAAGAAACAGCTATCTTTGCAGGAGGCTGCTTTTGGTGCATGGTTGCTCCCTTTGATGAAATGGACGGTATCATTTCAGTGACATCAGGTTATACAGGCGGTGATTTTGCCGCTCCAAGTTATAAACAAGTGATTACCGGTGCGACTGATCATGTTGAAGCGGTTCAAGTGGTATTCGATCCATCAATCATTTCCTATAAAACGTTATTAGAGATATTCTGGCAGCAAATCGATCCAACAGATGATAATGGACAGTTCTCGGATAGGGGAAAGCAATACAAGGCAGCCATTTTCTATCTTAATGAACGTCAGAAACGGGAGGCAGAACAATCGAGGGAAGATTTAATGATGAGCGGGCGGTTTAAGAAACCTATTGTTACGGGTATTCTACCCTCGGGGGAATTTTACGCCGCTGAGGAATATCATCAAGAATTCTATCGGAAAAACCAATTTCGCTATGCATTGTACCGTAAAGGCTCAGGACGGGATGCTTTCATTAAAGAAAATTGGCCAAAGGATAATGCACACCTTAGAAAGACCTTAACGGAGAGTCAGTTTCATGTCACCCAGGAAAATGGCACAGAGCCGCCTTTCGATAATGCTTATTGGGATCACTTTGAAGAAGGCATTTATGTGGATGTCGTTTCTGGGGAGCCCCTATTCAGTTCGCGGGATAAATATGATAGCGGTTGTGGGTGGCCAAGCTTCACGAAGCCCATCATGTCGGCAAGTGTTAATGAAAAAATGGATCTCAGCCACCGAATGACCCGGACCGAGGTGCGCAGCCGGGATGCCGATTCACACCTTGGACATGTTTTTCCCGATGGTCCAAGTCCTAAAGGCACGAGATATTGCATAAACTCTGCGGCACTTCGATTCATCCCCAGAAATGAAATGGAGAAAGCGGGATATGGAGATTTAATAATACTATTCAAAATGAAATAACTAGGGAGACAGGGGAACACAAATGGATAAAATAGATGAAAATTTATATCGATATATCCTTGATAACTCGTCTAAGATTACGGAAAACTGGCTGGCTTTAAGGGAAAAGCAGTCTGGGTCGATCTATTCAATAGATTCTAATGAGGAAATCGAAAAGCTGCTTAGGGAACAGAATACATGGACCATCAAGACAGTGACGAGTGCTTTACTTGAAGATGAAACTGCTTTTATTGAAACGATGGAGCAGTGGGCCACACTTGTCGCGAAGAGTAGGGTTGAATCGGTTACCCCCATTCACGAAGTGTTGGAAGCGCTTAATAAGGTACGTGAAATATATTGGGCATTCATCACTGATTATATGCTCATGGATACGAAGATAACGAAAGAAAAAATCATCCGGTGGAGCCGGCTTATTAATCGTGCCTTCGATCAATTGAACCGTGAGTTCACCGAGCAGTATTACCTTTTGACAAAAGTACGTTTGTCAGCCCAACAGGAGCTGATTAATGAACTGGGCGCACCTGTCATTCCCATTGTTGATGCCATTGCGGTATTGCCGTTAATCGGTGAAATCGATACTTATCGGGCAAAGGAAATTTTGAATGGGACTCCAAGCAAATGCATTAGCAAAAATATCACCCACTTATTCATCGATTTATCGGGAGTCTCCCTTTTGGATACGATGGTTGCCCAACAAATCTATCAATTGATAAGTACCCTGAACCTGTTAGGCATTCAATCGACCATTTCCGGTATTCGACCTGAAGTGGCCCAGACATCGATTCAATTAGGCCTTGATTTTAGTCAGGTTTCGACACATAGTACTCTTAAACAAGCCCTTTCCAAGCAAGGGATCAAGCTATACGAGAAAAAATGATAAATGAAAAGAACCAGATCCGCTAGGAATCTGGTTCTTTTTCGTGATTCTATAACTTGAATGAACTTTTCAATCCGACGATTTGGTTGAAGACCAAGTGATCGGCCGCAGTGAGTTTTGAATCAACATTATAATAGCCATGCCTGAAGAATTGGAATTTATCCTGAGGCTTAGCATCTTTCATGTTAGGCTCGACAAATCCTTGTAAAATTTCGATAGAATCAGGGTTTACCCGGTCCAGGAATGATTTTTCTTCCTCTTCATCATTTTCCTTATCCAAGATTAAAGGCTGAAAGTTGCGGAATTCTGCTGAAACCGCTTGTGAAGCTTCGACCCAGTGCAATGTACCTTTCACTTTACGGCCAGTGAAGCCCGATCCGCTTTTCGTTTCAATATCGTATGTGCAGCGAAGTTCAATGACGTTACCGGCTTCGTCCTTAATCACTTCTTCACATTTAATGAAATAAGCATGCTTCAAACGGACTTCATTGCCCGGGAAAAGTCGGAAATACTTTTTCGGCGGGTTTTCCATGAAATCGTCCTGTTCGATATATATTTCACGTGAAAACGGGATTTGGCGTGTACCCATTTCCGGTACTTCCGGATTGATCTCAGCATCCAGCCACTCTATCTCGCCTTCCGGATAGTTGGTGATGACCACTTTAAGCGGGTTCAGGATGGCCATAGTCCGTGGAGCCTTCAGCTTTAAGTCTTCCCGCACGAAATGATCAAGCATTTGAGAATCTACGATACCGCTTGTTTTGGCGACACCTATCTCTTGGCAGAATGCACGAATCGCTTCGGGTGTATACCCGCGTCTCCGCAAGCCTGAAACAGTAGGCATCCGCGGATCGTCCCAACCGTCCACGAAGCCCTCATCGACAAGCTGCTTCAGTTTTCGCTTGCTCATTACTGTGTTGGTCAGGTTAAGACGGCCAAATTCATATTGCTTTGGTTTGCTTTCCATTTCACAATTCTCAACGATCCAGTCATAAAGAGGGCGTTGATCTTCGAACTCAAGCGTACAAATGGAGTGTGTGACTCCCTCGATGGCATCTTCAATCGGGTGGGCAAAGGCATACATCGGGTAGATGCACCATTTGTTGCCGGTATTATGGTGTTCAGTATGGGAGATACGGTATATGACGGGATCACGCAAATTAATGTTAGGTGAGCTCATATCGATTTTTGCACGCAATACTTTTGCGCCGTTTTCGAATTCGCCGCTGCGCATCTTTTCAAATAGTTCAAGGTTTTCCTCGACGGTTCTATTGCGGTAGGGGCTGTCTTTTCCCGGCTCTGTCAGCGTTCCGCGATATTCACGGATTTGGTCGGCATTAAGGTCGTCCACATATGCCAGTCCTTTATTGATGAGCAGCACAGCTCTTTTATACATTTCATCAAAATAGTCGGAAGCGAAGAAAAGGTTATCCCAGTCGTAACCGAGCCATTTTACATCTTCCTTAATGGAGTTTACAAACTCAATATCCTCTTTCAATGGATTCGTATCATCGAAACGAAGGTTGGTTTTCCCATTGAAATCATCAGCCACCCCAAAATTCAAAATGATTGATTTGGCATGCCCGATATGTAAATATCCGTTCGGCTCAGGAGGGAAGCGGGTGATGACATGATCATGTTTTCCGGACTCTAGGTCATCTTTTATAATATTTTTAATAAAATTCGAAGAGTTATTTTCCAACTGAATTCGACCTCTTTCATTTATATACTTCTTTTAATTTTACCTGTATATATACCATAAATACAGATATTTTTCCATGTTCGAGCCGGAATCACGGTTTATCTGAAACAATTCATCAAGTATTTAGTTTGTACAATCCGAGCGGAAATATCCCTGAAACTTTGATCATGTAATTTAGGGAACGACCTAACCGGACATTAAAGAAACAAATTAGACCCTTTTCATCTAAAAAAGCAATACAGGAATTCATGCCTGTATTGCTTATAAACTCGCTAGCAGTCAGATTTTAGAATTAAAATCAAAAGACTGTCGTTTGTAAAAATTCTTTTGTACGTTCTTCTTTTGGATTGGTGAAGAATTCTTTTGGCGGTCCGCTTTCGACAACCCTCCCATTATGCATGAAGACAATCCAATCCCCGACCTCACGTGCAAAGCTCATTTCATGTGTAACGACTACCATTGTCATCCCTTCCAAGGCAAGTTCCTTCATCGTGGCAAGAACTTCACCCACAAGTTCGGGATCCAGAGCCGAGGTAGGCTCATCAAAGAGCAGGATATCAGGTTTCATGGCAAGGGCGCGGGCGATGGCAACACGCTGTTTCTGCCCGCCTGAGAGCTTGCTTGGATAGACATCCGCTTTATCTGATAAACCGACTTTGGCAAGCAATGTCTTTGCTTCTTCAATCGCTTGGGCCTTAGGGACTTTTTTGACGTGTGTCGGTGCTTCGATGACATTTTCCAGTACGGTCATATGCGGGAAGAGGTAGAAATGCTGAAATACCATTCCGACTTTCTCGCGGATTTTATTAATATCATGGGTACCAGGATTGATTTCCGTTCCTTCAATGAGGATTTGGCCGCTGTCTTTCTTCTCTAAATAGTTCAAACATCGGAGCAGGGTGCTTTTTCCGGAACCGCTTGGTCCGATCAGACAGACAACATCGCTGTCGAGTACCTTCATATCGATATCTTTAAGTACATGCAGGTTTCCATACGATTTATTTAAATTCCTAATGCGAATCATTTCTTTTTGTTCCATTTCAATTCCCCCTATCGATCACTGATGGACAGTTTCTTTTCGAATAAATTGACGATAATGGTCAGGAAAGCCACTAGAATCAAGTAGTAGACCGCTACAATCAATAAATAAGTCATTTCATCGAAATTATTCGAGCCCAACGTAGTGGCTACATTAAACAGCTCATTCATGGATATGAAAGCTGCCAGTGATGAATCCTTCAGTCCGATGATGAATTGGTTGCCAAGCGGCGGCAATGCGCGGCGGAAGGCTTGAGGCAAGATGATTCTCCTTAAGGTGAGCGAATTGCTCATGCCAAGGGAGCGTCCGGCCTCCATTTGGCCTTTGTCGATGGATTGAATCGTACCACGTAAAATCTCTGAGATATAAGCTCCATTATGGAAAGCCAGGGCAAGTGACGCCGCCCAGAAGTCCGGCAGTAAGAAGAGATTGCTGATACCGAAATAGAGTATGAATATCTGTACGATTAAAGGCGTTCCCCGTACCAGGAATACATATGTATCTGAAATCCATGCAAGAATTTTTATATTTGATATTTTTAATAGGGCAAATAGCAAACCGATGAAGATACCCACCAATATGGAGACTACCGTCAGTTCCAATGTGAGGAGCATGGCCCGGATGAATACGTCCGAGGAGCTAAATAATGTATCAAAAAAATGTGAAAAACTTGGCAATGTAATGACTCCCTTTCTATCAATCTTTATTCAGGCTTAGTTGTGATGTCTTCACCAAAATACTTTTTGCTGATTTCAGCAAGCGTTCCATCTTCACGGAGGTTTTCAAGAGCTTCATTGATGCGTGCAAGCAGCTGAGGGTTGTCGTCAGGCAGTACGATGGCCTGTTCGCTTCGTTCGATCAATTGCCTTCCTTCGATGTCGAAACCTTCCTTGGTCGCTTCCTTGCCGGTTACGAAGTCGGTGATGACGGCATCATGACGTCCTCCGCTCAATGCCTTCAGGGCGGTGATATCACTGTCATAGGTTTTTACATTGTTTGTATATTTTTCTGCTGTCGTTGCGTACGTGGAGCCTTTAGAAGCCGCAACTTCCTTACCCTTTAAATCTTCAACCGTTTTAATATCACTATCCGGGCGAACGAAAATTTGAGGACCTGAGTAGTAATAAGGGGTCGAGAAGGCAACATGTTTACTTCGTTCTTCATTGATTGTATGGCTGGCAACCGCGGCATCTGCCCGACCGGTTTTAACACCTTCCACAATACCTTTGAACTTTATCCGTTTAGGCACAGGTTCTAGGTCGAGTTCCTTTGCAATTGCATCGCCAACTTCAATATCGAATCCGGTTACGGTCATGTCATCATTGACATAACTGAATGGCTTGAATTCACCTGAGGCAGCAAAAACAAACTGGTCCTCATTGATCAGCTTACTCCCGTCCTCCAGCTGGTCCTTTTCGGCACAGCCGGAAAGAAGACCAAGGACAGCCAGAATGGATACAATGAATGTAACGGATGATTTCATGATAATTTCATTTCCCCCTTTGAAAAAAACTAATAGAATGGTCTATACCCTTATGAGGCAATGAATAACCTTATTAACTATGGAAAATAAAACTGAAACCAAAAAGGCTGTCCAGCACATACCGACATTTCATCCAAGAATCCCCCTTCACTATGCATTTCATAAAGGTTCTCGGCCTTTGCCTTCATTTCCTTCCAAATTACATGTAATTTCCTGAAAAAATGACAAAAATTACTTAATAGGAGAAGAAATTTTGAAACAATTCAGGCTGATGATGTATCTATCGAAAGCGAAAAACTGATGATAACCGTATCTAATGAATGGGATGGGATGGGATAAAACTGTGGAGTATTTTAGGCAATGTTGATTTTGTCTACCAACAAAGTCCCGATTTGATTGACTGACTTTAATTTCAGACATGAATTGAAGTATAATATAGCAAAATAGAAGAAGGGCAGTTGGGAAAATGGTTAGCAACTTTGTGCAAGAGCAGTTACAGGAATATCGCGAAAGAAATCAAGATAGAGGCCGTTTAATTATAAAATGTCCGGACCAGCCGGGAATTGTTTCGACAGTTACGGCTTTTCTTAAAGAATATGATGCAAATATTGTTGAATTGAGTCAGTATTCGATGAATCCTGAGGGCGGTACCTTTTTCACCAGGATCGAGTTTGACTGTCCAGGATTGAATGACAAGGCAGCGGATATGCAACTGGCATTCCAGGAAGTTTCGACAGCATTCTCGATGCAATGGACATTTAATCATGTGAGTGATCTGAAGAGGACGGCAATATTCGTTTCGAAGGAACCCCATTGCCTTCTGGAATTGCTATGGGAGTGGCAAAGCGGGGATTTATTGGCTGACATTGCACTGGTCATCAGCAATCATGAAGATACGAGGGAAATTGTCGAATCGATGGGCATCCCGTTTTATTATATTCCTGCAAATAAGGATATACGTAAGGAAGTGGAGACTAAACAGCTTGGACTTTTGGAAGAATTCAAAGTGGACCTTATTGTATTGGCCAGGTATATGCAGATATTGACGCCGGACTTCGTAGCGGCCCATCCGAACAGGATCATCAATATCCATCATTCATTTTTACCTGCCTTCATTGGAGCACGGCCTTATGAACGAGCTTATGACAGAGGTGTTAAGCTGATTGGGGCGACTTCCCATTATGTGACGAATGATTTGGATGAAGGTCCAATCATCGAGCAGGATATCGAACGTGTGGACCATCGTGATTCTGCCGGGGATATGAAGAAAATCGGTCGTTCTGCTGAACGCCGGGTGCTGGCACGTGCCGTTAAATGGCATTTGGAGGACCGCGTCATTGTTCATGAAAATAAAACGGTAGTCTTTTAAAATGAAAAACCCCCCTTTGGGTTGCCAAGGGGGGTTCCGTTTGCGTTCATCCTAGAACCATGATTTTAGTGGAATACTGAATTATCCTGTATGTTTTTACTTGATTATAGGAATGAAACCCTTACTGGATTGAAGAAATTTGCGACATTCCTGCCGAATAACTGGCTAGCTGAGACCCCGGGAACGCTTGCCGGCGAGGAGGCTTGGCAGACAGTCGGCGGAAAGGGAGCGGATTTCTGAAATCACCTTGAACCTTTTTAACCGAATTGAAAGTAAATTAGTTCTTCTCTAATTTGTCTGCAGTCTGAATCCCCCTTTAGGTTAAGGGGGGTTTTTTAGGATGGAATTAAGTGAGTGCTAGTACGAGTATTCCACCCTTACTGATGCAGTTATGTTCAATTCACCAGGCTGAATCGGGGTAGTCGCCATTTTTGAGAGAGTACTTGTTTGAAAAAGCATTGGAGTTGCCGTTTCAGATAGTTCTTCAACCCTATTAGGGACTGGGTTCAATGAGATTCCTAGCGTTCGAGCCATGGAAAGAGCTTTTTCGTATGCATTTTTTAAAGCGAGAGAAAGTGCCTGGTTATAGTATGCATCTGGATTGGATAAAGAGAAGCGGATGCTGGTGATTGAATTGGCGCCGCTTCTGACGGCCGTGTCGATTATGCTGCCTATTTTCTCGATGTCGGTCGTTTGGGCTTGTATGATGTGCTGTACTTTGTAGTTCTTGAACAATTCCTTTCCGTCAATATAATCATATTGTGGATCGATTCTGTAATCACTCGTTTTCAATTGCTCTTCGGGAATGCCTGCGGATTTAAGTGATGCGATGACATTTGCGATTGCTTGGGAATTGGCTTGCTGGGCCTTTTGCGGGTCCTCATCCTCCGTTATGACTCCAAGGGTGATCGTGGCTTGATCCGGAGCAGCAGATAGCGTCTCTGAGCCGGAAACTTTCAATATATGTTCATCGGTGCGGTAATGATTCCTGAAGGGGGCATTGTATTCTTGATTCATTTTGACACCAGCCTTTTTATAGAGATAATCTCACCCCTATTGTACGAATTATGAATGGGAAACATGATTGAAATATCCCCCTTTGTCATTAATCCATCGAACAATCACACAAAAAAACACTCGGCCTGGACCGAGTGCACATTACTTATGAATGACTTGAACCCTGCCTACCTGGCCATCAGTCAATCTTACTTTAATTCCATGAGGGTGGGTGCTGGAGTTGGTTAAAATATCCTTTACAGTGCCGCTTGTCAGCTTTCCGGTGCGTTGATCTGCTTTAAGTACAATATCCACAGAGGCACCTGGGGTAATATCTTTCCGGTTTTTACCGTTCATGTTCGATTCATTCCTTTTCAGAGTTATTTGCAGCCATTCAACCATGCAGTAACTTCAGTATAAGGAAAACGGCGGGCCCAGTCGACTATTAGATAAAATCACAAATTGGCAATCAGCGAATTTTCTTCAATGGTTCGACAGCAGGGCCATTTAACACTTCACCAGCGATGGAGTAGCGGGAGCCATGGCATGGGCAATCCCAAGTACGGTCGCCGCTATTCCAGGCAACTTCACACCCCATGTGTGTACATGTGGAATCAACAATATGAAGCTGGCCATCATGGTCACGGTAACACCCAGCTTTGTCTCCATCCACCTTCACGATTGCTCCTTCATCAATTCCTATGTCTTCCGGCGTTTTATGATTGACAGCCAATTTGCCTTTGATCAGATGCTTCGCCACATCAGCATTATCTTGAAGAATATTCTTCACGCCTTTTAAACGGGCAGGATCATACAATTCCGCATACCGATTTTCTTTTTGCAAAATCCGGTCAGTTAAGATCCTGGCGGCAATCGATCCATTCGTCATTCCCCATTTCGCATAGCCGGTAGCTATCAGAACGTTTTGTTGGTTGGCTGTCACTGGACCGACGAAGGGGATATTATCCGGTGTCACGATATCCTGTGCCGACCAGCGGTAGGGAATGTCTTTCACATCGAAATACTGGGCACTGAAGTCCTTCAGTGCTTCATAATGCTCGATCGTCGAGATTCCCTGGCCTGTTTTATGGCCATCTCCGCCAACAAGTATAAGTTTTTCCCCATTGTCCAATTCCGTATAGCGAAGGGAGCGGCTAGGGCTGTCTGCACTGTAATACATCCCGCCTGGATACTCCTGTTCAGTCCTGATGCCAAGCACATAGGACCTACTTACATGAACACGGGCAAAGTATAAGCCCTTTTCATCATTGAAAGGGAAGTGGGAGGCCACGATAACCTGATTGCTTTTGATGGAATGTCCCGTATCAGTCAGAACGGTTGGTGGATCGCCATCTTCAATTTTCATTGCCGTTGTCCGTTCATAAATGGTGCCTCCTGCATCGAGAATTGTCGAAATGAGGGCCGTTAAATATTTTAATGGGTGAAACTGTGCTTGATCTTTCATTATCACAGCAGCTTTACATGGAATGGAGAAAGGGATATTCTCCGCATAATCCCCCCGAATGCCAAGTTTTTGATAAGCTCTCAGTTCTTTTTGGATTTTGCTTATATATTCGTCCGTATTTGCGTACACATAGGCATCCTGTGCAGTCAAATTACATTCAATGGAATGTTCTTCTACCAAGTCTTTAATCAGCTTCATTCCATCTGTATTGGCTTCATAATAAAGCTTGGCATTCTCCTCGCCATGGTCAGTGATCAACTGGTCGTAAATCAGGCCATGCTGGGCCGTGATTTTTGCTGTAGTGTGTCCTGTCGTTCCGGTAAGGATTTGGCCTGCTTCAATCAGTGTGACTTTTACACCTTGTTTAGCAAGTAGGTAAGCAGATGTGATTCCGGTAATTCCGCCGCCTACTATTAAGACGTCAGTGGTTAGATCTGTATCTAGTTTAGAAAAAGAAGGGAATGTTAACGCACTGCGCCAATAAGGTTCCGGAAATCGGGGAAGGTCTGTATTTTTTTCAGTCATTTGAATACCTCCATACAGTTCATTAGTGAATCGTCCATTTATTACCATACCCAAATTCGCTATTTATACGCTTATTTTTGTAAGAAGAAAGACTAAAAAAATACATTATTTGGTTCGTTTACAATTATGTATACATGTAAACAAAAATAGATGCTTTGTACACAAATATGTATACATGTTTACAAATGCGTACACATAGCTATATATAAGGTGTATACATATTTGTTCCTATTGTAAACAATTTGAAAACGATTCGACAAATATAGCTACAACTTATGAAGGATAGACTATAGTGGAAACTTTTTCAGCTTCCAGAATCGTTGAGAGGAGGGCCGTTAAATACTTTAAAGTGGGTGAAACTGTGCTTGATTATGGAAGAATTACAAGGAAGGAGAAAGGGATTTTTTCTGCATAATCCCCGCGAATGGCTAGTTTCGATAGGCTTTTGGTTCTTTTGGGATTTTACATTTATATCTATCAGTATTTGCGTGAATATAGGTATCCATTGCAGTCAAATTACATTCAATGCAATGTTTTTCTACATAAGCCCATTCTTTCTGCATTGCTACATAATATAGTTTGGCTTTCTCTTCATCATGTTTTAGTGAACAAAAAAGTCGTAAACCAGTCATGCTGTGGTGTGTCCCGTTGTTCCGTTAAGGATTTCACCAGCATCTATCAGTGTAACTTTAATACCTTGTTCCCTGTAATTCCGCCGAAGGACTGACACCGATTGAAGAAGCTTTGCTTATGGAAAACTATTGGAGTTGCATAGTTTAACGCAAGAAGCTCTGGCACAAAGACTGGGAATAGGTCAATCTACCGTGGAGAATAAGCTTCGGTAGATTGACCTATTCCCGGGAGGTTAGGATGCACTTCTTTAAAAGCAAATTACGGAACGCCATGCCCGCTCGAAGACGTCAGTGGTTATATCTGTATCTGGTTTAGAAAATGAAGGGGAATTTAACGCACTGCAACAATCGTGTTCCCGAACTTGGGAAGTTTCTGTATTTTTCAGCCATTTGAATACCTCTATACAGTTCATTAGTGAATCGTCCAATTATTATCCTATCTAAAATCTACTATTTATCTGCTGATTTTTGTAAGAAGAAATATTTAAAAAAATACATTATTTGGTTTGTTTACAAATGAGAATACATGTAAACAGAAATAGATACATTGCAAACGAAAATGTATACATGTTTACAATCAAGTACACATAGCTATTTATAAGGTGTATACATATTTGTTCCTATTGTAAACAATTTGAAAACAATTCGACAAATATAGCTACAACTAATGAAGGATTGACTAACGTTAAAACTTTTCCTATTCTTAAAGGGAATGCTTCACTTAAATTTTTTCCATGAAAAAGGGGATGTTTTTAGATGAGTTCTAGAATCGCAGCAGTAGACGTAGGAAATGATGCTATCAAGGCTATTTTTGGAAAGCTAGAGTCTGAACTATATATACCGAATGTCATTGCAAAAGACATAGAGGACCGTCCGGTCATTGGGATTGAGGAACTTGATGAAAAAAACCCATTGGAAGGGATTCATATCAGGGTCCATTCACCGGCTCTGCAAGACAATAATGCGATTTATCGCGTTGGGAACTTGGCGACAAAAAGTGATAATCCTACCGAATTGGATTTAGGAAGCAGTAAATCGGAAGAAGATCAAACATTAGTCATGCTTTTTGCGGCTCTTGCATTAGACGCTGCCAAGTTGGGGGACAACGATACATTCAAAAAAGTGAATAACGTTGTGGAAGCCAACTATACTCTTGGAACAGGGTTGCCACTTCGGGAGGTTAAAGAAGGGAAAGACGTCGGATACCGCTCGAAATTACTTGGTTCAGTCCACCAGGTGGAATTTTTAATTACTCCTAAATACCAAGGCATGAAGGTTAATATCAAATTTGATGAAGTGAAAGTCTATCCAGAGGGTTTTGCAGCATACATAAATTTGGTTATGGATAAAGATTTGAATATCATTAATCGTGAATTAATAGATAGAAGAATACTGATTCAGGATATCGGTGGATTATCGACGGATATCGCTGTCATTAAAAATCGTAAAGTTGACGATGACAAAGCGCAAGGATTCAATTTGGGAGTAGCTGAAGCCCTTGAATCGATTCGCGAAGAAATCAGGAAGAAACATGGTGTCGAGTTGGATAGCAGGCGCGACGTCGTTGAAATCATCACGAAGAAAAATGATCGCAATCATATTATGGTTCGCGGAAGCCGGACAAGCGTTCATGATATCGTTGACCGTATTTTGGGAGAACTGGCCAAAAAGCAATATCGCCACCTGCGCAACGTATGGCAAAAAAACTCACAAACGGAAATCTGCTATTTTGTAGGCGGGGGATCGATTGTCTTGAAAGATTACTTGAAAACCTTGAATCAAAATTTCGATGGCTACAATATAGACTTTTTCGAAGATGAGCGGGAAAGCGTTTGGATGATGGCAAACGCCTATTATAAATTGATTTCGGATTTTAATCGCCGCCGGAATGCAAAGGAACAGAATCAGTCCCAGCAAAAGAAGAAAGAACAAAGAACGGGTTCCATTAAATAGGTGAGAGAATGAAAAAAACAGCTTCTTCTGAAATTAAAAGAGGACAAGCCATCACTTTTCGTATCCCTTCGGATGTCTCAGACTATACGTTAAGACAGCTGCAGAAATTGAAGGAAACGGAAAGAAGGAATTTTTCCAGTAAAATTGCTGAGTATGTTCTCGATGGAGTCGGGCAATCCACCCATCAGGATCGGGAAATGATTGCCCTGCCGATGCCGAACAAGTTAAGCAAATCTCAGCGTGATTGGCTCAAGCATTCCCACTCAGAAGCTATGCTTGGAACGATTATGTACCACCTTTTATCCGATCCTTTACGCGCTACGGCCTTGCTTGCCTCTTTGAATAATAATGTATTGAGTGAGGAATTGTTTGTGCAGGCCGAGCCCGAGGAAAAGGAGCCCGTGGAGGTCCAGGAGGACCTGCCTAAGAAAGATTTGGATGACTTTGATTGGAATTTGAATGAACCCTCACAACAAGAGGAAGAAACAGAACCTGAAGAGGAAAGTCTTGACGATCTCCTGGGTGATTTTCTTGATCAAATGAACCAGTGAATATAAGGAGGATATCTGACGACAAGTTGGATATCCTCCTTTTTCTTTGCAGGGGCTAAAAAAAGAGGAACCCCAAGGATTCCTCTTAAGATGATCAAGCCAGGAAAATCAGTTGGTAAAGGAATAAAACGGCAAACATGTACACGAACGGATGCACTTCACGGAATTTGCCTCTTGCCATTTTTAAAATGGGGTAGGCGATGAATCCGAGTGCTATCCCGTTGGCGATGCTTGATGTTAAAGGCATGGCGACAATGACCAAAAAGGCTGGAAATGATTCATCAAAGTGTGTCCAGTCAATTTCATTAATGCTTTTAATCATCATGCTTCCGACGATGATCAAGCTAGGTGCCGTGATTGCCGCTACATTTGAGACAGCTCCTATCAGCGGACTGAAAAAGGCGGTTATTAAGAATAGGATGGCCACCACCAGCGCGGTTAAACCTGTCTTGCCGCCCGCTCCTACACCAGCTGATGATTCAACCGAGGCAGCGGTCGGGCTTGTGCCGAACATGGCGCCGACAGTAGTGCCGATCGAATCTGCAAAGAAGGCACTGCCTGATTTTTCAAGCTTGTTCTCCTTCAGCAATCCAGCTTGACGGACAATGCCCAATAAAGCACCGGTCGTATCGAAAAGCATGACAAGCAAAATGGAGAAGACGACGCCATAAAGCCCATAGTTAATCACATCGGTGATAGATGTGATTGGATTGGCGATTATTATCCCTTCAGGTAACGAAGGGGTGGAAACCAGACCGTTAATTTCCAATTGGCCTGTAAAGAAAGCGATTATGGCAGTCACGATCATTCCGATGAATATCGCTCCCTGCACATTGCGAACGATCAGCACGATCGTTATGACCAAACCAACCAATGTAAGTGCCACACTGGGATCCCTGAAGCTTCCAAGGGTAACCAGGTTGGATTCTTGCTGTGTGACGACACCTGACAAACGAAGTCCGATGAAGGTAATGAAGAGCCCGATTCCGGCACTGATTGCATGCTTTAAGTTATTAGGGATGGCCTCGATCAATTTTGAGCGGAAAGAGGTTAGGGATAAAAGGATAAAGATGATACCGGTAACAAAGACTGCAGAGAAGGCAACTGTGTATGAGATATCATGGGTTCCCAATACCGAGTATGCAAAATAAGCATTCAATCCCATTGCCGGGGCTATGACAATTGGGTAATTGGCTAAAAGGGCCATGCATAGTGTACCGACTATTATTGCGAGTATGGTTGCTGTGAATGCTTGGTCGAAGGGAACACCCGCATCAGAAAGGATCATGGGGTTTACAACGATGATATAAGCCAGTGTTAAAAAGGTTGTAAGCCCCGCAAGTATTTCCGTTTTAATATTTGAATTCCGTTCTTTTAATTTAAACATGCGGTCACTCCTTTTTTATATACAAAAAATCCTTGCAAAAATCTACAAGGAGGAGATGCTTACCCTTTTTCAAGTAAGTAGCTCGATAGATGGATAATAAATCTTATAAATTATATTAGAAAAATAACTAAAGTACAATAGGATGAAAAATTTTAAGGTACAGGTTTTCTCGAAAATAGATAATGATATACTAACAAATAGCTTAGACTAAGGATAATGACTTGAAATGAAGGAAGCTGTTACCATTTAAGTGGATTTATCAGTAAATTAAATGAAGAAATTCAGAAAGTAGGCCCATACATGACAGAATTCATCGACCTTGGCGTCAGCCCGGCGATTAACAACATATTAAAGCAAATAGGAATATCCGCCCCTACCCCGATTCAGGAGAAATCGATACCCGATATCCTTGCTGGAAGGGATGTCATCGCAAAGGCGCAGACAGGGACGGGGAAGACTTTGGCCTTTTTGCTGCCAATCCTGGAAAAAGTCGATCCCGCCGCATCCCACATACAATCACTGATCGTCACGCCAACAAGGGAACTGGCTTTGCAAATCACTGCTGAATTGAAAAAATTCGCTGATGAAATCGAAGGACTTCAAGTGCTTGCAGTGTATGGCGGACAGGATGTCGAGCAGCAAATGAAAAAGCTGACAAGAAACATCTCCGTGGTGGTCGCCACGCCCGGCAGGTTATTAGATCATTTACGAAGAGGCACCATCGATCTCTCACAAACTGGAACGCTTGTGCTGGATGAAGCTGATCAAATGCTTCATATTGGGTTTTTACCAGAAGTGGAAGAGATCATGGAACAGCTTCCAGAGGAACGCCAAACGCTGCTCTTTTCAGCGACGATGCCAGAACAGGTTCATCAATTGGCTAAACGCTATATGACTAAACCATTAACTGCCGCTGTGAAGGCTGAGCAAGTAACGGTCGAGAAAATCAGGCAGCTTGTCATCGAGACGACCGATCGTGCCAAACAATCTTCATTAATCAACATGATAAAAGAAGAACAGCCATACCTTGCAATCATATTTTGCCGTACAAAACGTCGCGTTTCGGTATTGAATGATGCCCTGAAGGCAGCTGGATTCAATTCTGAAGAGCTTCATGGTGACCTTTCACAGGCAAAGCGGGAACGTGTCATGAAAAACTTCAGAGACGCAAAGCTTCAATATTTAGTGGCGACGGATGTTGCTGCACGAGGGCTTGATGTAGAAGGCGTGACCCATGTGTTTAATTACGATGTTCCCGAGGATGCAGAAAGTTACATCCACCGAATCGGGCGGACGGGCCGTGCGGGTGAGAATGGCTTGGCTGTCACCTTCATAGCAACGAAGGATCTTCAGCTATTAAGCGATATTGAAAAAGGGATCTCCATGAAAATCGAAAGAAGGACGATTGAAGGAGTGAAAATGTTCCAACCCGATGAGGTGAGGCAAAAAAGGAAGCGTCATGAAGACCCTTCCGATGAGGGTGCTCGCCGCCCGCGTTCGGGAGGGGGAAGGAAACATCGGGAACGGATCGATACGAGGGGACCGAATCGGGGCAGTCACCGTTCTGTAAATCAAGCGGACAATCGTGAAGTCGAGAGGGAGAAACCACGTGGAGGCCGGATGGAAAACAACCGCGGGCCTATACGTGAGGATTCACGGGGAGTTCGTTCGGAAAACGGCCGCGGACCAAGGAGAGAGAATCCGCGGGATGGCCGCTCGGAAGACGGCCGTGGACCTATACGTGAGGATTCACGTGGAGGCCGTTCGGAAAACAGCCGCGGACCAAGGAGAGAGAATCCGCGGGGTGGCCGCTCGGAAGACGGCCGTGGACAAAAGCGTGACAATCCACGAGGAGGTCAAAGGGACAGCCGCAGATCAACTAGTACACAAGGGGCGAGCAATCGCAGAGGTGGATCTGGCAGCGGCCCCAATAGAGGGAGAAACCGGTAAAAGGGGGAGACGGGAGTGAACAAGCCTTGGTTGGCAGAATATCCAGTTTCTCTGGAGCTGGCAGGGAAATTGATCATGCTGCAGTTTCCGGAAATTGAGTTGAAAGAGATCAAGCAACTTGGGGAGGGTTTCGATAACACGGTCATACAAATCAATGGGCAATTTGTATTCCGTTTTCCCCGCCGCCCTATTGCAGTTACGTTGATTCAGGTGGAAAATCAGCTTTTGCCTTCCATTGCAGGCACTTTTCCGCTTGCAATCCCTGAACCAATCTTTTTTGGGAAACCAAGCACTTTGTATCCTTATCCTTTTACCGGTTATAAAATGGTGAAGGGACACTTGCCTGTAGAAGGAACAAAAGCAAAAAAGGTCGAATCGGCAAAAAGATTTGCCCGCTTTTTGAAGGTTCTTCACAGTTTTCCTGTCGAAAAGGCTAAGCGTTTAGGTGTGCAGCCTGATGGGATGATGAGGCTTGATATACCCTATCGAAAGAAATCACTTATGGAAAATGTCTCCAATCTAATAAAGCTAGGATACTTTGAACAGGCGCATGCAGTTAAGGATTTTGTTGAAACCTTAGGTGAAGGTGAATTGGATGTTCAGCATCCGATTTCGCTCGTTCACGGAGACATCCATATCCGGAATGTTTTACTTGATGACGAAGGCGTTCTCGCAGGTGTCATTGATTGGGGAGATGTCCATATCGGGAATCCAGCCATTGATTTCTCCTTTTTATACAGTTATTTCCCAAAAGAGGTGCGCAGTGCTTTTTTCGAAATCTATGGTGAAATCGAAAAGGAAACAGAGAGCCTAGCCCGGTTCAGAGCCATATATATGCTTGTTACATTACTCGTTTATGGCATAGATCGCCACGATGAAGAGCTGATTGCCATTACGAGTACCGGTTTGAAATTTGCTATAGAAGAATAATTGTCATGCTCTTTTGATGTTTAGGAGGTACATATGAAGGCAAGTTATTATCATACAATCACATTAATGGCGAACATATTGGATCAAGCTAATATTCCCTACCAATATACAGGTCGATCTGCGCTTTTCGTACAAGGAGTGGATATCGATGAATATAAGAAAATTGGCATGGATGTACAATGGGATGTCTTTAATGAGGCTTTGGATCTTTTTTCCGATTACGCGCCAACAAAGCCTGAAAGAAGTCCTGAGACTGCATTCTTTCTAATGGATGTCGAGGGGATTTCTGTCACTGTTCGCTGCCGGTTTAACACGACCATTAAAACGGACCCATATCGTTTATCCATAAAGATGGGGGATATGGAGGTTTGGTGCAGGTCGTTATACAGTTATTTATACGAAGAAGAAATGAGAAAGTTCAGTACCGAGATTCATGCTTACTTATCAGGCGAGCAGAAGGGGTTCACAGCGGAAAATGAACAAGCCTGGAACCAGAATAATTATTTAGCGCTTGTCAATCGTTATGGAAATCCCGTTGAATTGGCATCAAAAATCAAACAAAACCCAAAATGGAGACTGCACCCTTTTTATAAATATATGGGGGAAATATCCGGGAAAAAAATCACACATTTGATGGGATCGAACGGTGTGAAGGCAGTTGCACTGGCCATATTGGGAGCAGAAGTGAAAGTCGTTGATTTTTCCCAGGAAAACGCAATGTTTGCAAATGAACTGGCAAGTGGCGCCAATGTCTCCATCGAGTATATCGTTTCGGATGTCCTTTCGCTCTCATCCGAACATGAATCAGGGAATCAGGATTTGGTTTTAATGGAGCTAGGTGTACTTCATTACTTAATAGATCTGCAGCCGTTATTTGAAAAAATTAAAAAGATGCTGAAACCCGGAGGCCGATTTGTACTGCATGAATTTCATCCAATTTCAACAAAGCTCATTACTTCAAATGGTAAAAAACATAAAATAACAGGCAACTATTTCGCCCCGGCAATCGAAAACAATGAGGTCGCTTTTTCGAAGCATATGCCGGATGAAGAAAAAGGGAGCCTTTCAAGAGTTGTACAGCGTAAATGGACAATCGGGGAACTTATAACGTCAATAGGTCAATCAGGACTCGTTATTAAAGTGCTCGAGGAAGAACCGAATCATAAAATCCATGATATCGGGCTTCCGAAAACATATAGCTTGGTGGCGGAACGAGTTTAAGCTGCGTGATGAGGGAATGAAGGCTGACTGAAGGAGCGTTTTCAGTCAGCTCTTTATTTATTCCACAATAAAGGGGATGCCGCTGCTGCAGCATCCCCGAAATAATTAATTTTGAGCCGACCATTCCTCTACATCCCATACTTTGGTTACCCAATCTTCATAGAAATCAGGTTCATGGCATACAAGGACAATCGTTCCTTTATACTCTTTCAATGCACGTTTCAGTTCTTCTTTTGCAACGACATCCAAATGGTTTGTCGGTTCATCGAATAACAGCCAATTGCTTTCTGTAAGCATGAGTTTACAAAGGCGCACTTTTGCTTGTTCCCCACCGCTTAAATGGCTCATCGGACGTGTAATGTGCTCGTTTTTCAAACCGACACGGGCAAGAATCGCACGTACCTGCGGTTGGTCCAGATGCGGAAATGCATTCCATACTTCATCGATCGGCGTCGTATCGCCTGCTTTCACTTCTTGTTCAAAATAAGAAGAAAAAAGGAAATCGCCAAGTGATCTTTTACCGCCTAGAGGATCGATTTTACCTAAAATCGTTTTTAATAGAGTGGATTTACCAACTCCGTTACATCCGACCACGGCAATTTTTTCTCCCCGCTCGATGGTCATGGACAACTTCGGAAGCAATGGGCGGTCATATCCGATTTCCAGATCTTCACCTTCAAAGACATAACGGCTGCTCGCACGTGACTCTTTAAAGTCAAAGGTAGGTTTCATTGCAGTTTCCGGACGATCGATGCGTTCCATGCGATTCAATTGCTTTTGACGGCTCTTTGCCCGTCCGGTCGTTGAATAGCGTGCTTTATTCTTTGCAATGAAATCTTCCTGCTTTTTAATGAATTCGCGCTGTTTTTCATAGGCGTTAATATGTTGGTTTTTATTCAATTCAGCCAGCTCAAGGAATTTTTCATAAGTTGCCGTGTAACGGGTCAATTTAGAAAATTCAAGATGGAAGATGACGTCGACGACGCCGTTCATGAACTCGGTATCATGCGAAATTAATAAGAATGCATTAGGATATTCCTTTAAGTAGCTGCTCAGCCAGCGGATATGCTCCACATCCAAGTAGTTCGTCGGTTCATCTAGGAGCAGTACTTCAGGCTGTTCCAAAAGTAGCTTGGCTAGTAAAACCTTTGTCCGCTGTCCGCCGCTCAGGGCAGAGACATCACGGTCCAAACCGATTGCATCCAACCCTAAACCGCGTGCCGCTTCTTCAATTTTAATATCCAGATTGTAAAAACCGCCGGCTTCCAGCTTGTCCTGGATTTCACCCATTTGTTCCAAGAGTTCTTCAAGTTCCTCCGGAGTGGCAGTACCCATTTTCTCTGTAACTTCATTCAGTGCTTTTTCCTGCTCGAATAAAGGTAAGTATGCATCCCGTAAGACGTCGCGAATCGATTTACCTTTTGAAAGTATCGTATGTTGATCAAGATAGCCATATTCGACACCAGGTGTCCATTCGACCCGGCCATCATCATGGATGAGTTGCCCTGTAATGATATTCATCATCGTTGATTTCCCGACACCATTTGCCCCGACCAGACCAACATGTTCGCCGGCCATCAGGCGGAATGATACATCCTTGAATAAGGTACGGTCGCCAAAGCTGTGTGCTAATTTATCTATAGAAAGTAAGCTCATTTTATATTGAACCTCCCAATTAATTTGAAAAAATCCCTACGTTTCATCATACTAAAATCTGCACGGGAATGCTATCTAATCTATTAATTTACATATATGTGGGTACGGGGAATCCTTAAAGTGAACCAACCGATCCAATGCCATGGTGCATTATCGCCCTGTCATAAATTATATGAGATAATAGAGGAACCAGTTTAAAAGCGAAAGGATGTTAATATGAGTAAAACAGTCGTACTGGCCGAGAAACCTTCGGTCGGCAGAGATATAGCGAAAGTGTTGAATTGCGGGAAAAAGGGAAATGGCTTTTTTGAAGGCGATCAGTATATCGTCACTTGGGCACTGGGTCATTTGGTTACCCATGCAGATCCGGAATCTTATGATGAAAAATATAAAACGTGGCGCCTTGAGGACCTGCCCATGTTGCCGCCTGCTTTAAAATTAGTCGTGATCAAGCAATCAGGCAAACAGTTTCAATCGGTTAAAACACAATTGAATCGCAATGATGTCAAGGATGTCATCATTGCGACGGATGCAGGCCGTGAAGGGGAACTTGTTGCACGCTGGATTCTCGAAAAAGCGAATGTGAAGAAGCCGGTCAAGCGGCTTTGGATTTCCTCTGTAACGGATAAAGCGATCAAAGATGGATTTAAAAATCTGAAAGATGGCAAGGAGTATGAAAACCTATTTGCCTCTGCTGTAGCAAGGGCGGAAGCGGACTGGATCGTTGGGATGAACGCGACGCGTGCCCTAACGACCAAGCATAATGCCCAATTATCCTGCGGGAGGGTCCAAACGCCGACACTTGCGATGATTGCAAAAAAAGAAGAGGAAATAAAACAGTTCCAGCCTAAGAAATATTATGGCGTTTCGGCAATTGCAGAACCCAATTTGCGCCTCGTCTGGCAAGATGCCCAATCAAAAGATATCCGCACTTTTGATAAAAACAAGGCAGAAAAGGTTCTTGCAGCCGTTAAGGGGAAAAGTGCAGAAGTGGTTGAAGTGAACAAGGCACATAAGAAAAGTTTTTCCCCTTCTTTATATGATTTAACAGAACTTCAACGGGACGCCAATAAGAAATTCGGCTATTCGGCGAAAGAGACGTTATCGATCATGCAGCGCTTATATGAAAGCCATAAGGTCTTGACTTATCCAAGGACGGATTCACGCTTTTTATCAACGGATTTGGTTGATACGCTAAAAGAAAGATTACAGGCTGTAAGCATTAAACCATATGCCCAGTATGCATCGAGGATCCTGCGCAGCCCGATTAAAACAAATAAATCGTTCGTGGACGATAGCAAGGTTTCTGATCACCATGCAATCATCCCCACTGAGCAAACGCCGCTGCCGGGAAAACTGAGCGACAAAGAATCGAAAATCTATGATTTGGTCGTTAAAAGGTTCCTTGCTGTATTGATGCCGCCTTTTGAATATGAACAAACGACCATCACCGCAAAGATGGGGCAGGAGATGTTCATGGCAAGAGGGAAGGTCATCCTGAAGTCAGGTTGGAAGGAAGTTTATGATCACCAATTCGATGAGGAAGAAGCTAAAGAGGGCCTTGCGGAGCAACTTCTTCCGAACGTTCAAAAAGGTGACAGTTTAACCATTTCGACTGTGAAACAAACAGAGGGTGAAACGAAACCGCCGGAACCATTCAATGAGGGGTCGCTTCTTTCGGCAATGGAGAATCCCGCTCGTTTCATGGCAGGGGAAAGCAAAGAGCTCATCAAGACTCTTGGTGAAACTGGCGGGATTGGAACTGTTGCAACACGTGCGGATGTCATTGAAAAACTGTTCAATAGCTTCCTGATCGAGAAGAGAGGAAAGGGCCTTCATGTCACCTCGAAAGGAAAACAACTTCTTCAATTGGCACCTGAAGACTTGCGTTCTCCAGCTTTGACAGCTCAGTGGGAGCAAAAGTTAACTGCGATAGCAAAAGGAAAGCTGCCAAAACAGGCTTTCATCGGCGATATGCGCTCCTACGCCAAAAATATCGTCCATGAAATCAAAAATAGTGACCAAAAATTCAAGCATGATAACGTGTCAGGAACGAAATGTCCTGATTGCGGCAAGCTGATGCTGGAAGTGAATAGTAAAAAGGGAAAAATGCTTGTCTGTCAAGATCGTGATTGCGGCCACAAAAAAAGTGTTTCACGTGTAACAAATGCAAGATGCCCGCAATGTCATAAAAAGATGGAAATGCGCGGTCAAGGAGAAGCACAGACATTCACCTGTAAATGCGGTTTTCACGAAAAACTATCTTCTTACAATAAACGAAGAGGGCAAAATAAAAATCAAAAAGTATCCAAAAATGAAGTATCCAATTATATGAAAAAGCAAAATAAAGAAGAGCCGATCAATACTGCATTGGCAGATGCCTTGGCGAAACTGAAATTCGATAAATAAAAGAAAAAGGATGGAGCAATCGCTCCATCCTTTTTCGGTATATTCCTGCTTCGACTAAATTTCATTCAGTACGGTGCCATGTAATTCATATTCAAGTGTTTTGTCAGTGTGTGTGTGTGTTTATCCGAATCTATTCGTATGAGCGTACTGAATGGCTTCTGATCACCCGGACTGAAAATTGCTTCATCATTCTCTGGATTCCATAGGCTGTAAATACTCATGATCGTATCTTCCTCCTTTGGATGAGAAGACTAGTAATTCCCATGCTTGATTATCTTCCAACTCTTCAATTGACTCTAACGCTGATCACCGGGACTAAACACCGCTGCGTCATTCTCTTTGTTCCATTGGCTTCTGATTGTACTCATTATGCACTATCATCTCCTTTGGTGAGAATGTCTTACAGTATTTGTATACCCGGATGGGACAGGTTAAAACATATATTTTAAAAAAACATGATTATATCCAGAAATCAGTATTTGTATATATTGACGTCATAAATAAGACTTTTTTTACTTTCAAACAGTTGTATGGTTGTTCGCCAATATTTCCAACCTTTATGCATAGTTTTGCAATCAGATTTTATTTCTATAAGACTTGATGAAATAATTCAGCTTTGGGACCTGCGTTCCCATCAAAAAATCAACAGAAAAAAACCCTGCTACAACACGGAGGAACCGCATTATAGCAGGGCTTATAAACTTTAGCGTCCCAGATAGGAATCGAACCTACGACCTACAGCTTAGGAGGCTGTCGCTCTATCCTGCTGAGCTACTGGGACATATATTAAAGTCGACGACTTATTTATTATATTTCTTATAGGCAAACTTTTCAAGCTAATAGCACATACTTATGAAAAAAAATCCTCATAAATGTTTAGCGTGTCGCTAAGCTTTCGTTTTTCCTCTTTTTTCATCAAATGGAATACTTTATTATTCACTGGTTTTCTGGTACTATTATACTATAAAAAATCAGGAGAATAATAGTGAAAAAATATAGAGTGTTAAGGATGGCGGCATTGCTGGGGGTTTTGATTTTACCTGGATGCACACAAGGGATTTTAGAGGGGATAGGCACAAAGACGGCTGCACCGATTGCGGAAGATGACATTGAAGTGGCCGAAGCGGCTGAGAATGGGACCGGGCAGGATTCGGAGGGGCAAATCGATACGGGAGGCTGGTTAAAGGCCGAGTCCCCGGTGCAGCTTCCGATATTGATGTATCACAGTATTTCTGAAGGGAATGGCCTTCGGGTTCCAAGGGAGGAATTCCGATCACAGATGGCTTGGCTTCGGGAGAATGGTTACTATACATTATCCCCTGAAGAAGCATTCCTCGTTTTAACCGAGAATCGGATGCCAAGTGAGAAGTGCGTCTGGATTACTTTTGATGATGGCTATACAGATAACTACACGGAGGCCTTCCCGATATTAAAAGAACATGATATGAAAGCAACTGTCTTCATGATCGGGAAGTCCATTGATAAAGGTCATCACCTGACTGAAAATCAAATGTTGGAGATGAGCAGGGATGGGATTTCAATTGAAAGCCATACCATCAACCATTTGGAGATGAACCGCATGACGGCAGAGCAGCAAGAAGCCGAAATGGTTCAGTCGAAGGTGCTGTTCGACCATATCCTCGACCAGAACACGACAGTGCTTTCCTATCCGGTTGGCCGGTATAACGAAGAGAGTCTCAGGCTGTCAGAAGAAGCTGGATACAAGATGGCAGTCACTACCGAACCTGGGGGGGCTTCAAGCGACCAAGGGATGCATGTTCTGCATCGAGTTCGGATTTCACCAGGGTTATCGATCAATGGGTTTGCGTCGCTGATTGAAAATGCTTCAAAGCATTGAAGGTGGATGAGGCATTTCGCACTTGTTCAGAAAAATCATATAATAATCGATTCTTACATGGTGTATAATGAAGGCAGTGAAAATTATATACATATGAACGATTTGGTGTCTTAATGACTTAAAAGGGAAGTTGGTGAAATGCCAACGCGGTCCCGCCACTGTATATGGGAGCTGACGGCTGTGTACCACTGTATGAGATATGGGAAGGTGCCGTTGACGATGACCATGAGCCAGGAGACCTGCCAGAATTCGTACACCTGTAACCTACGCGGATGGGAAGGTGTGTGGCAGACCCTAAGAAAGAGTCCGTATTGATATTGTTGCCATGCAAGCATCTTCCGTTTAACGGGAGATGCTTTTTGTTTTGGGGGGTATCTTCCAGTATTGGTTTTCTCTGTTAGGTATGAAGAAATTAAATAAAAAGATTGTGGGGAATGAAAATGAAGAAGATTTTTGGTCTGATACTGTTAATGTTGCTTACTGCAGGCATGATGGTAGGCTGCGGTGGTGCTGCTGATGAAGGAAAAGAAAAAGAGCAAACGAACCATGCTCAACACGAAGCTTTCCCGATTACGATTAAAGATGCAAGTGGGGAAAAAGTTACGATAGAAAAAGAACCGAAGAAAATCGTTTCGTTGATACCAAGTAATACGGAAGTGGTCTTTGCACTTGGTTTGGGTAAAAAGGTCGTTGGTGTTTCCGACAATGATAATTACCCGGAAGAGACGAAAGAAATTGAAAAAGTTGGCGGAATGGAAATGAATACGGAGCTGATTGTCTCCATGAAGCCTGACCTTGTTCTTGCGCATGCATCAAGTGCCCATAATTCAAATGAGGGTTTACAGCAGCTTAAGGATGCTGGAATAGATGTGCTCGTAGTCAATGATGCACAAAGCTTTGACCAAGTCTATGAATCTATTGAAATGATTGGAAAGGCAACGGGAGAACATGATAAGGCAAACGAAATCGTTGCGGATATGAAAACGAAGCTCAAGGATATCCAGGAAAAAGCCAAATCCGTAAAGAAAGAGGATAGGAAGACCGTTTTAGTGGAAGTTTCGCCTTCACCGGAAATATACACACCTGGAAAAAATACGTTCATGAATGAGATGCTCCAGATTATTTCAGCGGATAATGCGGCTGCTGAATTGGACGGTTGGGCAAAAATTGATGAAGAGTCGATGATTGCTGCAAATCCTGATGTCATCATTACAACTTATGGTTATTATACGAAAGATGCAGTAAGTGAAGTGAAGGCCCGAAAAGGATGGCAAGACGTAAATGCTGTTAAGAATGGCCAAGTCTTTGATGTCCATTCTGACTTGGTGACCCGTTCCGGTCCACGCTTAATAGAAGGAGTAGAGGAACTTGCCAAAGCAGTCTATCCGAACCAATTTGACAACTAAATGGGCGTTTGCTTATTTGATTGCGTTGTTGATTTTGTTATTCGCAATGACGATAGGCATTTCCTTTGGTTCGGTGCCAGTTCCGATTCCCGTACTTATACAAATAATCGGCAAGGAGATTTTCCACTTGCCGATTTCTGCCGATCCGGATGTGATGCTTACGAATATCGTGATGAACATCCGCTTGCCGCGGGTGCTGCTCGCTGGTTTGGTTGGGGCATCACTTGCGATCGCGGGTGCGGCTTTTCAAGGACTGCTCCGGAATCCGCTCGCTGATCCTTATACATTAGGTATTTCATCAGGAGCATCGGTCGGCGCCGTATTGACGATATTTTTGAATATATCACTGCCATTCATCGGTTTATATACTCTTCCGGCATTGAGCATCTTATGTTCAGTGCTCACGATGCTCTGCGTACTGACTTTTGCAAAAAGAATGGATCGGTCGATGAAAGTGGAAACGATCATTTTAACGGGAATCATTTTCAGCTCGTTTTTAAGTGCCTTCATTTCATTGATGATTGCGCTGACGGGTGATGAATTAAGACAAATCATCGGCTGGCTGATGGGAAGCGTCTCAATGCGCGGCTGGAATTATATCATAATCATTTTGCCGTTTTTTATCATTGGCTCGTTGACCTTGATCATGAATACAAAAGAATTGAATGCGATGACTTTCGGGGAAGACCGGGCAAAACACTTAGGTGTGAACGTCAAGCGGCGGAAAATGTGGATCTTGATAGCCGGTTCGACATTGACAGGGGCAGCCGTTGCCGTTTCAGGGGCGATTGGTTTTGTAGGATTGGTCATTCCTCATTTTGTCCGAAAGATTTGGGGACCTGACCATAAACATTTGCTTCCGTTGTCATTGTTGATAGGAGGCGGATTCTTGATATTGGCCGATTTTGTAGCACGAACGATCATTGCCCCATCGGAACTGCCGATCGGGGTGATCACCTCACTTATCGGGGCACCTGCATTTGCGCTGATTTTATTAAAGAGACGGAGAGAAGGGTAAAAACGGATGCTTGAAGTAAAAGGGTTAACAGGTGGATATCACAACAAAGCTGTTTTGGACTCTGTCTCTTTTGATGTACATAAAGGGGAATTATTCGGGATTCTTGGTCCTAATGGCAGCGGGAAAACGACGCTTTTAAGTATGCTTAGCGGGGTGCTCGATTATAAAGGCGGAAGCGTACGGATAAGCGGCAGGGATTTGAAGGATTATTCGTCAAAACAACTTGCACAGGTCATTGCCGTGCTCCCTCAACATTCCTCATTAGCTTTCTCCTATACAGTAAAAGAGACGGTCTCGCTTGGGCGATATGCCCATCAATCAGGTTGGTTCCATAGTTGGTCCGCAGAAGATGAATCGATTGTCCAGCGGGTGATGGAACAAACGGGAGTAGCTGATTTTCAGGATCTTCATTTTGACCGATTATCAGGTGGGGAAAGACAGAGGGTCCTGCTGGCACAGGCCCTTGCCCAAGAGCCGGAAATCCTTTTTTTGGATGAGCCTACGAACCATTTGGATCTTTCCTATCAAAAAGATCTTCTTGATCTAATGAGGAAAATGGCAAAAGAGCAGAAGTTGACCGTTATTTCAATTTTTCATGATTTGAATTTGGCTGGATTATATTGTGATCGGCTTATGCTGCTTGAGAAAGGGCAGATTCAGGTTGTTGATGTGCCGAATGAAGTGCTTCAACAGGAACGGATTCAGGGTGTATATCATACGACGATCGAAAAACATCCGCATCCCGCCCTTCCGAAACCGCAAATGTTCATCGTTCCGGAAAAGCATGGCCAGGAAACTATCCCGCTGGAAATTGATGATTCTCATTTGACAGTCGGATTTGAGATGATTCAATTGAAGTCTCCGATCCCGCTTAGAACGATGTCTTCTGGAGTGACTGGTTCTGGGACAGGCTGGCATAAGTATTTTGTGAATAGGCACGTCCATCATGGTTATGATTGCGAGGATCATCATGTTGAAATGGCCGACTATTTAACAGCTCATGGTTTTGAGCCTCAGGAAACGGTAGGGATGATGACAGCTGTCTTTCTCGATACGGTCGCTTTCAAGCTATTAAGAGCTGAAGATTTCTCGGTTTTTATCATTGTGACGGCCGGTGTAGGGAATGCCATCGACGCTTCATTAGCTGACCGGCATTCTTGGAGTTCCGCTCCAGGAACGATAAATACATGGATATTCGTAAATGGGCATTTGGCAGAAGAGGCATATATCCACAGTATAGTGACTGCGACCGAGGCAAAAGTAAAAGCGCTTCATGATTTGCATGTCATGGATAAGGTGACAAATACTTGTGCAACAGGAACATCGACAGACAGCATTTTGATTGCGGCAACTCAAAGAGGGGCAAAGCTTCAATATGCAGGTACCATCACTCCGTTAGGGAAGCTGATCAGTCGCGGTGTATATGATTGTACAGTGGAAGCATTGACGAATAATCGGAAACGGATTGAGGAATTATGATTTATCATCATCTTTTTGCGGTTACGCTGGCGTTCTTCCTTGATTTATTAATTGGAGATCCGCCAAGTTGGCCGCATCCAGTCAAATGGATAGGAACGATGATTAGCAAGTTGGATCTGGCATTCAATAAAGGGGCATATAAGAAACGGAAAGGGCTCTTCATGTTGATCATCGTCCTATCGGCGGTGTTATTGATTACACTTCTTTCCGTTTATTTGGCTTATCTAATCCATCCGCTTGCAGGTATCCTTTGGGAAGCTGTTGTCATTTCCACAACGATAGCTCAGAAGGGCTTGAAGCAAGCCGGGATGGATGTTTGCCTTCCGCTTAATGAACGGGATTTCCCTGAAGCGAGGGTAAAGCTTTCCTATATCGTCGGCCGTGATACGGCTGATCTTGATGAGCCAGAAATCGTCAGGGGCACGGTGGAAACCGTAGCGGAAAATACCAGTGATGGGATTACAGCGCCATTATTTTGGGCAGCTATCGGCGGTGCGCCGCTCGCGATGGTGTACAGGGCGATTAATACCTGCGATTCCATGGTAGGGTACAAGAATGATAAATATGGGCAATTCGGATGGGCTTCAGCAAAGCTCGATGATATCGTCAACTGGATTCCCAGCCGCTTCACCGGATTCCTGATGTTGCTGAGCTCGAAATCCGGCTATCATGGATTCGGCACCAGATGGAAGATATTATTCAATGACGCAAAAAAACATCCAAGCCCGAATAGCGGGTGGTGTGAAGCAGGCGTTGCTGCTATTTTGGGAATACAGCTTGGTGGCCGGAACACGTACAAAGGAATTGTTTCCGACCGCGCGAGGATGGGAGTTCCGCTTGTTCGATTGGAAGCAAAACATATACCACAAACGATTACCATCATGCATCGGTCATCTTTTCTATTTCTGCTGATGCTATGGCTAGGGGGACTTATTCTTGACATTACCTTCTCATGGCTCTAATCCTCATTATCTTTATGAAGCGCTGAAAATCGAAATGCCTGAATCGGTTCTCGACTTCAGTGCTAACATCAACCCATTGGGTCCGCCTTTACGCATAAAGCAACAGTGGTCTGGGTTTTTCGAAGGAATCCTTCAATATCCAGATCCGCATGCCATTGAATTGACAAAATCCATTGCAAAAAAAGAAGCACTTCCTGAGCAATCCGTTTTGATGGGGAACGGTGGTGCTGAAATCATCATGCTGGTAGCGAACGGATTAGCCAATCAAAGGGTGCTGATCATACAGCCGGCATTTGCGGAATATGCTGAAGCTTGTTTGGCAGCAGGATGTAAGGTCGATTTTCACCAGCTTGATGCTCCTAGGTGGCAATTGGACCTGGAACGATTGATTCCGCGATTACCCGAATATGATGCCATTTTCTTATGTACGCCTAATAATCCGACGGGAGTTTCATTTAAGCGGGATACAGTTAGGGAATTGATCATTGAATGCCAAAAAGCGGATTGCCTGGTTGTCCTGGATGAGGCTTTTTATGATTTCACGGAGGATGCCTTTAGTTATGCTTCTTTAATCAATGCATTTCCACATTTACTCATACTAAGATCAATGACTAAAATCTTTGCGATCCCCGGTTTGAGACTAGGCTATTTGCTTGCGTCACCTGACATCATAAAACGGGTAAGAAATTATAAACCGCATTGGAGCGTCAACCATGTGGCACTTGAAGTAGGGAAAATCTGTCTTGCAGAAGAAGCCTATATGAGAAAAACAAGAGACTTTATTGCATGGCAAAAGCAAAAACTATTCCGGTTTTATGAGGAGCAGGGGTTGGATGTCTCCGATAGCACAGTTAATTTTTATTTGGTGAAAGATGAATCTTTATCCCTTTTCCCCTTTTTGCTGAAAAAAGGAATCGTACCGCGCCATACCTATAATTTTCCGGGTTTGGATGGAAGGTGGCTTCGGTTTGCAGTGAAGAGTGAACATGATAACGAAGCACTGATGGAGGGGGTAAGACAGTGGAGAAAGCAAGGCTCTGTTTTATAACCGGGGGTGTCCGTTCTGGAAAAAGCAGCTTCGCGGAAAGAAAAGCCCTGGAGTATGCACTCCAGATGGATGGGAACTTGCATTACCTCGCCTGTGGCCGAGTCAGTGACGCTGAGATGGGTGAACGCATCCTTAGGCACCGGAAAGATAGGGAAAGCAGCCCGATTGCGTGGAAGACCTCCGAATACGCAACGGATATTACAAGAATAGGGGCGGATATTGATCAGGATTCCATAATTCTGCTCGATTGTCTGACAACCCTGCTTGATAACGAACTATTTGGCCCTGGCCTTCCGCTTGAAGAAGAATTCTTAAATAGCGTTTTTTCAAAAATAATAACCGGAATCAATGAGATAAAAAAACAATCCAATTGTTTAATTGTCGTGAGCAATGAATTGGTGCAGGAACCGATTTTCCAGGATGATTTCCTTCATATATACGGAAAAACACTGGGATTGCTTCATCAAACGATCGTCGGGCTGGCCGATGAAGCCTATCTAGTGGAAGCGGGAATTCCATTGCGGAAGAAAGGGGGCATGCAGGAATGAGCGGAGTGATTGGATTTTTAATTAACCTGCAGTTCTTTACGGTCTTTCCAATAAAGAAGCAGCTTCCGATGGAGAAGAAATATATTCACCGTGCCATTCAAACCTTTCCATTAGTAGGTCTTTTGCTAGGCTTGATATTGGGCGGCGTTTTGTATGCACTTGTGGAATGGACCCCATTGTCATCGCTTTCGATTGCCTTTTTCCTTTGGTTTTTGACCATGGCATTAACGGGAGGCTTGCATCTCGATGGCTGGATCGATGCAAGTGATGCTTTTTTTTCCTATCAGGATAAAGAGCGGCGATTGGAAATCATGAAGGATTCCAGGACAGGTGCCTTCGGTGTCATCTCCGTCATAGTCCTATTGGCCGCACGGTTTCTATTTATCTATGAAATTGTCGAAAGGGTAAATGAATGGACATACTTCTTGATCATTGCCCTTCCGCTCTTAAGCAAATGTGTGATGGGTTATTTACTCATCCGGATGCCGCTCGCTAAAAAAGAGGGGCTAGGTGCTTTTTTTCAAAGTGCAGGTACGAAAAGCAGTTTGCCCATTTATTGGCTGTACCTCCTTGTAAGTCTGGCGATTGCCTGGATCATTGATTTTAAGCTTGTCCCCTTATTTTTCATCATGTGTCTGGCTGCCGTGATTTTCCTGGTATATATGAAACGTAAAATCCTCAGTTGGTTCGGTGGGATAACGGGGGATGTGCTGGGGGCATCCGTGGAAGGGGTTGAGCTTTGGTTATGGCTGATATTGTGGCTATTACACTACTTCGCCATGGGCTGACAGTAGCGAATGAGCGAAGGGCCTATTTAGGGTGGACGGATTCTCCATTAAGCACCGAAGGAGAAAAGGAAATACTGGACTTAAGGGGTTCTTACCCACAGTATGAAAAAATTCACAGCAGTGATTTGCCACGCTGTGTGGAAACTGCACGACTTCTGTTTCCAGATGCAGTTCCGCTCAAAAGCCCTTCTTTCCGTGAGATGAACTTCGGCAATTGGGAAGGAAAGACGTATCAAGAGTTGAAGACAGATGGAGAGTATCTTAATTGGCTGGAACGTCCCATGGAGGCACTGGTGCCCGGGGGTGAAAGTTATCCGGCATTTTCCGAGCGTGTTAATAAGGGCTGGAACGAATTGATTGCCTGTAAGGAGAATCGATTTGCCCTATTGACGCATGGAGGGGTAATTCGTGATTTATTGGTCCGTTATGCCCCGCAGGAAAAGTCTTTTTTTGATTGGGGAATTTCCCATGGCAGGGGATATGAGCTCATATGGGAAGACCGGAACAGCTTAAGGAGGGGAGAACGTTGCACTTTGTTACAGGAGGCGCCTATAATGGGAAAACTAAATGGGTAAGGCAATTGTATGGTTTGGAAAATGATGTCCTTTGGCTATCCGGCTATCGACAAGAACAGCCGGAAATGATTGATTTTCAAGGCAAGACTGTTATATTGCAAGGATTGGATGCATGGATTCAACACGATGCAGAAAAGATGGATTCAAATTCGATTCGAAAAAAATGGAAGGAAATCATGGCTGATTGGCGAATATGGGAGAATGAAAGGGATGAACACCGCTGCATTGTGATAGGTTCTGATATTTCCAAGGGAATAGTCCCGATGGAAGCAAGAGACCGCAGATGGCGTGATGCCTGCGGATGGGTCTATCAAGATGTAGCATCCATATCAAAGCGCGTTGATATCATTTGGTATGGAATTAACCAGCGAATAAAGTAGAGGAGGTAATTGGGATGAAAATCTATACACGTACAGGGGATAAGGGACAAACCAGCGTAATCGGAGGTCGGCTTGACAAGGATGACATTCGTGTTGAATCTTATGGAACGGTGGATGAAGTGAATAGCTATATCGGTCTTGCGGTGACAGAATTGGATCCTGCGATATTTACGGATGTACTGGCCGATCTAGAGAAAATCCAGCATGAGTTATTTGACTGCGGCGGAGATTTGGCAACTGTTTCTGAGAAAGCCCCGCAAAAGCTGACGGATGAGACCATTACCTATTTGGAAGAACGGATAGATGCCTTCATACTTGAAGCACCGGAACTGGAAAAGTTTATCCTGCCTGGCGGTTCAAAAGCGGCTGCAACGATTCACATTGCCCGAACCGTGACAAGAAGAGCAGAACGGCTGGTCGTTTCATTGATCAAGTCGGGTGCGGCCGTTTCTCCATTATCACTTCAATATTTAAATCGTTTGTCGGATTACTTCTTTGCTGTTGCACGTGTGATCAATTTCCGTCTTGGTGTAAAAGATGTGGAATATATCCGCAGCGCAAATGTGTTCCGGGGAGGGAAAAGAAAGGAAAAAGAGTAAACATGGATGTAAGAAAAATTAGTGCAATTGCTATATTTATCGCCTTATCGGCGGTAGGGGCAATGATTAAAATCCCTTCACCGATCGGAAGCATCGCTTTGGATAGTTTTCCGGCCCTTTTGGCGGCTGTCATACTTGGACCGGTATCGGGGGCTATAGTTGCTGGGCTTGGTCATATCATTTCAGCGTTCATCGGCGGCATGACACTTGGGCCATTCCATTTTTTGATCATGGTCGAAATGGCTGTCCTGACATGGATGTTTAGCATTTTATATATAAACGGGAAAAAAGTAGGCGCATTTTTTCTCTTCTTTATCAGTAATGCCTTCGTTTTGGCCCTGCCTTTCGCATTTCTGATCAGCCCTGGCTTTTACACGTTATTGGTTCCGGGCTTAACGGTGGCGACGGCGGTAAATGTAGTATTGGCGGTCCTTTTATTGCCGCGCTTGGAACCTGTTTTGAAAAAAATCATTTTTAAAGATGGATTAGCTGAATGAGTGATTCATTGATTTTGCCATTTTCCGAATCAGATTCCTTGATCGTCTCAAGTGACAATAGCGGCGGGATCGGGCTGAAGGAAAAAGATCTTGTCCATGTCCCTTATGAGGTTGCTGGATATTATTCCTTTCGGGTTGCCGTCATGGAATGCCTGGGCGTTGGCGGAAGACCCGTATCCGTCGTACTAAATAATTTCTGCGGTGATGAAGCCTGGGAGGATCTGACCAGGGGTGTGAGGAAGGGGCTGAATGAATTGGGAATGGAGGATCTTCCCATCACTGGCAGCACAGAAAGTAACATGCCGCTTCTTCAGTCAGCACTTGGTCTTATGGTGATTGGTAAACGAGTGAATGAACGTGTTAAAAAGCAACAGCCCTTACGGAAAATTGCTCTGGTCGGCAGGCCGCTCGTTGGAGAGGAAGTTATGGAACAGCAAGAATGGGTCGCACCATTATCTTTATATAAAAGCTTATGTGAAATGGTAGGTGTTCAGGCACTTCCAGTCGGCTCAAAAGGGATAGCCTATGAATGGGGGCACCTGGATCAAAGTGGTGAAGGTGTTTCTATGCATATAAGCAATAAAGTCGATATTGAAAAATCATCAGGACCATCCACCTGCTTCCTCATTGCCTATCCTGAACAACTGGAGGAAGAAATCAAGCAAAGATCCGGTCCTCTTTTTATTGGCGGTTGATCGATCCAAGACTGAATCAGGCATCGAGTTTAGTTCATAATGAACGGGTTCGATGCTTTTTTCATTGAGATCTTACCTTGATGGATTCCTTTCCTATTTAGAGTGAATGCTTGAATAAGATGTTTGGTTTATTTGGATAGGTGGGCTTGTTGCCCGGTTTTATCATGCCAAAGTAAAAAGAAACCCATTATTGCGTTACTGCTCGCTTCCGTCACTTTAGGAATCATCACAGGTATGGATATTCGGGATGTTGCAGATGCTGTTCAGACAGGGGTAGGTATTACTCTTGGTAATGTTGATCGGAGCTTTGGTGAAGATTCAACATGGAATGATGGGTTGATTTCATTGGAAAACCAATCATTGCGCCTCATGGTTTCACTCTTTACATTAGGTTGCACAAGAGGTTTTAATAAAGGGGAGCAAAACCAATTCATGTCCGCTGCCTCCATCATCTAGATTATTGGAGCGGGCGGTGCATTTAAAAATGTATGGCAAGAGCTGGTGAATGAAGCCATTGCAAGTCAGTCTAGCGACATCCCTTGATTTGTTGGGCTGACTCGTTACAGCCATGATAAAATCTGCTGTCCTGGTGTTATAGTAAATTGCCGGTCCAATACTCCATCACATGTGAATGGAGCAGATTTTGGATGGTCAGCAGTCGCACATACGATAAAGATTTGAACGGTTATGGAAATGACTATATCAGTCGTTTCATTTATCCTAATCTTACTATTGAATTCAATTGTTTAAGAGAAAGGAGCATGATGTATATATGAAGCATTCAGGTTATATGATGGGGATCGATATTGGCACGACGAGTACGAAAGTTGTTCTTTTTTCAAAAGGGGGGGAAGTTGTCCAATCTTGTTCAAGGGGATATCCTCTGCACAGTCCAACTCCTTCTGTAGCGGAACAAGATCCCAAAGAAATTTATAAAGCGGTCATCATTGCTATAGGCGAGGTCATGATTGCAAGTGGAATAGAAAAGCAAGAACTGGGATTGATATCGTTCAGTTCGGCGATGCATAGCTTGATCGCCATGGGTAAGGACGGCAACCCGCTGACGAATAGCATTACATGGGCGGATAATCGAAGTGTTGCCTATGCGAGGAAACTGAAGGCTTCGGAACAGGGGATGCGATTGTATCACAGGACCGGAACGCCTGTTCACCCGATGTCCCCAATCACGAAAGTAATGTGGTTAAAAAATGAGCACCCCGGAATTTTTAACGAAACGGACAAGTTTATAGGAATAAAAGAATACATCATCTACAAATTCTTCAATGAGTATGTGATGGATTATTCGCTCGCTTCTGCAACGGGCATGTTCAACATGAATGACCTGAATTGGGATGAAGAGGCACTTACCATTGCTGGAATTGGGGCTGATAAGCTGCCGATGCTTGTCCCTACAACGCATATCCTCTCAGGCTTAAGTGAGGAATTAGCTGCAAAAATGAACATTCATGCTGGTACACCGTTTGTGATTGGAGCGAGTGATGGCGTGCTTGCCAACTTAGGTCAAAACGCAATCAAGCCAGGCGTTCTGGCAGTGACAATCGGAACGAGCGGTGCGGTAAGAACCGTCAGTGACAGGCCGCTTACCGATCCCAAAGGCCGGACATTCTGCTATGCCCTTACTGAGAATCATTGGGTAATCGGCGGACCGGTCAACAATGGGGGAATCACCTTCCGATGGGCACGTGATCAATTGGGCCGTGTGGAAATCGAAAAAGCAAAGGCTTCGGGACAGGACTCCTATGAGATTCTGACGGATATGGCTTCTAATATTGCACCTGGTTCTGATGGGTTGATATTCCATCCGTATATGGCAGGGGAACGGGCACCATTATGGAGTGCCGATGCAAGGGGCTCTTTCTTTGGACTGGCGCTTCATCACACTCGTGACCATATGGTCCGGGCAGTACTGGAGGGTGTAATGTACAACTTGTACAGTGTCCTTATAGCCGTAAAAGAATTGACTGGTGCTCCCGAGAAGATTCATGCAAGCGGCGGATTTGTTCGTTCGAAGCTCTGGCGCCAAATCATGGCTGATATATTCAATCAAAACGTGACAATTCCAGAAAGCTTTGAGAGTTCGAGCTTAGGTGCCGCCGTTCTTGGATTATATGCTTTAGGCGAAATCGAAAGCCTTGATGAGGTTGAGGGTATGGTTGGTGAAACGAATGAACTTGTCCCGATCGAAGAGAACGTCAAAGTATATGAAGAATTGATGTCAATTTATTTATCCGTAAGCAGGCAATTGGAAGGCGACTACAAGAGGATAGCGGATTTCCAAAGACGCCATTTAGAATGACTCTTAGGATGAATGAGCACTGTGCTTCAATTTGTCGAAAAGAGAGCGGACTTCAGAACACGACTGGAACTTTTTTTAAAAAAACTGAGGAAAACAGGCTTTTCCTCGAATTTGTCTATAGTCTAAAAGCACAAATGCATAAGCACTGTGCTTTTCTTTTTGCCTGGTAATTAAAATGGTAAGATGGAATAAAACGATAAGGGGAATTTCTTATGGGAGCCAGTAAAACGAATGCAATGCGAATTCTTGATAACAAACGTATAGAGTATGGCATGATGAGTTATGATGCCCGTGATGGAAAGATTGATGGGAT
Organism: Peribacillus sp. AS_2; assembly: GCF_026891895.1. NCBI lineage: Bacteria > Bacillati > Bacillota > Bacilli > Caryophanales > Bacillaceae > Peribacillus > Peribacillus sp. AS_2. The sequence continues at coordinate 125,297 of NZ_JAPTGA010000001.1, forward strand.
CACTGTTGCGGACAAGATTGGAAAAGCGCCAGAAACCGTTTTTAAAACGCTTGTCACCCATAACGGACCCCAGCAGCTTTACGTATTTGTCATTCCTGTAGCCACCGAACTAGACTTGAAAAAAGCAGCGAAGGCTGCAGGTGCAAAAAAAATTGAAATGCTTGCGGTTAAAGATCTGCAAAAATACACAGGGTACATTCGGGGAGGCTGTTCCCCGATCGGAATGAAAAAACAATACCCCACCTTTATCGATGAAAGTGCAGCAAACCTGACTGAAATCATCGTAAGTGGAGGGAAAATCGGTACACAGATCGTTTTAAAACCGTCAGAATTCCTGGAAGTCACACAAGCGGAATCTGCCGCCCTAATAAAATAAATTGTTTATCTTTAGGTATTCACCTATTAGGCACTTTTTTCATACGCTGTCTTGAAGATCACATCTTTATTGTGAGGGAGAGTGTGAAAGTGACAGGAAAAGTGATGAATTATTTTGCTGGAGGCAATACGGCTAAAGGTTTTTATAGTTTATATGATTCAAATTTAAAAGGTCTGGAAAGATTATTCATATTAAAAGGCGGACCTGGTTCCGGTAAATCGACCATTATGAAAAAAATCGGCCAACAATGGCTGGATAAAGACTATGACATCGAGTATTTGCATTGTTCGTCCGATAACGATTCCATTGATGGAGTAATCATACCGGCTTTGAAAATCGGTATCGTGGATGGGACTGCGCCGCATGTGATTGAGCCGAAGGCACCAGGGGCGATTGAGGAATATGTGAATCTTGGGGCTGCCTGGGATTCCCAGCAGCTGGCTTCTGAAAGAGCGGCCATCATAAAGTTGACGAATGCGAGAAGCAAGAGTTTCGAAAAAGCATATACCCTATTCGCTGAAGCATTAAAGATACATGATGAATGGGAAGACATTTACAAGTCAAATATTGATTTCGCAAAATTGAATGGGTTGACCAATAAATTGATTGAAAGCTTTTATAGAGATATCGTCCTTAATAAGAAGTCGGATGTTCGTCACCGATTCTTAGGTGCAGCTACACCAACGGGTGCAGTTGATTTCATACCCAATATTACTGAGGGAATACAAAAACGGTACTTTTTAAAGGGGCGTCCAGGTTCAGGGAAATCAACGATGCTGAAGAAGATTGCAAAGGCTGCGGAGCAAAGGGGCTTTGATGTGGAAATATATCATTGTGGTTTCGATCCGCATAGCTTGGACATGGTAATCGTCCGGGAGGTGGGAATCGCCATCTTTGACAGCACATCGCCTCATGAGTATTTCCCGAGTTGTGGAGGGGACGAAATCATTGATATATATAAAACGGCCATTTTGCCAGGAACAGATGAAATATATGCCGATCAATTAAAGGATGTTTCCACCAGGTATCGGACGAAAATGAATGAAGCGACAGCAAATCTGGCTAAGGCAAAAGAGCTGCATGACGAACTCGAAAAGATTTATGTAAAAGCAATGGATTTTACAGCCATCGATGATATTCAAAAAGACATCAATGAACAAATTACTGAACGGGCACAAGATGCCGATAGAAAAACGATTCTACATTAAGAAAATAAACTGCGCCTACCTTAAATAGGCGCAGTTTATTTATATACATAAAAGGATTTTTTAACCCCTGAAGCCACATCAAGAATATATACGGGTTTGTTAAACGTGTTTATCCACGCCCTTTCGGTTAAAATAGGGATTATATTGAAAAAAGGGGCCGATTGAATTGATAAAGACGATTGCGATTGATATGGACGGAACATTGCTAAACAAAATGCAAAAGGTCAGTGAGGAAAATAAACAAGCAATCCTGAGGGCGCAAAGCGAGGGAGTGGAAGTGATCATTGCTACTGGAAGATCTTATGTAGAAGCAAGGTTCGCTTTAGATGAAGCAGGCATCGTTTGCCCTGTCATCTGTGTAAATGGTGCGGCCCTCTTCACGGAGGAAGGGGAGATTGCCGCTTCCAATCCAATGTCAGCAGCCACTGCTAAAATGGTCGCTGGATTCCTCGAAGAACAAGGGATTTATTTCGAAATATATACGAGTCAGGGGATTTATTCCAAAGACTATGAAAACGCAATATCTGTTTTGGTTGATGTATTCGTTACAGCCAATCCCGACATTGACCCTGAGGGTATGCGAAAATTTGCAGAGCAGCGTTTACAGCTGGGACAGGTAACTTCCATTTCCGATTATTCCGAGTTATTCAGCCGTTCGAATGAGGAATATTATAAAATTCTCAGCTTCTCAAAGGATTTAACTTTATTAAATCAAATTGCTTCGAAATTGGAAGGACAGGGAGTTACAGTCACTTCATCAGGACGTGAAAATGTAGAAATCATGAGTGAAACGGCTCAAAAAGGTACGGCACTTGAAGCATATGTGAATGGAAAATCCGGCTCGATGCAGGAAACCATGGCTATTGGGGATAATTATAATGATGTATCCATGTTTGAACGGGTAGGTTTGTCTTTCGCAATGGGAAATGCCCCGCTCGAAATTAAAGAACTGTGTGATGCAGTAACAGGCAAGAATGATGAATCAGGCGTCGCGGAGGCAATTTTAAAGGTACTTAAACAGTCAGCCTATTAAACTCATGAATCAAAGGGGGAAAGAACATTGAAAAAGATGCTCTTATTTTTCCTTATGGCGACATTGTTTTTAACTGGTTGCAACATGAATGATGACGAAAGCAAAAACCAGCCGAATCCTGACAAGGAAGTGACAGGCACTTTAGGGGAAGGTCCGGATGTGTTGGTAACGAACCTGCAGGCCCCGTGGTCGATTCAGAAGAATGGGGATATAATGTATGTGTCAGAGCGGACTGGAACAATCGTCGAATGGGACAAGGATAAGATGACACGGCAAAAGGTCAATCTTAAAAAGACATTGTCGGCGAAAGCGGAAGCTGGATTGCTTGGATTTTTACTAGCTCCCGATTTCTCTAAGAGCGGGCAAGCTTTCGCCTATTATACATATGAAGAGGGCGGGGATTCCATCAATCGCATCATCACTTTAGAAAAAAATGATGATATATGGCAGGAGATGGAGACCTTAATCGACGGAATACCAAGCGGGGACTTCCACCATGGCGGCAGGATCAAGATTGGACCGGATGATAAGCTATATGCAACAACAGGTGATGCAAGAAAGTCTGAAATTGCACAGGACATAGAATCTTTAGGCGGGAAAATTCTGCGCTTGAACCTGGATGGCACCATTCCTAAAGATAATCCTTTCGGGAATTCATATGTCTATTCATACGGTCACCGCAATCCACAAGGTCTGGCTTGGGATGAAGCAGGACAGTTGTATGAAAGTGAGCACGGAGATTCGGCCCACGATGAATTAAATAAAATTGACCCCGGTAAGAACTATGGCTGGCCAGAGATACAGGGCGATGAGCAGAAACCGGATATGGTAAAACCTTTGATTCATTCCGGTGAAAATACATGGGCTCCTTCAGGCATGGCCTATTTTGACGGAAAGCTTTATTTTGCAGCCTTAAGGGGCGAAGCGCTAAAGAGTTACGATGTAAAGAGCGGAAAACTGACCAATATCATAACGGGCTCAGGAAGGATACGTGATGTATTCGTTGATGAAGAATTCATATATTTCATAAGCAACAATACGGACGGCCGAGGAAATCCTGATGAAAAGGATGATAAGCTATATCGTTTGCCGCTATCTCGGTTAAATATGCCTTGATGTGATCAATGAGCAGAAAAGAAGCATATATTTGGGAAACCTCGCCAATAGCGGGGTTTCCTTTTTGTGTATGGCACCAAACTCACGAGTAAAAGCATGAAATTCACGAGTAAAAGTGCCAAACTCACGAGTAAAAGCGTGAAACTCACGAGTAAAGGTGCGAAATTGACGAATAACGCCCAAACTCACGAGTAAAAGCGCAAAATTCACGAGTAACGCCCAAACTCACGAGTAAAGGTGTGAAACTCACGAGTAAAAGCGCGAATCCCCTGAAAAAGGTATTTTTTGTCTCGGAAGTGGTGTAGAAGCTGAGGATACTGTGTCTCTACGATTGTTTTCGTTCTTCCTGAGGGCTAGACATTTTTATTGAATAGGTGTATAGTTACCTAGGTAACTACTTTACAGGAGGAATTACCTTTGTCCTTTCAAAATGGTTTTTTTCATCATAACTTACAATTTTCAAGGTCATTTACGAAAAAGTTAAATGAACAATTGGCCAAGGTTGATCTTTATCATTCCCAATGGTCAATTGTATATTATCTGAGTCGGTTCGGCTGTTCTACGCTTGTTGAAATAAGCACTTATTTAGATGTGGAGAAACCGACGGTAACCAGGACGGTAAACCGGCTGGAAGAGCTTGAGTTGATTGAACAAGTTCCAGGAAAAGATAAACGGGAACGGAGAATACAGTTAACGGAGTCAGGTTTAAGGACTTATCAAGAGGCCAAAAAGGTAGTTGAGGAATTTGAATTTCAATTAATGAGCGGTTTGGCTGAAGAAGACCGGGAGGCAACGTTACGTACGTTGATTTTCCTGAAGGAAAAATTAAAACAATAGTAAGGAAGAAGGATTGAAATGAATCACAAACCGAAATTGTGGACGAAAGACTTTCTGATTGTTTCGTCTGTGAACTTTTTTCTATTTTTAACTTTTTATGTCCTGATGGTGACATTGACCATTTATACGATGGATAATTTTAATGCGTCGCAAGCACAAGCAGGGCTTGCCTCAAGTATTTTTGTTCTGGGGGCTGTGCTTGTCAGACCGATTGCAGGGAAAAAAATTGACAAGATCGGCCGCAGAAAGATGTTGCTTGGCTCGTTGGTTCTATTTCTGATCGCATCCATCGGCTATTTCCTGGTGAATAGTTTATCCCTCTTATTGATCGATCGGTTTATTCAAGGTTTTGCTTTTGGCCTTGCCACTACGGCAACTGGAACGATTGCTGCGGATATCATTCCGAATGAAAGACGCGGGGAAGGTACGGGTTACTTTGCCATGAGTACCAACTTGGCAATGGCATTCGGTCCGTTCATTGGATTGCTGATAACACAGCATTTCAGTTATTCCATCATTTTCTATGCAGCCTCCTTATTTGCCGCATTTTCTTTAGTTGCATCATTATTCATGAATGTGCCTGAGGGGGATAAGGGCGGAGCTTCGCCACAAAAAGGATTTAAAATCAGCGATTACTTTGAAAAAAGGGCACTGCCCATTTCCATTTTTATCGGGTTTGCCGGATTTACCTATTCGAGCATCTTGTCCTATTTAACGTCTTTTGCAAAGGAAATGGATTTAATGGATGCGGCGAGCTTCTTCTTTGTCGTTTTTGCTGTTTTCCTTTTGGCGTCCCGTCCGTTTACAGGACGGATGTTTGATGTGAAGGGGGAAAATGCAGTTATTTACCCATCGCTCTTACTATTTGCCGTCGGTATGGTCATCCTCAGCCAATCCCATCATGGTATCACGCTTCTGATTGCCGGCGCCTTGATCGGAGTGGGGTACGGTACATTCCAATCAAGCTGTCAAGCGATTTCCATCAAGGAAGCCCCATCAAATCGGATGGGATTAGCCACATCCACATTTTTTACGATGTATGACTTCGGTATTGGTGTTGGTCCATTCCTATTGGGATTCCTTATTCCATTTACAGGGTTCAAAGGGTTATTCATGGGAATGTCGGTTTTTGCATTCGTACTTATTGGCATTTATTACTTGGCACATGGGAAAAAAGCCTCGGCAAGAGTGAAAATGCAGCATGAGGAACGCTTGTCTGCCTAAATTTTTTCAATAGGATTGTATAAAAAGAAGTGTTTTGGGGATGCTTATATTATGATTGATTTTCCAAAGTATCCCCCTTTTCTCCGCCTGTAATCCAACAGGCGTTTTTTTTATGCCATAAACAAAGAAAACCGCCTTATTGGCGGTTTTCTTAAAATTTATAGGTCCATAATCTTTCTTTGCGGATCCAGTCTAGGAAATCTGCATCCTGATTTTCGAATTTCTCTTTCCAATCGATCACCATTGCTTCCGTTTGCGAACGGTGGGCAGTGAATGTGGCTACCTTTTTTTCTTCGACGGCAGTGATATCATGGACGATGTCGGGCTGTCCCAGTTCGTCAATGCAGTTATTCGAGAAGGCGACACAATGAAGTTTAGGTCTCTCTTTCTCTTCCATTCTTTCCACGGCCCGAACTACAGCCCGTGCTGTCGCTTCATGGTCCGGATGGACACTGTATCCTGGGTAAAACGTAATGATCAATGAAGGATTCAATTCATTGATGGCATCGGTGAATAATGAAGTCAGCTTTTCATCATCTTCGAATTCAATCGTCTTATCACGCAATCCAAGCATGCGTAAATCTTGGATGCCTATCGCATTTGCTGCATCGATTAATTCCTTTTTACGAATTTTAGGAAGCGATTCCCTTGTTGCGAATGGAGGGTTTCCTAAATTACGTCCCATTTCTCCTAAAGTTAAGCATAAATAGGTGACAGGAGTGCCCGCTTCTCTATGAAGGGCAAGCGTTCCGGAGACCGAGAAGGCTTCATCATCGGGATGTGGGAATATAACTAATACATGGCGTTCTTTTTCCAAGGTATATTTCTCCTTCCGTACTACTTACAGTAAGTATGTTTATCGGTGAATGGGAGTTTTCATCGGAATCATCATATGATATATATCAAGCAAGTTGTCATCATTCAAAGGGAGTGGGACTGAGCTGCATGGAGACAGCAAGCTTTCCGGAAAAATCAAGGCCTGCCAATAGCAATCTCCCCTGTTCATCCATTTCGAAGTGGTTAACGCCTTCTGCATATACCCAGCCAATATTGAGCTTCAAGCCGATGCGATAAGGTCCATCCCCAACTATCTTGCCATGTTCATACTGAATAAAAGCGTTACGAATATAAGCACCTGCCGAGAAGAAAGCTTCATCTACATGAGTGGCATAGGCGCCATTTGTCGTTTCAAGGTGAAGATATACATCTTGTCCGGCGAAAGAATCAATGGCATTTTGCACCTCTGTACGGTCTATAGGTTTCATTCGATAATTTCCTCCTTAACTGGGCGGCTAGATAAGCTTTTCCTTCTTTCTATTTTACTAGATAAAAACAAAAAAAGCGAAAAAGGCCGCTCGATGAATTTGAGCGGCCATTAAACTTGATGTTTTATTTTTGTGTTTTTTCCGCAACCCCATATTTATGGTATGCGCCATGATTGACGGGTCCGACATAGTCATTCATTTTCCAAGAATGGCGAACCGCTTCGGTGATGAAGTCTTTGGAAACGAGGATAGCTTCACGCGGGCTTTTCCCTTCAGCCAATTGAGCTGCAATGGCGGCAGAAGATGAACAGCCGGCACCATGTGTATTGGTCGTTTCGATTTTTTCCGATTCAAGGATTTCAAATTCTTGTCCATCATATAAAAGGTCGATGGCTTTATCATGATCAAGCTTATTACCGCCTTTGATCAAGACATATTTTGCACCAAGTGCATGAATCTTTTCAGCTGCAGCCCTCATATCATCAATCGTCTTGATAGGAGCAGTTCCCGCTAACTGAGCGGCCTCGAACAGGTTAGGTGTGACTACAGTTGCACGTGGAACAAGCAGTTCGCGCAGTGCTACAGCCGTTTCAGGGTGCAATACTTCATCTTCACCTTTACATACCATAACTGGATCGATTACGACTTTGTCCAGCTTCAACTCATCTATTTTACGGGCAACAAGTTCAATGATTTCCACTGATCCAAGCATTCCTGTCTTCATGGCATCAATGCCTATTGATAGAATCGTTTCGATTTGGGCTTCCAAAACTTCGACCGGTGTAGGGAATACATTATGGGCCCAGCCATTCTTCGGATCCATCGTCACGATTGTCGTTAAAGCGGACATACCGTAAACGCCGAATTCTTGGAATGTCTTTAAATCTGCTTGAAGACCTGCGCCGCCGCTCGAATCAGATCCGGCAACCGTCATAGCTCTTTTCATAGTCATTATGTGACCTCCTCAGGAGAATTAGATATCGATATTATCAGCATACCAGTTAATATCCTATTTTTAGAATATACCAAAATTTCTTTTATGTAAAACTTAGTTTTCAGCTTACTATGAGTGTCTTGGCGAAGGAAGGGCAATCGCCTCGTATAAGTCATTTTTCGAACCTGTAATTAAAGAAATTGGATGGATGTCAGCATGCACTTTTAGCTTTGGACCCTGCCTCCATCTTTTGATGGACAAAGCAAAGGTTGTGAAAGTGTCATTATTTTCAAATTTGATTTAAAATATTTAAATATAGTGGAGACACATTTAGTATAGCTTTTCCGTTCGATGCTGGATTAAACCCAAAAAGGGAGGTTGATTTCTATGGAATGGACCATGTTGCTTTTAGCTGGCGGGAAATCAAGCCGTATGGGAGTGAATAAGGCACTTTTGACCGTAGGCGGCATTGTGAACATTTCAAGAGTGGCATCTGAATTGAAAAAGGTGTCAGAAAACATTATGGTCATTACGAATACATTTGAAGAATATCATTTTCTGCAACTTCCGCTCATTCCGGATTTACATAAAGATCAAGGACCTCTTGGCGGATTGCATGCAGGGCTGACCTCATCAAAAACGGAGCTTCAGTTCCTTGCAGCGTGCGATATGCCGTTTGTGAGTGCAGATGCCATAAAGGATATCATTACCCATTATGAACCTGGATTCGATGCTGTCATTCCAGAAATAAATGGCAGGCTCCAGCCGCTTTTTGCTGTTTACCATAAAAGGTGTCTTCCTGTACTGACGGAGTGTTTATTAAAACATGAACTAAAAATGAGTCTATTCTTGGAAAAGATCTCGGTGAAAATCATGAAAGAAACCGACTTTACATTATATCGCGAGAATCCTGAACAATTTCACTACCTTTTTTTCAATATGAATACGAGGGAAGATTATCAAGAGGCAGATTATATTGATCAAACTGAATTATATAAAGGATGGTAGACATGAATTATAATATTTCAAAAGAGCCGATTGTCATCCAGGAAGTGATTGATAAAGTAGTCAGTCGAAATGCGGGTGCCGTCACGACTTTTATTGGTACAGTGAGGGAAATGACGAAAGGAAAAAAGACCCTCTTCTTAATTTACGAAGCGTATGTACCGATGGCCATCAAGAAATTGGAGCAAATCGGATCTGAGATCAAGGAGCGTTGGCCTGATGCAGAAACGGCGATCACCCATCGTGTAGGTAAACTAGAAATCACGGATATCGCAGTGGTTATTGCCGTTAGTACGCCACACCGAAAAGATGCATATGAGGCCAATAGGTATGCGATCGAAAGAATAAAAGAAATCGTCCCGATTTGGAAAAAAGAACATTGGGAAGATGGGGAAACCTGGGTAGGAAACCAGTTGGAAACCGTTCCATATCCATCAGGGAAACCGGAAGAGGGGGATATTGATGATTAATGTACTTTTATTTGCCCAATTGAAAGATGAGCTAGGCAAAGAGACTGTTTCAATAGAAGGAAATGGAATGAGTGTTGCCCAGCTAAAAGGAAAGATGAAAGTGGATTTTCAATTGGAAGGTCTTGAAACCGTGATGACAGCGGTCAATGAGGAATTTGCTGATGATGACACGATTTTATCTGATGGAGATACAGTTGCTTTCATTCCGCCAGTAAGTGGAGGGTGAAGCGTCCGGAAGGGAGGGCTCACGGTGAAAGAGCGATATTCAAGGCAAACTTTATTCGCCCCAGTTGGTGAAGGGGGCCAATTGAAAATTATGAAGAAGCATGTCTTGCTTCTTGGTGCAGGGGCTTTGGGATCAGCTAATGCCGAGGCCCTTACTCGTGCAGGAGTAGGGAAGCTTACCATTGTCGACAGGGATTATGTCGAGACCAGTAATTTACAGCGCCAACAAATGTATACGGAACGGGATGTCGCGGAGAAACTGCCAAAAGCAGAGGCGGCAAAGCGTCATTTATTGGATATCAACCATGAAGTTGAAGTGAATGCCATCATCATGGATGCAACTGCCCAGAATCTCGAACAGCTGCTTGGTGATGTTGATTTGATATTGGATGCAACCGACAACTTTGAGACACGGATGATTATTAATGATTTATCACAAAAGCTTCATATACCGTGGATTTATGGGGCATGTGTGGGGAGCGTGGGCATGACTTTGACGATCCTTCCCGGGCAGACTCCATGTTTGCACTGTTTGCTTAAAGCGATCCCGATTCAAGGAATGACCTGTGACACAGGAGGGATCATATCACCAGCTGTTACGATGGTAGTGGCACACCAAACTGCCGAGGCTTTGAAAATCCTTGTTGAAGATTGGGAATCGGTACGGCCTGCTCTAGTTTCTTTTGATCTGTGGAGAAATCAATACCAAACCGTTAAATTGACAAAAGCGAGAAAGAAAGATTGTCTCTCATGCGGAGAGCAGAGGACATACCCCTTTTTAACAATGGAAAATGCAACGAAAACGGCTGTTCTTTGCGGGAGGGACACTGTACAGGTAAGACCGCCAAAACCTCTGGAACTGCAACTCGAAAAATTAGCCAAAGATCTGGACGGCAGCGGTTATTTGGTGAAATTCAATCCGTTTCTTCTCTCCTGTGAAAAAGCTGGGGAACGTATCGTCATTTTCAAGGATGGCAGGGCGTTGATTCACGGTACGAAGGATATGGTCCATGCAAAGGCCGCGTACCAAAGCATCCTGGGATAATGCTCATAAAAAAACGAGGCCCCAGGTTTTGGGGCCTCGTTTTTTTATGAATCCATATAGGGTAATGGTACGGGTTTTAGTGTGTGACCCCGTCTTTGTTATCTTGTTTGGAAGCAACGATGACTACTTTTCCTTCGTCAAGAACTTCCTCGTAACGCTCAGCCTCCATATCGCTAAGGCCAAGGTTGCTCATTCGATTACGAAGTTCATCTCCGCGAGATTTAAAGAGATTTCCGACGGTATCAAGGAAACCTTGTTCCTTCATGCCTACACCTTCTGTATTTGTATTCTCGGTAAGGTGTTTAGAACGGGTTTTATCATGGGCAAACAAATATACATCGTCTTTCGTATAACCTGATGTAACTAATTCATCGATTTTTTCCTTTGCTTGTAAACCGTTTTCTACTACATGTACTTGATACATATAAACTCCTCCTTGAATTTCATTAAGGTTTTCTTGAAAATAGGTAAATGGAATCTTGCTTATTACAGTTGCTGATTGGCTATAGTAGTATATAACCTCATTTGGACCCTGTTAAACATTTATCTCAAAGAACATTTAGTAAGTGGTGAAGCGGAATACCTTCTGTATGCGATAGGTCAAGTATTTGAAGACAGGCAGTTTCTTTTGGTATTCACTGTAATCCACCGTGTATGTTCCGTTTTGATTTGTCCAGAGTCTATGGAAATAGCTGTCGACATCCTTGGAAACGTCCGCATCATTTGGAGCATGGATTTCAACATTCGCTTCTAGGTTATAGTCATCTAGATTTCGTGAAGTATAATTAGCCGATCCTCCAAGAATGACCGTTTCATCAGCCTTTTGGATCATCATCAATTTTGTATGGAACTGTTCTTTATCTGTTTTATACCAGCGGATCGAGATGTTTTCATCCCCAAGTTTTTCGAATTCGGCGGCAACCGGAAGATTGGGCAGCCCGATTTTTTCACTTCCGAATGCGTTTTGATTCGGATCCAATATCATTTCAATCTTCACACCCCGTTTAGCTGCATCCGTTAATGCCTCGACAACCTCGCGATCGGCAATGTAGAACATGGCAAGATGGATCTTGTCACCATTTTCGGCATCCTTAATTGCCTTTAGGACATGTTTATTGATTTTTCCTTCCGTTAGCAGTTGTACTGATATCGGCCCTTTATCAGCTGATTTCTCCTTGAACTCAGGAAATGACTTTGGTCCTCCCGAGAATTTCGAAGCGGCTTCTTCGGCTTTAACGAAATCGCCGATGATATTCCCGTCCATCTGGAAGGCAATATTGGAGTGGAAGCCACTTGCGTCATGAGGATTGGCAGATGAGATGATGGCCGTTTTTTCAGTCGCGACCACTTTTCTGTGATTGGCTTTGATATTCATCAGTCTAAGATAAGAACGCAAGGTGACCTTTGGTGCGCTTTTAGCCATTGGATTGACAATCCAGCCTTTCCCGCTTTCACCGAACCATTGGAAAAAGGTCCGATATACACCTGAATAGAGAGGATTCGGATCCCGGAGGCGGTCTAAGTTGGTAACAATGACATCAATTCCATTTTTCTTCATCGTTTCCAATGCCTCTAACTGGTAGGCATTATAGGAAGTATTCACTTCATCAGTAATGAATATAATCTGGAGGCCAGGTTTCTTTTTCTTCTGTTCAACCAGATTATCCTTCAGCGTCTCGGTTAACTTCGGGAAGTTTATCTTTTCATCATAAAAAGCATTAAACAAAAACATATCGATTACGATATAAGAATCAGCCTCTTCTATGGCTTGATTTATGGTTTGGAAAATTCGCTGCTCATGTTGCAGATTCCCTTGTTCGTCGTGATAGGAAAGATTATAGATGAAATCGATATCCTCGACATGATGAACCTTCCCTTCATAAGAAATGCCATCGGGAAGTGGCTTGTAGCTGTTATAGGCAATGACGATTGCAATGATGACCAAAATGCTGACAAGCAGATAAAATCGTTTTCTTTTGTACCACTTTTTCATAGGAAAGCCTCCAACATGGTTAAATTGCTTGCTAGCTTTCTATTTTCCCCTTTTTGGGGTATATAGAAACATAAATCGCAATCTATGGAAAAAGGCAAGGCGATGAAGTTTGATATAATATAGTTTCAAAAAGCGGAGAGGGGCTGTGGCAGATGGCAAAGCAGTTTTTAACAAATGATTGGTGGCCTCTATTGAAAGAGGAATTCAAAAAAGAATATTACCAGGAGCTATGGGAATTCATAAAGCAAGAGTACAGTCAGCAAGTCATTCATCCGGATCAGGACGATATTTTCAATGCGCTTCACTATACTCCTTTTGAAGATGTAAAGGTTGTCATCCTTGGACAGGACCCATACCATGGCCAGGGTCAGGCGCATGGCCTTAGTTTTTCAGTCAAGCCGGAGGTGCGCATCCCGCCCTCTTTAAGAAATATCTTTAAAGAGTTACACACCGATCTTGGCTATGAGGTACCAGATAATGGTTACCTGATCGAATGGGCAAAACAGGGAGTGCTTCTATTGAATACCGTCTTGACTGTCCGTGAGGGAGAGGCGCACTCACACCGCGGAAAAGGATGGGAAATCTTTACGAATCAAATTATTCGCCTATTGAATGACCGTCCGAAACCGGTTGTATTCATCCTGTGGGGGAAACCTGCTCAAACCAAAATCCCTTTGATTGATGAAGCCCGCCATAAAATCATTAAGTCTGTACATCCGAGTCCGCTGTCGGCTTCCCGTGGTTTCTTTGGCACCAAACCATTTTCCAAAACAAATCAATTGCTGATGGAATTGGGGGAATCTCCAATTGATTGGAAAATCCCGAACCGATGATATCGGCAAGAGAACGGAACGGGTGAATTGTATGGCGTGCCGTCATTTCTATATAACTTGGGATCTCAGTTTTCCAAAAGGCTGCCGTGCTTTTCAATTCAAAACATCAAACCAGCCTTCTCTTGATGTCTTTCGTTCTTCAGGAGAGCCATGCTTGAAATTTCAAGCAAAGCCAATTAAAAGGTAGGAAATATGCAAGGTGTTTTCTTCTCTGATTTTTGCTATGCTAGTTATGATAGTTTTGACCTGTATATAGACGAGGTGGTAAAGTTGGATATTTCATCAAGACAAATGTTAGATAAAATCGAAGAGCTTGTTTTAAAAGCGAAACAGGCAAATTCAGAGGATAAGGTGCAAGGGTATGTAATGGCCATTAAGTCCCTTTGTGAAGTGATGGTTGATGAAAAAGCTGCGAACATCAGCATACAGAAGCCAATCACATTGACCCAGCCCGTCATGCCGGCTACACCGAATGTAGAACCGGTTAAAATGGATGAGGCCAATGGGGATTCCTTGTTCGATTTTTAAATTAGGGAAGGGGAGCGAAATAATTGAAACTGTTCATCATTTTAGGTGCATTGAATGGGTTTATTGCTGTGGCACTTGGTGCATTCGGTGCACACGGCCTGGAAGGGAAAATTCCTGATAAATATTTGGAAACTTGGCAAACCGCTGTTCAATATCAAATGTTCCACGCGGTGGGTTTATTGGTGCTCGGTTTATTGGCTGGGAAAATTGATAGTCCGCTGATCAACTGGTCCGGCTGGCTTATGCTAATAGGAATTATCCTGTTTTCCGGAAGCCTATTCGTTCTAAGCGTTACGCAAATCAAAGTCCTTGGTGCCATCACACCGCTTGGCGGAGTTTCTTTCTTGGTTGCTTGGGTCTTAATGATCATTGCTGCGTATAAATACTTGTAAGGTCAGCTGAGGCTGTAGACAAATTCGAAGAAATCGAGTTTGCCTGCAGTTTTTTTATGGATTGTACAATTTGGACGTACATTACCGCTGCAGGCACTCGCTTATCCAGAGGCGGGCTCGCACCTTTTTCTCCAATCAACTTTGTTAGTACATTTAGATAGAAACCATACCTGATGAGTTGAAGGTGGAATGTTCCGAACCTCTACAAACTGAGCTGATCGATCTTTTTGGAAAAAGTCATGCCAATATAAGAAGAGCCTCAGAATCAAATGGATTCTGAGGCTCTTCTATATAGGATTTTTTTACCTTGGCGAATAGGTGGTAAGCCCAGTGCCTCCAAATGGATATTCATATTCGATTTCTTCATCGAACGTTATATAATCTAAGTATACCATCGGGATTAAGTATCGTTTTCCCGTTTGAGGATCGCTTATGATTAAATGATCGCGTCCTGCAGCCTCGATGATTCCTTTGAAGATCTTGGCATTCCATTCCTTGTTGTTTTCAAACGTAGTATAAACAGTGGCCAATTTCCCTTTATTCAAACGCAAGATGTTCTCGATGTACGACTGTTCGACCGGAAGCATGCCAGGTATCTGCGGTCCGGAAGTGGCTGGATTCACCTGCATCGGCATTTGTTGTGGCGTGCCTGCCATAGTCGGCTGTTGTGGCTGGTATGGTGGTTGTTGGTATCCTTGCTGCGGGTAACCCTGCTGCTGGTTAGGATTCTGCTGCCTTAGTTCAGGCTCATTATTTTCATAGGGGTAATAAGGGCTTCCTCCGTACGGGTAATTACCATAAGGATTATTTTGTGACATTGCATTCCCTCCTGAATTCAAGGTTTAGTTGATGCTGTGGAATTTGGATAATCCGAGAGTGTGGACTGGGAGAAACAGTGCGATTTATAGCGACCGGTAGTATTGTATATGTTTTCTGGACAATCCCCGGGTGGCTTAAAAAACCACAATGAATGTTAAGCGATACATAACGGCTGCCGTTCATGATATAAGCCATATCCTCTTGCCGGCTAATGAATAGAAGTAACGTTCCTTCACCTCGCTGGAGTCAGGAATTGCCTTGATCAATTTTCCTGAAGCTGAATGGGACTGTGAAAAAATAAATTCATCACTATTGAAAATGTATGGGATGGGGATTGGATTTATTCCACAGCCGGGGAAAAAATAAAAAGGAGCGGACGCAAAAAAAGCTTCCGGAAACCGGAAGCCCTTCGTCTTAAACGTATAGGAATGAAGATACATTTTCTTCAGGCAGGATATTGCCTACAAAGAAAGAGCCAAATGCAGCGTATCGTGCACTCACTTCATCAAAACGCATTTCATAGATTAATTTTTTGAATTGAAGGACATCATCTGCGAATAGAGTCACGCCCCATTCATAATCGTCAAAACCGACAGAACCTGAAATGATTTGTTTTACTTTACCGGCATAACTGCGGCCAATCAAGCCGTGGGAACGCATTAAGCCTTTGCGCTCTTCCATGGAAAGCATATACCAGTTATCATCGCCATCACGACGCTTGTCCATTGGATAGAAGCATACATGTTTCGCTTTTGGCAGTATCGGATAAAGTCTGGAACGAACATGAGGGTTCTGGTATGGGTCCTCACCATCTCCGCCAGCTAAGTAATTGCTTAATTCCACGACCGAAACGTATGAATAAGCGGGAATTGTATATTCGGCAAGCTTCGTTTTGTTGAATTCGTTTTCGATTGCATTCAATTCTTCCATGGTCGGGCGGGCAAACATAAGCATGAAGTCCGCTTTCTGACCAACGATGGAATATAGGGCATGGCTGCCTTCATTGTCGCTTTGTGTCATATTCCATTTATCCAGTAAACCTTGGAATTCCGAAATGGCCAATTGGCGTTCGTCACTTGATAACGTTTTCCAAGAAGCCCAGTCGATCAGGCGGAAATCATGTAAACAATACCAGCCGTCCAGTGTTTGTGCTGCTTCACTCATTACAATCACTCCTAAGTCTTATTATAACTTTAATATAGCATAGTTTCAGTATAAGGAAATTTATATCAACCCGCAAACACCATCATTGTTTTTCGGTGCTTCTGTAATTTTCAAATTTGCGGAGGGCTGGAATTTACCTGGCTGCTGGAGTATTCTTAAAAGAAGACGACAATGGATTTTACCGGATGGTTGAATATAGAAAAAATGGGGGAAACGTATCTAAAAAGGAGGAAGAGCCAATGAGTGATTTATTTGAAATATTGGAATCGAAAATTATGGGGCATAATCTAAAGATCGTTTTTCCGGAAGGGTTGGATGAACGGATTTTGGGAGCAGCAGGCAGGCTTGCCCAAGCTAAACTGGTGACACCGGTATTGATCGGGGATATCGGGTTGATTCAAGAGAAGGCAAAAGACTTAAAGATCTCCCTTGATGCAATCGAAATATATGATCCGAAGAATTATATCATGATGGATGAAATGATTGAAGCGTTCGTGAAGGTCCGTGATGGTAAAGACACTGATGTACAAGCACGTGAAATCTTAATGGATGAGAACTATTTTGGAACCATGCTCGTCCATATGAAACTGGCACATGGAATGGTTAGTGGCGCAACGCATTCTACTGCCGATACGGTTCGTCCAGCCTTAAAGATCATTAAAACGAAGCCGGGCGTCCAAAAAACCTCGGGAGTGTTCATCATGGTCCGGGAGGAAGAGAAATATGTATTCGCGGATTGTGCGATCAATATAAACCCGAGTTCCCAGGACCTGGCTGAAATTGCTATAGAAAGTGCGAAGACAGCATTAATGTTCGATATCGAACCGCGTGTGGCGATGCTGAGCTTTTCGACAAAGGGATCGGCAACATCCCCCGAGACCTTAAAAGTGGTTGATGCCGTCGATTTGGCAAAGGAAATGGACCCTGAAGTCATTCTTGATGGGGAATTTCAGTTTGACGCGGCCTTCGTCCCTTCTGTGGCAAGGAAGAAAGCACCGGATTCCCTTATACAGGGGGATGCGAATGTTTTTATTTTCCCAAGTCTCGAAGCAGGGAACATTAGCTATAAGATGGTACAGCGCTTGGGTGGCTTGGAAGCGGTCGGTCCGATCCTTCAGGGGCTGAATCGTCCGGTGAACGACCTTTCGAGGGGATGCAGTGAAGAGGATGTATATAAACTGGCTGTCATTACAGCTGCACAGGGATTTGTGGCGCAGTATCAATAGGCAGCTTGAGGATTAAATGTAGAGGGAGATTCGTATGGGTGAGACAGATTCATTATTAATGCAGCAAGAGTGGAGGATTATTGATCAATCTTCCGTTGGACCTCAGTTTCCTGCTCTGGAGTCCTTTGCGATGGATGATACATTTTGCGCTTCCGTTGGGTCAGGTAAATCAGCGGCTGTAGCCAGGGCGTGGGTACACCACCGAACCATCGTCATGGGTATACAGGATACGAAGTTGCCTTTTCTTAAAAAGGGCTTGGATCATTTGGAGGAACATGGTTTCCGGGCCATCGTGAGGAATTCCGGAGGGCTTGCAGTCGTCCTGGATGAGGGGGTCCTTAATTTTTCGCTCATTTTTCCTGAAAACGAGCAGAAAATTGAAATCAATCGTGGATATGATGCGATGTGGGAGCTTGTCCAATTGATGTTTTCCGATTTTCCAGTCAAGATGGAGGCGCGGGAAATCGTCGGTTCCTATTGTCCTGGCAGTTATGATTTAAGTATAAATGGGCAAAAGTTTGCCGGTATATCCCAACGCAGGATCCGCAATGGTGTAGCGGTGCAAATCTATTTGTGTGTCAATGGAAGCGGGGCTGAACGTGCCAGTCTCGTGAAGGGTTTTTATGATGCAGCTAAAGGAAATGCAGAAACCAAATTCGCTTATCCTGATATCGTCCCTTCGGTAATGGCATCCCTAACCGAATTGTTGGGTGTGCAATTGAGCGTTCAAGACGTGATGCTCAGATTCCTTCAAGTATTGAAGGAACATAGCGAAAGGATATTCTCTGACACACTTTCCGCTGAGGAATGGCCGCTGTATGAGGCGTACTTGACGAGAGTGGTCGAACGCAATGATAAAGTGTTCGATGCATTAAAGGATTGATATGAAAGAAGCCGTTCCATTAAGTCAGGAATGGCTTCTTTCATTTAATACGACTTTAGCATTCACTGAAACTGTAAAAGGACTGTATGATAGGCGGAGATAGTATTCCTTCTTTCTTGAAACAATGAAAAAAAGAGCCTTGTTGGCTCCCTTTTTTCGGATAAATAGGGGTGAAACGGCCTCTGGCATGTGGTTGATCTATATAACAGAACCCCACATTATCTTATTTATTACTCGGCCATTTTTTCCAAATTGCCATTCCGGTCCATCTTGAACTTCGTTGCCGGACGTTCCTCTTCCTCTAACAAGACCAGCTTTCTTGCTCGATTCATGATATTCATCAAAGTTTCATAATCTTCCTGCATCAAGCCGCTGTTTTGTTCTAGGTGGCTGATTTTATTCTCCAAATCTTCGTTTCGCTTTTTCAGTCCTTTAATTTCAAGCTTCAATCTTTCATTTTCGGTTTTTAATACTTCAGCTTGAAGCATGCGGCCGTTCATGGATTCCAAATAGGCGATGACGGCATCAAGGCTCATGGCCGATTCCAAAGTAACTGGTGTGTGCTGTGTCTTAGGAGTGAGGGCTTCTGCCACAACGAATTCCTCTGCTGCTTCATAATTGGCAGTATCGACTTCGGTATTCAACTCTAGTTCCTCCTCTTGTACATGGGGAACCATTATGTCGGAAATCGTTGGGGACGGCGGTGTATAAAGAAGCCGTTTTTTCCCTCCTTGATCTTTTCCAAGGATCCTTTGCCGCTGCTTACGCTGTTTCTTGGCAAGGGATAGCGCTTTATCATAATTATGGCGGACAACTGCATTCCAGCGGAATCCGCATGCTGCAGAGGTACGATTCAACTTATCTCCTACCTCTTCAAAAGCATTAAGCTGAGTGCTGCCTTCCCGCACATGGCGCAATACCGTTTCTGCCAAAAGTAAATCATCTTCTTCTGTCCAGGCGTCTTGACGAACCTTCATTTCTACATACTCCCTTTCTGGTAACTTTTAAAATAAATAACTATATAAAATATCGTGTGGCAGTGATTTATGGGTGTTCTACTAGCATTTTGGACAAAATATGGATTTTTTATACAAAAAGGTTAAAAGGATACTAGTTTTTTGATTAATTACATCATTTTTCACATCATTCAGCCCTCTTGATATTCATAAGTAGAAACGGTAAAATACCTTTTAGTCATATAAATGGATGAAATACAGTTTGTCATGGAAAGGATGGTGACCGGAGGATGTCCAATGAATTCAGAGTGTGCGATGACTGCTTGGCGGTAAACATAAAAACATTGATCCCGCGTCTTGAAAAGCTTGATCCCGACGCGAAAATTGAAGTGGGCTGCCAATCCTACTGCGGTCCTGGCAGAAAGAAGTCTTTTGCCTTTGTCAATAACCGTCCGGTTGCTGCACTGACAGAAGACGAGTTACTAGATAAAATCAATAAAAAACTAAAGTAGGATCCATGATATATAGGTAGAGTGGATTGTTTCTTATGATATATGGAACCAGTAATCATCACCCAGATTCGACACACTGCGGTGATTTTTTATTTCCTTATTTTCGAGACAAAACCAGACTGGAACTTCCGTTTTCTTAAAAAATGCCCCCTCTTACTAGCAAGGTGGAAGTTAGGGTTTTTTGTCAAAACACGCTATAATGAGTGCATCGAGATTATGAAAAAGAGGGTAGTTCATGGGATATTCCGGCGAAAAATTACAAGAAGAAAAAGTATTCAAGGATCCGGTGCACCGATATATACATGTTCGTGACCGGGTTATATGGGATTTAATAGGGACGAAGGAATTCCAGCGGCTTCGTAGGATCAAACAGCTGGGAACGACTTATTTAACCTTTCATGGTGCGGAACATAGTCGGCTTAGCCATTCGCTTGGAGTATACGAGATTGTCCGGAGAATCGTGGATGATGTTTTCGAGGGCAGACCGGAATGGAAACCAGAGGAGCGGTTACTATCCTTGTGCGCAGCCCTCCTGCATGATTTGGGTCATGGTCCTTTCTCTCATTCTTTTGAAAAAGTGTTTGATCTGGATCATGAGCAATTCACGCAGCAGATAATCGTCGGCGATACGGAAGTGAATAAGATCCTCCTTAGAGTTGGGCGTGATTTTCCTAAAAAAGTGGCAGAAGTCATCGCGAAAACCTATAAAGGCAAATTAGTAGTCAGCCTGATTTCAAGTCAGATCGATGCTGATAGAATGGACTATTTACAGCGTGATGCTTATTTCACTGGCGTGAGTTATGGTCATTTCGATATGGAAAGGCTTTTGCGTGTGATGAGGCCAAGGGAAGAACATGCCGTCATAAAGCAGAGCGGGATGCATGCTGTTGAGGATTATATCATGAGTCGCTACCAAATGTATTGGCAGGTTTATTTCCATCCAGTTACGAGAAGTGCGGAGGTCATACTTACCAAGATCCTTCATAGGGCGAAACATTTATATGAATCCGGTTATGAGTTTGCCCAAGAACCGCACCATTTTTATTCATTGTTCAAGGGAGAAGTGACTTTAACGGACTATTTGAAAATGGATGAATCGGTGATGCTCTATTATTTCGAAGCATGGGAAGAGGAAAATGATGCGATTTTAAAAGATTTATGCACTCGCTTCGTTAACCGTAAACTATTTAAATATGTGGAATTCCATCCGTCGAACAGTCAAATGAACAGATTGATGGAATTAAGGACGCTATTCAAGAAGGCAGGCATCGATCCGGATTATTATCTTGTCGTCGATTCCTCATCAGATCTGCCGTATGATTTTTACCGGCCGGGTGAGGAAGAGGAGAGACTTCCGATTCACTTGCTTAAAAATAATGGCGAAATTCGTGAATTATCACGTGAATCCGAAATTGTCGATGCAATTTCAGGGAAAAGAAGAACGGATCATAAGTTGTATTATCCAGCGGATTTATTGCGTGATGAATCTACGAAGAAAAATATTAAAAAACAGATCCGCAAGCTTTTGGAGCTATCGGATTAAAGTGGTACATTTTTGGTGAGGAGTGACGGGCCTTGTTTAAGGATCATGCAAACATTATCAATGCAATTTCTACTGCCGGTGAAATCTCGGGTCGAAAAAAATTACAAAAAATCGTTTATATCGCGAAGAAGCTGTCCTTCCCATTTCATGAAAAGTTTCAATTTCACTTTTATGGACCGTATTCGGAGGAGTTGACCTTACGGATTGAAGAGCTCTGCGAAATGGGCTACTTGAATGAAGTAAGGGAAAAAAAAGCAGGCTATTATCAATATTGTTATTCGATAACGGATGCCGGCCAGGATTTCCTATCCATACAGGAAGTGGAGATGCCGGCACTTGAGGCATGCTTACAGGATATGAACGAACAGAATGCCAGGTTTTTGGAGCTGGTTTCAACGGTATTATACTTCGACACGCTTGAAAAAGAGGAAGTCACCGAGAAGATTTTTACGCTGAAAAGCAAACAAAAATATACCCTTGAAGAAATTGATGAGGCATATGAATATATTGAGCAGTTAAAAACAAAAGCTAAGCCGAATTGATGGCTTAGCTTTTCCCCATTATGTAGATCTTATAGATCGCTTTTACGGACACCGGCTACTGCTAAATGATTTTTTGACATTTCTTCAATGAAAATCGTCACGGCTTCAGCTGGTGCTCCAGTTGTTTCCGTCACGGCTGCAGTCACCTTTTCGACTAAAGCCTTTTTTTGTTCGTCTGTACGGCCTTCAAGCATTTTGACTGTTACATATGGCATCTCTTTTCCCCCCTTCCTCTCTTATCTTGTAGTGTTTCACAATGGAAAAAGAATTGCAAGACACGGAAGTCAGAGTTTTTTCACTTCTTGAGCTTTTGATGTATACTAACGGTATTAAACATTGGGGGAGAAGCTATCGATGGAATTCATTGATCAAATAGAACGGTTTTTGGTTTATCCTTTGGAAAAGCTTCCATATGTCATTGTGTCACTGTTGATCGCATTTACGGTTCATGAATTTTCCCATGCGTATGTGGCCTATAAGTTCGGTGACCCGACAGCAAAGAATGAAGGGAGAGTCACGTTGAATCCGATTTCACATTTGGATCCGATCGGAACTCTGTTGATATTGATAGCCGGATTTGGTTGGGCGAGACCCGTACCGGTCAATCGTTTTCATTTCAAGAATCCAAAATTGGCAGGAGTGCTCGTCTCTTTTGCCGGTCCGTTCAGCAATTTGCTTGTTGCAATTTTAGGGTATTTGATTTTTTACGGGTTGCTGGCGGCAGGCGTTGGACCCGAGTTACCGTTTTTCGTCGAGCCCTTCTTAAATATACTCATAAATTTAAATGTCCTTTTATTTGTATTTAATCTGTTACCGCTGCCGCCTCTCGATGGTTATAGGATCGTTCAGGATCTTGTTTCAGCAGACTTGCGGGCAAAAATGACCCAGTATGAACAATATGGCTCCCTTATTTTTTTGATTCTGATCATCACACCGCTGAGTCAATATACAATTAGACCGATTTTGGATACTGGCATTAAATTTGTAGGAGGCACCTTGAGTCAATTTTTTTCACTTTTGTTTTTTTAACCAATAATAAGGAATGACAAACGATAAAGGGGGATATGAACATGGAAGAACAACCAAAGAAAAAGGTAGGCTTCAATATTATAAAAAACGACCCAACAGAAGGCCATGGCGGATATGGGGCAGGGGTATTAACACTCGATAATATTTCCCCGGTCATCATCGATGTGGATGCGGGTGAAGCAGAGGTCGATATCGGTGCGATGCACGCAAGGAGTGCAGTGGAAAAAGGGATCAAGTTCTTAAAGACTAAAGAGGAAGTCCCGAATGCCAAACCCTACTGGCTTGTTTGGGTGACCATTGAAGCCACTCAAAATGGTCCGCACTATGCAGGTGTGACAGCATGTGAAATGACGGTCGACAGGTCAATTAGACGCGGTTACAAATCGCTCCCGGAGCATGTCAACCGGATGGATAAATCGCTAAAACGGAAGATCATCGTTGAGGACATGGACGATAAATCAAAACGTGTGCTTGCAGACTTCCTGAAAAACCATGATGCGGGAATGTGGGAGCGTTCTTCAGATCAGCTGAAGGATTCATTGACGGTTTGAATCTCGTTTGATGGATGAAATGTTAAGTTTAGTGAAAAATGCACTTGTAGGAAAGCGATAAAATCAGTAAACTTAAAGACAGCAGTTTAGTCACTGTGGAACTAGGACAGAAAAACCCCCGAAGCCTCTGCAGGCTTCGGGGGTTTTTCGTTATCCCCAAGGTTTTAAGATTTTCTTGTACCAAGGGGCCTTTTTAAGTTCTTCTTCTTTTGGGGCATGTTTCGGATTCCCGCCCTTAAAGTGCTCGGCACAGTATTCGACAGGCTCGGTTCCTTTAACATAATAAGTCATTCTTGAGACGGGACAATCCTTTGTGGCCAATTTTCCGCTTACGGGATTCACGTTTACCCCGATTACGTTTTCGGTTTCCTTAAATGATTTTGCCGGTTTACCTTTTAGACCCTTTTCCATATAGGAAGCCCAGATTTTCTTTGCATAGCCTTTTTCAGCAGGGATCTCGATCTTTTTGCCTTGGTCATATCCAGTCCATACTCCTGCTACAAGCTCCGGTGTGTAGCCGATCATCCAGCTATCCGTCGGGGTGGAGCCTGATTTGCCGGCATATGGGCGGGTCAGCTGGGAACTGATGGTGCTGCCGGTCACTTTCGTATAGCCATTTAACGTTTCATCGAAAACACCTGTAAGCATCTGGGTCATGACAAATGCCTTGTCCTTATCCAGAATCTGTTTGGGTTTCTCCTTTTCATCAAAAATCACTTCACCTTTTTGATTTTCCACCTTTTTGATAAACACGGGTTCAACCTTCTTGCCGCCATTAGCCAGAATGCTGTATGCGTTCACCATTTCAATCGCCCTAACACCTGACGTACCGAGTGCCAGGGAAGGGACCGCATCCATCTTTGCCGTGATTCCGAATCGGCGCGCCGTATCGACCAATGACTGTTCCCCAAGGAACAAATGCGTTTTTACGGCAAAGATATTATCGGAAAGAGCAATGGCCTGAGCCATCGTGATTTCGCCTTCCGCATACTGATGGTTATAATTATGCGGTGTGTAAGATGAGTGACCATCATCGAAAGAAAAGGTAGTTGTCTCGCTTTTCAAGGTGGTGGACGGTGTGAAACCATTCTCCAGCGCTGAATAGTATAGCAATGGCTTCATGGTTGACCCAGGCTGGCGAACGGCCTGGGTGGCCCGATTGAATGGAGACTCGGAATAATCTTTACCGCCGACCAGCGCACGGACCTCCCCGGTATCCGGATCCATTGCCACTATCGAGGCTTGAATGCCTGAAGACTTGGGTATGGTATTGGAAAGGACCTCTTCAGCAGCATCCTGCTGGGTTTCGTCCAGTGTCGTATACACCTTAAGGCCGCCGAGCTCGATCGTCCGGTCATCTAAATGAAGCTGAGATTTTAAAGCCTGCTTGACGGCATCCTGGAAATAGGGAGCGGTCTTCTTGGTGACCGTTCCGTGTTCCCCTTTTAATGTAAGGGATGTTCGCAGAGCTTCCGCGATATCCTTTTCTGAAACGTAGTTTTTGCTTTTCATGGATTGCAGGACAACTTTCTGCCTTGATTTCGCTTTTTCAAAGTTATCCAATGGAGAATAGTTTGACGGCCCTTTTGGTATTCCGGCCAGCATGCTCGCTTCAGGAAGAGTCAAATCCTTGGCATCCTTGCCAAAGTAATATTGACTTGCAGCCTGGGCTCCATATGCGCCATGGCCATAGTAAATCGTATTTAAATAGCCTTCTAGAATTTCCTTTTTGGAGTAGTTCATTTCTAAACGTATCGTATAAAAGGCCTCATTAAGTTTACGCGACCACGTTTTGTCATGCCCAAGAAACAGGTTCCGGGCATACTGCTGGGTAATGGTGCTTGCACCCTGGACCTTGGACATTGCCTTAATATCGGCAAGGATGGCACCGCCGATCCGCTTTATATCAAATCCATAATGAGTGTAAAATTGGCGGTCTTCAACGGCGACAGTCGCTTTGATGAGCTGTGGTGAAATCGACTCCATTCCGGCCCAATAACGCTTCTGGCCATTATCTGTTTCACCGATCACATTTCCATCATCACTGTAATAGAGAGTGGACTGCGGCACGACCAAAGGAGGCGGACCTAATATTTTTGCGTAAATCAGTAAAGAGAGAAGCAATACAAAGAGTATTGTCAGCCCGATTGCGGCAAGGATAATGAAGGCCCGTACATATTTAGTTGTCCTTTTAAATCGTTCGCTTGGAATCAATTCCATTGCTTTCACCTCTCTTATCGGGTAAGAATCTAGTATCTATTACTATTATGGAAAAAAAAGAAAATTTTAAACATAAGAACTGCATTTAAGAAATTTATCTTGCAATTCTGCTAGATTCGTCTATAATTTTTCTAGCTAATGACTATACCGATTTTGGGGAACCTATAAGGTGACTGACAATATGAAATGGAAAAGGAGCGTTAATAAATGAGCATTTGGTTTACTGAAAAACAAACAGAGAACTTTGGTATTACGATGAAAGTGAATCGTACTTTACATACGGAGCAAACTGAGTTTCAAAAGCTTGATATGATTGAAACGGAAGAGTGGGGCAATATGCTATTGCTGGATGACATGGTAATGACTTCACAGCGCGATGAATTCGTTTACCATGAAATGGTAGCCCATGTTCCTTTATTTACCCATCCTAATCCAGAAAACGTTTTGGTTGTAGGTGGAGGGGACGGAGGAGTTATCCGTGAAATCCTTAAACACCCAAGCGTAAAAAAAGCTACATTGGTGGATATCGATGGGAAAGTCATCGAATACTCAAAGAAATACCTGCCGGAAATTGCAGGCATGCTTGAAGATCCGCGTGTAGACGTACAAGTTGGGGATGGCTTCATGCACATCGCCAAAAGTGAAAATGAATATGACGTGATCATGGTCGATTCAACTGAACCTGTCGGACCTGCTGTCAATTTATTCACAAAAGGTTTTTATGCCGGGATTTCCAAAGCTTTGAAAGAAGACGGGATTTTTGTGGCACAATCCGACAACCCTTGGTTTAAAGCGGACTTAATTCGCGATGTACAACGTGATGTGAAAGAGATATTCCCAATCACGAGCCTGTATTTAGCGAATATCCCGACGTATCCAAGCGGCCTTTGGGCGTTCACGATCGGATCGAAAAAATATAATCCATTAGAAGTGACTGAAGATCGTTTCCATGAAATGGAAACTAAATATTATACAAAAGAACTTCATAAAGCAGCATTCGTTCTGCCTAAATTCGTTCAAGATTTAGTGAAGTAAGGGAGGCATGGACCATGAAATTCGATGAAGCCTATTCAGGCAATGTATTCATTAAAAGCCACCCTGTTTTTGAGGAATCTGAAGCTGTGCTATACGGCATGCCGATGGACTGGACGGTAAGTTTCCGTCCGGGATCTCGCTTCGGCCCTACCCGGATTCGTGAAGTTTCGATTGGTTTGGAAGAGTACAGCCCGTATTTAGATCGTGAATTAGAGGAAGTTAAATTCTTTGATGCCGGGGACATTCCATTACCATTCGGCAATCCGCAGCGCAGTATCGATATGATTGAAAAATTTGTCGACAGCTTGTTGGATGCAGGTAAGTTCCCGATGGGTATGGGAGGGGAACATCTTGTCACATGGCCTGTCATAAAAGCCATGTTCAAAAAGTATCCCGATATGGCCATCATCCATATGGATGCACATACAGATTTACGTGAGGATTATGAGGGAGAGCCGCTTTCCCATGCGTCCATCATCCGTAAATCCGCAGAACTTATCGGCCCGAAAAATGTATACTCTTTCGGCATTCGTTCCGGTTTGAAGGAAGAATTCCAATGGGCAAAAGAAAATGGCATGCACATCTCTAAATTTGAAGTTCTTGAACCTTTGAAAGAAGTACTGCCGCAGTTAGCTGGCCGTCCTGTATATGTGACGATCGACATCGATGTTCTTGACCCTGCGCACGCGCCGGGAACAGGCACCGTTGATTGTGGAGGCATTACTTCCAAAGAGCTTTTAGCTTCGATTCATGAGATAGCACGGTCTGAAATAAATGTGGTCGGCTGCGATTTAGTAGAAGTCGCACCAATCTATGATCCATCCGAGCAAACTGCGAATACGGCGAGCAAGCTGATTCGCGAAATGATTCTAGGGTGGGTTCAAAAAGGTTAATGATGGAAGAATTGACTGTTCCTGTTTTTTTAGCGGGAATGGTCTTTTTTTATCCGTGGATAGAATTAAGGGCTCTTTTTGAATAATTCCGCCCAATGAGTCATTATTGCGTTAAAATCAAATGGATTGCAACAACTTGATTTCGACAGCACACTTTTGGTTTAACACTTTATTTTCCGCTCCAAGTTGAAACTTCCTTGAAGAATATTTATACTTATAAAGTTAAGAACGACATGATGAAGGAAGTGTAGCTTTGACTCTTCATGATATAGATAAGCATGCTATTAAAGTGACTTTACAGACAAAAATCAAGCACGGTTCAGAAACGGAAACGTATGAGCTGGTCACATTTGGTACAAAAATGTATAAAGGTGCAGATTTATATTTGCAATATAAAGAGGAAAATGAAACCGGTCAAACACAAACGACCATCAAGCACAAACCGGATGAAACGATCCTGCTTAGAAATGGTGCCATTAAAATGAGGCAGCTTTTCCGCCTGCAGGAAGCGACAAATGGGCATTACGAAAGTATATATGGCAGGTTAGGATTACGGACGACCACGAAGAAGATCCATCATCAATGGGATGAGCAGTCCAAACAAGGGAAACTTGTCCTTAAATATACGTTACATATGCAGGGAAGCGAACCCGGTCAATATGAGATGACTATTTCCTACAAGGAGGAAGCATAACGCATGAATATAGTAAAAGAGGTACAGGAAAAACTGAAAGAAGAGATTAAAGCGGCAGTCATTAAAGCCGGTTTAGCAACGGAAGAGCAAATTCCGAATGTTGTATTGGAGTTGCCAAGAGATAAGACACACGGAGATTATTCCACGAATATGGCCATGCAATTAACGAAGATTGCAAAGAAAGCGCCAAAGATGATAGCAGAGGCAATCATCGAAAACTTTGACAATTCAAAAGCATCCATCGAAAAAATTGAAATTGCAGGACCGGGTTTTATCAATTTCTACATGGATAATGCTTATTTGACAGAACTGGTTCCTGTCATTTTGAAAGTGGATGAAGCATATGGGGAAAGTGACTTTGGTAAAGGCGAAAAAATCCAAGTGGAGTTCGTTTCCGCGAACCCGACCGGTGATCTCCATCTTGGTCATGCCCGTGGTGCAGCAGTAGGCGATACGCTATGTAATATCCTAGCTAAAGCAGGTTATGATGTTTCACGTGAATACTATATCAATGATGCAGGCAATCAAATCAATAATTTGGCCATTTCCATAGAAGCCCGTTATTTCCAGGCACTTGGACTCGAAAAGGATATGCCTGAGGGCGGTTATCATGGCGAAGATATCATTGGCATCGGTAAGACGCTTGCAAGTGAGTATGGGGATAAATATGTAAATGCCGATGAGAAGGAACGTTTTGAATTTTTCCGTGAGTACGGCTTGAAATATGAAATGGAAAAACTGAAAACGGACTTGGGTAATTTCCGTGTCGGATTTGATGTATGGTACTCCGAGACATCCCTCTATCAAGACGGTAAAATTGATGAAGCACTTAAAGTGTTGAGGGAAAGGGGCCA
The DNA here is from genome assembly GCF_026891895.1 of Peribacillus sp. AS_2. NCBI lineage: Bacteria > Bacillati > Bacillota > Bacilli > Caryophanales > Bacillaceae > Peribacillus > Peribacillus sp. AS_2. The sequence continues at coordinate 154,702 of NZ_JAPTGA010000001.1, forward strand.
TGTTTACGAGGAAGATGGGGCTACATGGTTCCGCTCTACGGAATTAGGCGATGATAAAGACCGGGTGCTTATTAAGCAGGATGGGTCTTACACATATCTGACACCGGATATTGCCTATCACCGTAATAAATTGGAACGCGGCTTTGAAACGCTGATCAATATCTGGGGTGCAGATCACCACGGCTATATACCGCGCATGAAAGCGGCGATCGAAGCATTAGGGTACAACCGCGAGCAGCTTGAAGTGGAAATCATCCAGCTTGTCCACCTGTACAAGGATGGCGAGAAAATGAAGATGAGTAAACGTACCGGTAAAGCAGTTACGATGCGTGACCTGATTGATGAAGTGGGTCTGGATGCAACACGTTATTTCTTTGCAATGAGAAGTGCGGATACCCATATGGACTTTGATTTGGATCTTGCGGTCTCACAATCCAATGAAAACCCGGTTTATTATGCACAGTATGCCCACGCCCGTATTTCCAGCATTTTGCGCCAAGGCGTTGAACAAGGGATCAGCTATGAAGGAGTCACTGATTTCTCTGCCCTATCTACTGAAAAAGAAGTGGAGCTTTTGAAGAAATTAGGAGAATTCCCGCAGGCAATAGCGGAAGCAGCCGAAAAACGGATGCCTCACCGTATGACGAACTATATATTCGACCTGGCCTCTACATTCCACAGTTTCTACAATGCAGATAAGGTTCTGGATGTTGAAGAAATGGAAAGAAGTAAGGCTCGTCTTGGACTCGTCAAATCCGTCCAAATTACGTTAAAGAATGCATTGGCTATCATCGGGGTTTCGGCACCGGAAAAAATGTAATAGAAAAAAGCGGCTGTTTCTAGCGAAACAGCCGCTTTTTTTAGGTTATTTAGCACTTAATGGCTCCGCCGCTCACCCTTTTTACACCTCGAATCTTAGCCATATCTTCAATCAGTTGCAACATTGCCCGATCCTTCATCTTGGCCTCGATCATGAAATCCGCGTCCTGTCCAAGATCCTTAAGCACTTTAAAAAGGGGCATGATGAAGTCCAAATCGATATAATCTGCATGCGAGCGAAATTCACCTGCCGATTTTGGGGATGAAATATGGATCTTTGGTACCGCCCCTGCTTGATTCCAAGTGGTGAACACCTCGGTGAGCAGCTCGTTAAGCGGCTCATCTGAAAGGTTTGCGAGATGATGGTGATAATCGAATACAAGCGGGATTCCCTCCCTTTTACATACGCCGAGGGTTTCAGATGCTGTATAGGTTTTATCATCATTCTCCAAAGTCATTCTTTCCTTGATATGCATAGGCAGTGATTTAAGGTTGTCATGAACCCTTACAAGGGCGGACTCTTTATCACCATAGGCCCCACCGACATGGATATTGATGAAAGAGGTGTCCGCAATGCCCATTGCATCAAGCATTTTATAATGGAACTCCATATCTTTCACTGCATTTTGTGTGATCTCGGGCTTAGGGCTGGTGAACAGAGTAAACTGATTGGGATGAAAGCTGAGCCTCATCTTGTGTGCAGTGGCCCAATCGCCAAGCTGTCTCCACTCTTTCTTAAAAGGAGTGACGAAATCCCATTCGATTTCGGGATGTGTGGCTAAAGGAACAATGGAACTGGACATCCGGTATACTTCTATTTGGTGTGCCGTGTTATATTGAAGGACCCTTAAGGTATTTTCAATGTTCTGCCTTGTCACATCCAGAAGCTTTTCCATTCCTTTTTCTGCGCCAAGTGTGCTATATCGCTTGAAAGTAAGTGTCTTAGCCGGAGAAGCCTCCCATAAACAGGTGGCATTGGATACGAACCCAAATCTTATTTTCATTATATTTTTCTCCTTGAGCAAAGGGTTGTCAAAGAAAAGGAGAAAGGATGGAAGCCAGCGATTCTTTTGCTGAACGGACTACATTCATGCTGGAAAGAGCGTCCCCGTTCAGCGGCTTTGATTCGGCCAGGTCCACTGCCAATTCCTTTTCTACATCTTTTATAAATGTCCGGTCAAATACGGTGCAGTTCATTTCACTGTTTAAAAAACAACTGCGTTTATCAAAATTAGCCGTACCGATATCACACATTATATCATCGATCAGCATCACTTTAGAATGGTAGAACCCTCTTTGAAATTGCATGATTTCCGCCCCGTCTTTTATTAGTACCCGAAAATAGGGAAAAGAAGCTTCTTTTACAAGGGCGTGGTCTGAAATTTCAGGTACGATGACCGTAACGGAAACATTGCGAGCAAGGGCATCCCTCAATTCCTGAAATAAAGTTTCACTGGGAATGAAGTATGGAGTCCCGATAATGATTTTTTTAGTCGCTTGACGAATCATGTGTGTCAGTGACTGTTCAAGATCACTGCCATTCGAGACGACAAACTGATGGGCCTGCGTCCCGGGAGTCAATGTCGGAAAATAGGCAGGCGTTCCTCTGTAATCCTCGTTTGTATCATAGAACCAATCCGAGAGGAAGACTTCCTGAAGGTCCTTTACACCTTCCCCGGTCATTTTTAAATGGTAATCCCTCCATGGGTTCAGCTTCTCCCCTTGGTTTATATACTCCTTACCGATATTAAAGCCGCCAAGATAGCCGATCTTTCCATCTATCACCGAGATCTTACGGTGATTTCTTTTTTGTATGGTATAGAAAAGGAAGGGGAGTTTCGGTTTAAAGCTGAAAGAAAAATGAACGCCGCTTTCAGTCAGCTCCTGAATGGTTTGGCGGGACATTTTTTTACTCCCTATCCAATCGACTAAAAGCCGCACTTCCACGCCCTCCTTCGCTTTTAACTGCAGTAACTTCAAAAAGTCCTTGCTGAATTTATCGTTTTTTACTATATAAAAAAGGATATGGATGGAATCCTGAGCTTGCCTGACTTCCTTGATATAATCTTCAAACAGGATTTTCCCTGATGTGAATACAGTTATTTCGCTATTCCGAGGCGGATATTTAATGTTGGTTGCGTGCTTCAAATAACGGCTATGCCCTACCTTAAGATCAACCCAGCACCAAGAGAAGATCAATAAAAATATAGAGGCAATCGTGGTGATTATCTTCAAAAAAAATCCCCCCTAAATGATTATATTTAGTTTGGCTCTAATTCCCTGTCAGTAACCATTAAAAAGGGGGAAAGGGTCTATTTTTTTTGAATGCAGAAGGGTAATGCATGGATTTGTCGAATTATATAATTAAGGGGCAGAAAAATTAAATGGTTTTTAAAAGAAAAAAGTTGACTGAATGCTCATTCATTATATAATGGAATTAATCAAATTTCAGAAAAATGCCAAATTTCCCATAATGGTACCTGGCATTTTGCAATTTACTAAAGAGGGGGAAAGACTGCATGGAAATGAATGGTTTACTATGGATCAACTTAGTTGCATTCCTGCTTGTAACCGCTTACGCCGCCGGTTTGTTTATCTATTTGATAAAGACTCGTATTGCTTATATAAAACTTGGCAAAAAAGTGGAATTCGATAACCGTGTGAAAGATCGTCTTGTCAAAATAGGGGTGTATGTATTTGGACAGAAGAAGCTCTTTAAAGATAAAAAGAGCGGGATCATTCATGCCTTGTTATTTTATGGTTTCATATTAGTGCAATTTGGTGCACTTGATTTTTTCGTTAAAGGCTTAAGGCCGGGGTGGCATTTACCGTTCGGCCCTGTTTATCCGGCCTTTACTTTCTTCCAGGAAATTGTGACGCTTACCGTTCTTGTTGCAATCCTATGGGCGGCATACCGCCGTTATGTCGAAAAGCTTGTTCGTTTGAAAAGGGATTTCAAAGCAGGTTTGGTTGTCATCTTCATTACCGGTATCATGATCACCGTATTACTGGGGAATGGAATGGGAATGATCTGGCATGGACACGATGCAACCTGGTCAGAGCCAGTCGCATCCAGCATTGCATTTCTATTCGGCTGGATGGGGACAACAGCGGCAACCGTCGTTTTTTATGTAGCTTGGTGGCTGCATTTACTGATCATATTATCTTTCCTTGTTTATATCCCGCAATCTAAGCACGCACATTTGATTGCCGGTCCAATAAATGTATTCCTTAATCGCCTGGACAATCCGGGGAAATTGAAACCGGTTGATTTGGAAGAAGAGATTCTCGACAAAGAAGGCAATCAATATTACGGTGCCAAATATATCGAGGACTTGACGCAATATCAAATGGTGGACCTCTATGCCTGTGTGGAGTGCGGTCGCTGTACGAATATGTGCCCGGCTACAGGTACCGGGAAAATGCTGTCCCCGATGGATATCATAATCAAGATGCGTGACCATTTAACTAATACAGGCGCTGCCGTTACAACGAAGCAGCCATGGGTGCCATCTTTTGTTTTTGGAAATACGAAGGGAAATAAGATCGCTCTGGCTGGTGCCGCGCAGGGGGTGCAGGAATCAGCTGCAGCAACAGAAGCATACAGTCCGAGCCTGATTGGCGAAGTCATTACGGAAGAAGAACTTTGGGCTTGCACCACATGCCGGAACTGTGAAGATCAATGCCCGGTAATGAATGAACATGTCGACAAAATCATTGATATGCGCCGTTATCTAGTGCTTACTGAAGGCAGACTTGATCCCGATGCACAGCGTGCCATGACGAATATCGAGCGTCAAGGGAACCCGTGGGGATTGAACCGTAAAGAGAGAGAAGATTGGCGGAGCCTTCGGGAAGATGTCAGCATCCCAACCGTGAAGGAATTAAAAAAGGCAGACGAAGAATTCGAGTATTTATTTTGGGTGGGTTCAATGGGGTCATACGATAACCGAAGCCAGAAGATTGCCCTTTCCTTTGCTAAATTATTGAATGAAGCGGGCGTCACATTTGCAATTCTCGGAAATAAGGAGAAAAACTCAGGGGATACTCCACGTCGATTGGGTAATGAGTTTGTTTTTCAGGAACTTGCCATGAAAAATATAGAAGAATTCCAAAAGAATGAAATAACGAAAATCGTGACGATCGATCCGCATGCATACAATATCTTTAAGAATGAGTATCCGGATTTTGGCTTGGAAGCGGAAGTGTATCACCATACTGAGCTGTTGGCCAAACTTGTCAGTGAAGGCAGGCTGGTGCCGCAGTATCCGGTGAATGAGACGATTACATTCCACGATTCCTGTTACTTGGGAAGGTACAATGAAGTTTACAGCCCGCCGCGTGAAATCTTACAATCCATTGATGGAGTGAAACTTATTGAGATGGAGCGTAACCGTGAGAAGGGTATGTGCTGCGGAGCTGGAGGCGGTTTGATGTGGATGGAAGAAGAAACTGGAAACCGCATTAATGTCGCCCGTACAGAACAGGCGCTGGCCGTCAGTCCAACAGTGATCAGTTCAGGATGTCCTTATTGCCTGACCATGCTATCTGATGGGACGAAGGCAAAAGAAGTTGAGGAAAATGTTAAAACGTATGATGTAGCTGAACTACTCGAAAAAGCGGTCATTGGTGAAAATAAATCGATTGCCTCTTAATTTTAAATGGAATTGCCTGCTTCCTCTAAATGAGATTCAAATGGAAGCAGGCAATATTTTCAATATTTATAAACTAAATATTTTCATTTTTGAGAAAAATGTGTAATATAATATAATATTAAGCGCTTACAACACTATTTTTTTAACTCCAAATTGAGCGAGCGTTCAATCAATGTTACTTATAGGGGGAAATAATGATGGCGAAAACAGTGATTATTAGCGGTGTGAGAACACCTTTTGGTAAATTCGGCGGTGGTCTTAGCAGTTTGACGGCATCACAGCTTGGTGGAATAGCAATCAAAGAGGCACTTGTTCGGGCAGGGATTGAAGGAAGCCAAGTGAACGAGGTCATCATGGGGAATGTGCTTCAAGCAGGCCAAGGCCAAATACCGTCCCGCCAGGCAGCCCGTCATGCTGGATTACCTTGGGAAGTGAAAACGGAAACCATTAATAAAGTATGCGCATCAGGACTTCGCAGTGTCACATTGGCTGATCAGATCATTCGCTTAGGTGAAGAAGAAATCATTGTTGCCGGCGGAATGGAATCGATGAGCAATGCACCTTATATCCTTCCAAAAGCAAGGTGGGGCCTAAGGATGGGTGATGGGGAACTGAAGGATACGATGATATCGGATGGACTTAGCTGCAGTTTTACGGGCGTCCATATGGGGACTTACGGTAACAGTACAGCCGAGGATCTTGAAATCACCCGTGAGGAACAAGATAACTGGGCTTATGAGAGTCACCAAAAAGCGATAAAAGCAATCGATGGCGGAATTCTTGCAGAAGAAATCATTTCCGTACAAGTGCCGGTCCGAAAAGGCGAACCAATTACCATCGAACATGATGAAGCCCCAAGAAAAGATACATCTGCCGGAAAGTTGGCTAAACTAGGTCCAGCTTTCAATAATGAGGGGACCATTACGGCTGGTAATGCACCAGGTGTCAATGACGGGGCGGGTGCTCTCGTATTGATGAGTGAGGAACGTGCTGAAAAAGAAGGGAAAACGCCTTTTGCCTATATTTTAGCTCATGCAGAAGTGGCAGTGGAAGCAAAGGACTTCCCTAAAACGCCAGGTCTGGTCATAAATGAACTTCTGAAGAAGACAGGTAAATCGATAGAGGAAATTGATTTATTTGAAGTGAATGAAGCATTTGCTGCGGTCGCATTGGCCAGCGGGAAAATTGCCAACATCGAGCCAGGAAAAGTGAATGTAAACGGAGGGGCCGTAGCATTAGGTCACCCAATCGGGGCAAGTGGTGCCCGCATCATCATTACGCTGATGCATGAACTGAAACGCCGCGGAGGGGGATTGGGCATCGCAGCGATCTGTAGTGGCGGCGGACAGGGAGATGCCATTTTAATAGAAGTGCCTAAGCAAGGATAATAGTTTCATAGATAAATGAGGAGGGATATTCCCATGGGCATTCAAAAAGTGATGGTCATTGGTGCGGGACAGATGGGATCTGGCATTGCCCAGGTCTGTGCAATGAGCGGTTATGAAGTTCTTTTACACGATTTAAAAGATGAGTATGTAGAAAAGGGTTTAGGGACTATTGCCAAAAACCTATCGCGGCAGGTTGAAAAAGGGAAAATGGAATCCGAGGAGAAGGATGCAATCCTTTCCCGGCTTACTTCCTCAACGAATTTGAAAAATGCAGCTGCAGTAGATTTGGTGATTGAAGCGGCAGTGGAAAACATGGAAATAAAAACAAGAATATTCGCCGAGTTGGATGAAATCACGCCCCGGCACGTCATTCTTGCATCCAATACTTCTTCGCTACCGATTACCGAGATAGCCGCTGCCACGAAAAGGCCGGAAAAGGTAATTGGCATGCACTTTATGAACCCGGTTCCAGTCATGAAGCTGGTTGAGGTCATCCGCGGCCTTGCTACAGCGGATGAAGTTTATCAAGAGGTTGAAAAGATGGCTGAATCCTTGAATAAGGTACCGGTGGAAGTCAATGATTTTCCAGGTTTTGTAGCGAATCGGATTTTGATGCCGATGATCAATGAGGCCATCTATACACTTTATGAGGGCGTCGCTACTAAAGAGGCGATCGATGACGTAATGAAACTGGGCATGAACCATCCGATGGGACCGCTTACGCTAGCTGACTTCATCGGCCTGGATACATGCTTGTATATAATGGAAACCCTTCACCAAGGACTGGGAGACGATAAATACCGACCGTGTCCGCTGTTAAGGAAATATGTAAAGGCAGGGTGGTTAGGCAAGAAATCAGGACGGGGCTTTTATGAATATAACTAATCATGGAAAGATGTGCAGCCAGGGAGGGATGTAGGATGGATTTCAAGTTTACCGAAGAACATGAAATGATGCGGAAAATGGTAAGCTCTTTTGCGGAGAATGAGATCACTCCTCATATCGAGGCAATGGAAACAGGCGTGTTTCCAAAAACGATTCTGCAAAAAATGGGTGAGCTTGGTTTGATGGGAATTCCGATTTCAGAAGAATACGGTGGCGCGGGTATGGACTTTATGTCTTATATCATTGCCATCAATGAGATTTCCAAAGTAAGTCCCACTCTCGGTGTCATACTGTCCGTTCATACATCTGTTGGCACAAATCCAATCGTTTATTTTGGAACGGAAGAGCAGAAGCGAAAGTATGTGCCTAAGTTAGCCGCTGGTAAAAATTTAGGGGCCTTTTGTTTGACTGAGCAAAGCTCAGGTTCCGATGCTGCGAGTTTGAAATCGAAGGCAGTGGCAGTAAAGGAAGGCGGACAATATCGAATAAATGGGTCCAAGGTTTTTATCACCAATGGCGGGGAAGCGGATGTGTTCATTGTTTTTGCCTCGACCGACCCACAGAAGGGAAGCAAGGGAATCTCTGCTTTTATTGTAGAAAAAGGGACGACGGGCTTAATCATCGGTAAAGATGAACGTAAAATGGGCCTTCATGGTTCGAGCACCGTACAGGTGACGTTCGAGGATATGAAAATCCCTGCAGCCAATCTCCTAGGCAAAGAAGGGGAAGGTTTTAAGATCGCCATGGCCAACTTGGATGCTGGAAGGATCGGGATTGCCGCTCAAGCGCTAGGAATTGCTGAGGGTGCCATGGAACATGCTGTCCGATATGCAAAAAGCAGGGAGCAATTCGGAAAACCCATTGCAGAACAGCAAGGGATTGGTTTCAAACTGGCCGAAATGGCAACGAGCATAGAAGCTTCAAGGTTACTCGTCTATCGCGCGGCGTTTTTACGCTCACAGGGATTAAAGTCCGGTAAAGAGGCGGCAATGGCTAAGCTATTCGCTTCGAGGACGGCCGTTGAGGTGGCGATAGAAGCAGTCCAAGTGTTCGGTGGCTATGGATATACAACGGATTATCCGGTCGAACGATATTTCAGGGATGCAAAGGTAACTGAAATTTATGAGGGTACAAGCGAAATACAGAGAATGGTCATCAGTAAAAGTCTATAATTACGAGAAATTTAGGAGGCATTGCCATGCAATTTAAACTAACGGAAGAACATGAAATGATTAGGAAAATGGTGCGCGACTTTGCCCAGAATGAAGTGGCTCCGACTGCTGCCGAGAGGGATGAAGAAGAACGATTCGACCGTGAAATCTTCGATAAAATGGCTGAACTTGGATTGACCGGGATTCCGTGGCCTGAGGAATACGGCGGAATTGGAAGTGATTACTTAGCGTATTGCATAGCGGTTGAGGAACTTTCCCGCGTTTGCGCTTCTACTGGGGTGACTTTATCAGCCCATACTTCGCTCGCAGGATGGCCAATATATAAGTTTGGCACTGAAGAACAAAAACAAAAATACCTTCGCCCGATGGCACAAGGTGAAAAAATCGGTGCATATGGCCTTACTGAGCCCAGCTCAGGCTCAGACGCCGGAGGGATGAGAACGACTGCAAAGCTTGTGGGTGATGAATATGTTATCAGCGGTTCCAAAATCTTCATTACGAACGGCGGGATTGCGGATACATATGTCGTCTTTGCATTGACGGATCCTGAATCGAAGCAAAAAGGAACGAGTGCTTTTATCATTGAAAAGGACTTCCCGGGCTTCAGTGTTGGTAAAAAAGAGAAGAAGCTTGGAATCCGTTCATCACCGACTACGGAAATCATCTTTGATGAGTGCCGTGTTCCTAAAGAAAATCTCCTTGGAAAAGAAGGGGAAGGCTTTAAAATCGCGATGATGACGCTTGATGGCGGCCGTAATGGAATTGCAGCCCAGGCTGTAGGGATAGCCCAAGGTGCATTGGATGCCGCGGTTGATTATGCAAAAGAGCGCGTCCAATTCGGCAAGCCAATTTCTGCACAGCAGGGAATCGGTTTTAAATTGGCGGATATGGCAACGGGTGTTGAGGCTTCAAGGCTATTAACCTATCAGGCAGCCTGGTTGGAATCAGTGGGCCTTCCTTATGGGAAAGAGTCGGCCATGTCCAAACTTTTTGCCGGAGATACAGCAATGAAAGTGACGACGGAGGCCGTACAGGTTTTCGGGGGCTATGGATATACAAAAGATTATCCAGTGGAGCGGTATATGCGTGATGCGAAAATAACCCAGATTTACGAAGGTACACAGGAAATTCAAAAGCTGGTCATCTCACGGATGGTTACTAAATAGGGTTGAAACTGTGGTTTTCCGATGAGGCTCTGCCTTTACCGGAATTCCCTTTTCAATTTCTTCAGAATATCAATGGTTGAATAATGGGCTTTCAAAAGGAGTTTGGAAATGGAAAAAAGAGAGGTTCTTGCATCTGTAAAGGATGAGCGGCTGGTTGAAAAAAGGCGTACTCAAATGATTAAAGGAGCGGTGACCCTTTTTAAAGAAAAGGGATTTCATCGTACGACTACCAGGGAAATTGCCAAAGCGGCAGGCTTTAGCATTGGTACATTATACGAGTATATCCGGACCAAGGAAGATATATTATATCTCGTTTGTGACTTTATTTATGATGAAGTCCAGGAAAAGCTTCAGAAGGAAATAGAACAGAGTGATGGGACACTTGAAAGCTTGAAGTTGACGATCGCCTATTTTTATAAAGTGATGGATGATATGCAGGACGAAGTGCTTGTCATGTATCAGGAAGTGAAGGCCCTGACGAAAGATGCTTTACCATATGTTCTGAATAAAGAACTTCGGATGGTGGGCATGTTCGAAAAAGTAATAACGAAATGTGTTGAGAATGGGGAGCTATCATTAACGGAAAAACAAATAAGCCTTGTTTCACATAACATTTTCGTACAGGGACAGATGTGGAGTTTTAGAAGATGGGCTTTGCATAAACAGTACACGCTTCAAGAGTATGTTGAACTGCAGACGCAATTATTGATTCAAAATGTATCGGGTTCCAAAGTGCACTGATATAAATAAGTTTCAATAAGGGGGAGCTAAATGAGTACAGTTGAGGTGTATAAACCGAAGAACCATATTAGATTCGTTACAGCTTCGAGTTTATTTGATGGACATGATGCGTCCATCAATATAATGAGGAGAATCCTTCAGTCCAGCGGGGCGGAAGTAATTCACCTAGGTCATAATCGTTCGGTGGAAGAAATCGTGAATGCGGCCATCCAGGAAGATGTCCAAGGCATAGCCATGTCATCTTACCAAGGCGGACATGTGGAATATTTTAAATATATGTATGACCTGCTGATGGAAAAGGGAGCCGGGCACATTCGGATTTTTGCCGGCGGTGGCGGGGTCATCATCCCTAGGGAAATTAAAGAACTCCATGATTATGGGATTGCCCGTATCTTTTCACCTGATGAAGGGAGGGAATATGGTCTTCAAGGAATGATAAACGTTTTGATGGAGGAGTGTGATTTCTCGACAGTCAAACCATCTTTACAGGAACGTTTTGATGAATTGATTGCCGGGGGAACGAATGCCATTGCCCAATTCATTACCTTTGCCGAAAATAGACTCGATGTTTCACAGGAATCAGCGGCAGCGGTGGAGAGTCTTTTTGAGCAGATCAAGACTTCCGAAAAGAAGGTTCCTGTTCTGGGCATCACGGGGACTGGCGGAGCTGGAAAAAGTTCATTGACTGATGAATTGATACGACGGTTCATTAACGAAATTCCGAATGAGAGAGTCGCCATTCTATCTGTAGACCCGACCAAACAGAAAACGGGCGGTGCCCTTCTTGGTGACAGGATCAGAATGAATTCGATCTTTTCAGAGCGTGTTTATATGCGGAGCCTAGCCACGCGCCATTCAAAAAGTGAGCTGTCTTTGGCGATAAAGGATGCCATTTCCGTCGTGAAGGCAGCAGGCTTCGATTTAATCATCGTTGAAACGAGCGGGATCGGTCAGGGTGATGCAGAAATTGCCGAAATATGCGATGTATCCATGTATGTAATGACGAGTGAATTCGGTGCTCCTTCGCAACTTGAAAAAATCGATATGATTGATTATGCAGACTTGATAGTCATTAACAAATACGAGCGCAAAGGTTCCGAAGATGCAAAAAACCAAGTTCAAAAGCAATACCAAAGAAGCCGTACGCTTTTTGATCAAGATCCATCTGAAATGCCAGTATACGGTACAATCGCTTCCCAATTCAATGACCCAGGCACCAATGCATTATTCGCTGCACTGATTGAAAAGCTTAATGAAAAATCAGGAACGGCTTGGAGTACGGCCTTTTCGAAAGAAGCGGATGTTTACAAGCAAAACGTCATCATTCCAACTGACCGCCGGTATTATTTACGTGAAATCAGTGATACGGTCAGATCGTATCATAAGCGTGCCGCTGAACAAGTGCGTATTGCCCGGAGGCTTTTCCAGCTTGAAGGAGCCATTGATGCAGTTAAGGAAAATGATAACAACGGCGATATGGTGGCTTCTTTAGAAAAACTGAAAAAGGAAACCGCCTCGAATTTATCACCTGAATCTAAAAAAATCCTTTCTGGATGGATGGATTTAAAAGAAAAGTATGCAGGAGAGCAGTTTGTAACGAAAGTAAGGGATAAAGAAATCGTGACAAAGCTGAAAACGAAAAGTTTATCAGGTTTAATGATCCCGAGAGTATCACTGCCGAAATATGTGGATTATGGAGAGATTTTGGGATGGGTATTCCGTGAGAACGTTCCGGGCTTCTTTCCTTACACAGCGGGAGTCTTTCCATTCAAGCGTGAAGGGGAAGACCCGAAGCGGCAATTTGCCGGTGAAGGATCGCCCGACCGTACCAACAGGCGTTTTCATTATTTATCAAAGGATGATACGGCTAAACGGCTAAGCACGGCTTTCGATTCTGTAACTTTATATGGCGAGGACCCTGATCACCGACCTGATATCTATGGAAAGGTAGGAGAAAGCGGAGTCAGCATCTGCACGTTGGATGACATGAAAAAGCTGTATGCAGGTTTTGATCTTTGCCACCCCTCAACCTCTGTATCCATGACCATCAATGGACCGGCACCAATCATTTTGGCCATGTACATGAATACGGCAGTCGATCAGCAGATTCAACGGAAAGAAGAAGAGCTAGGCCGTCCCCTTACAGACGCCGAAGCTGAAGAAGTGCAGGCTTATACGCTTCAGACGGTACGCGGAACTGTTCAGGCGGATATTCTGAAAGAGGACCAAGGCCAGAATACATGCATCTTCTCTACGGAATTTGCTCTAAGGTTAATGGGCGACATTCAGGCATATTTCATCGATCGGAAAGTCAGGAACTATTACTCTGTATCCATTTCTGGCTATCACATTGCAGAAGCGGGTGCCAACCCAATTTCACAGCTGGCTTTTACATTAGCGAATGGCTTTACTTACATCGAATATTATTTAAGCCGCGGAATGAATATTGATGACTTTGCCCCGAATTTGTCTTTCTTCTTCTCAAATGGGCTCGACCCGGAATATACGGTGATCGGGAGGGTGGCAAGAAGGATCTGGGCGACAGTCATGCGGGATAAATATGGTGCGAACGACCGCAGCCAGAAGCTCAAATACCATATACAGACTTCCGGGCGCTCGCTTCATGCCCAAGAAATTGATTTTAATGATATCAGAACGACACTTCAAGCTTTAATGGCACTGCAGGACAACTGTAATTCCCTGCATACTAATGCGTACGATGAAGCCATCACGACGCCTACAGAAGAATCCGTGCGCCGGGCAATGGCCATCCAAATGATCATTACGAAGGAGCATGGTCTCTCAAAAAATGAAAACCCGATGCAAGGTGCCTTCATCGTGGAGGAATTGACGGATCTGGTCGAAGAGGCCGTCCTGCAAGAGTTCGATCGCATCAATGATCGTGGCGGTGTGCTGGGTGCAATGGAGACGCAATATCAGCGCGGGAAAATCCAGGATGAATCGATGCATTACGAAATGAAAAAGCATACGGGAGAATTGCCGATCATCGGTGTAAATACGTATTTGAATCCAAATCCTCCTTCCGAAGAAGCGGTGAACAGCATGGAAATTGCCCGTGCAACCAAGGAAGAAAAGGAAGGGCAAATCATAAATCTCCGGGCATTCCAGGAAAGAAATAAGGAGTTCACGGATGAAGCGTTAACTAAACTGAAATTGGCTGCCATGAATGGGGAAAATATCTTTGCTGAGCTCATGAACTGCGTGAGGGTGGCCAGTCTGGGTCAGATAACGAGGGCGTTATATGATGTAGGCGGTCAATATAGAAGAAATATGTAAACTTAGAAGGGGGCTCCGAACGTTTAGGGGCCCTTTTTTTTAATAATTCCCGTCTTTTTTAACAAAATGAAGATTTTACCTTATAATTATTCGGAAAAGGGGCAAAAATGAAGAATCAGCCCTATTGGAGTTGAGAAAATGAACCTGAAGATGATTGGGTTGATCATAGGTTACATTCTTGCCATCATTTTTTTATTTGAGCTGTATGAGCATCAATTGGGAGCCATTTCTTTTTTTATCCTGACTGTTGTCTTTTTTACGGCAGCCTATCGTCAGAAATCGAAAAAGAAAAAAAGGAATGATCTTTAGCTTTTGGTTTCCTGTGAATGATAGACAATAAGGTAAATCTGTGAAAGTATCATATAGAACTAGCATAAACCCATTTAGATTGTTTATAATGGAGTATATGTCTAGCAGGAATTGTCGTTATTTTATCGAACTACTGTTTTAGATTATTTTTTTATGTGAAAAAACACGGAATTCAGTGTTTGAATAGAGAAGGGAAGTGCGGAATTTGAGTTTAAAACAATACTCAAAAGAGCAATTATTGGAAATGTCCTTAATAGAGATGGCATATGATTTGTTAGTTGAAAGAAATGAACCGATTCCATTTAAAGACTTAATTAGTGAATTAGCTTCGCTGCACCATTTATCCAAAGCGGAAGTGGAAAAGAAAATTGCCCAATTCTATACGGATTTAAATGTGGATGGCCGTTTCACTTCACTTGGAGACAACCGCTGGGGATTGAAAACATGGTACCCGGTTGACCAAATCGAGGAAGAAGTCGTACATGTTGTAAAACCTAAAAAGAAAAAGAAAGCCAAAAAGGCTGCTGTCGTCATCGATGATTTCGATGAACTTGAAGACGAAGACCTTGACTTTGAAGAGGATATCGATGATCTGGACGAGGATGAAGATGACGACGATGATGATATTCTAGGTTCTCCAGTCATCGACGAAGTGCTTTTGGATGATGACGTGGATGATGACGACGACCTGGAAGAAGAAATAATCGAAGATGATGCATTTGTCCTGGAAGATGATGAGGACGAAGATGAAGACGAAGATGACTTGGATGACTTGAATGAAGAGGATGAGAAATAAATAATCGCCCTTGACTTTTTAAGGCGAAATTTGTAGAATCATTTTTGGGCTCCTTAAAAAAGGACACAATGATTAAATTATATCGCTCCCTTACTTTTTTGTAAGCGGAGCGTTTTTGTTTTTAATGATGGAATGAATAAATGACATCATTTTTTTATTTTTAAAAATGATTTCTCGTAGAATTGTAAAAACTATAGAGAACATATTTATGTTAACTGTCATTTAAGGAAATTTATTCTTGTTCATGTATCCTGCATGACTCTCACTAAAGACCTTTAAGTGATTAATGGTTTGTACTGGTTACGGTTTTTAGCTTTTAACCGCTCATGTGGCGGAAGATTTGATTCAGGTTCCGATCTAATGATGTGAAGAACTGAATTGGAAGAAAACATTCTATTAGGAGGATATAAGATGACAAAATATATTTTTGTGACAGGTGGAGTAGTTTCTTCCTTGGGAAAAGGGATTACGGCCGCTTCTTTAGGAAGATTATTAAAAAATAGGGGATTGAATGTTACGATCCAGAAGTTTGACCCTTATATCAACTTGGATCCTGGTACGATGAGTCCATATCAACATGGTGAAGTGTTTGTAACGGATGATGGTGCTGAAACGGATTTGGATTTGGGGCACTATGAGCGTTTCATCGATATCAACCTTGGTAAACACAGCAATGTGACTACAGGCAGAATTTATTCAACCGTCCTGAGAAAAGAACGCCGCGGCGATTATCTAGGTGGAACGGTTCAAGTCATTCCCCATATCACGAATGAAATTAAAGAACGGGTTTTCCGTTCAGGCAATGAAACGAATGCCGACATAGTCATCACTGAAATTGGCGGTACTGTAGGGGATATCGAGTCTCTTCCATTCCTTGAAGCGATTCGTCAAATCAAGAGTGATATCGGCATCAATAATGTTATGTATATCCACTGTACACTGGTTCCCTACATCAAAGCTGCAGGTGAAATGAAAACAAAACCGACACAGCATAGTGTAAAAGAATTACGCAGTCTTGGCATTCAGCCAAATATCATCGTTGCACGTACAGAAAGCCCGATTTCACAAGATATGAAGGATAAAATCGCTTTATTCTGCGATATCGATAAAAATTCTGTTATTGAATGTCTTGATGCGGATACACTTTACTCCATCCCTCTAGCGCTTCAAGCGCAAAATATGGATCAAATCGTTTGTGATCACTTGCAATTGGACTGTGGCGAAGCGGATATGGAAGATTGGAAGGAACTAGTCAAAAAGGTTACTTCTTTATCAAAGAAAACGAAAATCGCTTTAGTCGGAAAATATGTTGAATTGCAAGATGCTTATCTTTCTGTAGTGGAAGCACTTAAGCATGCTGGTTACGCATTTGATGCAGATGTTGAAATCGACTGGGTGAATTCCGAAGATGTAACTAAAGAAAATGTTGCAGAACTTCTTCAAGATGCAGATGGAATCCTTGTACCTGGAGGTTTTGGAGATCGTGGAATCGAAGGGAAAATTGCAGCGACTGAATTTGCCCGCACGACAAAAAAACCATTCTTCGGAATTTGCTTAGGCATGCAGTTGGCGTCCATTGAGTATGCACGCAACGTCTTGGGATTGCCAGAAGCACATTCAGCTGAAATTAAGGAGGATACTCCTGATCCAATCATCGATCTTCTTCCTGAGCAGAAGGATGTAGAAGATTTGGGCGGAACACTTCGTCTTGGTCTGTATCCATGTAAGCTTATCGAAGGTACTAAAGCATACGAAGCTTATAATGACGAGGTTGTTTATGAACGTCACCGTCACCGTTATGAATTCAATAACCACTACCGTCAAGCTATGGAAGAGGCAGGATTCGTGTTCTCCGGTACAAGTCCAGATGGCCGTCTAGTCGAAATCATTGAACTGAAAGATCATCCTTGGTTTGTGGCTTCCCAATTCCATCCGGAATTCACGTCACGTCCTAACCGTCCACAGCCGCTATTCCGCGACTTTGTCGGTATGTCATTAAAGAACGGCGAAAATCGTTAATAAACAAAAAAACAGCCCCTGTGGCTGTTTCAGACTGTAGGCAAACTTGAATAAAATCGAGTTTGCCTACAGTTTTTTTTTTGGTTTGTACTTTAGGAGGTTGATGGCCACTCCAAGCACCGCTTAGACGTGCTTTCCCGCATGAGTCCCGCACACCCGCTCCAAATTTGTTTTAACTTTTAGAGGGTGGTCAGTGGGTTCGGGAACATCATTTGATGAAAGATATATTTTTCCGAACCTTTTTAGCTGAATTCATCATTCTTCATCTTCATATTCTTTTATGATTTCTTCAAGAGTGAATTTAATTCCATGATAAGCGAAAAGAGCGGTAAGGAGGGTAGGGTACCCATATCGATTTCCGGTTTCATCGGGAATCAATCCCCGTTGGATGCGTAAATCAATATGTACGTCAGCCAACTCCAAAAGAGAATCTTCTGCGGAAGGGACGGATGTAGAAACCGCAACAAATGGGATATCTTTTTCCTTGAGTTGTTTTGCCAGCATCAATGCTTCTGAATCATCCGAATGGCGGCTGAATATAAGAAATCGATCTTCCTTGGAAATTGTTTCACTTATATCATAGCCTTTTGCCTTAGGAAAGGGTTCTTCCCCATTCAATGCCTCGGCAGTGACGCCCTGCATTTCATCAAAACCGTGAATGAACACAGAACCGTCCCCAACCACAGCCTGAGCCAGCAGGCGTCCGGCATCCTCCATTTCAAAGGCTTCATTTTCAATCATTTTTTTAAATAAACCGCTTATCTGTGTCGAGAAAATTTTTAACATGATCAGGGACTCCTTTAAAAAATAATATACTTATTATAAAGGACTTTCCTTTGCATTGACAGGTTTCAGGGTTTTTGGTCCAAAGGGCAGAATTAACTAAATCGGTCGAAAAAACAAAAAAATTAAAATTCCTTTTAGCCATACAGCAGGAATTTTGTTACAATTATCGAATATGAACATAGATGTCATGAATGAATAAATGCGTTGCTCAAGTAATTTGAGGCAATCTATGTAACTACCCTTTTTCGGGTAATAGGCCGAATAGGCTAATATATTTAATGGATGAATCGGGAAGGGGAGAGGTGATAAAATGCCAGGGAAAATATTGATTGTTGATGATCAATTCGGGATTCGTATTTTATTGAACGAGGTGTTACATAAAGAAGGGTATGAAACATTTCAAGCAGCTAATGGCATTCAAGCCTTGGAAGTGCTAAATAACCATTCACCCGATCTTGTATTGCTGGATATGAAGATTCCGGGAATGGATGGCATTGAGATCTTGAAAAGGATGAAAGTCGTCGATCCGGACATCCGGGTCATAATCATGACGGCATATGGTGAACTTGATATGATTCAAGAAGCAAAGGATTTAGGTGCAATGACACACTTTGCAAAGCCGTTTGATATTGATGATATTAGAAAAGCCGTTCGTGAATACTTACCGATTCAATCGAGTTAACGGTCTTGAAAGTTTAATATTATTGACGGGGAAATTGCCGCGGCTATCTTTTTTTAGATGGGCCGTGTTTTTTTGGAATAAAATTTGAGACATGGTTCAGTTGTAATTGTTGCTGTTTTTTTGATGTATTGATATGCTAAAAGAGGAGAGATATTCTGATTTATAAGCGTATGCTACTTTCGTTTTAGGGAATATCTAGAAAGAATTAACTTTAAAAATAAACATCCACTAGTAGGAGGAAATCAAATGCCTTTAGTTTCTATGAAAGATATGCTGAATAAAGCCCTTGATGAAAAATATGCAGTAGGTCAATTCAATATCAATAACCTTGAATGGACTCAAGCTATCCTAGCTGCTGCTGAACAAGAAAAATCTCCAGTCATCCTTGGTGTTTCCGAAGGTGCTGCCCGTCATATGGGTGGTTTTAAAACGACTGTCATGATGGTTCAAGGATTGTTGGAAGACATGAAAATCACTGTTCCTGTGGCCATTCACCTTGACCATGGTTCAAGTTTTGATAAATGTAAGGAAGCCATCGAAGCCGGATTCACTTCAGTAATGATCGACGCTTCACATCATCCGATCGAAGAAAATATCGAAACAACCAAGAAGGTTGTCGAGTTCGCTCACGCACGCAATGTTTCGGTTGAAGCGGAAGTGGGCACGGTTGGCGGACAAGAAGATGATATTATCGCTGATGGAGTCGTATATGCAGACCCTCAAGAATGTGAACAGTTGGTTAAAGAAACGAATGTCGACTGTTTTGCTCCAGCTTTGGGATCCGTTCACGGACCATACAAAGGTGAACCTAACCTAGGCTATAAAGAAATGGAAGAAGTACGGGATTTAACGAACAAACCTCTTGTTCTTCATGGTGGTACAGGCATCCCTCTGAAAGATATCCAAAAAGCGATTTCACTTGGAACATCAAAAATCAATGTGAATACGGAAAATCAAATCGTGTTCACAAAAGCGGTTCGTGAAATCCTGAATAACGATTCTGAAGTGTACGATCCTCGTAAATACATGGTTCCTGGCCGTGAAGCTATTAAAGAAACGGTCATCGGCAAAATTCGTGAATTCGGTTCAAACGGCAAAGCATAATTTCAAAGGGGGTTCCATCCCTTTAAATGTAAGGCAATATTCCCATTGGGGGGCTCCCCCCTAATGGTTTCTTTTAGATGCAGGCTTAATCCGGGCTCTATTTTTCGAACAATTAGAATTCAATAGAGAAATAAAAAATCGATTACATACGGAGGATATTTTATGAAATTCTTTATAGATACAGCAAATATGGAAGAAATCAAACAAGCGCACGAACTTGGCGTTCTAGCAGGTGTTACGACTAACCCATCTCTTGTTGCCAGGGAAAAGGGAGTTTCTTTCCATGACCGGTTAAAAGAAATCACAAGCCTTGTTAAGGAATCCGTTTCTGCTGAAGTCATTGCGCTTGATTTTGAAGGAATGATGGCAGAAGCCAAGGAGCTTGTTGCGATTGCACCTAATATCACGATCAAAGTGCCAATGACTCCAGACGGCTTGAAGGCTGTTTCAGCACTTACAAAACAAGGTGTCAAAACAAATGTCACGCTTATTTTCAGTGCAAACCAAGCATTATTGGCAGCTAGGGCGGGAGCAACTTATGTATCGCCATTTTTAGGACGCTTGGACGATATCGGCCAAAATGGTTTGGATTTAATTTCGGATATTGCTGACATATTTGCAATTCATGATATCAATGCTGAGATCATTGCAGCTTCCATCCGCCATCCGATGCATATTACAGAAGCGGCTCTTAAAGGAGCACATATTGCAACGATTCCTTATAAAGTTTTAATGCAATTATTCCACCACCCATTAACGGATAAAGGGATTGAAGCTTTCTTGAATGATTGGAATTCACGTACAGAAGCATAATGCCTTGCCGCTAAGTCGCTATAGATTGCACTGTTTTAATAAAATTAACATAAATTAGAAATTTTTATCTTTTTTTACATGAATTTTCTACTTTTGTGTAAACTAAAGAACTAGATAGTAAATGTTGTCGGATTATGCAAATTTCTTGTGGTAAAATATTACTTTTTGGAAGTAGCTTCTAAGTGCTTAGCGTGGAAGGGAGTTTATTATGGAAAAACTTAAAATTGCCGGTGGCTATCCCCTAAAGGGAAGCATTCGTGTCAGCGGAGCAAAAAATAGTGCGGTTGCCCTTATTCCGGCAACAATTTTGGCGGACTCTCCCGTAACGATTGAAGGCCTGCCTGATATCTCGGATGTACAGATGCTGAAAGAGTTAATGGAGGAAATTGGCGGTGAGGTGTCCTTTGACGAAGGACAGATGACAGTCAACCCCAGCAGGATGATTTCAATGCCTCTTCCGAATGGCAGGGTCAAGAAATTACGTGCCTCGTATTATTTAATGGGGGCAATGCTTGGTAAATTCAAAAAGGCAGTGATCGGCTTGCCAGGAGGCTGCCATTTAGGACCCCGTCCGATAGATCAGCATATTAAGGGGTTCGAAGCACTTGGCGCACAAGTGACGAATGAACAAGGAGCCATTTACCTTAGGGCGGACGAGCTTCGGGGAGCACGCATATATTTGGATGTCGTTAGTGTAGGGGCAACGATCAACATCATGCTTGCCGCCGTTTTGGCCAAAGGCCGCACTGTGATTGAAAACGCTGCGAAAGAACCGGAAATCATCGATGTCGCCACATTGTTGACCAATATGGGAGCGAAAATTAAGGGTGCTGGAACGGATATCATTCGTATTGATGGTGTGGAAAGTTTGCATGGTTGCAAGCATACGATCATACCGGATCGGATTGAAGCAGGTACTTTCATGATTTTAGCCGCCGCTGTCGGTGAAGGGATTCTGATCGATAATGTCATTCCCCAGCATTTGGAGTCATTGACTGCCAAATTGAGGGAAATGGGGATCAATATTGAAGCGGGTGATGACCAGATATTTGTCTCACCGGGAGAAAATTATAAATCCGTTGATATCAAGACGTTGGTTTACCCTGGATTCCCAACAGATCTTCAGCAACCTTTCACTTCCCTTTTAACAAAAGCAAGCGGTTCTAGCATGGTGACCGATACGATATACGGGGCACGATTTAAGCATATTGATGAACTGCGACGCATGAATGCGAAGATCAAAGTCGAGGGCAGAGCGGGCATCGTCGATGGTCCTGTCCAACTTCATGGGGCAAAAGTGAAGGCAAGCGATTTACGTGCCGGAGCAGCTCTGGTAATTGCCGGTTTAATGGCAGAAGGAATTACAGAAGTGACAGGGCTTGAACATATAGATCGCGGATATAGCCATCTTGTTGAAAAACTTTCAGGTTTGGGAGCGACGATTTGGCGTGAAGAAATGACGCAAGAAGAAGTGGAGCAGCTTAAAAGCTGATCCCTTTTCTTGTTACCTCATTGTGTTACTATATATGATATAATGTGTTATACTAATATATAAATAAATCATGCTAGTGTACATGAGGGGGAACCGGAAATGGAAAGAAGTTTATCGATGGAGCTAGTCCGCGTAACAGAGGCGGCGGCACTAAATTCAGCTCGTTGGATGGGAAGAGGAAAGAAAGACGAAGCGGATGATGCAGCAACAACTGCGATGCGGGATGTTTTCAATACCATTCCCATGCAAGGAACGGTTGTAATCGGTGAAGGGGAAATGGATGAGGCGCCAATGCTTTATATTGGCGAAAAACTTGGAACTGGTCTTGGACCACTAGTGGATGTTGCGGTTGATCCATTAGAAGGAACGAACATCGTTGCATCTGGCGGCTGGAATGCATTGGCTGTATTGGCGATAGCCGATAAGGGGAACTTGCTTCATGCCCCGGATATGTATATGGATAAAATAGCAGTCGGACCCGAGGCAGTTGGTCAGATTGATATCAATGCTTCCGTGTTGGACAACCTGAAAGCGGTAGCCAAGGCAAAAAATAAAGATATCCAAGATGTGGTTGCAACAGTATTGAACCGCGATCGTCATTCCAAGATCATTCATGAACTTCGTGAGGCAGGGGCACGTATCAAGCTGATCAATGATGGAGATGTCGCAGGAGCGATAAATACGGCCTTCGATCTTACCGGTGTTGACATCTTATTCGGATCTGGCGGAGCTCCAGAGGGAGTCATTGCAGCCGTTGCCTTGAAATGCCTTGGAGGGGAAATTCAAGGTAAGCTCGTTCCACATACTGATGAAGAAGTGGAACGCTGTGGGAAAATGGGCCTTGAATTAGGAAAAGTCCTCAGAATGGAAGATCTTGTTCGCGGAGATGACGCAATTTTTGCTGCAACGGGTGTGACTGACGGAGAACTTTTACGCGGTGTACAATTTAAAGGGCATTACGGCGAAACGCAATCCGTAGTCATGCGTGCTAAATCTGGTACCGTTCGATTCATTGATGGGCGTCACAGTCTTAAGATTAAACCGAATGGTTTGATTGACTGATAGCGTTTTTTAGAAAAATCACTTTTAAAAAGCGAGCGGTTTCATCGCTCGCTTTCTCTTTAAAAAAATTTAAGTTGAATAATTAAAATAAAAAAAGTAAAATAAAGCTTGGTCTACTATTAATAATTTAAAATCTGCCCTTTCACTCCAAACTTCAAGAAGCCTTCAAATAATTTTCTTCTTTACATGTAAAAATGTATCATCCTTTCTAAGAAAACTCTGGTCGGGTACATGGATTGCGGTTTTTCTTCCATCTAACAAACCAATTCTTTTTCAGTATGGGTGAAAACGTTTAATTAATAAAAGTGTGGTGTCATAATGAATTTAACTATTTCTAATTTAGAAAACATGAAACTTAAGGATCTCTATGAGCACGCTCGTGAATATAAAGTTTCCTATTACAGCAAACTTTCCAAAAAGGAACTTATTTTCGCTATCCTGAAAGCGCAAGCTGAGCAGGACGGTCTCCTATTCATGGAGGGCGTTTTAGAGATCATCCCTTCAGAGGGCTTCGGTTTCCTGCGTCCAATTAATTATTCTCCAAGCTCGGAGGATATTTATATTTCGGCTTCACAGATCCGCAGATTCGATTTGCGAAATGGAGATAAAGTGTCCGGTAAGGTAAGGCCTCCAAAAGAAAACGAGCGCTATTATGGATTGCTGCATGTTGAAGCGGTCAATGGCGATAATCCGGAATCAGCTAAAGAGCGTGTCCACTTTCCAGGTTTAACACCGCTGTATCCTAACAGGCAAATTAAACTGGAAACGACACCGAAGAACTTATCGACCAGGATTATGGATGTCCTGGCACCGGTCGGTTTTGGACAGCGTGGTCTGATTGTTGCACCGCCAAAAGCCGGTAAAACGATGCTCATCAAGGAAATTGCCAATGCGATAACCACAAACCATCCCGAATCGGAATTGATTGTGCTGTTGATCGATGAACGCCCGGAAGAAGTGACAGACATTGAACGTTCCGTCGCTGGAGACGTGGTAAGTTCAACTTTCGATGAAGTGCCGGAAAACCATATCAAGGTGGCTGAGCTGGTGTTGGAACGAGCCATGCGCCTTGTGGAGCATAAACGGGATGTCATCATTTTAATGGACAGCATCACTCGCCTAGCCCGTGCTTACAACCTTGTCATTCCGCCGAGCGGACGTACACTGTCAGGGGGTATTGACCCTGCTGCATTCCATCGTCCGAAACGCTTTTTCGGTGCGGCGAGGAATATCGAGGAAGGCGGCAGCCTGACGATCCTTGCTACAGCATTGGTAGATACGGGTTCAAGAATGGATGATGTCATTTATGAAGAATTTAAAGGTACGGGCAATATGGAGCTGCATCTAGATCGTGCCCTTGCCGAAAGGCGGATCTTCCCGGCAATCGATATTCGTCGCTCAGGCACGCGTAAAGAAGAATTGCTAATTCCGAAAGATCGCCTGGATAAACTATGGGCCATCAGGAAAACGATGTCAGATTCGCCTGATTTCTCGGAGAAATTCCTTCGCCGTCTAAAACAGACAAAAGGCAATGAAGAATTTTTCAGTAAGCTGGATGAAGAGATGTCAGAAATGAAAAAGGGTCCAGCGAGCGTAAAACGTTCTTAAACCCTGTAAGAAACAAACAGTTGCACAACTAGTCTTAAGTTGTTATAATGAGTTCATGTGTTTTTACAATAAATGTGAGGGTGCTTTTCCCTCAACTTGAAGTATATAACTCTGTTTCGAATGATTCAGGGCATAAGGAGATGAAAAGAATGAAAACTGGAATTCATCCAAATTATAAGCTTTCAAAAGTAATTTGCTCTTGCGGAAACACTTTTGAAACTGGTTCAGTTAAAGAAGAGATCAAAGTTGAGACTTGTTCAGAGTGCCATCCATTCTATACTGGTCGTCAAAAATTCGCTGAAGCTGGCGGACGTGTTGATCGTTTCAACAAAAAATACGGTATTAAATAAGCCGGACTTTTTAAAAAACAGGCAAGTATTTTTCTTGCCTGTTTTTTCTTTTCCATAAACAAGTAAGAATTTATACAAAGCCAGGTCGACTTCAATTATGGCCAATGGATCGACAGGTGGAAGGGAGTAGCTGTTTCCATGTATGTAATGAAACAAACAGGCTGGATCGAGCTTATTTGCGGAAGCATGTTTTCAGGTAAATCTGAAGAATTGATTAAACGAGTCAGCCGTGCTCAATTTGCTAAAGAGCAGATAGCTGTATTTAAACCAGCTATTGATAATCGCTATGCGGAAGAGGCTGTCGTATCACACAATGGCTCTTCTGTGATGGCAAAACCGATTGCCCATTCAACGGATATTTTTAAGTATTTGGACAAGCCCTTGGATATCATTGCAATAGATGAAGTGCAATTTTTTGATCATGAAATTATCGGGGTTGCCCAGCATCTTGCGGACAGCGGTTATCGAGTGATTATGGCTGGACTCGATCAAGATTTCAGAGGTGAACCATTCGGCCCTATGCCTGTTCTATTATCGCTTGCAGAATCGGTGACTAAGCTGCAGGCAGTGTGTGAAGTATGCGGATCACCTGCGAGCAGGACACAGCGCTTGATAGATGGGGAGCCGGCCTCCTATGATGAGCCGATCATCCTTGTGGGTGCATCGGAATCGTACGAGCCCCGCTGCCGCCATCATCACGAAGTTCCGGGTAAGCAGGCTGTTGGGATTAAAGAACATATTTGAATGATGGTGCCCTATGATCCAATGAGATCACAGGGTGCTTTTTTTATGCGGAAAAGTTGAAAAAACTGTCGAGTTATTAAGGTGGCCTGACCAATACATGGAAGGGAAATAAAAGATAAATATTGCCCCATTTTGGGTAGGCTAACGAGGAAATGTTCTTCTTAACCAGTCAAAATGGAGGGAAAAAATATGAAATTAAAACTGCTTATCATGACGGCCTTTCTGCTTGCTGCACTAACGGCATGCGGTCAAAATGACAATGCAATAAATAATGATTCGGAATATGGAGATCAATCCCGGGATGGCAGGGTTGGCGATGGTTTAAATCAAGTATCCAATAAAGATTGGGATAATGAGGCGGAACGACCATCAGATCAGGTCCTCAACACACCGCATCACACATCCAATAATTCTCCATCCATGGGTCAGCAAATTGATGAAATCCGCGGGGGGATCGAATCGGAAACTAATTATGAGGCCGGTTCCGTTTGGTTTAATGGAAATACCATACACGTTACGGTCCATGATAAAGGCAAAATCAAGACCGAAAAAGAAAGAAAAAAGGAAATGCAGCGAATACAAGGCATGATAAACAGGGTTGTGCCTCAATATAATGTAGATGTCAAATTAAATAAGTAACGGCACGACATTTTTGAATCTCTTTGACGTTGATTATTCACCTATACTATAATTAACCTAGAAGTGAACTGAGCTGGGGCACTGAGCTACTTATTTATAGTAATAAGAGATGGATTACTTCCAATTCGTTTAAGAAGTTTTGGAAAATTTATGAGGTGAATAATTTGTTTGATCGTTTGCAAGCAGTAGAAGATAGATATGAAAGATTGAATGAACTATTAAGTGACCCGGAGATCATTAATGACTCCAAGAAGCTAAGGGAATATTCCAAGGAGCAATCCAGCATTCAAGAGACCGCGTCGACTTATAAAGAATATAAAGCGGTTCGTGAGCAACTTCAGGAAGCGAAGGCGATGCTGGAGGAGAAACTTGATGCGGAAATGCGTGAAATGGTAAAAGAGGAGATCAATGAACTTGATGAGACCATACAAGGCCTTGAGGATAAGCTGAAGATATTGCTTATTCCGAAAGACCCCAACGATGATAAAAACGTGATCATGGAGATCCGCGGTGCAGCTGGCGGAGATGAGGCGGCCTTATTTGCAGGCAGTCTATACCGGATGTATAGCCGTTTTGCCGAGGTGCAGGGCTGGCGGACTGAAGTCATTGAAGCAAATCCTACTGGGCTTGGCGGCTACAAGGAAATCATATTCATGATTAATGGCAATGGCGCTTATTCAAAGTTGAAATTCGAAAATGGAGCCCATCGCGTTCAGCGAGTACCTGAAACGGAATCAGGCGGTCGGATTCATACATCTACAGCAACGGTTGCCGTTTTACCTGAAGCTGAGGAAGTGGAAGTTGAAATCCATGATAAGGATATCCGTGTCGATACCTTTGCATCAAGCGGTCCTGGAGGGCAAAGTGTCAATACGACAATGTCAGCGGTGCGCTTGACTCATATTCCGACTAATACGGTTGTATCCTGTCAAGATGAAAAATCACAAATCAAGAACAAAGAAAAGGCAATGAAGGTTTTGCGTGCCAGGGTGTTCGATAAAATCAATCGCGAAATACAGGCGGAATATGATCAAAACAGGAAGCTGGCCGTTGGAACGGGCGATCGATCTGAAAGGATTCGGACTTATAACTTCCCGCAAAACCGCGTTACCGACCACCGCATTGGTTTAACGATTCAAAAACTGGATCAAATCATGGAAGGTAAACTGGATGAAGTCGTTGATGCATTAATCATGGAAGACCAATCTTCAAGGCTGGAAAATGCAGATGAATAATTCTGCCGTGAAAGTTTTTGAAGCCCTTAAATGGGCTTCTTCTTTTTTAAAGGAAAATGATCGTGATGCCAATGCTGGGGAAATCCTGTTACAGCACTTTTTAAAACAAACTCGCTCCCAAATGCTGGCCAACCTTCATGATGAGCTTAGTGAAGCGGATTTTGGGCAATTTAAGGACGCTATTGAGCTGCATGCTGAGGGGACGCCCATCCAATATATAATCGGCAGTGAAGAATTTTATGGACGGACCTTTTTTGTGAATGAAGAAGTGCTCATACCGAGACCGGAAACAGAAGAATTGATTTATTATACATTACGTAAACTCCCGGCGATTTTTATGGAGGGACAGAAGCTCCGTTTAGTTGATATTGGGACTGGCAGCGGCGCAATTGCCATAACGATGAAACTTGAAAAATCAAACCTGATGGTGACGGCCACGGATATAGCGCAACCATCGCTTGAGGTGGCGAGGAAAAATGCCGAATCACTTGGTGCCGAAGTGGAGTTCATGCAAGGTGATTTGCTTTCGCCTTTCATGAATATAAACGAGAAGGTGGACATTCTTTTATCGAATCCGCCATATATACCAGAAGATGATCATAAATCCATGTCAGTGGTCGTGACTGGTCATGAACCACACCGTGCGTTGTTTGCCGGTATCGATGGGCTGGATTTTTACCGCCGCTTTATGGAACAGTTACCTTTGGTGATGAAGGTGCCTGGACTGATCGGTTTTGAAGTGGGTGCAGGACAGGGGGCGGCGGTTGCCGATTTATTGAAGCGAACCTTTCCTGCCGCGGAAGTATCCATCATAAATGACATTAATGAAAAAGATCGAATGGTCTTTGCTGAATTAAAATGATCCGTCTCCCTTATGTGAGACGGTTTTTTTAGGGACAGCACCCTCATTATCCTTTGGAATCTATATTTCCAGCTATCAACTTTTTTTGTTTTTACTAGTTTAAGATAGCTGAAAAATGGTGAGACTGATTCATGTGAGGGGGCGAAGGCGATGAAAACTAAACATTTAGCCATTATTTATCTATTAATCTTAACTATAGGAACGATCGTAAGTATATATATGCCTAAAGCGGAGATGGTCGGTGCAGAAGATACAAAGGTAATCCCGGATGAGGCGATTCGGCTGCGGATACTCGCCAATAGTGATAAAGAAGAGGACCAAGCGGTTAAACGACTGATTAGGGATAAGGTAAATGAAGATATCACAAAGTGGGTCGCTGAGCTTACTTCTTTGGATGAGGCGAGGGATGTGATCACCTCGCATCTGCCGGATATCCAGGCGACGGCTGAGGCGGTAATAAAGGAACAGGGTTTGGAGCAGTCGGTGAAAGTGGATTTTGGACAAGCTGAATTTCCGACAAAGCTGTACGGGCAGTATTTATATCCGGCAGGGGAATATGAAGCAGTGATTATCACGCTTGGTGAAGGGGACGGCGCTAATTGGTGGTGTGTGTTATTTCCCCCATTGTGTTTCTTGGATTTTTCAAATGGGACGGCTGTAAGTCAAAGTCCGATTGTCGAGGATGAAGAGGAAGGTTCCTTGACTTCGGAAGGGACGGCGTATGCTGCAACGAATGAAGAAAGTGAACCTGTAGCGGAGGAAGTAGTTGAAGAAGAAGTGCTGGCTGAAAAGGAAAAAAGGCCGGAGGAAGTAGTTGAAGAAGAGGTAATCGAGGAGAGTGTAAAAGAGGAAGCACCGGAAGTAAAGGTAAAAGAAGAGGTTGTAGAGCCAGAGGTAAAAGAAGAAGTGGCAGTGAAAGATAAGAAACAAGTGACAGATGAAGTCATTGAAGGGAAAGCTGAAGAAAACAAGGTTGAACTTGCGGCATCCAATGAAAAAGGTCAACAATTATATGAAGGGGAAAAGGAGCCTGAGGTGGAAGTGAAGTCCTTGTTTGCAGAAATCTTCAATGATCTATTTTAAGGAGGGGGCAGAGTCCCTCTTCTTTAAATTCAGATAATTTTAAAAACATATCCACAGGGTTATTAACAAAAAATCAAAAAAGTCTGTCATTAATCATTAATATCCACAAACTTATCCACGGATTCGATGTAGTTATCCCCAATTTGTGGATAACACTTGAAATATGTGTATACTTCTTTTATACTTTCAAAGTATCTTTTAAGTGGAATTCGTACGTTAAATTGAAAAAACCGTTCATATTAAAGCGATTATATAAAATAAGAAATGTTAAAAGGCGATGGTGTTCAAGATGAAAACAAAAATTTGGTCAGTGGATAAAAATGTGGATAATTTACAAAGTTATCCCCAGATTATACAATCAGCTGAATTATTAAAGGCTAATCAAGTGGTTGCTTTTCCTACAGAGACCGTTTATGGACTCGGCGCGAATGCCAAAAATGAC
Organism: Peribacillus sp. AS_2; assembly: GCF_026891895.1. Lineage (NCBI taxonomy): Bacteria > Bacillati > Bacillota > Bacilli > Caryophanales > Bacillaceae > Peribacillus > Peribacillus sp. AS_2. Next base: position 184,851 of record NZ_JAPTGA010000001.1, read on the forward strand.
GAGGCGGTCAAAAAAGTGTTCGAAGCAAAGGGGCGTCCGAGTGATAATCCTTTAATCGTTCATATAGCCTCCGATGACCAGTTGTCGGGTATTGTTGAAGAGATTCCGGAACAGGCCCGGAAGCTAATGGCAGAATTTTGGCCGGGTCCTTTGACTTTGATCATGAAACGGAAACCGGGCCAGCTATCGAATCTTGTGACAGCTGGATTGGACACGGTGGCTGTCAGGATGCCGGATCATCAGGTTGCCCTTGGCCTTATTCGTGCGAGTGGTTTGCCCATTGCGGCTCCAAGTGCAAATACTTCCGGGAAACCAAGCCCCACTTCAGCAAAACATGTTGAAGATGACTTGATGGGCCGGATTGCAGGTATAGTCGATGGCGGGAATACAGGTGTGGGCGTGGAATCCACAGTACTGGATTGCACTGTGGAAGTCCCTGTTATTTTAAGGCCTGGCGGGGTGACCCTGGAACAGCTTGAAGCGGTAATTGGGGAAGTCAGGCAAGATGTCGATTTGAAGAATCAGGAAACGGCGCCAAAGGCTCCGGGCATGAAATATACCCACTATGCTCCAAAGGCCCCTCTATTTTTAGTCAAGGGTAATCAAGCTTTCCTTCAGAAGCTTGTGGATGAAAAAAGAAGTGACGGGTTAAAGGTGGGCATCATTACGGCTCATGAACATCAACAGGATTATAAGGCGGATTATGTGGTTGTCCCAGGTTCACTAGCCGATTTACATACAGTTGCGACAGGCTTATATGATGCCTTAAGACAGTTTGACGAGCTGGAGGTCGATGTCATTTTTAGTGAAATGTTTCCTGACCATGGAATAGGGGCTGCGGTCATGAACCGGCTTGAGAAGGCAGCAGGTCATCAAATCATCAAGGAACATGTGTAATAAGGACTGATTTATCCTTCTATTTCTTTTCGGACATGCATAACATGTAGTAGGCACGTCCGAGGGGGATTGGAATGAATACATTTGCTGGAGAAATCATCACCTTATTGCTAATGGCCTTCGCTTTGGGAATGGATGCCTTTTCAGTGGGCCTTGGAATGGGAATGTTTAAGCTAAGGTTGAGGCAAATTCTGTTTATAGGTTTGACAGTCGGCATTTTTCATATTTGGATGCCCTTGCTAGGAATGGGGGCAGGCCGTTTCATTTCAGAAAAATTCGGGACCTTCGCTACATACGCCGGCGGTCTATTGTTGATCATTCTTGGTATACAGATGTTTATTCCTGGTAAAAAGGATGGAGCTGGTGCCATGCAAAATAAGATGCTGGCTCCTGTCGGGAAAGGTTTAATCATTTTTGCTTTAGGGGTAAGCCTGGATAGCTTCTCGGTAGGGTTGACTCTGGGGATTTACGGTGCCAAAACGATTTTAACGGTTCTTTGTTTTGGGTTTGCCGCCACTCTATTAACGTGGGCGGGGCTTTTACTGGGTAGAAAAATGCAGGGTTTGCTTGGCGTGTATAGTGAGATTCTTGGCGGAAGCATTCTGTGTGCGTTTGGATTGAAACTATTGTTCTCTTTTTGATCCGCCTGAATTCATATCATTCCTACCTCAACTGTTCCGATTAACGGAGCGGTTTTTATTTTTCTTCGGACAAAATGACAGTGATTTTTTGACTATAATAAACGGGCGATAGCTTATAATGAATAAAAAAGGAGGCGTTAAAATGATCCGAGTATTATTTGTATGTACAGGTAACACATGCCGAAGCCCGATGGCAGAAGCGATATTGAAAAACAAGAATATTGCGGGTGTTGAAGTGAAGTCCGCAGGCGTGTATGCTTCGACAGGTCAGGATGCTTCAATGCATGCTAAAAATGTATTGGTTGAAAATGACATAGTGCATAATCATCATTCAACGCCTTTATCCGCGAAGGAAATGGAGTGGGCGACTCATATCTTCACCATGACGGAAGGACATAAATCGGCCATTACCCGTTCATATCCCCAAATGATCGATAAGACCTTTACTTTAAAAGAATTCATTCTCGGCGATAAATATGATAGAGATATAATGGATCCGTTCGGCGGTTCTGAAGGCATTTATCGGGAAACGTTCAGAGAGCTGCAGGAATTGATAGATGAATTAGTCAAAAGGCTTAAAAATTGAACTGGGGTACATAATGTGGCCGCTGGGGTAAAAGATATTACTAAGCTTGGTATAGGATCAAGGCAGCATTGGCTGCCATTGCAGAATAAGCATCTGCTGGAGCGGAAGAAGTGTCGGCTGTCAAAAGCGAACAAGGGGCAGTCATGGAAAATGTCGAAACATCGTCAATGGAACTTAAAGCGGAAGCGGAAAAGTTGAACAGGACCATTACCCGCTAGCAGGAAACCAGAGTAGGTTTCCTGCTTCTTTGCGGGGAAAAGGATGGACATCCTTTATCTTTTCATAATTTTGTGACACAATAAAATCAAATGAAAAAGCTAGAGGAGGATTATGATGAAAGTTGCGATTGCTTCGGATCATGGTGGTATACATATCCGTGAAGAAATAAAGAATTTATTGAATGAGTTACAGATTCCATTTGAGGACTTTGGCTGTGAATGCAGTACGTCGGTGGATTATCCTGATTATGCCTTGCCGGTTGCTGAAAAAGTGGCACGGGGTGAGTTCGATCGGGGCATTTTAATCTGTGGAACTGGAATCGGAATGAGCATTGCTGCCAATAAGGTCAAAGGAATAAGATGTGCATTGGTTCATGATGTCTATAGTGCGAAATTGACCCGTCAGCATAATGATACCAATATGTTAGCGATGGGGGAACGTGTCATTGGCCCGGGGCTAGCCAGGGAAATTGCCCAAACGTGGCTGACTTCGGAATTTGAGGGCGGGCGCCATCAAAACAGGATTGGTAAGATTGCGGAGTACGAAGGTAAGCACAGCTAATTCTTTTGGTTTTTGGAGAGTTCCGATAGTAAGTTTTCTTATTGAAAGGATGCGTTTTCATGACAAGTGATGCTACATTTTCAAATGAGCTTGAGATGTGGGAAAACCAGTTTCGGGAACTTTTATACGAGTTCCAAGAACAGACGGCTTTAAAAGAGAAACAGCTACTGGTCATCGGCTGCAGTACAAGTGAAGTGATCGGGAAAAGGATCGGGACTGAAGGGACGCTCGATGTTGCTGGGATGATTTTTTCCGTAGTGAGGGATTTTCAAGGAAAAACGGGTGTTCAGGTTGCATATCAATGTTGTGAGCATCTAAACAGGGCCTTGGTTTTACAAAGGGAAACCGCGATTCGTTATGGTTATGAAGAAGTTTCGGTCGTACCTGTAAGAACAGCTGGTGGATCGATGGCGACGTACGCCTATCAGCAATGGAAAGATGCAGTCGTCGTTGAGCATATCAAAGCGGATGCGGGGATAGATATTGGAGACACATTCATTGGTATGCATCTGAAGCATGTTGCGGTTCCGATTCGCTCTGCCATTAAAGAAATAGGACATGCACATGTGACGATGGCAAAAGCCCGCCCGAAACTGATTGGCGGGGAGCGTGCAGTTTATCGGGACCTCTCTGAAAACAAAAGTTGTACTTAATGGGTAAGTAAGACAGCATTTCTCGGATGGGGAATGCTGTTTTTTAATTAAGGCGGGCAAAATCGTAACGCTCAAGGTAAAGGATCAAAAGAAAAAACTTTCCTTTATAGTGCTAATAGAATAGTGATTTCGCTCTTGTAATATAAGGTGAAAGAGCTATTTACCATAATTCTGATGTTAAATACGAACATTTTTAAATGAAAAAACATTTAATGTTCGATAAAATTAGACTATCACTTCTAAATTAGACATGTTAAAATGGAGTAGAATTTTCTAATAACTATTGATATGGCTTTTTCATGCTTTTTGAAGGCATGTTGCACATAAATACTAAAAAGCGAATCACGCACAATTTAAGGAGGAATTACGGAATGAATCGTTTAGCAAAGCAAGATGAGCAAGTGTTTAACGCAATTCAACTGGAATTAGGGCGTCAAAGAAGTAAAATTGAGCTTATTGCTTCTGAAAACTTCGTGAGTGAAGCTGTCATGGAAGCGCAAGGATCGGTCTTGACTAATAAGTATGCAGAAGGATACCCTGGAAAACGTTACTATGGCGGATGTGAGTATGTAGACATCGTTGAAGATCTAGCACGTGAGCGTGCGAAAGAAATTTTCGGAGGCGAGTATGTGAACGTACAGCCTCACTCTGGAGCTCAAGCCAATATGGCCGTTTACTTTACAGTGCTTCAAACTGGCGACACAGTGCTTGGGATGAACCTTTCGCATGGTGGTCACTTAACACATGGAAGTCCAGTAAACTTCAGTGGTGTTAACTACAACTTTGTTGAATATGGTGTAGACGAAAAAGATCACCGTATCGATTACAATGATGTATTGGAAAAAGCGCGTCAACACAAACCTAAATTGATCGTAGCGGGTGCAAGTGCATATCCACGGGAAATCGACTTCAAGCGATTCCGTGAAATTGCGGATGAAGTCGGGGCATATTTAATGGTCGACATGGCGCATATTGCAGGTTTAGTTGCGGCTGGATTACATCAAAGTCCAATTCCTTATGCTGACTTTGTTACAACAACTACTCATAAAACACTTCGCGGACCACGCGGCGGGATGATCATCTGTAAAGAAGAATTCGGTAAGAAGATCGATAAATCCATCTTCCCTGGAATTCAAGGCGGTCCTTTGATGCATGTAATATCAGCTAAGGCTGTTGCATTCGGCGAAGCGCTTCAAGATGATTTTAAAGTATATGCTCAACAAATCATCGACAATGCTAAACGCTTGGGTGAAGGTTTGAAGAAAGAAGGGTTCACTCTTGTTTCTGATGGAACGGACAATCACTTGATTCTTCTTGATGTACGCTCTACAGGGTTAACGGGAAAAATCGCAGAGCATGTTTTGGATGAAATCGGTATTACCGTGAACAAAAATGCGATTCCTTATGACCCGGAAAAACCATTCGTTACCAGCGGTATACGTATTGGGACTGCGGCAGTGACATCACGTGGCTTCGGATTGGAAGACATGGATGAAATAGCTGCTATCATCGGACTTGTATTGAAAAATAATGAAGACGCAGCTAAGCTTGAAGAAGCAAAACAGCGTGTTGAATCATTAGCGAACAAATTTGAATTATATCCTTCATTGTAATATCGGGCCGCTCCCTTTAAAGGGAGCGGTTTTTTCATTTATGGAAGTCGGTGTGTTAGAAGAATCCGAATAGTGAAAATAGGTCTGACAACTAAACCTTTATTGAAGATTGAAACGTTTTTCTGTAAAATAGGTTGAAGTGAAATTTAAAAGACACGAAAATTTTTCTATTCGATTAGGGAAATCATAAAAAAGCGCAAAACTAAGCAATGGAATTGGAGAGATGCCAAATGGGAAAAGTTTATGTTTTCGATCACCCGTTAATTCAACACAAATTAGCCTATATACGTGATATAAATACAGGAACAAAAGAATTCCGTGAACTAGTGGATGAAGTTGCATCATTGATGGCATTTGAAATCACGAGGGATATGCCGCTGGAAGAAGTGGAAATCCAAACGCCTGTAAGCACAGCGAAAGTGAAAATGCTTTCTGGTAAAAAAGTGGGAATCGTCCCGATTTTACGTGCGGGCATAGGGATGGTGGACGGAATCATTAAGCTGATTCCTGCTGCAAAGGTCGGACATGTTGGACTTTACCGTGATCCTGAAACATTGAAACCGGTTGAATATTATGCGAAGATGCCAAGTGACTTGGCAGAAAGGGAATGCATTGTCGTTGACCCGATGCTAGCCACTGGCGGATCAGCCATCGAAGCGATCCATTCCATTAAAAAACGCGGTGCAGTCAATATTAAATTCATGTGTTTGATTGCTGCTCCAGAGGGTGTGGAAGCTTTAAAAGAAGCTCATCCTGATGTTGATATCTATATTGCGGGTCTTGACGAAAAACTGAATGAACATGGTTATATCGTTCCGGGTCTTGGAGACGCAGGAGATCGTTTATTCGGCACAAAATAAGGAAAGAAACTGAGGTGTCACGAATGAACAAACCGATTAAAGTCATGACCATTTTCGGGACGAGACCAGAAGCTGTCAAAATGGCTCCCTTAGTACTCGAATTTCAAAAACACCCAGAATATTTCAAGCCGATCGTTGCTGTCACGGCTCAGCATCGCCAAATGTTAGATCAAGTTCTCGAACTATTTTCCATACAGCCGGATTATGACTTGGACATAATGAAGGAAAGGCAAACGCTTGCTGACATTACAACAAGAGCATTGAATGGTCTTGATTCCGTAATGAAGGAAGCTAAACCAGATATTGTTCTCGTTCATGGTGATACAACCACAACGTTTGTTGCCAGTCTGGCAGCTTTTTATAATCAAATTGTCATTGGGCATGTAGAAGCGGGGCTGCGCACATGGAATAAGTATTCCCCCTATCCGGAAGAGATGAATCGACAGCTTACGGGTACGATGGCGGATTTGCATTTTGCGCCGACTTCGAAAGCCGAGGAGAATCTGCTGAACGAGAACAAGAAGGATAATATCTTCGTGACGGGAAATACGGCAACGGATGCTTTAAAAACGACTGTAAGGTCGACATATTCCCATCCGGTTTTAAATGGACTTGGAGAAGACAGGCTCATTTTGCTTACCGCCCATCGCAGGGAAAATCTAGGGGAACCCATGAGGAATATCTTCAGGGCCGTTAAGAGAATCATTGTTGAGCATGATGATGTTCAAGTGGTATATCCTGTCCATTTGAATCCGCTTGTTCAAGAATTGGCAAACGAAGTTCTCGGGGACGATCCGCGGGTTCACTTGATCGAACCGCTGGATGTATTGGATTTCCATAACTTCGCTTCTAGAGCCTTTCTGATTTTGACTGATTCTGGAGGAATCCAGGAAGAGGCACCGTCACTTGGTGTACCAGTCCTGGTTTTAAGGGATACGACCGAACGTCCTGAGGGGATTACGGCTGGAACCTTAAGATTGGCAGGTACTGATGAACAAACCATATATGATTTGGCACATGAATTGCTCACCGATCAAGAGGTGCACGAAAAAATGTCCAAAGCTTCAAATCCATATGGGGACGGAAATGCTTCGGTCCGCATAGCTGAAGCCATCCGTTACTATTTTAAGCAAGTGAATATGCCGCCAACTAGATTTGAACCATAAAAGAGGAAAAGCCATGCGCTTTTCCTTTTTTTATTTGCATACTCCAAGGTTGTTGAGAAAAGATAACTGCTAAGGGGATGATTATGTTGGGAAAGAAAACGTTCATAGTGTTTGTTTTCCTTTTTATATTTATTTATCAATATGAAAAGGGCTTTGCAAAAGTCATTCTGCCGCCTTTACCAAAACTATCTGAATCTAAGGAAGTAACGGTTGTTGTCACGATGGATAAGGCGTTTAATCGAAAAAAGATCGAAAAACTGCTTGAAAAATATCCATCTCTTCAATTACGGAATGTTTATTCGGTTGCCCTGGATGGATTTTCCCTTCAAGGGAAAATGAATGAAATAGAACAACTTAAAAAGGAGGGTGGAATTCAGGCAGTAACGGAAGTATCCGTTTATCAAGCCGTGTTGGATAAAAGTGTCCCATACATAGGAGGAGACAGGGTCAGGGGTTTCTTTGATAAGGAGAATCGCCGGATCACCGGGAAAGGGATAAAGGTAGGGATAATCGATACTGGCATCGATTATACTCATCCAGATTTGCAACGAGCTTATAAAGGAGGTAAGGATCTGGTTGATGGTGATGCAGATCCGATGGAAACCAAAAATCAAGGCGACCTGGATACATTGCATGGCACTCATGTGGCGGGCATCATTGCAGCCAATGGAAAAATGAAAGGTGTCGCACCTGAAGCGGAGATTTACGCATATCGAGCATTGGGGCCAGGCGGTTCTGGAGATACTGATCAAGTGTTGACGGCCATTGAGTCAGCCATGAAGGATAAGGTGGATGTATTGAACCTCTCTCTAGGTAATAACGTCAATGGTCCTGATTTACCTATCTCCCTTGCATTGAATAAAGCTGTGGAAAGCGGCATTGTTGCCGTGACATCAAACGGGAATTCCGGTCCGGCTGTATGGACCGTCGGTTCACCCGGTACAGCGGAAAAAGCGATTTCCGTTGGGGCTTCGACTCCGCCCTTAAGAGTGCCGTATATGATTTACGGACTTGGATCAAAAAAGCATCAATCGCATTTAACCTTGTTTCAAGGCTCTAAAAAATGGAACCTGACGTTTTCCGAGGATGTCATATATGGGGGACTGGGTAATAAAAAGGACCTAAAGAATGTTCGGGATAAGATTGTGTTGTTGGAACGTGGCACACTTACCTTCCAGCAGAAAGTATCCAATGCAGAAAAGGCGGGTGCGAAGGGGGTAATTGTTTTTAATAATACGAGCGGGACCTTTACTGGAAGCTTGGAAAAAGAAATGAACATCCCGGCTTCTTCTATTAATAGAAGAGATGGATTGCAGCTCAAGCAAATCATGGAGCAAGGGCAGAGCAAAACCGTTCAATTTGTTTATAAGAACGAGCAGGATAGGCTCGCGGATTTTAGCTCCAGGGGACCGGTAACCGTATCATGGGGAATAAAGCCTGACGTATTGGCACCGGGAGTGGAAATTGAAAGCACCATTCCTAAAGGATATATGTCCCTGGATGGAACAAGTATGTCCGCACCGCATGTTGCAGGAGCATGCGCCTTAATCCTGCAAAAACACCCGGAGTGGACTCCTGATCAAGTCAAATCTGCATTGATGAGCACTTCCAAGCCATTGAGGAAAACAGCAAATCAATTGTATCACACATATGAACAGGGGGCTGGGCGCATCCAGGTCGACGAAGCGTTAAAAGCGGATACGCTCTTGAACCCAAGCTCATTGTCTTTTGGGATGTATACAAAAAAAGAAGGAATTGAAGAGCATCATGAAACCATAGTCATAGAAAATACCGGTACGGAAATGAGGAAGTACTCATTCATGGTCCCATTAAAAGAGACGGGACTCACTTGGGAATTGCCGAAATCCCTTACTTTGAAACCGAAGGAAAAGAAACGGATAAAAGTCGGATTGCAGGTCAACCCAGCCAAGCTTAAAAAGGGAGTCTTTGATGGATACCTCATTATAATGGAAGGAACCAAAAGAATATCCCTTCCTTATTTATATGTAAAAGAAGAGCCTGATTATCCAAGGATAATGGGATTTGATTTTGGTCAAGGGGACCAGGAAGGCACATATCGATACGAAATGTATCTTCCGCGCGGGGCTGAAGAATTCGGTATTGCCCTTTATGAGGAAGATAGCTTGAAATTCGCTGGATATTTGGATTGGTCCAGATCGGCTCCTTCCGGTTTGATCAAAAAAGATGTATTGAAAAAGGACTTGCCTCCTAAAGGAGTGTATAAAGCAATAATCTTTGCAAGAAGGGGCGGAAGGGAAGATCGGATAGAAAAGACGTTACTTATTGAGTGAACAGAGGCTAATAAGTAAAATAAAACGGATGTCAATAGAAGAAAAAAGATAATTTGTGAACAATTCGTTAATAATTACAAACCTGTGACAAATTTCACTAACCACTCATTGACAATGATTCTAGCCTATTGTATGCTAACTAAGGATGTAAAATGAGAGGGGTTTCATACGTTAATAACGTGTCAAATAGAAGTAAGTTTTTGACCTTCTATTTGGACTTGTTACGGGCAAATTCTCCTAAGCTAAACAAGATACTACAATATTTCTAGGGAGATTACATGACAAAATGCTAGAATTGGAAAAGATGTTCAATAGGCAGCTAAAATACATGTTGTATTTAATGGGTATTTATCTACTTGGGGCGGTTTTCACTTCCCATGATTCAGTCTTCCAAGGATTATTGCTTGGAACTGCCTTCAGCCTATTTATATTCTGGTCAATGGTCAAAAAGAACAAGAAGTTCGCCCAAGAGGTTGCCGAAGGAAAGAAAACGCGCTCCCTTGGTAGTTTAACTAGAATGTCTGTAGCGGGTTTAGCTGCAATTATTGCATTGAGATATCCTGGTGAATTTCAGGTTGTCTGCGTGGTTGTGGGATTAATGACAGTTTACTTTGTCATTATGATAGATTATTTTATGCAAAACATACGTAGGTAGTAAAGAAGAGAGGTGAATACTGTTGAATCATGAAGCTCCTATGTGGGAATTTATGAATACCGGAATACATTTCAACTTGGCTAATGTTCTTATGATGACCATCGCAAGTCTCATTGTCTTCATTATTGCTGTAGCAGCAACTCGAAAACTTGCGATGAAGCCAACAGGTATCCAAAACTTTATCGAATGGGTTATGGATTTTGTGAAAAATATCATCAACAGCAATATGGATTGGCGTACGGGTGGTCAGTTCCTAATGTTGGGAATGACGTTAATATTGTACGTATTTGTTTCAAACATGTTAGGGTTGCCGTTCTCGATTGTAATAGGACATGAACTTTGGTGGAAATCACCTACATCTGATCCGGCAATAACTTTAACTTTGGCAGTTATGGTAATGGGTTTAACTCATTATTATGGTATCAAGATGAGAGGCATGAAAAATTATGCCAAAACTTATGTTCAGCCAATGGGTTTCTTGTTTCCGTTAAAGATTATTGAGGAGTTCGCTAATACGTTAACTCTAGGATTGCGGCTTTACGGGAATATTTATGCGGGTGAGTTACTATTAACTTTACTTGCTGGACTAGGAACAAGTGGTGTTGTGGGTGCAGCCACTGCTGCATTACCGATGTTAGCTTGGGAAGGGTTTAGTATCTTTGTCGGGTCCATTCAAGCTTTTATCTTTACTATGTTAACGATGGTTTATCTTTCCCATAAAGTAAGTGACGACCATTAATTATAAATATTGTTCATTTAGAACATTATATTGATGAAAAAATAAAACAACATTTCAAGGAGGAAATTTATCATGACAGGTTCTTTAGGTCTTATAGCTGCTGCTATCGCAGTTGGATTAGGTGCACTAGGTGCGGGTATTGGTAACGGTCTTATCGTTGGGCGTACAATTGAAGGAATGGCTCGTCAGCCAGAAGCTCGTGGTATGCTTCAAACTACAATGTTCGTTGGTATTGCATTAGTTGAGGCACTTCCAATCATCGCTGTAGTTATCGCGTTTATTGTAATGGGTAAATAAGATAACTTGAAAAAGTTCAATAATGGCGAAGATGATCCAAGGAGACCCTTCGCCATTGCTCTGTGTTAAAGTGAACATTTATGGCAGTGATACTGTCAATCGAAAATACAGAACTTCAATAGTGAATCTCATGAAGGGAGTGAACCGAGCGTGTTAACAAGCAATTTTGTTCTTGGTCAAGTCCACTTTAATGGTGGAGATATCATATACCAGCTTGTAATCTTTATTATTTTGTTAGCGTTGCTTAAGAAGTTTGCATGGGGTCCGCTAATGGGCATCATGAAAGAACGTGAAGAGCATGTTGCGAATGAAATTGAAGCAGCTGAAGTTAGCCGGAAAGAAGCACTGAAATATTTAGAAGAACAGCGTGAAATCGTAAAACAATCTCGCACTGAAGCGGGACAACTTATAGAGAATGCTAAGCAGCAAGGCGAAGCACAACGCGAAGATATTATTAATCAAGCGCGTGCAGAGGCTGAACGTGTTAAAGAATCAGCAAAACGTGAAATCGTTCAAGAGAGAGAAAAAGCAGTTGCCGCCTTACGCGAGCAAGTAGCTTCATTATCTGTCATGATCGCCTCTAAGGTGATTGAGAAAGAACTTTCATCAGCTGATCAAGAAAAACTAATCAATGAATATATTCAAGAGGCAGGAGAAGGTAAATGAGCGATATAACTGTAGCAGGACGTTATGCTGTAGCTCTTTTCCAAATTGCGAAAGAGCAAAATCTCATTAACCAACTTGAAGAAGAGCTTCGCATAGTGAATGAAGTTTTCACAAATGATAAAGATCTATTAAGCTTCTTGGCTCATCCTAAAATGACTAGAGATGCAAAAAATACAATGCTTGCAAATGCATTTGCAAGTCTTTCGTCTTCCGTTCGAAACACTGTAATGTTAATGGTGGAGCGTCATCGTACAGATGAAGTGATTCCTATGGCACAAGAGTTCATTGAACTTGCGAATGAAGAAAATTCAGTTGCGGATGCGACTGTTTATACAGTAAATCCATTAACTGAAGCTGAAGCGGAGGCTGTGTCTTCAGCTTTTGCTGCAAAGATCGGCAAACGTAATTTGCGTATCACTAATGTTACGGATAGCAATATTCTTGGCGGTATCAAACTTCAAATCGGTAACCGTATTTATGACGGAACGATACGTGGGAAGCTTGATCGCCTTAGCAAACAACTATTAGGTTAATATTCACAGATAGGGGTGAAATTCATGAGCATCAAAGCTGAAGAAATCAGTGCGCTGATTAAAAAGCAGATTGAAAACTATCAGTCGGAAATTAAAGTAAGCGATGTAGGTACAGTAATCACTGTTGGTGATGGTATCGCTCGCGTTCATGGTTTAGACAATGCAATGGCTGGGGAGCTCTTAGAATTTTCTAATGGTTCAATGGGATTGGCACAAAACCTTGAGCAAAATAACGTAGGTGTTGTTATTCTTGGACCATTCAGAGACATTCAAGAAGGCAGTGAAGTACGCCGTACTGGCCGTATCATGGAAGTACCAGTTGGAGAAGAATTAATCGGGCGTGTCGTGAATCCGTTAGGACAACCATTAGATGGTCTTGGTCCGATCGCTACAACAAAAACTCGTCCAATCGAAAGCCCTGCTACAGGTGTTATGGACCGTAAATCCGTTCATGAACCATTACAAACAGGAATTAAAGCAATCGATGCGCTAGTACCTATCGGACGTGGACAACGTGAGTTAATCATCGGTGACCGTCAAACTGGTAAAACATCAGTTGCGATCGATACAATCCTTAACCAAGCTGACCAAGATATGATCTGTATCTATGTGGCTATCGGTCAAAAAGAATCAACTGTTCGTGGAACTGTTGAAACACTGCGTAAAAATGGTGCATTGGATTACACAATCGTTGTATCTGCATCAGCTTCTCAACCAGCACCACTTTTATACCTAGCGCCATATGCTGGTGTGACTATGGGTGAAGAGTTCATGTTCGCTGGCAAGCACGTTCTTGTGGTTTATGATGATCTTTCTAAACAAGCATCTGCATACCGTGAACTTTCCTTGCTACTTCGCCGTCCTCCAGGTCGTGAAGCATTCCCAGGGGATGTATTCTACTTGCACTCCCGTTTACTTGAGCGTGCAGCTAAATTGAATGACACTTTAGGTGCCGGTTCAATCACTGCGCTTCCATTTGTTGAAACACAAGCAGGCGACATCTCTGCTTATATTCCAACAAACGTAATTTCCATCACTGATGGACAAATCTTCTTGCAATCCGATTTGTTCTTCTCGGGTGTACGTCCTGCGATTAACGCTGGTCTATCCGTATCCCGTGTTGGTGGATCTGCACAAATTAAAGCGATGAAGAAAGTTGCTGGTACTTTACGTCTAGACTTAGCTTCTTATCGTGAATTGGAAGCATTCTCTCAATTCGGTTCTGATCTTGATGCTGCAACTCAAGCAAAACTTAACCGTGGTGCTCGTACAGTTGAAGTTCTAAAACAAGATCTAAACAAACCGATCAAAGTTGAAAAACAAGTCATGATTTTCTATGCATTGACTAAAGGTCATTTAGATGATATTCCAGTATCGGATATCCTTCGTTTTGAAGAAGAATACTATGTATTCCTAGATCGTTCTCATCCGGAATTATTAGATCACATTCGCACAACGAAAGGTCTTCCTGAAGATGCTGCTATCGTTGCTGCAATTAACGAGTTCAAAAAGAACTTCGTTATTTCTGAATAATAAGGTCTAACTAATTTATAAAGGGTGGTGAGAATGAATGGCCTCTTTACGCGATATTAAGTCTCGGATTACTTCAACGAAAAAGACGAGTCAAATTACAAAAGCGATGCAGATGGTATCTGCTTCTAAAATGAACCGTGCTGAAGCTAATGCTAAAGCATATGTTCCATATATGGATAAAATTCAAGAAGTAGTATCAAGTATTGCGAACGGAAGTACGGGTGCATCTCATCCAATGCTTGTCTCGCGTCCAGTTAAGAAAACCGGTTACCTGGTAATCACATCGGACCGCGGATTGGCAGGAGCATACAATAGTAGTATCCTTCGCCACGTTCATAAAACCATTCTTGAACGCCATAAATCCAATGATGAGTTCGTCATTATCGCAATCGGAAGGGTTGGCCGTGATTTCTTTGTCAGCCGTAACATGCACGTAGAGCTTGAAGTAACTGGAGTTCCTGATCAGCCTTCTTTCGCTGACATTAGCTCCCTTGCAAAATCAACAGTGAATTTGTATCTAAATGAACTGTGTGATGAGCTTTACATGTACTATAACCATTATGTCAGCCCAATCCAGCAGGATGTAACGGAAACGCAAGTCCTTCCGTTAGCTGACTTTAATACTTCCAATGCAGCAATGACTTCTTATGAATTTGAACCGAATGCAGAAGAAATCCTTGAGGTATTACTGCCTCAGTACGCAGAAAGTTTAATTTATGGTGCTTTGCTAGATGGTAAAGCAAGTGAGCACTCTGCACGTATGACTGCAATGAAAAATGCGACCGATAATGCTAAAGAATTGATTGATTCACTTTCATTGCAATATAACCGTGCACGTCAGGCCGCAATTACTCAAGAAATAACGGAAATTGTCGGCGGTGCAGCAGCTTTAGAATAAAAATTATTAAAGGGACGGTCGGACCGGACGATGCTTGGCCGTTCCATAAACTAGATTGTCGTTACAAGCAACGTTAGGAGGGAAAACGATGAATATAGGACGCGTTACTCAAGTTATGGGTCCGGTTGTTGACGTGAAATTCGAAGACGGACAACTTCCTAAGATCTATAACGCGTTAAGAATCGAAAATACAGCGTCTGGTACAGGACTAACTCTTGAAGTAGCCCTTCAACTAGGTGATAATACAGTTCGTACTGTAGCAATGTCTTCCACTGATGGTTTAACCCGTGGTGCAGAGACTGTTGATACAGGAGCTCCAATTTCCGTTCCTGTAGGTGAAGTAACACTAGGCCGCGTTTTCAACGTATTAGGGGAAAACATTGACCTATTCGAACCACTTACAGCAGAGGTGCGCCGTGATCCAATTCACAGACAAGCACCAACTTTTGAGGACTTATCAACAACAGTTGAAATCCTTGAAACTGGTATTAAAGTAGTAGATTTACTTGCTCCTTACATTAAAGGTGGTAAAATCGGTCTCTTCGGTGGAGCCGGTGTTGGTAAAACTGTACTTATCCAAGAACTTATCAATAACATCGCACAAGAGCACGGCGGTATCTCGGTATTCGCTGGTGTAGGTGAGCGTACTCGTGAAGGTAATGACCTTTTCTACGAGATGACTGATTCCGGTGTTATCAAGAAAACGGCAATGGTATTCGGACAAATGAACGAGCCGCCAGGTGCACGTATGCGTGTAGCTCTTAGCGGTTTGACAATGGCTGAATATTTCCGTGACGAACAAGGACAAGACGTTCTATTCTTCATCGATAACATTTTCCGTTTCACACAAGCAGGTTCTGAGGTTTCCGCCCTACTAGGACGTATGCCTTCAGCGGTTGGTTACCAACCAACTCTTGCTACTGAAATGGGCCAATTGCAAGAACGTATCACTTCAACAAATAAAGGTTCAGTTACATCCATTCAAGCGATCTATGTACCTGCCGATGACTATACGGATCCGGCTCCAGCTACAACTTTCGCTCACTTGGATGCAACAACTAACCTTGAGCGTAAACTTTCTGAAATGGGTATCTACCCTGCGGTTGATCCATTGGCGTCTTCTTCTCGTGCCCTTAGCCCAGAAATCGTTGGGGCTGAGCACTATAAAGTGGCTCGTCAAGTGCAATCGACTTTACAGAAATATAAAGAACTTCAAGATATTATTGCCATCTTAGGTATGGACGAATTAAGCGAAGACGAAAAAGTAATCGTTCAACGTGCTCGTAGAATTCAAAACTTCTTGTCACAAAACTTCCACGTGGCTGAACAATTCACTGGTCAAAAGGGATCTTATGTACCAGTTAAAGAAACAGTCCAAGGATTCAAAGATATCCTAGCTGGAAAATATGACGAACTTCCAGAAGATGCTTTCCGTCTAGTTGGCCGCATCGAAGAAGTTGTTGCTAAAGCAAAAGAAATGGCTTAATTAAAGGGACCTAGGAGGGAATGAAATGAAGACCATTAAAGTCAATGTTGTTACTCCCGATGGCCCAGTATATGATGCAGAAGTTGAAATGGTAAGCACTAAAGCTAAAAGCGGTGAGCTGGGAATCATGGCTGGACACGTTCCAACTGTAGCCCCGCTTACCATTGGTGCTGTCCGTCTTAAAAATGGAAGCAACACAGACTATGTAGCTGTAAATGGTGGCTTCTTAGAAGTTCGCCCTGATGTGGTAACCATTTTAGCTCAATCTGCTGAAAGAGCTGAAACTATCGATCTTGCACGTGCTCAAGCAGCAAAAGCCCGTGCTGAACAAAGATTGCAGAACAATGATGGATCAAATGATGCCAAAAGAGCTGATTTAGCGCTTAAACGTGCAATCAACCGAATCCAAATTGCAGAAATGCGATAACTTTAATTGATGAAAACACCTGATCAAACCATTCGTGGTAAGATCAGGTGTTTTTTTATCCAGATGGTTTTTGAAGATTATTGACATGGAATATCAGAATTAGGAGTAAAATGTCGAATTATAGAGTAAAGTATTTTCCATTTTAAACCTTAACTCGTCGACATGCTTTTATCCTAATGTTATAATGTATACGCTTACATTTATTACTTCATACCCCTCCTTTCACGTTGCTTCTAAAAGAATGTTACCCTGCATAATATTTATAACGTATCCAAAATGAAGACAAGCAAACTTAAATTGTAGCCATTTAACATGATATATCCATAAAGGGAGATGAACATGGGACAGCTGCATATTTACCAAAATAATTATTTAATTGTATTTGTTTTCCTTTGTCTCGGAATTTTATTACCTGTGATCGCTTTATTTCTTGGTAGACTGCTAAGGCCTTATAAACCGACAGATATGAAGTATACGACTTATGAAAGCGGAATCGAACCTTTTCAGGATTCAAGGGTTCAATTCAATGTTAGGTATTATCTATTTGGATTGATGTTCGTCATATTTGATGTAGAAACGGTTTTTCTTTACCCATGGGCGGTTGCCTATGATGAACTCGGACTGTTTGCATTGATTGAAATGCTGTTTTTTGTCGTGATCCTTATGCTAGGCCTAATCTATGCTTGGAAAAAGAAGGTGTTAAAGTGGAATTGAAGTTGGATGAACTTACCCCTAAAGAAATGGAAGAAATGCGCCACAGTATTTTCTTATCCACACTTGAACAAATAAAAGGCTGGGCTAGAAGTAACTCACTCTGGCCAATGACATTCGGTTTGGCATGTTGTGCAATTGAAATGATGGGTGTCGGCTCCTCTCATTATGATTTGGACCGATTTGGTTCTTTTTTTCGGACATCCCCCAGACAATCGGATGTCATGATTGTTTCAGGAACGGTAACGAAAAAAATGGCTCCAATAATAAGTAGATTATACGAACAAATGCCAGAACCGAAATGGGTTATTGCAATGGGCTCCTGTGCAACTGCTGGCGGGCCTTATGTTCACTCTTACTCAGTGGTCAAAGGGGTAGATCAAATTGTACCTGTCGATGTGTATATACCGGGTTGTCCCCCAAACCCAGCTGCACTTATTTACGGAATCAATAAATTAAAAGAAAAAATCCGTTATGAGGCGAAAACCGGAAAGCGGGTGATATAGATGAGTGAAAAGGAAGACTTAGCGAAACAAAAGGCAGAGGCCGCGGCCAGGGCGAAGGCTGTAGCATTGGCCCGAAAACAGGCGAAAGAAGAAGCTCCAGAAAAGCCGGAAGTCGACATGGATATAGCGAAGCAGAAGGCGGCGGCAGCGGCAAAGGCGAAAGCAGCTGCGTTGGCCCGAAAACAGGCGAAAGAAGAAGCGGCAGAAAAGCCGGAAGTCGACATGGATATAGCGAAGCAGAAGGCGGCGGCAGCGGCAAAGGCGAAAGCAGCTGCGTTGGCCAAAAAACAGGCGAAAGAAGCGGCAGAAAAGCCGGAAGTCGACATGGATATAGCGAAGCAGAAGGCGGCGGCAGCGGCAAAGGCGAAAGCAGCTGCGTTGGCCAAAAAACAGGCGAAAGAAGAAGCGGCAGAAAAGCCGGAAGGTGAAATGGATATAGCGAAGCAGAAGGCGGCGGCAGCGGCCAAGGCAAAGGCAGCCGCACTGGCCAAAAAACAGGCGAAAGAAGCAGCAGAAAAGCCGGAAGGTGAAATGGATATAGCGAAGCAAAAGGCGGCGGCAGCGGCCAAGGCAAAGGCAGCCGCACTGGCCA
Organism: Peribacillus sp. AS_2; assembly: GCF_026891895.1. NCBI lineage: Bacteria > Bacillati > Bacillota > Bacilli > Caryophanales > Bacillaceae > Peribacillus > Peribacillus sp. AS_2. The sequence continues at coordinate 203,402 of NZ_JAPTGA010000001.1, forward strand.
AAAAACAGGCGAAAGAAGCAGCAGAAAAGCCGGAAGGTGAAATGGATATAGCGAAGCAAAAGGCGGCGGCAGCGGCCAAGGCGAAGGCAGCTGCATTGGCCCGGAAACAGGCGAAAGAAGAAGCGGGAGAAAAGCCGGAAGGCGAAATCGATGCAGCGAAGCAAAAGGCGGCGGCAGCGGCCAAGGCGAAGGCAGCAGCCGCTGCCAAAGCGAAAGCTGCTGCTGCTGCTGCGAAGAACAGGACAGCTGCACAGGAAAGCGAGGAAGCTGACACCCCTAGCGAAATTTCCCCAAATCAGTCGAAACTCGATCAAATTGTTTCTGCTATTGAAAGCCATGTAGGACAAGGGGCATTATTAGAGAACTATATTAATAGACTATCAAAAGATGTACCCACTTTAGTGGCTAACCCGGATACATATTTCTCAATAGCCAAATTTCTGCAGTATGATGAACAGCTTGACTTTTCGTATTTATCGGAACTTCATGGTACGGATTTTGAATCCCATATGGAAATCTATGTACATTTACACTCATTCAAAATGAACCAATCAGTTGCCTTGAAGGTGAAGCTTGATAGGGATACTCCCGTTATCCCATCATTGGTCCCATTATGGTCAGGTGCAAATTGGCCAGAATGTGAGGCGTATGATTTATTGGGCATTAACTTTTATGAACACCCTGATTTAAAGCGGATTTTACTTGGGGAAGATTGGAAAGGGTATCCCCTTAGAAAAGATTATGAGCCTTATGATGTGGAGGTATAAACCCTATGTTAAGGACGGAAGAAATGCTTCTCAATGTCGGGCCGCAGCATCCGAGTACACATGGTGTTTTTCGGCTTGTCATCAAGATTGACGGTGAGATTATCAAAGAGGCTACACCTGTCATCGGGTATCTGCATCGGGGTACGGAAAAGCTAGCGGAAAATCTGCAATATACACAAATAATCCCATATACTGACCGGCTCGATTATCTGGCGGCAATGACAAATAATTATGTACTTTGCCATGCTGTTGAGACAATGATGGGGGTGGAGATCCCTGAAAGGGCAGAATATTTGCGGGTCATCGCAATGGAATTGGGCAGAGTTGCAAGCCACCTCGTCTGGTGGGGTACATACTTGCTGGATATAGGTGCAACGAGTCCTTTCCTTTACGCATTCCGAGAGCGTGAAATGATCGTTAATTTATTGACTGAATTGTCAGGGGCACGCCTAACATTCAATTATATGCGTGTCGGAGGTGTGAAATGGGATGCTCCTGAAGACTGGATTGCGAAGGTTGCCGAGTTTGTCCCTTATATGAGGGAGCAGCTTGCAGGTTACCATGAGCTTGTGACAGGGAATGAAATCTTTGTTAATCGGGTTAAAGGGGTGGGCATCTATTCGAAGGAAGAAGCATTGCAGTATTCGCTTAGCGGTGCCAACTTAAGGTGTACAGGTGTGAAGTGGGATTTACGAAAAAATGAACCATATTCCATTTATGACAGGTTCACATTCGATGTTCCTACAAGGGAAGAGGGGGATGCCTTTTCACGCTATCATTGTAGAATGGAAGAAATCGAAGAGTCACTGAAAATCATCGAGCAGGCGGTTGAGCAATTTCCAGAAGGGCCGGTCCTTGCTAAGGTCCCTAAAATAATAAAGGTTCCTAAGGGTGAGGCATTTGTCCGAATTGAATCACCAAGAGGGGAAATAGGCTGTTATATCGCGAGTGAAGGGAAAAAGGAGCCATACCGCTTGAAATTCCGCAGACCTTCGTTTTATAATCTGCAAATTCTTCCGAAATTATTGGAGGGGGAAAATATGGCGAACTTGATAACGATTTTAGGTGCAATCGATATCGTGTTAGGGGAGGTGGATGGATAAATGATCAAGGATCTTCTCCATTCCGCTCCAAGCCTGCTGAATTTTGGCATTTTTTTCGGTTTGGCAGTCCTGCTCCTGTTTGTCGTATTAGGGTTTGTAACCTATGGAATCCTTTCAGAGCGTAAAATCATGGGATTCATGCAGATGCGTGTCGGCCCAAACCAAATTGGAGGGAAATGGGGTCTTTTACAGACCGTTGCTGATGTTTTGAAACTTCTGATCAAGGAAGATACGATACCCAAGAAAGCTGATAAGCCGTTATATATTTTAGCTCCAGTAATTGCTTTTGCTCCCGCTTTCATGGTCCTTGCCACCTTGCCGTTCACCGATGCCTTCCAATTTGCTGATATAGGTGTCGGACTGCTTTATTACATGGCGATTTCCGGCATATCGACCATCGGCATCGTCACTGCAGGTTGGGCATCCAATAATAAGTATTCTTTGATTGGCGGAATGAGGGCAGCCGCGCAAATGATATCTTATGAGATCCCTTTGGTGATGTCGCTAGTGGGCATCGTCCTCATAACAGGCAGTTTAAACTTGAATGATATAGTCGCAGCCCAGGAAAAGGTTTGGTTCATTTTTCTTCAGCCGGTTGCGTTCATCGTGTTTTTCATTGCATCGGTTGCCGAGTTGAACAGGGTTCCTTTTGACCTTCCGGAAGCGGAATCCGAACTTGTAGCAGGCTATCATGTTGAATACTCTGGATTTCGCTGGGCCTTCTTTATGTTATCCGAATATGTGTATATGTTTGCAATGGCAACGCTAACCACTGTATTATTTTTAGGGGGATGGAATTCTATTCCGTTTTTGGATTTTATTCCGGCGGCCATCTGGTTCGGTCTGAAGTTCAGTGCCGTATTCTATATATTGGTCTGGATCCGTGTAACCTTTCCTCGGATAAGGGCTGATCAATTGATGGAATTCGGATGGAAAGTACTGCTTCCGGTTGCATTGGCAAATATATTTTTGACGGCACTAATAAAAGAATTGCTTAACCTTTTTTAGAAACTTAAGCTGGTCGGAAAGCGAGGGATTTATATGCTTGGTTTAGCAAAAGGTTTAACCTATACATTAAAGAACTTGACGAGGAAAAAAGTGACCTATGACTACCCGAATGAGCCGCTTCCGCTCCCTGACCGATTTCGCGGAATCCAAAAATTCTATCCTGAAAAGTGTATCGTATGCAATCAATGCGTGACGATTTGTCCAACGGATTGTATTCAATTAACTGGTAAGAAACATCCGGACCCGTCGAAAAAAGGGAAAATCATCGAGACGTATGACATCAATTTCGAGATTTGCATTTTATGTGATTTATGTACGGAGGTCTGCCCTACAGAAGCGATCGTGATGACGAATCAATTCGAGCTTGCCGAGTATAGCCGTGATCATCTATTTAAAAACCTGGAGTGGCTGGATGAAAATGATGAAAATATCCGGAAGGTGAATAAAGTATGAGTTTGTCGGGTGAATTGATTGCCTTTATTGGATTGGCACTTGTCGCGATAGTAGGCGGGGTGTTGCTGATTACCTTAACAAAAGTGGTGCACATGGTTATCGCACTTGTTTTTACTTTCTTGGGCATTGCAGGCATTTATATGTTGCTCTCGGCAGAGTTTGTCGCCATTGTCCAAATCCTTATTTATTCAGGGGCAATTACGATCGTGATGCTATTCGGGATTATGCTGACAAAACACCAGGAAAATGATGCACCGGCTAAAGGGGGCTGGGGGAATTTCTCCTTGCTGGCAGCGATTGCCGGATTTGCCGTAGCAGTGTATCTGGGGATTTATAATCTGGATATACCTGTACAGCCAACGGCGTTGCATGAGGAAAATACAAAGCAAATAGGAATCGAACTTTTTTCAAAATATGTAATTCCATTTGAAGTGATGTCGGTACTCCTGCTTGTTGCTTTAGTCGGTGCCATCGTATTGGCTAAAAAAGATGATGAGGAGGGAGATCGATCATGACGGGAGTTCCTTTGTCGGCTTATCTTGTATTGGCTCTCGTTTTATTTTGTATAGGGCTGTATGGTGCCTTGACGAAAAGAAATGCGGTCATTGTTTTGATTTCAATCGAGCTGATGCTGAACGCTGCAAATATCAATTTAGTGGCCTTCAGTAAATTCGGGGTAACGCCATCCATTACGGGTCAAGTTTTTTCCTTATTCACGATTACGATTGCTGCAGCGGAGGCAGCTGTAGGGCTGGCCATACTAATGTCCCTTTATCGCAATCGTAAGACGGTCAATGTCGATGAAATGGAAATGATGAAGAATTGAAGGTTTATATAATTGAAGAAGGGGATTTGATACGATGATGGAGCACGCATGGCTCATACCAATCTTTCCACTCGTCACGTTTCTGGTTCTGCTTCTATCAGGCGGGCGGTTGCGGGAGCGAGGCGCTTTTATAGGAATAATATGTACAGTGGCTTCGTTCGTTTTATCGTTGCTTGTCCTGATCGAGCGATTTAAAGAACCTACTTATAATATATCGATAGATTGGCTTTCCTTCGGAGGGACGCAACTTTCAGCTGGATTCGAAATCAATCAGCTCAATGCCTTGATGCTTGTGGTCGTTTCCCTTGTCAGCCTGCTTGTCCAGATATATTCGAAGGGGTATATGAAGGGTGAAGTACGATTCTCCATTTTTTATGCTTATCTGGGCTTCTTCACCTTTGCCATGCTTGGACTAGTCATGGCCCCCAATTTATTACAACTTTATATCTTCTGGGAATTGGTCGGGGTGGGGTCTTTCCTGCTCATTGGTTTTTACTTTTATAAACTGGAAGCTAAGGCTGCGGCGAAGAAGGCATTCATCATGACCAGGATTGGGGATGTAGGGCTATTAATCGGCATCATTCTACTATTCTGGGAAACAGGCAGCTTTGAATATGGAGAGATCTTTCAAGCCGTTCAGTCGGGCATGATATCAAGTGAAAAACTTACATTAATTGCTATTTTGATTTTTATCGGTGCGGTTGGGAAGTCTGGACAATTTCCACTTCATACATGGCTTCCGGACGCAATGGAAGGCCCGACTCCGGTTTCCGCATTGATACACGCAGCAACCATGGTTGCTGCAGGGGTATACCTGGTGGCGGCCATGTTTCCGTTATTCATGGCTAGTTCTGCTGCGATGCAGGTAGTGGCCATAACAGGTGGGATTACAGCCATACTTGCCGCAAGCATTGCCATAGTGCAAAAGGATGTTAAGCGTGTATTGGCCTATTCGACCATCTCTCAGCTTGGTTTTATGATGCTTGCTTTGGGTACTTCGGGATATGTGGCCGGGGTGTTTCATTTAATGACCCATGCATTTTTTAAAGCTTTGCTGTTTTTGGCAGCAGGCAGTGTTATTCATGCTATACATACACAAGATATGGAAAAAATGGGCGGCTTATGGCGCAAGTTGAATTGGACCGGTCCGCTGTTCTTGACTGGCACGTTGGCGATATCGGGGTTTCCGTTGCTCTCGGGCTTTTTCAGTAAAGATGAAATTCTAATGGCAGCTTGGGAGAATGGTAGTTATATATTGTTTGGTCTAGCGGTGGTTACCTCCTTTTTAACTGCGTTTTATATGTTCCGGCTGTTTTTCATGATGTTTGCAGGTGATTCGCGCAGTCAGACAGAACAGGTCAAGGAATCACCTTTCATCATGCTAATTCCCATGCTCGCATTGGCTTTGCTTGCTGTAATCGGTGGGTATATCCAAACACCGTGGTTTGGAGCTTTTCTTGGGGAATGGCTTGTGGAGGGAAATGAAGCTCTTTTAGGCGCCAGCCATAGTGAGGGGCCCGTTTGGATAATGTTGATGGCCGTGCTTGTGTCGCTGGCCGGGATTTACCTTGCTTATATGATATACGTTAAAAAGAAGTTATCTCGGGAATGGCTTGTCAAAGAAAACTCCGAGGTATATAGGATTTTGGAAAATAAGTATTACATTGATGAGATTTATCATTTTACTGCAGGCTATGCAATCAAAGGCTTTAGTATATTCCTATCTTATATTGAAAGGTTCATTATCGGTGGCCTTGTTTCCACTGTAACAAGTTCAATAGAAGGATTGGGGAAAATAGGGTCTAAACTGCAAACGGGACAGGTACAGCAATATGGCATGATAGCCTTTCTGGGACTTGCGGTACTGTTGGTGATTTTTGCAGTAACTGGGGGGTATCTAAGATGAATGTCTATTTGCTCTCGCTTTTAGTGTTTTCACCGCTGCTGGGCATCGTGATGGTTGCCCTCATGCCGAAAAAAGAGGAAAGGACGATTAAACAATTTGGTTTTTTCGGAACACTGCCTCCCCTTTTCCTATCATTCTTTCTTTGCAGCCAATATTATTCGGGTGTGGCCCTATCCATATTTGACATTAAGTTGAATTGGATCAGGTTTGGAAATTTGGAGATGTATGATCCCAAGCTCTTCACGGTTGATTTTGAGCTGGGGCTGGATGGCTTAAGTCTCATCTTCATATTACTGACAACAATCATTTCATCACTGGCCGCAATCGCATCCATTTATATAAAAAAAGAATGGAAAGGGTATTATTTATTATTTTTGATCCTGGAGATTGGAATGCTCGGTGTCTTCACGGCAGAAAATTTGATCCTTTTTTTCATCTTTTTCGAAATGACTTTGATTCCTGCTTTCTTTTTGATTGGCAGATGGGGCTTTCTGGAGAGGGAGAAAGCTTCTTATAGTTTTCTGATCTATAATGGCATTGGTTCGGCTGTTTTATTGGTGGCCATTTTGATTTTGTTTGCCAGGACAGGTACGACCAACATTACAGCATTGACACAGATGATGACAATGGGCGGCGTTTCGCTTTTTGCACCCATATCCGGTTCGATGAAATATGGTTTATGTCTTGCATTTCTCGTGGCATTTGCGATAAAGCTGCCGGTCTTTCCCTTTCATAGCTGGATGGTGCGGGTCCATGCAGAAGCACCTCCATCCATAGTCATGATACATGCCGGTGTCTTATTGAAAATTGGGGCGTACGGAATCATCCGGTTTGGAATGGGGATATTTCCTGAACAATATAAAAGCTTGGCCTTTACCATAGTCCTATTTGGGGTCCTCAGTTTTTTATATGGTGCTTTTCTGGCATTGGTACAAACGGATTTCAAGCTCGTTTTAGCCTATTCATCAATCTCGCATATGGGTATCGTCATGATGGGGCTGGGAGCCTTGAATGAAGCGGGCATTCAGGGAGCTATTTTTCAAGTCATCTCACACGGGCTAATTGCTGCTTTGTTGTTTTTCTTGGTTGGAGCGTTGTATGAGCGTACAGGAACCATGATGCTTCCTAGGCTTGGAGGGCTGGCCAAGTCGATGCCGATTTTTTCAGGGTTTATGTTAGCTTCTGGGATGGCATCACTCGGTTTGCCTGGCATGTCCGGTTTCATCAGTGAATTCATGGTATTTCTTGGCTTATTCAAGAGTCAGCCGTTGCTTGCGGCAATAGGGGTGATCGGGCTGGTATTAACCGCTGTTTATGTACTGAGGGCGGTCATGCTTATGACTTTCGGGAAAAATGATAGCTTGATAGAAAACGAGAAATGGGACCTAAGGGGCTGGGAGTTTTTGCCGGCGTTGGTTCTTCTCGGTTTGATAATATCTGTTGGGGTATACCCAAATTTGTTAGGCGGGCCTCTTCAAGGAACGATTGAAGCCATGATGCTTGCTCTAGGGGGGCGATGAAGGATGGATTGGAACACGATGCTTTCTTATGATTGGGGAGCGATGATGCCGGAATTCATCATTCTTGGAACGACCATGATTCTTTCGATACTGGATTTATTCTGGCCGAAGCACTTTAATCGGAGAAAACTGGCATGGCTCGCGCTAACCGGAATCATTTTGGCATGTTTGTCACTGATTAGCCTGCTGTCCTTTGAGACAGTCAGTATCTTATCCGATACGTTTCGTTTAGATTCATTTGCAAAAGCTTTTAAGCTGCTACTATTATTCGGAGCGGCCCTGATCATCCTTCTGGCTGAAGGATATGAACCGCGAGAGGGGCTGCGTGAGCACCGGGGGGAATTTTATTATCTGTTCCTGACCGCTTTGCTTGGAGCGATGATCATGTCCTCAAGCGGTGATTTGATCACGCTGTTCGTTGGACTGGAACTTCTTTCACTTTCATCTTATATATTAGTCGGAATGCGCAAGCATGATCGGAAGTCCAACGAAGCGTCCATGAAGTATGTGATAAACGGAGGCATTTCCACAGCAATCACCTTATTCGGGATGAGCTATTTATATGGAGTGACCGGTTCCGTCAATCTAGGCGAAATGAGCAGGACGATGGCTGCGATGACGGACGGGCAGCTGCAATATATCATGGGGCTCGCTTTCTTCATGGTATTTGTCGGTGTATCCTTCAAGATAGCTGCCGCACCGTTTCATATGTGGGCGCCGGATGTCTATGAAGGGGCACCGACACCGGTCGCAGCCTTCTTGAGTGTAATTTCGAAAATGGCGGGTTTCGTCATCATCCTGCGCCTTTTTCTTTCGTTGTTCCTAACGGCTTCCGGTGATACGTTCGGGGCGCTAGATTTTTTGGATAAAAATAATATTTATATAGCTTCATTGGCGGGGCTGACGATCATCATTGGAAATGTGGTTGCGTTAAGGCAGCAAAATTTAAAACGAATGTTTGCCTATTCAAGCATCGCTCATGCGGGTTACCTGCTTGTGGCGGTGGCAACATTGGGCGGGGGATATTTCCTGCTTGATACTGTCTGGTTTTACCTAATGGCTTATGTATTAATGAATATCGGTGTATTTGCAGTCATTCAGCTGCTCTCCAGTCAAAGTGGGTCCGAAGATATCAGCATCCTTGCAGGAATGGGGAGGAAATCCCCGTATCTTGCCATGGCATTCACCGTATTCATCCTGTCGCTTGCTGGAATTCCCGGGACGACAGGTTTCATTGGCAAACTCAATATTTTTCTTGGGACATTCATAACGGAGCCTGGACATTTCGTCCTTGCGGGAATCATGATTGCAGGTACCATTGTGTCCTATGTGTATTATTTCGGATTATTGGTGCAGGTCTTTTTCCGACCGATTCATTCAGAGAAGGTCATTAAAATTCGTCCGGGTCTTCACATCGTATTGATCATATGCGTAATAGGCACCATACTTTTCGGGGTGGCGCCAAATATTGCCTTTGATTTTATTCATGATCAATTTGGTGATTTTACAGACTTTATTTCGAGTAAATGATATAATGCCTGTATCAGAGGCTTGTTCCATTGGATCAAGCCTCTATTTACAGTTTTAAAAAGATATTTTGCAATTCTTCCTTTTTAATTCCAAATATGATGGGGTTTTGTGTTAGAATAGAACTCGGGTGTCTTTTAGGAGGTATGTACATGTTTTCAGCAATGGGACAGCAGGCTTTGACAGGAATAATTGCACACTTGTTTTTCATCGCAGTTACCTGGTGGGCTTTACAGGCATTACATTTTGATAAAATGTTAAGATCCAATTCGGTCATCAAGGCCAGGGTATTATATATTTTATTAACGGTTGCCATCGGTTCAGTTGTAAGTAATTTCTTCCTCGACTACCTGGGATTTGCAAACCAACTTCCGTATATGTTTAGTAATGACTGATAAGCTGTAAGAATATTCTTATAGCAAAATATGATTCTACTCTTGTATTCGCTATTGCTTCCTGCAAGTTTAATGGGAAGGTGTCACCAATTGTCGGAAAACTCGAAGTATGATCTCTCTCCTTATGGAAAGAATGTGTAAAAGGGGAGGGATTTAACATGTATTTTTTAAATAAAAAAATGTTAACATACATAGTATTTCTCGGTTTGACGGTGATTTTAATTGGGAATAGTACGATTGTGGCAGAAAGTAAACCAGATATAGTTAAAATGGTGGGACTGTTACAGGAAGATAAAGATTTAGACATAGGGGATTGGTCTGTACTCACTAGAGAAATAAATAAAGAGATTACAACTAAACAAGAGTTTGAAAGCGAAGTTACAGCTTTAAAACGAAAATACCCTCAATTTCAATGGCATCGGAAAGATGATGCTTCCGGCTGGAAGGCTGAGGCGTTAACTTACAATGTCGATTCAGGTCTGACCGAGTCTATCAAAATAATGACAACGGAAGAGAAATTTGATAAAGTTACCTATGTTATTTACGAAGTGAAGGGGAAAAAGTGGAAGAAAGCCAATAATGCCTTTTTTACCGCTACGTTCCAAAACAGGGTGAATGACCTATTTATAGGAACTCCTTCAATTTTTTCTTGTATTAAAGGGTCTATCAATGATAATATGGATTCGGTTTTAAACTCTAAAACTGAAGACCTGTTAGATATGTTCCAAGCAAGGGAAATTGAGAGTGTGCACGAAACAAACTTTACATCTATATCTGCACATTCAACTTTGTTTAAACAACCTTTGACAAAAGAAAAATTAAATTTGCAGTTTGGGCTACGGACAGAAGGATTGGGTGACCGAACGAACTTTGTAGTTGGCACACCAATCATAACGTTTGAATATTAATATAGAGAAAATGGACGCGGAGGGGAATACTTTTGGAAAAAATCATCGTCCGCGGCGGAAAAAGGCTTAGCGGGACAGTTAAAGTAGAAGGTGCTAAAAACGCCGTTTTGCCAGTTATCGCTGCAACATTATTAGCAAGTGATGGGAAAAGTATCATTAAAGATGTTCCTACGCTCTCCGATGTATATACAATCAATGAAGTATTGCGCAACTTAAATGCAGATGTTGCCTTTCATGACAATCAAGTAACTGTAGATGCATCAAGAGAGTTATTAGAAGAAGCACCATTTGAATATGTACGTAAAATGAGAGCTTCCGTTTTAGTGATGGGCTCATTACTGGCAAGGAATGGCCGGGCCCGCGTTGCTCTTCCTGGTGGCTGTGCCATCGGATCACGTCCTATCGACCAGCATTTAAAGGGCTTTGAAGCGATGGGAGCAAAAGTGAAGGTCGGCAATGGTTTCATTGATGCCGAGGTAGAAGGCAGACTTAAGGGTGCAAGAGTGTATCTTGACTTCCCAAGTGTTGGTGCCACCGAAAACATCATGATGGCTGCTACGCTTGCTGAAGGTATTACGATTCTTGAAAATGTGGCCAAAGAGCCTGAAATTGTAGATCTTGCGAATCTCCTTAATAAAATGGGTGCCAAAGTCAGAGGTGCCGGTACTGGTACGATGAGAATCGAAGGTGTCGATAAATTATATGGCACTGAACATACGATTATACCTGACCGTATCGAAGCTGGTACATTCATGACAGCGGCCGCTCTTACTGGCGGAAATGTTCTTGTTCAAGGAGCTGTACCTGAACACCTTACTTCCCTTATTGCTAAAATGGAGGAAATGGGCGTTAAAATTCTTGAAGAAGAAGATGGATTACGCGTTATCGGTCCAAAAACCTTGAAGGCCATTGACATCAAAACAATGCCGCATCCTGGTTTCCCGACTGATATGCAATCGCAAATGATGGCATTATTACTGCGTGCTGAAGGAACAAGTATGATTACGGAGACCGTTTTCGAAAACCGTTTCATGCATGTTGAAGAATTCCGTCGCATGAATGCCAATATTAAAATAGAAGGCCGTTCCGTTATCGTTAATGGTCCAACTAACATTCAAGGTGCTGAAGTAGCTGCAACAGATTTACGTGCCGCTGCAGCGCTCATCCTGACTGGATTGGTTGCAGATGGCATTACACGTGTTACAGAATTAAAGCATCTTGACAGAGGATACGTGAATTTCCATGGTAAATTGGCATCTCTAGGTGCTGATGTGGAACGTATTAACGAAGATGTGCCTGCTGAAACAAAAAAAATTGCAGATTTAAACGCATAAGTAGCTTATAAAACCATTCACGTTCGAGTCTCCGAACCGTGAATGGTTTTTTTTATCATGTTCCGGATTCTTGGCCGACAGTTAAATAGTTGTCGCTTTTCTATTCATAAATGCTTGTCCTTCGACATACATTTGTTATGTAAAGATACCTGCTGGATACGATAATACGGCAGAGAACAAGTGTAGGGAGGCTCAGGAATTTGAAAGCAATCAAACCGATGGTCGTACTATTCATAGCAGTAGCATTCGTAATTATCATGATTCCGGCAGTGCTTGTGCTTCCATTTTCAAATGATAAGACAAGTGGGCAGTTAACCGAGCAGTTGGAAAAGAAAGGGAAGAGTGAGGGCAAAGAGGTAGCGGCAAATGAAATGAGTTCCGTAGAAGTTGCCGTTTACCGCACATCAGCAAAAAGGATTGAAAAACTGCCGATTGAATCGTACTTGAGTGGTGTGGTTGCAGCTGAAATGCCAGCAGATTTTGAAGAAGAAGCGCTGAAAGCACAAGCGTTGACGGCGAGAACCTATATTGTCAATCAGCTCATAAGCGAAAGTCGATTAGGCTTGCCCGATGGTGCCGATGTAAGCGATACGGTCATGCACCAAGTTTATAAGAATAATGATGAGCTGAAAAAACAGTGGGGCTCTGATTATAAATGGAAAATGCAAAAAATTAACAAGGCCATAAAAGAAACGGCGGGTCAAATCTTAACCTATGAAGGAAAACCGATTACTGCCACTTTTTTTTCGACAAGCAATGGCTATACGGAGAATTCAGAGGACTATTGGCAAGCTGAATTCCCCTATTTAAAAAGTGTATCCAGTCCATGGGATAAAGAAGAATCACCAAAATTTTATAATAAAGTAGTAGTCGCTACTGCAGATTTTGAGAGAAAATTGGGTGTAAGTCTTTCTTCGGGAACATCCATAGGAACTGTCATTGAAAGAACATCAGGTAATCGCGTAGGTGTAGTGGATATCGGAGGAAAGAAAATGACAGGAAAACAGATTCGTGAGAAGCTCGGGCTGACATCTTCCGATTTTGACTGGGAGCGTCAAGGCAACCGGATTGTGATCACGACAAAAGGATCTGGACACGGAGTTGGAATGAGCCAATACGGTGCTAATGGCATGGCCAGGGAAGGGAAAACCTATGAAGACATCGTGAAATATTATTATAAAGGCGTCAAAGTTCAGTCTTCAAGTAAGTGGTTGAATACGATGACGGCAAAAAAATGAGAGATGGGAATTCCCATCTCTCATTTCTTTTCGTTTAATTTTTCTATAAAGGTCAAAAAGCCCCGTTTACGCTTGAAATAATGATATTGGACATGAAAATAAACTGCAGCTACCCCAATGATATCTTTAATGACATCTATTATGCTGGAAGAGCGGTACGGGACGAAAGATTGATGGTATTCATCGATCACTCCATAAAGGCAAGCTACAAGGGCAGCCAACAGGCTTAAACCAGGTCTCAGTTTTTGGTGTGCAGCAAGTGCCGAAACAAATAATATATACAAAAGGGCAAATTCGACCAAATGAAGTGCCTCTTTGATAAATCGGTCAAATGACGATGAGGGAAGATCAAGAATCATATCATCGGGGTTGCTCGACATTATCCAAATGGCAATCATATATAGAAAAGGCAATAACGTTAACACAAGTTTAAAAGCTTTTTTCATGATTTAAACGTCCTTCAACAGTAAGATACCAAACATTTTACCATTCTACGAATAAAATCGGTTTCATTTCCACAAAATAAATCTAAAAAAAATTTTTCCTGAATGTATATAATTTTAACAAAATGTTCAGAATGATTGCTGAGGTGATTAATATGAGAGAGGAAGAAAAGAAACCAACTTCCACAATCCGACGTATACTAAAACAACGTTGGGCATTATCAGCAATCTATATCGCAAGTGCAGCCATAATCTTAGCCGCGGCCTTCTTATTACAAAATAGTTTTAATGATTCAGCTAAAGATGGCAAAGAGGAATCGGCTGAAACAGGAAAAAACTATGGTGAGCCTTCTGTAGAGGTTAATAGCAATCTTGAGACAATCAAGATGCCTGTGGCCGATGCAGACAAATCGGTTATCAAGAAACAGTTTTATGATGTGAATGCGGATGAAAAGGCACAAGAAGAAGCATTGGTTTTCTACAACAATAGATATGAGCAAAACAAAGGTATAGACATTGCAATGGAAGATGGAAAGTCTTTCGATGTAAAAGCTTCCTTAAGTGGAAATGTAACGAAAGTTCAAGACGATGCGTTACTTGGAAATTTAGTTGAAGTAGAGCATGAAGATGGCGTTGTTACTCGTTATCAATCTGTTAAAGACATTAAGGTTGCAGTCGGTGACAAAGTGAAACAAGGACAAGCAATTGCTACAGCCGGAAAAAGCCAAATCAATGAAGAGGCTGGCGTACATGTCCACTTCGAAATCAGAAAAGATAACATTGCGTTAAACCCACTTGATTTTGTTGATAAACAAGCTTCTGCGATTCAATCTGCAACTGAAGCTGAAGCTGATAAAGAAGAAACACCTGCAGTTGAAGGATCAGAAACTGACAAAGAAACACCTGCAGTCGAAGGGTCTGAAGCTGACAAAAAAGAAACACCTGCAGTCGAAGGATCAGAAGCTGACAAAGAAGAAACGCCTGCAGTTGACGAAACTGACGAGAGCACTGATTTAGAGAGTGGCACTGATGAGGAAGGCTCTGTCCCTGGTGAAGATACAACTGAAGAAAGCGATTCCTTAAAAGATTCGTTAAATCAATCTAATTAAGATTAAGATTTTTAATAAAATCAAAACAAAAACCTAGAGCGTTACGAATGACAACAACTGAAAATTTGGTAAAAGGAGGCCGTTCACTTTGAACGGCTTCTTTTTTTCTTTCGGGGAAATATTGGCCAATATGCTGAAACCTTTGAATTTCTGACAAATTTCTCGGGAAATAATTAACGTTTAATGAAAATAAACAGATGAAAATCAGAAATAAATCCAAACCTCCTGTCCCATTAGGCATATATTCTTAACCAAGCTAATAAGATGTTATAAACCATGCAAAGAGAGTGTTTGAGGTGAGGAATCGTTTATTACAAATTATCTAATAGGTGAATAATTCTATCTTTCATTGTTTATAGGGCAGCGGTATTCGATTCGAAAAATACGAATCTCATTTCACACTTCTCACATCCAATTTGGGGAGGTCGAGTGGTGTGCACGATTACATCAAAGAAAGAACTATCAAGATAGGAAAGTATATCGTGGAAACTAGAAAAACAGTCCGCGTCATTGCAAAAGAGTTCGGAGTCTCTAAAAGCACAGTGCATAAAGACTTAACTGAGAGGCTGCCAGAAATTAATCCTGATTTGGCTAACGAAGTGAAGGATATATTGGATTATCATAAATCCATTCGTCACCTTAGAGGTGGAGAAGCGACAAAATTAAAATACAAACGTTCTGAAAGAGAAGAAGAAATCGTTAAATGATACTTGAATCATTCCGGCAATTGGAAGTGAATCGGGCTATCGGGGAATGAATAAGGGGACATGAAAGTGAGTGTCAGCTTTTTCTTAACCTTGATGCGGTTCCATGCCGGGATTTTTTTAATGGTAAAATACGGTAAGGTAGTGCATAAGGCATTGATTTTTTTTACATATTGTCAAAATAGGAAATAATAGTCTGTATTAGTGTTTATTTATAATTCATACTTACTTGTGTCAATGCAATATGGTAAAATAAACAATTAGGACAGAAGTAGGTTATATGTGAGGATATTCAAGGAGGATTTAAGAAAATGTTTGCTAGAGATATTGGGATAGATCTTGGAACAGCCAATGTTCTTATACATGTCAAAGGTAAAGGAATTGTGTTAAATGAGCCTTCGGTAGTCGCGATTGATAAGAATACGAACCGTGTTCTTGCCGTCGGGGAAGAAGCTCGAAAAATGGTAGGCCGTACTCCAGGAAACATCATCGCAATCCGTCCTTTAAAAGACGGTGTCATTGCAGATTTCGATGTAACAGAATCGATGCTTAAGCATTTTATCAATACATTGAATGTGAAAGGCTTTCTTTCAAAGCCTAGAATTTTAATTTGCTGCCCGACCAACATAACAAGTGTCGAACAAAAGGCGATTAAAGAAGCTGCCGAAAAAAGCGGCGGGAAGAAAGTATACCTTGAAGAAGAGCCGAAAGTGGCCGCAATCGGTGCCGGTATGGATATTTTTCAACCAAGCGGCAATATGGTCGTAGATATTGGCGGGGGTACAACGGATATTGCCGTTCTTTCAATGGGGGATATCGTTACATCTTCATCCATCAAAATGGCCGGTGACAAATTCGATAATGAAATATTACATTATATCAAGCGGAAGTATAAGCTCCTGATTGGTGAACGTACTGCGGAGAACATTAAAATCCAGGTTGCAACCGTCTTCCCTGGATCTCGTAATGAAGTCATCGATATCCGTGGGCGTGATATGGTATCGGGATTGCCTAGAACCATTTCGGTCAATTCTGAAGAAATTGAGGAGGCACTTCGCGAGCAGGTTTCCATCATTGTACAAGCTGCAAAAAGCGTACTTGAGCGGACGCCGCCAGAGCTTTCTGCTGATATCATCGACCGCGGCGTCATTTTAACAGGCGGGGGAGCCCTGCTTCACGGGATTGATTTACTTCTTGCTGAAGAACTAAAGGTTCCAGTACTCGTTGCCGAGCGGCCAATGGATTGTGTAGCAATCGGAACAGGTATCATGCTTGATAATATGGATAAATTGCCACGGCACAAATTCAACTAAAAAGCGGGTGGAAATCCGCATCATAAGATAGGGGTCTAAGGTTCAGACAAACGTGAGGCATAGTGAAAGTGCGTGCAGTTCCAGTACTGATGAGCAATAGGCCCTCTTCTTTTAGTCGAGAATTTAACACCATTCCTTTAAATTTGACCTAACCTACGATATGACAAATTCTTCTGCCTAATGCTTCTCCTTTTCCTTAAGATACTGATGTTCATGACCGATAAGATAGATATGAGATATTGAACGGATAAGTTATGTAGATTGGGGAGTGAAGAAGATGTTAAGAGGTTTTTATACGGCTGCTTCCGGGATGCTTGCACAGCAAAGGCGCACGGAATTACTCACAAACAATATGTCCAATTCGAATACAACAGGGTATAAAGCGGATCAATTGAGTGTAAGGTCTTTTCCGGAAATGCTCATAAGCAGCATGGGTGGTGAAACGGTTCCCACGGAGAGTAAATTGGGCATGTCCGGCTTTTCCCAGGTTGGGGGGCTAAGTACGGGCGTTTACGTACAGGAGGCGAATCCTTTATTTACCCAGGGAACATTGGAGGAAACCCAGCTTGATACGGATATTTCCCTTGTTGATGAAAACCTACCGATCAATGAGGAAACGGGTCGGCAAGGCTCGGTGTTTTTTACTGTCCAGGATGGCGATGGTGCTATCCGTTATACGCGTAACGGCAGTTTCACCCTGGATGGGCAAGGTTATCTGACTACGCCGTCCGGTCATTATGTATTGAACGAAAATAATGAAAAGATCCAGCTTGATAGCGATCGATTCACAGTAGCGGAAAACGGTGTTATTTTAGAAGGAAATGTTCAAATCGCACGTTTGGGGATCTGTTATTCGGATGATCCGTCATTACAGCTCATGAAAGATGGCGAAGGTCTATATAAGGCTGTGAATGATGGGGATTTACCTAGCGCATACGCGGCTGCGGATGTCGGTTTTTCTACTAGGCAGGGCTTTCTTGAAGGCTCCAATGTTGACCAATCGAGAACGATGACAGAAATGATGTCGGCATACCGCTCTTTTGAAGCAAGTCAAAAGGTGCTTCAAGCCTATGATAAAAGTTTGGATAAAGCGGTCAATGAAGTTGGCAGGCTTTAATTAAGCAGTAGGTGAAATTCGGAAATTTGAACTGTAAGGGGAAAAACCATGAACCGGACGATGATGACGGCGACGAATACGCTGAACCAACTTCAAAGTAAAATCGATCAAATAAGTAATAATATCGCGAATGTGGACACGACAGCCTTCAAAAAGACCCAAACGAGTTTCAATGACTTATTGACACAGAGTTTCAATAATCAACCGAGTGAGACCAAGGAAAAAGGAAGGTTGACCGCACCTGGCATCCGGCAGGGAACAGGTGCTATGTTAAGCCAATCTCAATTGGTGCTTTCACAGGGTGCCTTAAAGACGACGGACCGCAACCTTGATGCAGCATTCACCCGGGATGACCAATTCTTCACCGTAAGCGTTCAGGACGATAATGGGGTCAATACAAGGCTTACAAGGGATGGTGCCTTTTATTTATCCCCTAATGCTAACGATCAAATGATGCTTGTTACCTCTGCTGGACATAAAGTACTTGATGAAAATGGTGAACCGATCCTCATAGAGGGAAATATTAAAGACATTAAGGTTTCGGAAAATGGCTTATTGATAGTGGATACGGAAGAATATGGCGAGAAGAGTTTTGGGCTCGGAATAGTCTCGGTCAAGAAACCGCAATTTCTTGACCGGCTAGGCGGGAACTTACTTGGCCTGCCCAAAAACTTCAATGCCTTGGGTGTTACGGAAGTCGATATCATGACTGCATTAACAGGGAATTCCCGCAACCAGGCAGCGGTCCGTCAAGGTACCCTGGAGTCCTCGAATGTCGATCTTTCCAAAGAAATGACGAATCTAATCAATGTTCAGCGGTCTTACCAATTTCAATCCCGGGCGGTAACGATGGCAGATCAAATGAGCGGATTAGTCAATGGAATCCGTTAAGGTACCTGGTAAATAAAATGTCTCCCTGCGGAATTAGAGCAAATCGGTTATAATGAATTCATAACAAGAGAAATCATTCGTGCCGACCATTTTGCATAGCTGCTGAATTTCTGGCGTATCGGGGAAATCAGTCGGCGAGTTTTCTTAAAAGGAGCTTTCACATTCTATATGGAACAAAATCGTGTAATGAGACAACAAATTGAAGAAGAGATAAAGGAAGTTGAGGCGAAACCGAATCGTAGGATCAAGGTCCGTCTTTTGCCAATTTGGCTTCGTTTACTCATTGTTATCGGATTGATTTTCATTGCTGTATTATCCGGGGCACTATTAGGATATAGTGTGATTGGCGGAGGACATGCAATGGATGTTTTCCAAAAATCCACATGGACCCATATTTTTGATATAGTGAACAAGGGCGCGTAGTTCCATGTTTTTTTGAAGTAGTTGCTGTCGTTAACGGATTTATATTTCATGGCAACTACGCCTCTGTCTAGATGACAGGGGCGAGTTTACGTTATGTTTGAAATATTTAAGTCATAGGAGGAACAAATATGCTAGATATCACACAAATAAAGGAAATTATTCCGCATCGTTACCCATTCTTATTAGTCGACCGGATCATAGAAATTGATGAAGGGAAAAGAGCGGTTGGATTGAAGAATGTCTCGGCAAATGAAGAATTCTTTAATGGCCATTTCCCCGATTATCCAGTTATGCCTGGAGTTTTAATTGTAGAGGCCTTAGCGCAGGTTGGCGCTGTAGCCGTCTTGAAACAAGAAGAATATAAAGGCCGGCTTGCATTTTTCGCTGGGATTGATAATTGCCGCTTTAAAAAGCAAGTTAAACCAGGTGATCAGCTGCGTCTGGAAGTGGAAATAGTGCGTATGAGAGGTTCAATGGGTAAAGGGAAAGCAGTTGCAACGGTTGATGGGGAAACAGCATGTGAAGCCGATATCATGTTTGCTTTTGGTGACAAATAAGATTCTTTTTCCTTAACTATATATTTCAAAAAGAGGTTTAAGGAATCGTGAAGCGGTGTATATAAAAAGCACTGCATTGCTTTTTTAAAGCAAGAGCGGTTTTTAGATCTTTCTATTCTCCCTTTGAATGCCGGACATTTTAATGTCCGGCATTTTTTAATGTTTAATTCCAAATAGCAGATTTTCTTTTTAAATTTAAAATAGGACGCAAGTTATTTTCATATTCGGGCAAAATACCTAATGATAAAGAAAGAAGGGAGGTTGCCAAAAATGATGAAGAAAATTTTTGCACTACTTGGGGGATCTTTATTATCTATTATGTTCCTTGCTGGATGTGGAAATAATGATGATAATGATAAAAATCCCGCACCAGAGGATGATAACAACATCATAGAAGATGATAACAATGACAATGGTGTAAATGATAACAACGGTACAGATGATAACAACGATAACGATGATGGCGTGCTTGATAACGACAACGACAACGACAACGATGATGACATCCTTGATAACGACGATAATAACGATAATAACGTCGATGATGATGCAGATGACTTGATTAAAGACGATGATAAAAATGACGACAAAAATAAGTAATTAGCACAGAATGAGAAAGACTGCTTAGGCAAAAAAGGATTAATATCCTTATCCGTCTAAGTCAGTCTTTTTTATGTGCATTCGATTTGGGGATGGAAATTAAGGGAAGGGTTTTATTTATTAGTTGCTAATTTAGGCTTTGAGCGGATTTTTTGCTTGAACTCTTTTATAAGTTCATCGCCGACGAGACCTTTTTGGACCAAATCTTCAAGAAGGAGTTCTGCATATTTGCTCCGTGTTTTTTGGATGTGACCAACAAATAAAAGGCTATAATGATTGCCCACTTTTCTTATTGTACGTAAAACAGTTTGAAACAAAGCCGGTTCATTGTCCTTTTTGGTAATGACTGCCTGGATATACACCTCTCCGTCTATATCGGGAAGTGAGGGTTCAAGCTCTTTGAAATGTTTTTCTTCTACAAAGGCTTCCAGTAACCATGATCTAGCATCGTTTTCTTTATTTATGATCAATCCATCTGTTAATGCAATATCAATCAAGTTTAAATTTTCAGTAACAATTTGCAACGAGATCAATTTGAATGATTTCATCTAATTCCTCCGTTTCTTGCAAGAAAGAGCGGCGATTACCTCTCTTAAACGTAAATTTTTAAAGGGTACATATCGATTAATCCTTTTAAAGGTAATTATATCATACTAAAAAAAAGTCTCTTAATGAAATGAAAACCCAACATTTGTCTAAATTATGAAGGATGGAATAAAAATTTGCAAAATATTTAATTTTGTTAACTATTCGTTTTTTACCTGGTTTTAATCACTAAAAAATGTTTTTGCACCAATCTAAACGACTTTTTATGAAGAAAAACGGTGTAATAAAATCATTTCCTCCATTTTTTAATCGATGGAAGAAAGCGTATGATTAAAATAATTAAAGAGGAAGGAGTGAAACAATGATTAACCAAGTTACCCTCGTCGGCAGGCTTACGAAGGATCCAGAATTAAGATACACACCTGATGGCAAGGCTGTTTCCAATATCACATTAGCAGTCAACCGGAACTTCCGTAATACTGTCGGTAACTATGAGGCAGACTTTGTACAGTGTATCATATGGAAAAAGTCGGCTGAAAATACTGCTCAATATTGTAAAAAAGGAGCCATAATCGGCATAACTGGCAGAATACAAACAAGGAGATACGAAAATCAGGAGGGTAAATATGTATATGTAACTGAAGTGGTCTCCGAGAGGGTTCAATTCATCGGAACTAAACAAAATGATGGAAAGCCCAAGGATTTTGAACATATTGGTTTATAGTGTTACGTGAAGGTTGGGCATGCTAGCTTGCTTAACAAAGAATTGATTTAAGAAAATGTAAGATTTAAATTCGATACACAAAAAAAGTATTTATATGACCATAATGAATAACCAATGCCAAGAATTACAGGGATTTTTTATGAAACTAGGCAGTAGCATATAGAATTTTTTTCATCCATTCATTCCCCAAAGCTAATATGGCTTTTTCTCCGCAGTAATCCCCGATTTACCCTCAAAAAAATTGAGTTATATGATTTCCCTCTTGTAATGATTGCAAATAAGCAGTCTTTTTTTTGTGCCAAAATGTGTGTAAACAGAAAAAAATAAAAAATAATTCTGTTAAATTAGAATTTTTAGAAAATATATTGTAATATTTTAATTTTGATGCAATAATAAACCCAATAATATAATGGAAAATAAGTTATATATAGGAAGTGATTTGATGGACGAACCAATTATTAAGGTTAATGGGCTTCGAACCAGTTTTCGTACGGACGATGGGGTGATCCCTGTCGTGAATTCAATCGATTTTCATGTCAATCCTGGTGAGGTTTTAGGGATTGTAGGAGAATCGGGATGCGGAAAAAGCGTAACTTCTCTGTCCATCATGGGTCTTGTTTCTTCACCGGCTGGTAAGGTGGAGGGGGAAATCCTTTTTAAAGGAGAAAACATCGCAAATGCCTCTGAAGCGAAAATGAGAAAAATTCGCGGAAATGATATTGCGATGATATTTCAGGAACCGATGACAAGCTTGAATCCCGTGTTCACTATTGGCGAGCAGTTGGTCGAGACGCTTCGGATACATAAAAAATGGAATAAAAAGCAGGCACGAAATAGAGCGGTGGAAATGTTGAAGTTGGTTGGGCTTGGCCGTGCCGAAGAATTGCTCAAAGAGTATCCGCATCAGCTTTCTGGCGGAATGAGACAAAGGGTCATGATAGCAATGGCCATGATTTGTGAGCCTAAACTCCTTATAGCCGATGAACCGACAACGGCTTTGGATGTGACGATTCAGGCACAAATCCTGGAATTAATGAAGAATTTAAATAAAGAAACAGACACGGCAATCATGATGATTACCCATGATCTTGGGGTAGTGGCGCAAATGTGTGAACGTGTCATTGTCATGTATGCCGGCAAGGTGATAGAGGAAGGAAATGTGCAAACGATTTTCCAAAACCCTAAGCATCCTTATACGGTCGGTTTACTTCAGTCGATTCCCGATATGCGAATAAAGAAAGAGCGCCTTTACTCGATACCAGGTAATGTGCCAAAACCTGGGACAAGCAACCTAGGGTGCCAGTTTGCCCCCCGCTGCTCCCATGCCATGGAACAATGTATAAATGAGACCCCGTCTCTACTGGAATTCGATGAGGGTCAGCATGTTCGCTGCTGGCTTTATGAAGATGGGAAAGGAGCTTCCTTGCATGAATCAAACATTGGTTAAGGTAGAAAACCTAAAGAAGCATTTTCCGATAAAAGGAGGGGTTCTGGGAAAGACCATTGGAGAGGTTAAGGCAGTTGATGGTTTGTCTTTTTCCATTTATAAAGGGGAAACCTTGGGGCTTGTCGGTGAAAGCGGTTGCGGAAAATCCACGACGGGAAGATTATTGCTTCGATTGCTTGAGCCGAGCGAGGGCAATGTTTATTTCGAAGGAAAGGACCTGACAGCTTTATCTTCCAGTGAAATGAGAAAGATGCGCCGTGAGATGCAGATGGTTTTCCAGGACCCATTCGCCTCCCTCAATCCCAGGCATACTATTGAAAAAATTTTGGAAGAACCGCTCATCGTCCACGGGGTTAAAGATAAAAAGGCGCGAAAGGCCCGTGTACAGGAACTACTTAAGGTCGTTGGCCTAAGCAGTTACCACGCTAAAAGGTATCCGCATCAATTCAGTGGGGGCCAGAGGCAGCGTATTGGCATCGCGAGGGCACTTGCAGTCAATCCCAAACTGATCATTGCAGATGAGCCGGTATCTGCACTGGATGTGTCGATTCAGGCCCAGGTCTTGAATCTGTTGCAGGATTTGCAGGAAGATTTTGATTTGACCTACTTGTTCATTGCTCATGATCTTGGAGTGGTAAGGCATATCTCCGACCGTGTCGGTGTCATGTATCTCGGACATATTGTTGAATTGACGGAAAGTGAAGGGCTTTATGAAAATCCGCTTCACCCATATACACAGGCTTTATTATCGGCCGTGCCCATTCCGGATGTGGAATATAAGGGGGATAGGGTAATCCTGCAGGGAGATGTTCCAAGCCCATCAAACCCGCCCAGCGGCTGTCCATTCCATACGAGATGTCCGAAGGCGATGGCAGAATGCAATACGGACAAGCCAATCCTGACTGAACATAAACCTGGTCACTACGTTGCTTGTCATCTATACAATTGACACGACGTATACATAAATTCGCAAATAATAAGGGGGAAGAATATGAAGAAAACATTGGCATTGTTGCTGACTGGTATCCTGGCTCTTTCGCTGGCTCTTGCGGGATGCTCCTCGTCTACATCAAAAGAGAAAGATGATGGTAAAGGGGGATCGAGTGAAGCGAAGGGCGGCGTATTGATATACGGTAAAGGCGGAGATGCTGTCGGTCTTGACCCAGCTATCGTAACCGATGGGGAATCATTCATCGTCACTCAGCAGATTTTTGAAACGCTTGTGAAATATGGGGAAGATGATACGGAAATCAAACCGGGTCTTGCAAAGTCATGGGAAGTGTCCGATGACGCGAAAACATACACATTCAAATTGGAAACCGGAATCAAGTTCCATGATGGTACGGATTTCAATGCAGATGCGGTCGTAAAAAACTTTCAACGATGGGCAAAAAGTAAGGATGAAGGGAAATTTGCGTACTATGCCTCCATGTTCGGAGGATTTGAAGGCGATGAAGGTCATGTTATCAAAGAAGTAAAAGCGATCGATGCCAGCACGGTGGAATTCACTTTGAACCGTCCGCAGGCGCCGTTCCTGAAAAACCTTGCCATGCCTACATTTGCTATAGCCAGTCCTGATGGAATTGAAAAAGAGGGTGACGACTTCACTAAAAACCCATCTGGTACAGGTCCTTTCAAGTTCAAATCATGGAAACCTGGCGATACGATTGAAGTGGTGAAAAACGATGACTATTGGCAAGATGGACTGCCTAAACTTGATGGAGTCACGTTTAAGGTCATTAAAGATAACTCTGCGCGTTTAAATGCTGTAATCAAAGGTGAAATCGACCTAATGGACGGTTTGAACCCAAGCGATATCAGCAAAGTTACAGGAGATGACAAACTGCAGTTATTCGAACGTCCTTCCATGAATGTCGGCTACTTTGCATTCAATGTTGAAAAAGCACCATTCGACAAAAAGGAAGTACGCCAAGCTATCTCTCACCTAATTAACAAAAAAGAAATCATTGATAACTTTTTCGAAGGCACGGCGGAGCCTGCCAAGAATCCAATGCCACCATCCGTTTCTGGATACAATGACAACATTGAAGACTATGATTACGATGTCGAAAAAGCGAAAGAACTTCTGAAAAAGGCCGGATATGAAAAAGGATTTAAAATGGATCTATGGGCAATGCCAGTACCACGCCCGTATATGCCAGATGGTCAAAAAGTGGCTGAGGCCATTCAAGCGAGCTTAAAGCAGGTTGGTATCGAGGCAAATATCGTTTCATACGAATGGGCTGCATATTTAGAGAAAGTGCAGGCTGGTGAGGCTCAATCCTTCATGCTAGGCTGGACAGGCGATAATGGAGATGCAGATAACTTCCTTTATGCCTTATTGGATAAGGATAATATCGGCTCAAATAATTATTCCCGTTATGCAAATGATGAAGTGCACGATCTATTGATCGAGGCACAGTCCACGGCAGATGAAGACAAGCGTAATGAGTTATATGGAAAAGCCCAGGAAATCATCCATGATGAAGCTCCATGGGTTCCGCTTGTACACTCTTTACCTCAGTTAGCCGGATCTAAGACGGTCAAAGGGTTTGTTCCACATCCAACTGGTTCACAATCCCTTGTTAATGTTTCTCTAGAAAATTAACCGTACGAACCGGGTAGTATGGAGTCTTGCATGCTTCCCGGTTTTGTTATGGAATGCATTTCAAAATGATCCAGGGCGCTTCGAAGGACCCTAATTTAAAAGGCGGGTGATTGTTTTGTTTTCCTATACCGTACGACGTTTAGGATCTCTCATTCCGGTGTTACTCGGAATGGCGTTTATTGTGTTCATGATGATACGGGCAATTCCTGGAAATCCAGCACAGGTGATTTTAGGGCAGCAAGCAACGGAAGAGGCAGTCGCTGCGATGACAAAGGAACTTGGCCTGGATAAACCTTGGTTCATTCAATTTTGGGATTACTTATCAGGCCTGTTAAAGGGGGACCTGGGTGTTTCGTTAAAAACGAATAGTCCGGTTTCGGAAGAAATAGGACCATACTTGATGGCCACGATAGAACTGGCCTTGATCGCGATGATCATCGCCGTGGTCATAGGCGTGAATGCAGGGATAGTATCAGCTTGGTTTCAAAACTCATGGTTTGATTATGTCGCCATGGTGATTGCGTTGATTGGTTTGTCCATGCCTATTTTCTGGCTGGGATTAATGGAGCAATACATCATTTCAATTCAATGGGATTTACTTCCGACGACAGGGCGGGACAATATCAGGGATCCTGTTGAGGCCATAACCGGTCTGTATTTGATAGATACACTCATGGCTGGCAGGGTTGATCAGTTTTTCGAGGTGATCAAGCATCTCATTTTGCCGGGGATAGCGCTTGCTACCATTCCGATGGCGATTATTGCAAGGATGACACGTTCGTCCATGTTGGAAGTCATGAGATCGGATTTCATTCGTACAGCTCGTGCTAAAGGAATGAAAATGTTTTGGGTTGTTTACAAGCATTCCTTTAAGAATGCCTTGATTCCAGTGGTGACGGTTATCGGTCTGCAGACAGGATTACTTTTAGGCGGCGCCATTTTAACGGAAAACATTTTTGGATGGCCAGGTATCGGTACATATATTTATGATGCAATCCTATCTCGGGATTATCCGGTGATACAGTCCGGAATTCTAGTCATCGCCTTTTTGTTTGTCATGATTAATCTAGTTGTGGACTTGTTGTACGCAGCGATCGATCCTAGGATTAAGTATAAATAGGGAGGGAAACTCATGCCTGAAATAGCAACGAATACTCCGCCAATCCTTCCTCCAAAAGAGGCAGAGGAAAAAGTCATCTCTCCCTGGAAGGAAGGCTGGAAAAGCTTTAGGAAAAACAAGGTAGCCATCGTGGGTCTGGGGATTGTTTCATTTTTCATCTTAATCGCCATCTTCGCGCCCGTTATAGCACCTTATTCATTTGATGGGCAAAAGCTAAGTGATAAACATTTGGCCCCGTCTGCGGAGCATTGGTTCGGAACGGATGAATTTGGCCGGGATATTTTGAGCAGGGTCATTTATGGCTCGCGCATTTCAATAGGGGTCGGCTTCTTATCTGTTGCCGGATCTGTTGTGGTTGGGTCTTTTTTGGGGATCATTGCCGGTTATTACGGCAGGTGGATAGATACGATCATATCGAGGATTTTTGATATTATTCTGGCCTTTCCTAGTATCTTGCTTGCCATTGCTGTCGTTGCCGTTTTGGGGCCCTCCCTTCGCAACGCACTTATTGCCATCGCCATCGTCAATGTCCCGATATTCGGCCGGCTTTTACGGTCACGGGTCTTAACGGTGAAAGAAGAGGAATATGTAACGGCTGCAAAGGCAATTGGAATGGGGGACGGCCGCATTCTCCTTCACCACGTCCTTCCGAATAGCCTTGCACCGATTATTGTTCAAGGTACCTTGGCGATTGCAACAGCCATCATTGAGTGCGCAGCACTCGGCTTTCTCGGCCTCGGTGCACAGCCGCCAGCACCAGAGTGGGGGAAAATGCTCGCCGATTCCAGGGCGTTCATCATTCAAGCGCCATGGACGGTTCTCTTCCCTGGACTTGCGATCATGCTTACGGTACTCGGCTTTAACCTAATGGGGGATGGGCTGCGTGATGCCTTGGATCCAAGAATGAAAAACTAGAAGTAAAAGGGTGATGTTAGTTTAACATCACCATCTTTTTGCCGTTTATCCTGTAAATCTAACAAAATATGAAAAATAATAAAAAAATCCTAGTTCTAAATAGGAAAATAGTGACTATTACCCCTTAAAATCACCCCAAAAGTTGTGATACTTTTATACTCAGTAAGAATATTCCAAAAATTGTTTATTTTAGAGGAGGAAAGTTCATTGATCAAACGTAGCTTGTCCATTCTAGCAATCTTTCTATTAGTATTTACTGCAAGCGTTTCCGCAGCCAAGCTCCCAGATCCCCCGACAGGCTCGGGCGGTGCAGGTAAGAAGAATCAGGAAAGCATTATAAAGCTGAAGAAAAATGACATGGGGAAGAAATACAAAAGCAATGAGAAGGTCAGGGTCATCGTAGAGATGAAGGAAGCCCCGGCAATAGAAACCGCTTCGAAAGAAGGAAAGCTATTTAAACAATTATCAAAAAATAAGAAACAACAATTAAAGTCTGAAAAGCTAGCTACTCAGAAGAAATTGAAAAAAAAGGTGAAAGAGAAAAAAATAGCTTTCAAGGAACTTGAGAGTTTTACGACAGTCGTCAATGGATTCAGCGGTGAACTTCAGTATGGTGAGATCAAAAAGGTGGAAGCCATGCCTGAAGTTGCTGAAGTACATATAGCGAATGAATATGAACGTCCTGCAGAGAAACCCGAAATGCTATATAGCAAAGAGCTTGTCCAAGCCCAGGAAGCATGGCGGGAATATGGATATAAAGGGGAAGGGATGGTCGTCGGGATTATTGATACTGGAATCGACCCATCTCACCGTGATATGGTCCTGAACGACGAGAATAAGGCTGAACTGACTGAAAGTGAAATCAGCGCGATGAAGGAATCCAGCCATCTATTAGGCAATTACTATACGGCCAAGGTTCCTTATGGATACAATTACATGGATGAAAATGAAGAAATCCTTGACCTTGGTGAAGAGGCTTCCATGCATGGGATGCATGTGGCAGGTACGGCCGGAGCCAATGGAGATGAAGAGAATGGCGGCATTAAAGGGGTTGCTCCTGAAGCCCAGCTGCTTGCATTAAAGGTCTTCGGAAATGATCCCGACATGCAGACAACATGGGGCGATATATATATTAAGGCGATTGACGATGCCATCATTCTTGGGGCGGATGTGCTGAATATGAGCCTTGGCTCCACTGCAGGCTTTGTATCGGCAGACGATCCGGAGCAGCAGGCGGTATCCAGAGCTGTTGATAATGGGATCCTCATGTCGATTTCAGCAGGAAACTCGGCACACTTTGGAAATGGATTTGCCAACCCATCAGCCTCGAACCCGGACATTGGCGTTTCAGGTTCACCTGGACTTGCTTACGATTCTGTACAAGTGGCATCGGTAGAGAATAATTATATGGATTTGGATGCAGCGACTTATGAAATAAACGGTCAAGCAGGAAAAGCTCCATTCATGTCGGCTTCAAGCGTGCATCCCAATGCCTTGAAGGATAAATCACATGAATTGGTGGCCGCTGGTCTTGGGACGCCAGAGGAGATTTCCAAAGTGGATGTTAAAGGCAAGTTCGCCCTTATCGAGCGCGGCACGCTTTCTTTTATAGAAAAGGCGCAAAATGCCCAGGCAGCAGGAGCGACAGGAGTCATAATTTACAATAATGCTGACGGATATATTTCCATGGCTACAGATTCAAGCATCACCATTCCCCAGCTGTTCATGTTGAAATCGGATGGTGCAAAGCTGAAAGCGGCCTTAGCGGATGGCGAAAAGGTGATGATTACCTTTAATGGTGATAAAACAAAAGCTGTAAATCCAGAAGCAGGGAAAATGAGCTCATTCAGTTCATGGGGAGTCGCACCGAACTTGGATTTCAAACCGGAAATCACCGCTCCGGGCGGACAAATTTATTCAACGCTGAACAATGATGAATATGGAATGATGAGTGGTACTTCGATGGCAGCGCCGCATGTTTCCGGCGGCTCGGCACTGGTTCTGGAAAGAGTGGATAAAGACTTTAAATTAGAAGGCTCGGCCCGGGCTAATTTAGCGAAGAACCTGATGATGAATACATCAAAACCATTAACGGATCAGGGGGTCGTCAATAAGGCACTTGACTGGAAAAATCCTTACTCGCCTCGCAGGCAGGGAGCCGGGGTCATGCAGCTGCAATCCGCATTGTCAACACCTGCTGTCGTGACCGAGGCATTCTCGAAAGAAGCGAAGGTTGCCATGAAGGAGGTCGGCAATAAGTTCGCCTTTACTTTAAAGGTTGAAAACTTCAGCAACAAAGCAGTCAAGTATGATGTAAAAGGAAATATCCAAACAGACTATGCAATCCAGGGACAACTGGGCTATTCCGCTAACGTGCTGGAAGCACAGGAAATTAAGAACGCTACGATTAAAATCAATAATAAAAATGCAAATAAGATCACCGTTCCTGCAAAAAAATCGATTACATTCGAAGTGAAAGTGGACATATCCGACGCAAAGGTACTTGGTGATGACCTTCAAACTCTTGTAGATATTGACAAGGTGTTTCCAAACGGCTATTTTGTTGAAGGGTTCATCTCATTGAAGGATCCAGCCGATTCGAATCCGGAACTGAATGTACCGTATGTAGGATTTAAAGGGGAATGGGACAAAGCCCCAATCCTGGATGGCACCAAATATGACAAAGAATCTTTCTATGGCATGGCAGGGGGAGTATCAACAGCAGGTGAAGATTTCACGTATCTTGGCTATGACCCTGCGGGGAAAACATTCAATGGCAAAAATATCGCGATTTCCCCAAATGGCGATGGTGCACAGGATGACTTCGTGCCTGTCCTATCATTCTTAAGGAATGCGAAAAAAGTAGAATACAATATATTGAATGGTGAAAACAAATCAGTCCGGAAACTTCGCACAGAGAATAATGTACGCAAGGACTATTATGATGGCGGACTAGGGACCGCATACACGCTGGATCCGGCCCGTAAATGGGACGGTAAAATCAATAATGCACTCGCTAAGGATGGGGTCTATTATTTTGAAATCAAAGCGATGATAGATTACGAGGGTGCAAAATGGCAGACGGTTAAAATGCCAATCAAAATCGATACGGTAAAGCCGACGGTCAAGATTTCGAAAAAGGGCAATGTTTTAACCATCCAAGGTAAGGATAATTTGAATGGTTCAGGGCTTGCTTATTACGATGTACAAGTCGATGGAGCATCCATCATGGAAGAGCCGCTCCCAGCAAATGCTAAACAATTCACCCTACCTGATGTAAAAGGGGAAAAGGTTCAGGTTGTGGCAATCGACTATGCAGGTAATGAGAAAACGGCTGAAACCGAATTGGCCGGTGATTCGGCTCCAATCGATAATCATGCACCAGCTGTAAAGATCAAGAGTCCTGAAGCCTTGAGCGTGAACAATAAAAATAAAATCAAAATAACAGGAGAAATTGAAGAAGCGTCGGAAATAAAGGAATTTAAAATCGACAATAAAACGGTACCTGCAACGTATAACAAAACGAATAAAAAATATGAATTCTCATATGAAAAGAAATTCGAAGATGGTGTCCAAAGCTTCACCGTTAAAGCAACCGATAAATGGGATAACACGGTTTCCTTTAAAAGGACGATAATGGTCGATGCAACAAAGCCGGGTTTAAAAGTTAAAGGCGTACCGGAAACTGTGGGATTCAAAGGCAAAAATCCAAAAGTGGACGTGACGGTAGAAGATAATTTCGATGAAATCCGCCTTTACCTGAACGGAAGTGAAATATTCTATCATGAATTCAAGGAACCATACAAAATGCGTTCCTATAAGAAAAAGATAGAGGATTTGGAACTGCCGCTTAAGACAGGCAACAACAAGATTGAATTTAAGGTGACCGATCTTGCAGGAAATGAATCGAAAAAATCCTTTAACATCAATAAAGCAAAAAAATAAACGAAACGCAGCCCTCTTATTCAAGAGGGCTGTTTTTTTGTGGACAAATACGAAGAAAGCGAGTTTGCCTACAGTATGCTTTAAAAAAACATACCAGTTGATTGAAACGAAAGGTACGGGACTCCTGCGGGAAAAGCGTGTCCAAGGGAGACCCCGCAGGCGCAAGCCGAGGGCCGACCGCCCGCGGAAAGCGAGTGCCTGGAGTGGAAATCAACGTTTCAATTGTACTAACCCTCAAAAAAACTGTAGGCAAAATCAATTATTATCGAGTTGTTCTATAGTCTAAGCCCTCTTACCCAAGAGGGCCGTTTTTGCGTAATAAGATATCCGGATTTTGAATTTTTCGTGAAGCTGGAGTAGTTTACTGTAATTTCACCGTGTTAATATGGAAATCTCTTGGTGAAGAAGTTTTTTCATTATCCGGCAGGTATATCGAATAGGATAAAAGAATTAGGTATAAAGGGTTTATTAAAAGGAGGGTATCTATGAATTATAAGAAGAAATCTAGCAATAAAGTAACTAGTATTGCAATTACAGTGAAATTCGAAAGGAGAGGAAGCGACAGGTCATATCTTACAAAAACGAGTTTCTTTGATGCACTTCAACACGTCCATTCCCCCTTTGAAAAGGATCCCCGCTCAGATTCACCCTATCAGGATTTTCCTCTATGTCAGGAGGTAACCCTTTCTTTTTTTGAAAGTGGTGCTAAAACATCTATTAATTATGACCCCCACCAAGGAAAAATCATCATTGAGGAAAGTTCAGAGACTTATCAGCTGAATAAGGGGGAGGCGCTTACTGCAATCCTCGATCATATCATGATCAATCATGGCTATCACCATTCTTTTTTCATCATCCAGCAAAAAGAGCGGAACGTAAAAATGAAAGCTGCCAATAAGTGATATGGATGGAGCTGCCACGGCAGCTCCATTAATGTTTCGCCATGATGAGCGTTCCTATCCTTGGAGATGTCAAACCAAGCGCCGAACGATCTTTGAAAGGGTTTGGATGCCATAAGCTAATTGTTCCTCCGAGGCGTATGAATATGAAAGCCGTATATGTGTATGGTTATTTGGTTCGTATATGTATCCCGGATTAAGAAGTATGTTTTCCTTTATCGCTTGCTTGAAAAGGTTTGGATTCACGATGGGTTTACATAATTTAAGCCATATATAAAATCCGCCTTGAGGTATTTGCCATTCGGCCAGCCCTTTAAAATATTGATTGAGAAGAGTTAATGTAAAATCCCTGCGTTCCTTCAACTTTTGCCTTAGCCACTCTAAATGCTTAGAATATTGACCATTTGCTAACCATTCTGCCACAAGGTGTTGGGAAAGTGCACTGGAACCGTAATCCATTTGCATTTTGATGTCCGCTAAACGTTCAATCACAGTTATGGGGCCAGCAATCCAGCCGATGCGCAATCCTGGGCTTAAAGTTTTGGACATGCTGCCAATGTGCAATACAAGGCCATCTGCATCAAGGGATTTTAATGGCGGCGGCGGTTCCTCATCAAACCACAAATCACTATATACGTCATCTTCAATAATCGGGATCTGTTCTTTTTTGCATAGTGATAGGAGGTTAAGTCTTTCTTCTTTTGACCATGTAGTATTCGTTGGATTGTTAAACGTTGGGACAGTATAAAACAGTGACGCTTTCTTCCGTCCATTGATGCGCTTCATTTGTGTCGGGATACTTTCACGTCCTTGTTTTGATAAACCTACTAAATGCATGCCCGCAGATTGAAAAGGGTGGACGGAATTTAAATAGGAAGGGGATTCATGTAATATCATCGATCCCTTTTGAAGTAAACCAACTGAAATCAACTGGAGTGCCTGAAGCCCGCCTGAAACGACCATAAGGGAGCTGGGACTTGCGTTGATCCCTTTTGTTTCTAAATAAACACTTATACATTGGCGAAGTCTCTTGTCACCCTTGGGTTCGGAATATCCTAATGAGTGCGCATCAAAGGAAGTGGATCGCAACGTCTTTTCGATTTGCTTTGTAGGCAATAGAGCTGGAGATAATTCACCAGTGCCTAGTCTGATGATGGCAGTGTCCGTTTCATACTGATTAATATCCTGAATCGTTTTTAAATTAGGTTCATGAAGGCCATTCCGGACATAGTTTTTCCAGTCGGGCTGTTTGCTGGAGACGAGCACATTCCATGTATTATTGGAAACGAATGTGCCAGAACCAAGCTTAGTTTCCAATAATCCGTCTGCAATCAACTCATCTATGGCTGTGATGATGGTACTTCGGTTTACGCCAAATGAGTCGGCCAATGAGCGTTGTGATGGAAGCTTAGTGCCAACTGGCCATTCCCCCCGTGTAATTTGTTGTTTGATCCAATCTACTATTTGTTGGTGAAGTGATTGCGCGGAAGAACGGTTTGGTCCCCATTCGATAAACATACGAAAACCACTCCTTTCATGTTCTATATTCATTATAAATTGGTTGGTTTGAAGACCAACCAATTGGATGGTCAATTCCTTTGTTTAATTCATTATACTGAATATGAAGGAAGGGGGTATTCATATGGGTCCATTTTTTCATGGATTATTATTGGCATTAGGGCTGATACTTCCATTGGGAGTGCAAAATGTTTTCATTTTTAATCAAGGAGCAATCCAACCTACAATAAAAAAAGCATTGCCAGCAACGATCACGGCTGCAATTTGTGATACGGTGCTCATTCTGTTAGCTATTTTAGGTGTATCGTTGATTGTCATGCAATACGATTGGTTGCGCCTTACATTAATCATAATCGGCGTTATATTTTTATTGTATATGGGCTTTCAGATTTGGTTTGCCAAATCAAACTCACAGTCAGGTGTCCAATCCATGCAGATGTCGACAAAAAAACAAATTGTATTTGCTCTATCCGTATCATTACTGAATCCGCATGCAATCCTGGATACGATAGGTGTAATCGGTTCGAGCTCACTTGTTTATTCAGGAAAAGATAAAATGATTTTCACCATGACGTGCATCTTTGTGTCATGGTGCTGGTTCCACGGATTATGTCTTGCGGGACGATTGCTGAAAAAGGTTGATACATCTGGAAAATTCCTTGGAATATTAAATAAAATTTCTGCAATTATCATTTGGATTACAGCCCTCTATATGGTGAAGTCGCTTTTTTGAATCAGATAAACGTTTTCGAACCAAACGACCATGTATAACAGGACGTCTATGTATAAAAAAAGGGGAATGCATATCATATATGCATTCTCCCTTTTTTTGCCCTCAATCATCTCATAATCGTGAAATCTGGTTATTGAAGAGCGACCAAGTCCTTGATTTCCTCTGTGGAAAGTTCAGTGATCCAGTTGTCACTGCTGATGATTTCGTCGTTCAAGGCTTGCTTTTTATCAAGCATCTGGTCGATTTTTTCTTCCAGGGTCCCTGTGCAGATTAGCTTATGAACGTGTACGAAACGCTGTTGACCAATTCGGTAAGCACGGTCGGTGGCTTGATTTTCAACAGCTGGGTTCCACCAGCGATCATAGTGAATCACGTGGTTTGCTTCTGTAAGATTAAGACCCGTGCCGCCTGCTTTCAACGAGAGTATGAAAATAGGGAATTCCCCATCTTGGAATCGGGTGATCATTTCATCACGCTGCTTCTTGTTCGCACTCCCGTTCAGGAATGGCACTTCAAAGCCATATCGTTTTTCCAGCAATTCTTTAATCATATTGCCCATCCCGATATATTGTGTGAAAATGAGACAGCTTTCATCCTGTTCGCGGACCGCATCGATAAGCTCGGTCAGCTTCTCGAGTTTGCCTGATCGGTTAGGTGCCTTCATGATGTTTTCCTTTTCCG
Source organism: Peribacillus sp. AS_2 (assembly GCF_026891895.1). Taxonomy (NCBI): domain Bacteria; kingdom Bacillati; phylum Bacillota; class Bacilli; order Caryophanales; family Bacillaceae; genus Peribacillus; species Peribacillus sp. AS_2. The sequence continues at coordinate 238,680 of NZ_JAPTGA010000001.1, forward strand.
TCTCTTTTAAGTAAAGAGCTGGGTGGTTGCATAGTTGCTTTAGCTTATTCAGCATCTGGAGGATGATGCCTTTTCTCTCAAAGGCAGACAGTTGTTCGATATCAGTGAATGTATCTTTAATCAGTTGTTCATACAACGATGCTTGCTCGGTGGTAAGCGGTACGAATTCCTTTTGTTCTTGCTTATCCGGAAGATTAAGAGCGACTTCCTTATCGCGTTTTGTACGGCGAAGCAAAAATGGCTGTATCAAACGCTGCAATTCCTTGATTTTATCCTTTTGTTCATCACGCTCAATGGTCGCCACATATTTTTCCTGAAACTGACCTAGCGTTCCGAGATAACCTTTGTTGATGAAGTCGAAAATCGCCCATAGCTCACTTAAACGGTTTTCCATCGGCGTACCCGATAAGGCGATATGATGTCTGCCATTTAGCTTTCGGACCGCCTTGGATTGCTTCGTTTGGGCATTCTTGATGTTTTGTGCTTCATCAAGGATAACGCTGCTCCAGTGGATCGAGGTCAGTTCAGCCACATCTTGGTGGGTCAGTCCATATGATGTTAAGACAATATCATGTTCGGCTGCCAGTTTAGTAAATGCTTCACCTTTAGCACGATTCGATCCATAGTGAAGGTGAACTTTAAGTGAAGGTGCGAATTTTTCCAATTCCTTTTGCCAGTTGCCAAGGACCGATGTCGGGCAGACGATGAGCGCCGATTGAACAGAGACGGATTCAGGGGCAGTGGCAATGACCTCAGCCTCATCACTGCTCTCTGTGCCGCGATCCTCTTCGACGATGATCGGTTCACTCTTTTGTTCGTCCCTGTGCGCAGCGGGCAGCTCTTCACCAGCTCCTTCTTTGCCTTTCACATGAAGCAGGTAGGCAATCATCTGGACTGTTTTTCCAAGTCCCATATCGTCGGCCAGACAAGCACCAAAACCATGCTCCCTTAAAAAAAGGAGCCAGCTCATGCCCAGTTTTTGATAGGGGCGTAAATCTCCTTGAAGTGCATTAGGGACGGGCAGGACGGATATGTTTTTGGTTTCCCTGAGCCTTCCGACCATTTTACGGAGCTCCTGGTTCAATTCAAATTGAATCCGAAGCATTTCATCATTTTCAGAATCATCATCGCCATCTTCATTTACGCCATTCAACAGTTCCTGCTGCAGCAAGTCAGTCAGTTGGATGCCTTTTTCATTGGCTGTTTCCATCAGCTCCTGAATTTGTTTAATGAAAGCTGGGTCAAGCTTGACCCATTGGCCGCGGATGAAGACAAGCCGCCTTTTTTCATTGACGAGCTCCTCGAACTCCGCCTCAGTGAGCTCTTTGCCATTTAATGAGAATCGCCAATCAAAGTCCATCAAAGCTTTTAACCCTACATAAGACGGGCCGCGATTCGATTGGCTCTTCACTTTCGCCTTGACCTTCAATGAGGATTCCTTCAAGGCAAGCCACCACGATGGGAGGAGAATTTCGACGCCAAGAAACAGGAGCTTTTCGCTTGCATCGGTCAAGAACTCCCATGCGTCCGTTTCCGAAATCTCCCTTTTCAGACGGCCATTCTCCCCAAGCCATGGCACGACGAGTTGCCAGCGTTTCGTGGCACGAACCACATCACTTGCATACTTGTTCCAGCCCCGCGGCAGTTTTTTTCCTGTATATGTTTCAATGATATTCTCATCTTTTTTGGAACGAAGGGTAACATCAAGTATCCAAGGCCCATTACCCTCAGGAGGCTCAGTTAAACGGAGACCTATGGTGAATGGTTTTGGGTCGGGCAGGGTACCGAGCCATTCCTGCCAGCTGTCTTTGTCAAAAAAGGCCTGTAATTCTTCGGGGGAAAGTCGTGTATCCTTTAACGCCCCGACGGCTTCACTCCATTTATGCTGCATGGGTGAATAGTTTTTTAAATACATGTTAGCGGCACCGTTATACCACTTTTCGATAAAAGTACGGTTGGTTTCCGGTTCAGGTGAAGGAAGATCCAAAGATATTTCTTCTTCCCAAAAGGACGGGACGAATTCCTCTTCCACTTCTTCCGGCAGTTTCCAGCCGATGGAGTCCAATTGAAGATTAGTGAAATCCGGTACGGGGATTCCAGCTTCTATGGATTCATGAAGAACGGGCGCTGCTGACAGGCAAAGGGACGATATTTCGGACCATTCCCATTCTATGAAGGAGTTAAAGCTTTCCCTTGCAAAAAAGTTGAGAAGTCCCCAAGCGTCAAGAATGAATACTTGATTTCCATCCACTATATCCGTAGTCATTTTAGTTCCATAAAAGCTTGCGTCATCCCAGTTGAATAACAGCCTGCGTATATGATTCGTGGTGATGAAGGTATTCTCTTCATTGACGACACCAAGGGCGTAAGTTCCGTTTTCGAGAGCGGCTATTTTGATTTTTAATTTCCCTGGATTAAACATCGATAAGCTTACCCCTTTTTAATTCTTCTTGGAAAGCGCGAAGCCGTTTGGTCGAATCTGCTACATAAAGTATATACCGTTCGAATACGTCTTCCTTTTTGCTCTTTTTATAGATGGTGCGCATCCTTTTCAAATAACGGACAGCCTGCTTATAAGCAGGCCTGTTTTTCAAAGAAACTTTTTCCTGGACCGCATGATAATAAAGGGGAAGGATTAGTTCCGGTTCTTTTGATACCACTTCTTTGATGGATTCACTGCTGATTAAGTCAATGCTGATTTCCGAGTAAATATGCATCTCCACCCATTTTTTGTATTGTCCTTGTTCAAAAAGGAAATTTGCATAGTTCCAATAGCTGTGCGGAAGGGTGGCCCTGTAAAATTTCTCAAGCAAATCAGTTCGTTTTAATTTATAACAGCAACTGTTAATTAAAGTCGTAAAGGTCCGGACGAAATCTACCCGTTTATAATAATCGGATAGACCGGCAAGGAATTCCTGAACATTATTATTGATGAATTCAATGAAAGGAATGGCCCGTGCCCGGTTTTCAGATTCAGCCAGGAGATTCAGCCAATAAAAAATGTATGGACAGGCATCCTTCTTCAATTCAAGTAGAAGCTCAATCGCTTGTTTATCATGGTTTTCCAAAAGGGATAGGTGAATGGCTGCGAGGGTATAGGACGTCCTCTCAGTGGTGCCCATATACTTCTCGGGAAGTTCTTTATTGATTCGTTCAAGTTCCTCTTTACGCCATGAGGAGTTGGAGAATAAGTAGCTCCATATCTCCCGGTAGAGGTCGATCTTTTCATATTCGAGGCCTTCCCCTCCATCCAGCAGTTTAGCTACATCTTCCTTGATGCTGAAAACGAAGGGGTCAAAGGCGAAAGGCCGCGCTTGCCTGCTTAGCGGCTGTACCGTTTCATGCAGCTCTTCTGCCAAGTCGACGGCAAGTGCATAAAAGACCCTGATCGTTTGCGTCTCACTTTTATGCAGCTGAATCATTCTCAGTGTCTGCTGCATTGTGCAAAATTGCGTAACGAAATGATAAAGCAACTTCCATTCCCTTTCCATTGGAGCTTTTGAGCTAAGGCGTTTAAAGTAAGTTTGTATATGATTTTCAATCATGTAAGTAGCCTCGCCTATATGGGGCTCGACATGTTCCGCAAAGGCATCATTTACGAATTGCTTCCATGATGGATAGCTTTTATCTAAGGTGATGGATCTCCCCGCCGCCTGTTTAAGTAATTCACTTGCCGGTTTCACCTGCTGCAGTGCTTGGGCGGCTGAGGCGTTTTTAGGTGCTTTCCAATCGCCCAGCCATTCGGAAACACTAGCGTGTTCGGAATATGCAGAAAAGAAAACGGCCATTTGATGCCGGCAAATGAACCTTGAATCACATGTACAGCTTCCATCCTGTGGGGAGAGCAGATTCAGCCTAGCCTTAAATCGTGTCTCTTCCTGTACCTCAGCCGCAATCGTATCTACCGCTTCTTCTTTAATATCAACGAGCCCCTGACGGTATAACTGGAGCCCTTGATTCACCACATCCGAATCTTCCGGATCCCCGGCCTCCAAAAATTCCGCCAGCCGCTCCCCAACTAACAACAACTCCCGCTCCATACTCTCCTCCTTCAGGGACCAGCCCTAGTTATATATTTTTGTATGATTATGAACCATCAGTTCTTAACTTTTCGTAATTCCCATCCCGGCTTTGTGTATATATGATCGAATGCTGGAACCGTTCTTTACGTTCTATTCAATTTAATCACTGCTTCTTGCCGTTATATTCATAAATACCCTGTAAAAGTCAATATCGTCAAAAATCCGCTTGAATATAAGCAGTTCGGATATAAACAGGAATAACCGGCATTCACGATGAACATGCCTGGAATCCTTCATCCTCATTAGCTTCACAAAACTAAGTGATGAGGGGCCGGAACCCTTTTTTATTGTGCTTTTTTTGAAGCATCTCTTTATTATACTTCATTTTGGCTTGGAATTTAAAATGTAGAATAGAGGTTTTGAAAATGATGAGTGTAAGATTATGCATATTCTTGGTTAATGGGAAGAGCCATTCCAGCGGGAATGGCTCTAAAATAAAAAAATTAGTTAACTTTCATTTCATTCTTCCAACTGTCCAACTTTTTGTTGATGAATGTAACAAAGGTATGATTTTTTTGTAAATTGAATAGAAAAGCCGACTTTTCCAAGTACTCTTTTGCCTCTTCAAAGTTACCTACGAGTTCAAAATTATACCCTAAATGGTAATGTAAATCCGCTAAAGCATATAATTGGTCATGTTCGAGGCACCACTTTATGGCATCTTGGCAGCAGGCAATGGACTCTTCGTATCGGACCAGACGTGTTAACACTCTGCCGAAATTATAGGATAGACGTGTCTTAAGCGTTTTATCCGTCAAAAAGGGCAGGGCTTTCAAGTGATCTAAAGCTTTCCGTAACAAGGCGAATGCATTTTCGTACTGTTCTTCGGCAACATACATTACACCAAGGCTGCTTAAGATTTCAAGCTCCCGTTCCGAATAAATTTTGTCTGTCGTATGAGTAATGGCTATGGCCTGATTAATGAAATCGATGGCTTTATCTAAATCTTTATTTTTTTCATATTCGTATATTCCCTTGTGCCAAAGAATCAATTGATGATTCTTTTTATTCTGAAGAAAGAGGGGACTGTTTTCCTCAGCCTTTACAATTTGCTGCATTTCCTCATAATTTCGGGTTCTTCTGGCTATTTTTAATTGATAAATCACTTCTTCCACGTAATCCAGCCTAGGGGTCATTCCAATATCGAAAAAATAGTTTACATCAACGCCTAAACGTTGGGAAATTAAATAGAGAGTGGATGCATATGGGTAGACATCGCCCTTTTCAATCTTACTGATCTGTGCTTGTGTACAAATACCGGTTGCCAACTCTTCCTGGGAAAGCCCGATTTGTTTACGTAGTTCTTTGATCTTTTGTCCAACTGCAAAAAAATCCATTTTGATTCTCCTTAAAATATGCCTAGAGTTATATTTTGTTATGAAAAATCGGTGAAAGCGGTATGTACAGGTCCTGAACGGTTTAAATAGATTCTTTACTCGAAATATATGGTTTTAAGAAGTGTGGTTAAATATAACTATAGAATTTATTTCTATTTTAACCAATATTTTTTTAAAAGAAAAGGAGGAATGACCTATGAAAAAAAGTACTAAAGCATTAGTCGTATCTTTTCTTATCATCGCTGCTTTTGTTATTGTCCCAAGCGAATTACCAGGCCTTTACGCAGAACTTCCAGGTTTATATAAATAAGTAAATGAAGCTTACTATTACTGATTCAAGCATCTTCAATTGAAGATGTTTTTTTGTTATCATTTTTGAATGATTATTCTTTTGCGCATATTCCTGTAGTTATAATTATCTATGAATGGGGAGAGTAAGGTCCATTTGGAAGGCGTGGAAGAAACGTGAGGGTAGTTTGTAACGCCTATTTCCTTTTAATGATTTTGTTATAGTGTAAATAACAAAACGGAGAGAGGTGTAAGGTTAATGATTGATATTAATATGAAAGTTCAACCCTCTTTTTACGATGATGAATGTGCCATTGTGTTTTCTTTTTATTTTGATAAGGCAACAAGGAATATTGGTGAAGCTGTGGTGTACACATGCCAAAAATCAGATGAAAAAGAATACAGCCAAGATCATATAGATACAGATGTACAAGAAAAAATTGCCTATATTAAAGAGTTTTCCATTGCGGATGAATATCAGGCAACCTCAATGAAGAAAATTAAACATTTTTTGAATGTAATCGGTATCAAAAAATGTGTGAAGCACAACCTTCAGGGAAAAGAAATCGCATTTTAAACGATAAAAACTCATGACACACCATATGTCATGAGTTTTTACCATTTAAATGAGTGTTTTGAGCATTCATTTTCTTTTTGATGAAATCGCTCAATTGTTTCCTTTCACTTGGTTTATCGTTATTTGCTCTCTCAAAAAATTTAAAGTGTTGTTTATATCTATCGGATTTCATGATGTCTCTCCTTTGTATTTTTTATTTACCCATTTTTTTAAAACTAAAACGTGATTTCCTCATAAAGGGATAAGAATAATGAGCCAATAGATCACAAATTATTCCTAGAGTTATATTTTCATTTGTCAATCTCTGCATATAAGGATTAATTAGATGATAATAAGTGGTAAAGCCTAAATATGGGAGAATTTCGAGTTTTATCATACTTTAAAAAAATGCTAAAATGGTCCGAATATCGGATTTTTCATTAGAAACATCAGTTTCTAGTACCCTAAAGTGAAGAGGGTTGAAGAACTCTTTTCGATGGCCCCCGAGCACTTGCTTGGGGGATCTTTTTGTTTTTTGGATAATTTGTCCACTTTATTTCTATATTATGTTTCGTTTTGTTTGTATATACATGGGTAAATATATAAGAATCAAGATGAATTAAACCTGTGTTATAGCAGTTTAATCGGAGGAATATATTTTATGGATGTGAAAGTGAAGAATGATCCCACGAAGCGAACTTTCCAGCAGTTCATTTTTCCATTTACGCTTGAAGGAAAAATGATTGAAAAGTTTGTGGGAAAATTGCTTGAGGACAATTTCGTTTTTTTGAACTTGAAAGATATGGAACAACAAAATCAATTTTACGGCGGCCATAAAGTTTCACACCGTAAATTGGAAAAGTATTTCATGCCATACATCGAACCGATTTTATTTCCGGGTCATGCAAAACAGAAGGAAGGCTTGCGGCGTTTCACGAAAAAACTGGATATTGATTGTACCTTCGAATCACCCTATCTAAATACCCCATTTATTATTAACTCTATAGATATTTTCATATGCCCATTTCATATTGGCATGATGAATCTACGTGTTACTTTACCTGAAGGGCTTTCACAAAATGATGTGCTCTATTTTGGCGATACATTTAGAATCCTCGAGCCGATTGCTGATGATGAAGAAAAAACGAAAGTTGGCTGCCGTGAAAATCAGTATGAACAGGTGAAGGATTTCATCTTCAATGAACTGTTGCCGCCTATTGAGGAATATATAGATGAAGAACAAGCGGATCCGACCTATTTTGGGAGTTTGCCCTTTTTCATCGATGAAAGAATGTATGTGATCAGTTATACGGCATTCCCTGAGAATCGTGATATTTCTAAAGATGATTTATTCCGGATCAGTGAGCTGAACGGGTATGACAATGATGGTGAGCCATATATAGGCGCATTAAACCCTGATTATATAGAAAAGTATTATCAAGAAAGGGTATATGACAGGTGGGGCAAGGAAACCTATTATGTAACTAGCATGTATCATTTCGCGTGTGTCACGAAAGCGACAGGTAAACTGGAACAAGAACTGGCAAGCGAAATGTACGGACAGCATTTTTATACATTGTTGCTTTTCTTCTATTATAAGATCGTACTGCTTAAATTGGCTCATGAACATTCCCAGATTGATGTGGAAAAAGATCAATCGGATACAGAACAGCTGATTTTCATGATCACTCAGTTTTCTGCAAAGTACTTATTCACTGAAGTGAATAGTACGGCAATCGGTAAAGAGCTTTTCAAAAAAACGGATGAAACCTTCAGGATTGCCCCTCTCTACAGAGAAGTCAAGGAAACACTTTCCTACCTTTATCAAAATCAGGATAAATTGTCTGGGAAAAGCAGTAATTATCTTTTGCAAATACTAACGATTTATACGGTGGTCTCCGGTATATTCGGAATGAATCTATACATTGAAGATTGGAAAGGGAAATTACCATGGAAAGCGTATATGGATTACACCTTATACGAATGGGTAGCTGTCATTGTAACGACAAGCGGACTCATCATTTCAGCCATCCTGGGCTTTTTCTTCCTGAAAAAATGGCTGCAAGAGAAAAAAAGCCGAAAAAAAAGAATGCTTTAAAGTAAAGTCCTGTACGCGATGTACGGGACTTTTGTTTTAGAAAAATCATGGTTAATTAGAAAAATGAAGAAATTAAGCATGTAAAATCCCCCATTCCCCTAATATTTTGCTAAACTATAGGTATATCATTCTAACTATTCATTAGGAGGAAATCATGAAGAAACTAGCTTTAGTTTCCAGCTTATTGTTGATGAGCGTATTGTTCCTGGCCGGTTGCTCGGATGAGCCAAGTCCGGAAGAGCGCTTTGCGGCATACACGAAGCTTTGGAATAAACAAGATTTTACGAAGATGTACGAGTATCTGTCACCTGAGACAAGGAAAGAAATCAGTGCGGATGAATTTGAGAAGCGTTATGAAAAAATCTATACGGGCATTGAAGCCGACCAATTAAAGGTGGACTATAAACAGCCAAAAGAAGAAAATGATCATAAAGATGGAGAAAAGGTAAGCCTTGCATATACCGTTGATATGTCCACTATGGCGGGCGCTGTCAGCTCTGATCATAAAGCGACACTTGTCAAGGAAGGGGAAGGCGAGGAAGAAAATTGGTATATCAAGTGGGATGAAAGCTACATATTCCCTCAATTGGAAGCTGGTGAGAAGGTATCGGTTGAATCGTATCCAGCCATTCGCGGGGAAATCGTCGATCGAAATGAACGCGGCCTCGCCATGAATGGAACGGTGGCAGAAGTGGGAATCGTGCCCGAGAAAATGGCCAACGAATCCGAAACGGTTAAAAAGGTCGCTGGAATCCTCAACATGTCCACTGACGAAGTGAATCAGAAATTAAAACAAACATGGGTAAAGCCAAGCTATTTCGTGCCCATCAAGAAAGTGTCAAATGATAATAGCGCAACTTTGGAAAAGCTATTGAGCATTGCCGGGGTATCTGTCAATAATACGGAAGAGCGCATATATCCGTATAAAGAGGCCACTGCCCACCTAATCGGATATGTCGGTGAGGCATCGGCCGAGGACCTGGAGAAATTGAGAGGAAAAGGATATACCGCAAGTGATGTTATAGGCAAGCGAGGTCTTGAGGAAGTGTTGGAAGCGCGGCTTAAAGGCAAACCTGGCGGTAAAATCTTCATTAAAACCGAAGATGGCGAAGAAAAGGTGATTGCTGAAAAGCCTGCTGAAGAGGGAGAAACAATTACATTGACCATCGACGCTGAGCTTCAAAAGGATATCTTCAAGCAATATAAGAACGAAACTGGATCGGCATCGGCAATTGATCCGAAGACAGGCGAAACGCTTGCACTTGTTTCAAGTCCGTCATTCGATCCTAATAAATATATTTTCGGAATAACGAAAGCAGAACAAAAAGCGCTTGAAGAAGACCCGAAAAAACCACTTCTGAACCGCTTCAGTTCGACGTTTGCACCTGGTTCAACCATTAAGGCCCTCACTGCGGCGATCGCCTTGAAAAATGGTGTGGATCCGAAAGAGTCGATCAATATCCAAGGGAAAACGTGGGCCAAATCGAAATGGAAAGATCATTCCATTACAAGGGTTTCGGACCCTGGAGTTCCAATCGATATGGAAAAGGCATTAATTTATTCAGACAACATTTACTTTGCCCAAAAAGCTCTCGGGCTTGGAAAGGAAAAATTCACGAATGGACTCAAGGCTTTCGGATTTGATGAGTCTTTGAATTATGATTATCCGATCAAAGCATCGAGCATTGGCAAGATCGACAGTGAGGGAAGATTGGCAGATGCCGGATATGGTCAAGCGCAAGTTCAAATGAGCACGCTCCACCTCGCCATGACCTATTCAGCCTTCTTGAATGAAGGAAACATTCCTGCACCTTTCTTAATAACTGGAGATAAAATAGAAAAGAAAATATGGAAAGAAAATGCGATATCAGCAGACCAAGCGAATCAGGTCACCAAGATGTTGACACAAGTAGTGGAGCATCCTAAGGGAAGCGGACATGGAATAGCTGATCTTGGCATCAAAATCGCTGCCAAAACGGGAACTGCTGAAATCAAGGCATCCAAAAACGCGGACGGAACAGAAAACGGCTGGTTTGTTGCCATGGACACAGAAGACCCGGAACTTCTCATGGCATGGATGATGGAAGATGTAAAAGGACGAGGCGGCAGCCATGTCGTTGTCGACCAAATGAAACCGGTGTTGAAGAAGTATTTAAAGTAAAGAAAAAAGTCACCCATCAGAACTGGGCAAGCATTTAACATTAAAAAGCAGGACATTGGCTTCTTCCATGTCCTGCTTTATTTTGGTTGTGGATTCTAATTTGTGGCGGCAATGAAGCTGGATTTGAAGGAGAATGTGTCGTGCATACAGAATGTAAAAAAGGAGTTCAATAACTTGCTAGTATACTAGGGACGTCCTGAAACCATGATGTTTACAGAGTGACATCATCCAGGCCGTTATGTTACCACATGCCGATGGATTGAATGGGATTAATTCAAAAATCCTTGAAAGATTAATAGAATGGGAATGAGGATGAAAAGGAATGAAAAGATTAAAGTATTTGTTTATCGCTTTCTTTATCACTTTTTTTGCATTTCCTTCTCATGAAGCGACAGCAGCAGAAGAAAATTTAACGATGGATGTGAAACTGAAGAATTATTTGGGCAATAGAACCAGTGCCGAAATAACGGCAACCGGTGACTACCGTACATCAAGGGGAGAGATATTCATAAATGCGGGGGAAAAACTGACTTTGAAAGTGGAGTCGGCTAAACTTGCCGTATACAAAGGATCTAAGAAAAAGGGATCTTATGCTTCTTTTAAGGTAATACCAGTTAAACCTGATTCTTCATTATCCATAAACGGCCGTCCGTATCAAGGCTCATTTTCATTTACAGCGGAGGACGGTTACATCCGGCCGATCAATACTGTTTATATGGAAGATTACCTAAAGGGCGTCGTACCGCTGGAGATGCCTGCACTATGGCACTCCGAAGCCTTAAAAGCACAGGCGATTGCCGCCCGGACCTATGCACTTCGCCATCAATCCACAATAATTGATGATACGGTTTCTTACCAAGTATATGGCGGGGCTGCCGGTCACTATCGGACTAATTCAGCCATTGAGCAGACGAAGGGCATGGTAATCAAGCATGATGGCGAAACAATCGAAGCGTTCTTTTCCTCAAGCAATGGAGGAATGACCGAATCGAATTCAAATGTTTGGTCAAGTGGCAGCCCCCTTGCATATTTATCTATAAAAGAAGATTTCTATGATCCGAAAACCAGTTGGGAGATAACGCTGGACAAGCAGCAAATCGACCTTTCAAAAATGGACTTAGCTAAACCGGAAGAATGGTGGACAAGTGTAGAGGAAAAAGATAAAACGGTTGTGCCGAAGCTTAAGGCTTGGCTGAAGAATAATGGATATGCGCAGAAAGATATTAAAATAACGGAGATTCCCTTGTTAACATTTTCAGATGAGAAAACGGGAGGCCGTGTAACGAAAGGCTCCATCCAATTGAATTTCTATGTAAGGGACCTCGTTGATGACCGGGGAAAGCTTCTGCCGCAAACGGTTAGGTTTGCTAATGTATCAGCTTCCAAAATCAGGGGCATGGTGGGGCAAGAGGTGATGAAAAGCTATCTGGTTGACCATTCATCCTCCGATCACTCCAAAATAATTTCTATTAAAGGATCAGGATATGGGCATGGTGTCGGGCTAAGTCAGTTTGGGGCGAAAAACAGAGCGGAAGCAGGACAATCCTATCTAGATATTTTGGGATTTTATTATCCTGACACAACTATAGAAAGGGAATATGGACCAGGCGCTGGATTTAAAACGGATCTTGTCGCCAAGGCAGAACCGAATTCAGTAAGCATGAAAGCGCAAACGGATCATGTCAATGATGAGGTTGGAATCACATACTCCCTAAAAGAAGATACTGTGGTTACACTTACGATTAAAGATGGTAAAGGGAAATCCATAGCTACCCCAGTTCGTGACCAAACAATGAAAAAGGGTACCCATTCAGCAATCTGGAACACAAAAGCGGTGAGTAACGGTACATATAAAGCAGAAATATCAGCAATGGACCGCAACGGGAATGAAGGTTTGGCAACAATGCCGATTAAGATCAGTAAAGATACGTCGGCACCGAAAATCACCGAAGTCAAAACATCGGGTGACTATAGTACCGAGCAAGCGAACATAACATATATAATTAATGAAGACGCTAATGTAACAGTGGAAATCAAGAACAGTAAAGGTAAGGTTGTCGGTATCCTTTCTGAAAGGCCGTTCAGTAAAGGCAGGCAATCCGCAACATGGGATTTCAAAAATATGTCCAGCGGCATATTTACGGTGACAATCTCAGCTAAGGATAAGAGTGACAATCAGAAAACCATTTCAACGAAAATCTCGATCAGGAAGACGACGGGAATAGTGACAGCAAGCGAATTATATATTAAAGAAAATAGAAATGCATCTTCTGAAACGGTTGGGAATCTATACAGGGACCAATCTGTAACGATCTTGGCTCAACAAGATGAGTGGTACAAAGTGAAAAAGGGAAGCCAAATTGGGTATGTATTAAAAAAACATATAAAAAAGTGAATGAGCAGGACGCCAATAATGGCGTCTTTTTTTGACATCATGACTCTTCATCAAACTCACGAGTATACGCACCAAATTCACGAGTAAAAGGCGGAAACTCACGAGTAAATGGACTAAATTCACGAGTAAAAGGCGGAAACTCACGAGTAAATGCATTAAACTCGTGAGTAATGCCCGCAAACTTCGCCATAACTTGAGTTAACGGACCTTAATCAAAAATGAGAATCTTAAAAGAGGAATGAATGCATTCATTCCTCTTTTGTTTTATGCTGACCGGGTGTGAACGGAACGCCAGCGGCTTTTGTGATGATTTTTGAAATATCGGTATTTTCAATGACTCCATCAAAGGCTTCACTGCCTGGACCCGAGGCGAAAACGGGAATCATATTGGCTGTGTGTCCTCCTGTGGAACTGGCTGCCCGTATGCTTCGATCTGCTACGCCCGCCTTATGGTGCCTGGCGATGGTGCTACCGATTTCCCAATCGATTTGATGCTTTGGATAGACAAGCGTTTTATTCTTTCTCACGTTATCAATGAATTGATCGACTTCCTGATCCGTAAGAGATATATGTGCATACTTCTTGAATGTGGAAACGACACTTTCTGGATTGATTTCATTATTTTTATCGAATGTAAGCTGTTTGGACATATATTCGGATGAAACCCTGATTTTTTTCAATGCCGTGATATCCATTGTTTCAGAAGCGGAGGTCCCCATTGTTTCGTGGTCTGCAAGTACAACGATCAATGTATCATTTCGATTTTTTGCCCAATCTACAACCTCTTTCACGGTTTGGTCAAATTCAATCGTTTCTTTCCATATTCCAGTGATGTCGGCTGCATGCTCCATATGGTCAATACGCGCACCTTCGGCCATCAAAAAGAATCCCTTATCACCCTGGGATAAAATATCCAACGCTTTGGATGTCATTTCGGGGAGGGATGGCTCTTGGGAATGTAATACTTCTTTATCCAGTTTGAAATTCATATAGGTAGGGTGAAATAATCCTAAAAGTTTTGCCGGAGTATTAATGGAACTAAGTTCTTCTTTAGTCGTCGTAATCCCATAGCCAGCTTGTTTAAATTTGGCGATTAAATCCTCGCCATTCTGCTTATTCGCATCGAAATAGCTGGCACCACCGCCGAGAATGACATCGATCCGGTTATCAAAGAGCTGCCTCGCAATATTTGCGCCACCTGTCCAGCGGTTAGGCACACTTGCACCAAAGGCAGCGGGTGTGGCATCGACTACCATATTGGTTGAGATGATCCCGACTTTTTTGCCATTGTTCTGAAAGGCATCCAATACACTATCCACCTCGGAACCATTGGCATCAACACCGATTGATTCATTGTTGGTTTTTATACCAGTGGCAATCGCCGACCCTCCTGCTGCCGAGTCAGTGACGTAATTATTGGCGGAATAGGTGCGCATCAGGGCGACATGCTCCAGTTTTTCCAAATGTAGAACACCTGTCTTTCCATATTCCAATTGCCGGGCAATTTCTATTGCCCCTAGCCCCATGCCGTCGCCAATCAGCAATATGACATTCTTGGGGGTGTTTCTTGTTTCTGCTTGAATAGGGGAGCTCATGCTAATAATGAAAATTATAAGAACGAATAATCCAAAGCGATGCGGCTGTACGAGTTTATATCTGGATGTCTTATTCATCTGAAATCCTCCATTGGGTGAAAGTCTTCCTATTATTTGTTTAAATCGATAAAAAAACCCCTCCCTGATATTCAGGATGGAGTTAATCTTTTTAGCATGGTTAGCTGCATCAAGTCGGTTTTTGTATAATTTGTCTTTCAAAAAAATAAAGAATTTCTATATAATTACAATAAAGTTTATAAACAGTAAATACATAACTGATATAATTTCACTAAAGGTCAATTGAATTAATAGGAGAGAAAACCCTATGCTATCCAGTATGAAAAGGTTCTTCAAAGAAGGTTCTAAAGACTTGAAGAGAATTTATAAGTTGGTAGAAGAAGTGAATCGGCTAGAGGGTAAATATGAAAAATATTCAGATCTGGAATTAAATGGAATGAAGGATAGATTTAAAGGCATTTTGGATGCTGGTGATAATATTTTGGATATACAAGCCGAAGCTTTTGCGGTCGTGAGGGAGGCTTCCAAGCGAGTATTGAATCTTAGGCACCATGATGTTCAGCTTGCAGGCGGTTTTGTCCTGAGTGAAGGGGGCATTGCCCAAATGAATACGGGCGAGGGGAAGACGCTTGTCTCTACATTGCCTAGCTATTTACATGCACTGTTCGGTAATGGTGTCCATATAATAACGGCCAATGAATATTTGGCCAAACGTGATAAAGAGTTAATGGGACAAATTCATGAATTTCTAGGATTGACGATCGGTTTGAACATTTCCCAAATGGGACCTTCCGCGAAACGTGAAGCATATGCGGCAGATATCACGTATGGGACGGCAACAGAGTTCGGTTTTGATTATTTGCGTGATAATCTGGTTTATCGAAGGGAAGACAAGGTTCAAAGAGGACACCGATTTGCCATTGTCGATGAGGTTGACAGCATCTTGATTGATGAAGCGAGGACACCATTAATCATTGCGGGCAGGGCAAACGACGGAACCGAGCTTCACCAGATCACGGCGCAAATCATGAAGACATTTATAGAAAAGGATGATTACGAGATTTCCGTCGAGTCAAGGTCCGCCTTCTTCACGGATCAAGGTGCTTCCAAGATTGAAGAGGCCTTTGGCATCGACAATCTGTATGGAATGGAGCATCAAGAGTTATTACATAATGTTACACAGGCTCTGAAAGCGCGGGCAATCATGAAGTTGGATGTGGACTACATTGTCATCGATGGAAAGATTGCAATCATCGATAAATTCACAGGCAGGGTGATGGAAGGGCGAAGCTTCAGTGACGGGCTGCATCAAGCCATTGAGGCAAAAGAGGGATTGGAGATTTCCGAAGAGAATGAAACACAGGCTATGATTTCCGTCCAAAATTATTTTCGATTATATCATTCAATGTCTGGGATGACAGGGAGTGCCATACCATCAAAGTCTGAATTCCAGGAAATATATCAGCTCCCCGTCATTGAAATTCCAACTAATGAGCCTATTATTCGAGTGGATGAGGTTGATTTGCTTTATAAAGATGAAACAAGCAAAATCAACAAAATCGTCACGGAAGTAAAACGAATACATGAAGAAGGCAGACCTATCCTGATCGGGACGACCTCCATTGAGCAATCTGAAAAAATTTCGGTTCAACTGGATAATCGGAAAATTAAACATCAAATCCTTAATGCGAAGACGGAAGAGGATGAAGCGGAGATCATTGCGAATGCCGGGCAAAAAAAACAAGTGATGCTGGCTACGAACATGGCTGGGAGAGGAACGGATATATTACTTGGGAATGATGTCAAGGAATTGGGCGGCCTTCATATTATCGGGACGGAGCGTCACGAAAGCCGTCGGATCGATATGCAGTTAAGAGGACGTTCCGGGCGGCAGGGTGATCCTGGTTCAACACAATTCATCATTTCTTTGGAAGATGATTTGTTTCATTACTATGATGAAGAAGAATTGGGACGTTATATCAAGAAAATCAAAACGGATGAAAATGGGTTGGTGCTGGGCCCTGCACCCGATAAATTCGTTAAAATGGTTCAGGATTCGGTAGAGCAGATGCATCAATCAAGCCGATATCACATATTGAAGTTGGAACATGCATTAAATGAGCAGAGTAAAATCATCTATGCAATGAGAAATCGGATTCTTTATATGGAGCCTGAACGGATGTCGGCCATTTTACTTGACTACATCGTAAAATACATTACTCGGCTCACAGTGAAATATGACCGTGAACATATAGCAGAGCCTGATTCCTCTGACTTAATTGAAGAGCTAACCTTTGTTTTGCTGTCGTTAGGTTGGCAGGAAAGTGATTTAAAGGATATAAAAGGCCAAATTGAAGGAAGGGTATGGGAGGCTTTAGGTAAATGGGAATCGAGACTGGTGATCTTTCAAGCCGATGCAGAATGGGGAAACCAGTTGCGCGCTTTCATGCTGCAGCAAATCGATACAAATTGGATGAACCATTTAGATGAAATGAACAGTTTGAAGGAAGGCATTGGTTTAAGCGAATATGGTCAGCAGGACCCATATGCGTTGTTTGAAAAAGCAGCTCTCAGTCAATTCAACCTTCTATTAAGTAAAATTGAGGCGGAGATAAGCATCCGTTTTATGGAATATATGAAAAGCAATCAGCAAGATGCAGCTTCTTTCGAGGGGGAGGAACGATGAGTTTATTTGGAAAAAGGGATAATGCAGCTTCAGATGTACCTAAGTTAGCAAATCATGATGACACCGTTCATACTGTCCTGATGTTTCACAAGGGGTGGGATATTTCCAAACAAGAGAAATATGTATATAAATTCCACCATCAAAGGCTGCCTGCATTAAAACCGAACCAAATTTCTATATCCGGCATCAAGCTGACTAGGGTGGAAGATGATGTCATCATAGAGGCTTTTCTGCGAAGTTCAATAGAGAAAGCCGTCAGTTTTGATATCGTGGATTTACTGTTAGTTGATGGAGATGGAAAATTCCTCGCGAAAAAGACATTCGATCTTTCAGAGCTTGGTGAGCTTCCAGCACTTTCATGCATGCCATGGCGTTTCTTGTTCGAGGAAGGGGATATGTTGGCGGAATCGATTCCTGATGAAGGTTGGAAGATTGCTTTTGAATGGAAGAGAAAGTAGAAAAACAACCGCAAGAGTCTAGCGGCAATCGGCAGCTTTTTTGCCGGAGCACCAAAGCAAAGCCCTCATCCTTTTAGTGATGAAGGTTTTTTGTTTATTAGGGAGGTAAGTAGCACCAAATATTTATGCCACTTTCTGTGTGCAATTTCTCATAAATGGTAACGATAAGTAATATTTATAAGTAATCTTCCGCAATCTAGCCTAACCAAGGCTTGGAAATAATGAAGAGGAAAGTGGCAGGAGCATGAAGAATAACCGTAATCAACGCTTGAAGGAGAGGCTATTTGAGTTATTGTCATTCTCAATCGTGGCCATACTTTTCATTTATACGAATGATAGGATGGGTAACGATCTTTCTATTGGAATAATTACGATAATCATCGGTGCTGCCGGTTTTGTTGTTTATCTGAAGGAATGGATATCGAATCGAATCGTAAAGGGCATCATTTTTTCAGTTTTCCTTCTTTCGATCATGGTCTTTTTCCTTGGGGACATCTGGTTTTATCGTTATTATTCGACACCTATAACATCCTATATGTGGATGCAAAAAAGCAATCTGAATGGGCTAGGTGAAAGTATATTCAGTATGATGGAAATCAAGGATGCAATCTTTCTTCTGGCAGGCATTCCAATTGCTGAATCTTTTGTGAAGAAAAAATACCCCCTCAAGCATATGGCACTTGTGCCGGCCGTAATATTCCTGATGATAGCAGGATTAAAACCGGTCAAGAATATCTTTATCGACAAAGTAGATATAACCCGGCGTTATGAGGCAAATACCTTCTTGCGAACCTGGGGCCCTATCGGTCATCATGCATTGGATACGTATGCCTATTTTACTGACTCGGGAAGGGATGAAATGTCTTCGGAAGAAAAGAAGGCCGTTTCTGATTACTTCAATAAAAAGAAAAGAAAGGAAAATGCCCATTCAGGATCCTTGGAAGGGAAGAATCTCATTATCATCCAGGTGGAATCTTTACAGTCGTTTCCGCTCTTTCAAACCAGTGCCGGGCAGGAGGTCACGCCATTCATGAATGGAATGGCGAAAGGGGGATTGTATTTCCCGCATGTATATCCGCAGACGGTATTTGGAAATTCATCTGATGGAGAGCTTATCGTGAATACCGGACTATTTCCTTTAAAGCAAGGTGCGACCTTTTTTCGGTTCCCTTATAATGATTTTCCTGGTCTTGCCAAGGAATTAAAGAAGTCGGATTATCAAAGTTTTGCTTTCCACGGAGATGAAGAAGACTTTTGGAATAGGCAGCATGCATATCCCTCGCTAGGTTTTGATGACTATCTTTCCATAGAGGATATGAAGCAGGACGAGATGATTTCGATGGGCTTGGGAGACCGCAGTTTCTTTAATCAAAGCTATGATTTCTTAAAAGATAAACAAAACCCCTATTACGCTTTTTTCGTTACTTTGACCAGCCATGTACCTTTTTCACTGCCGAAGGAACAGATAACAATGAAGCATGAAGTTGGAAAAGAAAATAGTTACCTGACTAAATATTTCGAAGCCATTCATTATACAGATTCAGCTATCGGGGATTTCGTGAAGAAGTTGAAGGATGACGGGAAGTTGAAAGACAGCGTAATTGTCATTTACGGAGATCATGATGGGCTATTCTTAAAAGATAAACACGAGGTTGAAGCGTATTATGGTAGTAAAATTAGCAATGAAGAGTGGATTGAAAAATATATGCCCATTCCCGTGATCATTTATCAGGAGGATATGGAAGGGAGAACGATTGATAAGGTGGCGGGCCAAATCGATATTCTGCCCACTCTATATGATTTGTTCAATATAAAGAGTTCTTCATACTTTGGAGAGAGCATGCTGGATGGCGAAGAGGGTGATGCCTTGATATTAAAAGGGGATTATGGTTCTCAAATGAAAATAAATGGGGAAGGCAAGGTCGAAGGATTTTCACCAGAAGATCAAAAGGAGATTGATCTGAGTGATCAGGTGATACGCTCCGATTACTTTAAAAAAATTGAGAAAGAGGTAAAAAAAGAGGATGACTGATAAAAGTCATCCTCCTTACATTATAATCCCAAATGTGCTTTAACGCGATTTTGGGCTTCAAGCTTTGTATCTTCTGGAACGATGTTGTACCAAACGCCATTTACCCGTTGATTGTCACCTTCAAGTGTATATTGTTCAATATTTTTGAGGGATGATTTGTAGTTATTTTGAATGCTCAGCATTTCATTGAAACTTAAATTGGTTTCCACGTTTTTACCTAAAGCTTCGAATATATCGTCATAATTGGTAAGTGTTGATAGGCTTGCCCCTTTTTTCATGACAGCTTGGATAACTTGGCGTTGCCGCATTTGCCGTCCATAATCCCCGCGGGGATCTTCTTTACGGATTCGGGAATAAATCAAGGCCTCTTTACCATTTAAGTCGATTGTACCTTTGTTGAAGGTATATCCTTTATAGGCAAGGTCCATATCATTATCGACCGTGACACCGCCAACGGCATTCACGATATCCTGAAAGCCTTCCATATTCATTTTGACGTAATAGTCAATCGGAATATCCAAATAGGATTCCACTGTATTTATCGACATGGCGACTCCGCCATATGCATAGGCATGGTTCATTTTATCATTTATCCCTTTACCGACGATTTCTGTACGCGTATCTCTCGGTAAACTCAATAATTCAATCGATTCTTTTTTAGGATTAACGGTCATGACAATCATCGTATCTGATCGACCTGAGTCATTTTTTCTTTCATCCACACCAAGAATTAGTAATGAAAATGGATCTTGGCTTTTGAACTTGATGTCCTCTACACGTTTATCCGTTTTATGGGCTGTGCCCTGCATAGTGCTGATCGCACCGGCTAATGATTGATATACTGAAGCGCCATAAACACCTGCGCCAATGATAAGGATAAGAAGGGTGAAGCCGATTATTTTAAACGTTTTACGTTTCTTTTTCTTTTTTTTATGTTCGGATCTCATTTAATATTCCTCCCTTAACCATCCCACAAAATGGAAGGTGTGAAAAAGTACCTAGTCGGTATTTCTAACTATACCTTTTTTTTGTCAAAAATAGAATAGTTTCTTTTTGTAGTTAGAGTGCATATTTACCTTTTTTCATTCAAAAAAACGAAGGATTCTGAATTCCTTCGTTTACACAGCGTTCATTTTTTCCAAAAGTTATACAATTTATGAATCTTTTCATAAATTTGCCAGACTTTAAGAGAAAGTCTGGCAAGTAAATCTTATAAACTTCTATAACCGATGATTTTACTTTTGAAATAAGAGTTTGAAGTAGTACTGATCGTTACTCCCTTACTTGATGAGGCATGAATGAATTCCCCGCCGCCCAAGTAAATTCCCATATGGCTTATGACTGATTTATTGGAACCCGTTGCAAAGAAGATAAGATCGCCGCTTTTCGGTGAAGTAACTTTTTTGCCCATATCATAATAGGTGGATGATGAAAGCCTTGGAACATCATACCCAGCCTTTTTGAACGTATAGTAGATGAATCCGCTGCAATCGAATCCTGATGGGGAGGAACCCGCCCACGAATAAGGTGTGCCAATCAATTTCTTTGCTTCGGAAACGAGCTTGGCCACTTTGTTTCCTGAACTTGGGGCTTCCACTTTTCCACCATCGTTTTTATCTGCAGGGGCAGTGTTTGCCGAGGTACTTAATTTCAGTTTTTGCCCTACTCTGATTAAATCGGACTTTAGCGAGTTGATTGATTTAAGCTGGGCTACAGTCAAGTTTGTTTTTCTGGAAATCTTGGAAAGAGTATCACCTTTTACCACAATGTATGTAGACGAATTGGCTGGGGTCTGTGTACCACTGGATGGTTTGGAGCTGCCGGGTAAATCAATGGTAGTGGTGGTGGTTGATTTGGATACGATAAGTTTGGCGCCTGCATAAATTCTATCGGATTTTAAGTTATTCAGTTTCATCAATTCAGCAAGTGTAAGGTTATGCTTGTTTGCTATCCTGGTTAAGGTATCACCTGAAACAATGGTATATGTGGTTTTCTTTGTTGTTTTCACGGAAACTGAAGGAGCATTTGATGTTGTTTTGGAGTTGGGTGTAATTAATTTTTGATTGATTCTCAAAAAGTCTGATTTTAAGTTATTAAGCTGTTTTAAGTCTTTTACCGTCGTATTATGATTTTGGGCGATTTTACTTAGGTTATCACCGCTTTTGACTGTATATGTACCGGCAAGGGCAGGAGAAACAAAAGTCGAAGATAAAATGGCTAATGTCGAAAATGCGACAACACTTTTTTTCACGGTTTTCCACCTCGAATATGTCTTTTTCCCTATTCTAACAAAATAAATGGGTTTAAACATATTACATTTTTGTTACAAGGGGAAAATAGTAGTATTTTACTGGTTTATATTGGTGGCGTTTGAGTATTGTAATCTACAATATTTTCTATATTGTGAGTCTTTTTTCATATTTCGGAGCGTGGTGTTTCCCTTTTTCACTTTATGAAAAAAATGTACCTTTTTGTAGGGCGTGCATTCCGCTCAGTGGTTATGGAAAAATAGAAAACCCACTTCGTTTTACGAAGTGGGTGGTTTTATTTATAAAGGAAATCAACTAAGTTCCTGCTTGAATTTCCCGTGGAGTATTCATTCCATTTTTGGTTAAAGGAAGCGATCTTCATTGATGAATGATCGGCAGTACGGATTTTCCTCAAGAGCTCTTCCGTGGTGGATACCACGGGTCCGGGCATGGAAGAAGAGTAATCCTCCCAGAATCCCCGTTCCTGCACATACTTTTCTAAGTCATATGCAAAGAATATCATGGGTCTTCCCAAAAAAGAGAATTCAAATGGAATCGATGAGTAATCGGTTATTAAAAGATCCGTACTGATCAGCAGTTGATTAACGTGAAAGTCACTATTGACAGGGTAAATGAATCCCGGGAATTTATCTTGTAAATCATGCTCTGCTTTTACTGCTGGATGCAGCTTTAGCAATAACGCATAATTTTCGCCCTTAAGTTCCTTGTAGAGCAATTCCAAATCAAGAGCAATCTTTCCGTTGTTCAAGCCGTCATTACGAAATGTAGGGGCATATAACATGATTTTCTTATGCTCAAGTTCTGGATACTTGGCCAGCAAAGCATTACGGGCAGTCCTTTTTGATTCATCATTAAAAAAGAAATCGGTCCGAGGGATCCCGGTCCTTAGGATATGGGATGCCGGCAGTTGGAAACTTTCTTGATAAATCTCGGCCATTCTCTCTGAACCTGCCGTAACATAATCGAATTTATCATATACCTCAAAAAATCTTTTCCTTGCACCGGCTGAACGGTTTTTAATGGAAGGATCTTTTGCTCCGAATTGCTTTACGGCACCGGCCGCATGCCACACTTGCACGCATGTCACTTGCTTTTTGAATGAAATGGCTGAAAGAAAGCCAAAATAATTATCGATGATAATCCATCTTGATGTAGCCAGATGATAAATCGATCGGATCATGGCACTGATATTTTTTGATTCAAACGGAAGGACGATGGTTTCCCCATCGTCCTTAACTTGTATAGAACTGCTTGATTTCATTAAAAATACCTTTTGAACGGAAATGTCCTGCTTGTCCATTTCATCTGCGATATATTGGCAATTGTCCCCGAATGATGTGACAAAGGTCGTTTTGTCATATAAAGGGAAAAGTTTAAAGATAGAGAATAAAACTTTGAAACAAA
The DNA here is from genome assembly GCF_026891895.1 of Peribacillus sp. AS_2. Classification (NCBI taxonomy): domain Bacteria; kingdom Bacillati; phylum Bacillota; class Bacilli; order Caryophanales; family Bacillaceae; genus Peribacillus; species Peribacillus sp. AS_2. The sequence goes on from NZ_JAPTGA010000001.1 coordinate 262,060, forward strand.
AAAGATAAATCCCTATCGCGAATTCTTTAGCCATTAGTAACTTGTAGAAGGTCATCTTTAATTTGGGAAGTTGAAATGCCGATTGTCCTTGGAAGGTAGACCACTTCACAAACTTCGGATAATTCATCGAATTGGCCTTTCCAGTCATCACCCATTACAAAGATATCCACACCTTCGCGAACGATGTCTTCCTTCTTTTGTTCCCAATTGTCTTCAGGTATGACTTCATCCACATAACGAATTGATTCTAGGATCATTTTTCTGTTTTCAAAGCTGTGATAAGCTTTTTTATCTTTTAAAGCATTGAATTCATCCGTAGAAATGGCAACGATCAGATAATCCCCTAAATCTTTAGCACGTTTTAATAGATTGATATGACCCCAATGAAGCAAATCAAAGGTTCCGTAAGTGATTACTTTTTTCATTTTTATTCCTCCTTTAAGACTCTTGAACTGTTATTCAATCAAATTAATATATATTTGGTCTATTAGAATATGAAATGGAACAATAAAACAGGCAACCAGCTCTTTAATTCTGCTTGTTGTTTTCCTATATTTTTTAGGCAATGACATTCTCTAACTAATTATAACTTAATAGCTTTACAAATAAACCACAATTTTTTTACAAATAAACCACAATTTTTTACATTGATGATTCTTGTAAATATTATTTTTTAAGTTAAAATTAAATGTTGACTAATTTGTATGACTCTGAAGGGCATAATAAAGTGTCCATAATTAATGTAAGGATTTATACTTAATGGTATTTAAAAATAATTCCCCTCACATTAATGAATGAAAAAAGATTTCATCATTCTTGCTGCAATCAGAAAAGCCACTCACAATTTTACCACGTTTAGGAGAGAACAACTAGAGGAGCTTCATAAATCCTGTTTTCTAAAAGTGGAAGGTGAAGGACAGAGGATGGGTATCTACCGGCCATAAATCTATCGCTTAACTTTTATGGAACCATTTAATGAGGGGAAAATATAAACGGTAGACCTGTTTTGAAAGCGTTCACTTTGATAGTAAGAAGACTTCTTTGTAATTGAAAGACATGTTTTTGCTATTCCCTTTCCATTCTGGCAACATGGAAGGACATGCATTTGATTTTTGCGGTTTTTTGTTTTGGTACGACAACAAATCACCTGGATACTTTCTTTTTTGTTCATAGGTGGAATTGAAGGGGAATTAAGGGAAATTCACCTGTCTGTTTAATGATATTGAGGAAAAACCAAAAAAAGTTTATGATTTTAAGGTACAATGAATGATTCATTTTTATTTAAATAAATAATTTGTTATAGGTGGTCTAAAATGATTAAAAAGCTTCTTGGAAAAGGGAAAGCAAAAAAAGCGCCTAAAATTAAGCTAAAACAAGTTCTGACCATTGCGCAAGAGGAAAATATGCTATTGATTAAAGGAGAATTTTCAATAGAACATTATTGCGCAAAAGAACTATGGCTATATTCTAGGGAAAACGAAGATCAGAAAATAAAAATAGCTGAATCGGTGAGCTCGTCTAAATTTGATTTTAAAGTAGATATGAAAGATTTAATGCGGAAATTAGTAGATGATGAACCGACTGTTTATGACTGTTATATAAAGGTAGCCGTTCCGATTGAAAAGCTGAGCAAGAAAACAATACTTAATATCGAACATAAAGCTGAATATGTAGAAGAGAACGAACAGGTTCATATTGAATTTCCAATTCGTCTAGGGCGTTTTCAGGAGACGTACACGAACAATTTAAGTATTTACACCTATGAAGATAAACAAAGTATATTCTCGATAACGAATAAAGGGAATATATCTCTTTACATCAATAAAACCCCTAAAATACAGATTAAGTCTCAAATTGAAAAAATGAAAAACAATTCGAAGACCATGCATGTTAATGGTCAAATCTTCACCAAGCATTCCGCGATCATAAAAGGTGAGGGCCTAGTTAGAGGAAGACAAAGTGGCAAAGAATATCAGGCCAATCTATCTTTTATTCATAATAAGGAAATGAATATTAAGAAATTTGGACTGAATCGATATATATATGATTTGAAATTGGATTTAGAACAATTAGTCAGTGTGGATTTGGAAGATGATGTATATGATATTTACATGAAATTACATTTACATGATCAGGAAGAGCCGAAAATGGTACGCGTCGGAAGACCGACCACGAGAACTAAATTATTTACAAAAAAGACCGATGTGAGCTCGAATAATGGAGTGGCCATCATCAATCCATATTATACCTTTAAAGCATCCAATTTATCTTTGGAAGTGTTTAACTTCTCTACGGAAAGTTATCGATATTTAAAAAAGATGATGGGATGGAGGCGTTTTTTGGCCCTATTTAAAAAGAAAAAGGATGTTTGGCTAATTGGCGAAAGAACTTATAAAGCCCAAGATACCGGATATCACTTTTTTAAATATATGAGGGAAAACCACCCTGAAAAAGAAGTCTATTATGTAATAGAAGAAAATTCCGTGGAAGCCAAGAACGTCGAGCCCTTTGGGAATATCCTTTATTTCAAGTCAAAGGATCATATTAAAAAGACAATGGAATCGACACGTATCATTTCATCACATCATCCGGATTATTTATATCCTTTAAGAACATCTGAATTTAAAAATCGTGTTAAGGGAGTTAAGGTATTTCTTCAACATGGTGTTATGGGGACTAAGAACATGGTTGCAAACTACGGGAAAAATGCATCCTCCGGTTTTAGTACGGATGTTTTTCTAGTTAGTTCAGACTTCGAAAAGGATATGATCGTAACGGATTTTGGATACAACGAAAAGGAAGTATTCACGACCGGACTTTCTAGGTTCGATTCACTGTTTAAGGATGATGTTTTAACAAAGCGGCAATTACTCATCATTCCGACATGGCGAGATTGGATTACATCCGATGAAATATTTTTGGAAAGCGAGTATTTCGAAAGGTATCAGAACTTGGTGAATCACCCGGTTTTACATGAGTTATCTAAAAATAATGGGTTTGAAATCATATTTTGCCTTCACCCTAATATGCAGAAATTCACGTCTTATTTTAAAGATGCCCCTGTTCGGGTGATTAGTCAGGGTGAAGTGGATGTCCAAAGGTTAATTAAGGAAAGCGCGATTATGATCACGGACTATTCAAGTGTTGCTTTCGACTTTAGTTTCCTGCATAAACCGGTTATTTACTATCAATTTGATAGAGATCGTTTCATAGGGAAAAGACCGTCACATTTGGATTTGGATAACGATCTTCCGGGTGAAATCGTTGATGAATTGGATGGATTGTTGGGTGTATTAGCCGAATACGCCAACACTGATTTTGTCATGAAGAAAAAGTATATCGATAAGGCCAACCGTTTTATTAAATATCGCGATGTCCATTCTAATTCAAGGATATTCGAAGTGATTAAACATGCAGAAAAAGATCAGAATTCACTTATTAAATTATATAACCACCCGATATCAAAACTCATTATGAATCGATTTAGGAAAAGTGAACAGTATTTCCCTGTTATGAAAAAAGTTTATAAAATCATGTCCAGGATCATACCGGTTGACCGGAACCTTATTCTTTTTGAAAGTGGGATAGGGAAGCAATTCTCTGATAGCCCCAAATATATTTATGAAGAACTGGTCAAAAGGGATAATAAATATAAAAAAGTTTGGGTGTATAATGGTAATTTACCGATAAAAGGAAAGAACACGAAGCTGATCAAACGCCTAAGCCCGGAATATTATTATTATTTGGCCAAAGCAGGTTATTGGATAAATAATCAAAACTTCCCTACTTATTTAAGCAAAAGGAAGGAAACGACATATATTCAGACTTGGCATGGAACCCCTTTGAAAAAAATGCTGTTTGATATCGATAATATTCAAGGAAGAGACGAGGGGTACTTGAATCGGGTGCATGGTGCAACGAGAACGTGGGATTATTTAATATCACCAAGTCCATACGCATCCAAAGCCTTCAGAAGTGCTTTCAAATATGAGGGGGAAATATTGGAAACGGGATATCCGAGAAATGATTTGTTTTACAAGGAAGATGCTTCACTGGTTGCCGACTCAGTGATGGAAAAACTGAAGATACCAAAAGGAAAAAAAGTCATCTTATATGCTCCTACATTCCGGGATAATCAAACTTCGAAAAACAATAAATTCATTTTCGAGCTGAAATTTGATTTGGAAAGAATGAAGGAAGAACTAGGGGATGAATATATCCTGTTGTTAAGGATGCATGTTGTTATAAGTAATAATCTCAGCATTCCGAGCGAATTCGAGGATTTCGTGATAAATGTATCCAATTATTCAGATATCCAGGAACTTTACCTGATTTCTGATATATTGATTACGGATTATTCTTCCGTAATGTTCGATTTTGCTAATACTGCCCGGCCGATTTTGTACTACACGTATGACTTGGAAGATTACAGAGATAACATCCGCGGATTCTATATGGACTTTGAAAAAGAAGCACCAGGTCCATTTTTAAAAACGACTGAGGAGATTATCGATACTATTACCAATATTGATGAAATAAACATGCAATACAAAGAGAGATATGGTTTATTTAGAGAGAAGTATTGTGGAATAGAGGATGGTAAAGCTACACAGAGAATCGTGGATAAATTTTTTAATGATTGATTCCTGAAATAAAGGGTATTGTTGCTTTTAAGTAACTGGTAACTGGCTGCCTGATAGAAACATCTATGTTACCTCTACATAAAAGGAGGGAATCGTATGAATTTCTTGGTACGTCAAAAGGCGAGGGAACTTTTAAAGAGCGGTAAAATTTCAATAAAAAATAACCCTGTAGGCTTAAGGAATAAATTTTTAGGAAAAGAAAAAAAGGTCACTGTAGTCACGGCTGCTTATAATGCTGAAAAATTCATCAGAAAAACGATTGAATCAGTAATAAATCAGACAATGGGTATGGATCAGATTGAATACATCATTATTGATGATTGTTCGACTGATGCTACCAATAAAATCATTCAGGAGTATACAGCTAAATATAAAAATATCTGTTCAGTTACTCTTCAAGAAAATAATGGTTCACCTGGGACCCCTAGAAACATTGGAATTGAATTGGGAACATCCAAATATATAACTTTTTTAGACGCGGATGACTGGCTTGCCCATGATGGACTGGAAAGCCTCTATAATATCCTGGAGGAAACCGGTGATGATTATGTAGTGGGCAAAACGGTAAAAGTCGAATCTGAGGCAGAGAGTGTCATCGGTGAGTTTGCTTCCATTAAAGAAAGAAGAAGCATCACCCCAATGGATGTTCCGCACTTTTTTTATCATATGGGTCCAACGGCCAGGATGATGAATCTGCCTATGGTTAAAGAACATGAAATTGGTTTTCCGAATATGAAATTCGGTGAAGATAAATGGTTTTTTAATGATGTTTTCTTTAAAGTCAGAGCAGTATCAACTACTAAAAAACCTATTTATTATGTCAATAGGACTTCAGAAAATTCCTCTTCTTTAACACGTGTTACGAATGTGCTGGAAAAAAGAAAAGCGGATATCGACATAATAAAGTATATTCAATCCAAAGACATTGCCATTGAATTGAAAAAGGTGGCACTTAACCGGATTTATGAGTACGATATTGTAAAAACGTTCGACAGCCAAACTTTTGTGAAATCCAAGAATAAAGAAGATTTTATAGAAATATTAAGGGAAGCTGTCGAAACTTCGAAAAACTTGTCATATGATTTTAAGAATGAATTTAAGGTGCCTATTTATAAATTGGCTCTTGAATTATTCATGGGGGATCGCATTGAGGATTTCGTAAAGTTATTTGAATGGTTAAAACGAGATTCCAATAAAAAGTATCACATTAAAGACGGTTTACCATATTATGAACTGCCATTTCTGGACGACGAATATCGTTTTGTCAGGATACCGATGCTTGCCCGTGCAATGGATTCCTTTATCATGGATAATGTCTACCACCAAAGTTTTGAGATTTATGGTGATGATATAGACAACATAGATTCAGTATTGATACGTGATCGAAAAAGAATGGACAATGAAATCAATTGCAGAGTTCAAATAGAAGGTAATAGAGGTCAGTTTACTGTTTCTTTAGAAGAAATTGATAAAATGGAAATGTCATTATTTACAGTGTTCATTCGCTACAATGATTATCAATTGGTGAATATTAAAAGGATCTTGAAAAATAAGATGACGTATAATAAGAAAAATGTGGAGTTTTATACAACAGTGGCAAATAATTTGGGACTGGCAATTAAGTCTTTGGAGTAGCTGTTAGAAGTACGCCAAAAATAAGCTCTCCCTTTTATTGGGTGAGCTTATTTTTAGTTTGAAATGATCATTAATCAATAAAAAGGGAGATCGGATATGTCAAATGAAAATGTACAAACCTCAAAGAGACCTTCCTTTCTATCGTTAGTTAAAAATAAGGCTAAAGCAATTATTTTAAGAGGATATAAAATGGCTTTTGCATTGGCGGGCACAGTGTTGCCAGTGGACCAGAAGCTTGTCATTTTTGAGAGCTTTTTGGGCAAGCAGTATAGCTGTAATCCCCGGGCGATTTATGAATACTTGCAGAGTAACCATCCTGAATATAAAATGTATTGGAGCGTGGATAAAAGATATGCAGCTCTTTTCGAAGAGGCAGGCATTCCATATCTCGATCGTTTTTCATTCAGTTGGCTGCTCAAAATGACAAGGGCCCGTTATTGGGTGACGAACAGCAGGCTTCCGCTTTGGATTCCGAAGCCGAAGCACACGATCTATTTGCAAACGTGGCATGGTACTCCACTAAAGAAGCTTGCGGCGGATATGAATGAAGTTCATATGCCTGGAACGACGACGGATAAATATAAAGAAAATTTCCATGCCGAATCAAGTAAATGGGATTATTTAATCTCACCGAATGCTTATTCAAGTGAAATCTTTGCCCGGGCCTTCAATGTCGATGCCTCTAAAATTCTGGAAACCGGTTATCCACGTAATGATATCCTTTACAACGGGAATAATCGTGATACAATCGACTCATTGAAACAGAAGTTGGGTATACCAATAGAGAAAAAGATCGTTTTATATGCCCCGACTTGGAGGGATGATGAGTTTTATAGCAAGGGAAAATATAAGTTCGAAATAAAACTGGATCTGGATCGAATGAAACGGGAATTGGGGGAGGAGTATGTCATTTTGCTCCGTCTTCATTATTTGGTTTCTGAGAACTTGGATTTATCGGCGCATGAAGGATTCGCCTATGATTTATCCAGTTACGAAGATATTAGTCATTTGTATCTTATTTCGGATTTATTAATAACCGATTATTCATCCGTATTCTTTGATTACGCAAATTTACAGCGTCCGATGCTTTTCTATGTATATGATATTGAAAATTACAGAGATAAGCTTCGCGGATTTTACTTTGATTTCGAAAAGAATGCACCAGGTTTGTTAGTCAAAACATCTGATGCGGTCATTGATAGTATCAAGACGATGAAATATGAAAATACCAATGATATCAATCATTTTCACGAGCGGTTTTGTGCACTCGAGGATGGCCAGGCTTCACGCCGTGTCGTAGAAAAAGTGTTTTTAGGAAGGTCTGTGTAATTTATGAGTTCAGCTTTGACCGTTTTAAAAGAACAAATCAAACATTTTTATTTGGTAAGGCGTTTATCTGTTTATGAGGTGAAAAGTGCCAACAGCAGTAACTACCTGGGAGTCCTATGGGAAATCATCAATCCGATGATACAGATTGCGATTTATTGGTTTGTATTTGGATTTATCATCTTAAATCGCGGGGATGATTTCCTTCCATGGCTGATGGCAGGGATCGTTGTCTGGTTCTTTGTGAACCCGGCCATAACCCAAACGTCCAAATCCGTCTATTCCCGAATGAATATGGTATCCAAGATGAGCTTTCCGATGAGTGTAATTCCATCGTATGTCATCTTTGCTAAGTTGTATCAGCATCTCATGCTGCTGGGAGTCATCATCATCCTATTAGGGTTTACAGGTTACCTCCCTACACTCTACATTTTGCAACTGCCGTATTATGTTGCAGCGACGGTCTTGCTGTTATTTTCGTTGGGTTTAATCACTTCAACATTATCAACCATCATTCGTGACGTTCATAATATCATCGTGTCCTTGATGAAAGTCATGTTTTATTTAACACCAATCCTTTGGGTAATGGATGCTAAGGAACATCCTACCATAGTCAACATCATGAAGCTGAATCCACTATATTATATTGTGGAAGGGTATCGAGCTTCGTTGTTGGGGGAATCATGGTATCTGATAGCGCATTGGGAGTATACGCTTTATTTCTGGGCAGTCGTTATCATCTTGTTTATGATAGGTTCCTCGCTGCATGTCAGGTTCAGAGATCGCTTTGTTGACTTTAAGTAAACTGGAAGTGAGAAAATTTGGAAAAATCGGTGGTAGTCAAAGATATAACGAAAAAGTATAAATTATATAATAAAAACTCGGAAAAATTATTGGATCTCCTTTTGCCTAAAAGCTATGGGGAAGAGTACTTCGCTCTGAGGAATGTTAGTTTTGAAGCAGAAAAGGGCGATGTAATAGGATTTGTCGGGGTCAACGGATCAGGTAAATCCACATTGTCCAATATTATTGCAGGCATTGTCCCGCCTACGGACGGAAATGTCCAAACTAATGGGAAAACGGCCTTGATTGCCGTTTCATCGGGCCTGAATAATCAGTTGACGGGCAGGGAAAACATCGAACTGAAAATGCTGATGCTCGGATTCGATAAAAATCGCATCAAAGAACTTGAGCCTGAGATCATTGAGTTTTCGGAGCTTGGTAAGTTCATTGACCAACCGGTGAAATCCTACTCAAGCGGCATGAAGTCCAGGCTTGGTTTTTCCATTTCCGTGCATATCGATCCAGATATCCTGATTATTGATGAGGCCTTATCTGTCGGGGATAAAAACTTTGCTGAGAAGTGTTTAGAGAAAATGAACGAATTTAAGGCAAAGGGCAAAACGATGTTCTTTGTCAGCCATTCAATCGGTCAGATGAAGAAATTTTGCCAAAAGGCATTATGGCTTGAATATGGAGAGTTAAAGGCATACGGTGACATGAAGGAAGTAATGCCGCAATATGAGGCATTCTTAAAAGAATATAACGCCATGTCTAAACAAGAACAGAAAAAATACCGTGAAGAGCAAATGAAAAGACGTAGTTCCGCACTGGTATGAACGTGAAAAGCAGACCCGGGCTTCGGGTCTGCTTTTTTTAGTTAAGCACTTCAACATAAGCTTTCTCAAACCGCTCGGCTGCTGAAAGGTGGGAGTATTCGCTTTCCATTTTATACCTTGCTTTCGAAGCTAACTTTGCTGCATATTCAGGGTCTTTAAGCAAAAGGGAGATGGCTTGTGCAAGTGCTTCTTTATTTTTTTCCTCTACTAAAAGGCCATCTTCGCCATCAATGAGAATCTCCTTTAAACCCCCGATTGCGCTTGCAATGACGGGTGAGCGGCAACTCATCGCTTCTAAAGCGGAAATGGAAGTCGCTTCTTCCACCCCGTGGGAATGAACGCTAGGGATGAGTACGATTTCCGATGCTTCATAGAGGTTATGCATTTTCTCGAACGGCACAGAACCCAGGAAAAGTACGGAAGCGGATATATTGAGACTTGCTGCGGTTTCCTCAAGACGGCTTCGCTGTTCCCCTGTACCTGCATAAACCAAAACCGTTTCAGGATGTTTTTCCAGCACCTCCGGCAAAGCAAGGAGCGGGTAGATGACACCGTTCTTTTCCGTCATTCTTCTCGGAACGAAAAGCATCTTTTTATGTAGCGGTATTTGAAAGTCCCGGCGAGTTTGCTCCCGCTTTGCCATCTCCGGTTTAAAAGCAGACACGTCAATGAAGTTCTTGATCGTATCCGCCTCTATATGTGCCAAATGATTTATATAGTCTTTGATCCTTTGATCGACCGTCACAACTTTTGCAGCGGACTGGTAAGCTTTTCTTTCTAGCTCGCGAATGATCAAATCTTCTTCACTGTCCGGAAGGAGAGCGCCCCTGCTGACTGCCTCGAATGAATAATACCCATGCACGGTTTGCACCGTTGGTATCCCGGATTCGATGGAAGCGAGGGTTGCGAAAATGTCTTGGGCATTGATGACATCATAGTCCTTTTTCAAGGCGTTAATAGATGAAGCCAATAATTTTTGGCGTTGCCGATCATTGAAAAGCTGGCCGCTCCCCTGTTTTACTTTATTTAATAAAAATCCTGGAGCCTGGGCGAGCATCTTCCTCTTGAAAGCTGGTAATTGAGAGAAAGATAATATGTCCACATTATGGCCCCGTGACATTAACCCCTTTTTTAACGTAGTGATATGGCTCGATAGCCCCCCTTCATGAGGGTAGTTGAAAATCGTTGTGATTAAAATGTTCATATTGGCACTCCTTCTTCTAGTTTATTACTTTGATGATCTGGTCCTTTTCAGCCCTTGCAGGCTGCTTACTTTAAAAAGCATGGATAGTGCGAGATATAATCCGAATACCAGCAGCGTGATGATCACCAATTCCATGATGATGGGCAACGATAGGGTAAGCGGATGGATCCAGAGAGCGATTCCGTAAAGGATGGCTCCGATGATGGTAAGCTTGCCGATTTCCTGAAAAACATCCCTGAAAGCGGCCTTGTCCGTTCTCCCTGTCTTCAGCCACAGGTAGCTGAAAAGGTAGAGAGATTGCAGGAGCATGGAAATCCCCGATGCTAAAGCAATGCCACCAACGCCGAGGTAACGTGATAGAACCCAGCTGAGCAGCACATTAAGCAAAACGGCAATCAGGCAGGAATACATGGCCACTTTCGTTTTCTTCAAGGCGTAGAAGGCGTTCATCAAATAATCCCTCAGTGCAAAGAATGGGAGGCAAGCTGAATAAAAGAGGAATGCCCTATAAGTCATATCAGTTGCTGAAGCATCGAAAGCCCCGCGTTGGAAAGCCAGAGTGATTAGGCTGTTTCCGCTGATTAACATGACGACCATGAACGGAATCGCTAGAAATAACAGCGATTTCAACCCTTTTAAGGTCAAATTAAGGAAAGATTGATAGCTTATAAGCGCGCGCTCGACGATTGAAGGGTACAATACGGTAATCAGCGGCGTAAGGACAATGCTCAATGGCAGCCACAGCAGGCGATTCGCATAATTAAGGGCCGATACGCTCCCAGTTTCGAGCGAAGTCGCAATGATCCGATCGACGACACTATTCAACTGGATCGCCAAGGCGGCGATAATGATTGGGTAAAAGGTGAACAATGTTTGTGCGATCTGCCTTTTATGAGGCAGGAAAGAGACGATGGGCCGGATTCCGTATTTCTTCAATGATGGGTATTGAATAAGGAACTGGCTTGCTGCACCGAACACAAACCCCCAAGCAAGTCCTTCAATCCCATAGGGAGCAGCGAACAATACGGTGGCAGCTATAATGACCGTGTTTTGTGCAGTTGAAGTGAGTGCCGGCAGAATAAAGCGCTTATTCGCATTCAGGACCCCCGTCGCCATGTATGAAAGCGTGAAAAATAGTAAACTTGGCAGCATGATCCGGGTCAGTGATTCCGTCAGGGCAAGCTCTGACTCGGAGAAACCCGGGGCTGTCATCATGACGAGCGGCTTTATGAAAATCATGCAGGCAATGGTCAGGACTCCGGCAACCAGCATGAAGAAAGAACCTAAAACACTGATGAATTCGTCCGCCTTTTTTGGGTTATCCGCTTTCTTTTCCAAATAAATAGGAATAACGCCGGCCTGAAGACCGCTGCCGAGAGCCGTAAAAAGAATGGTTGGTATGAGGCTTGCCACGAAAAAAACATCCGCCATGGATGATGCCCCGAAATAGGCGGCTATGATCGATTCCCGCCCGAATCCGAGGACTTTTCCAATGGCTGCAATAATGGTGACGAGCCCGACCGATTTAATGACATTTGAAAGAGTAGGCATATTTTCAATCCTTTAAAATGATGTCCTTCTGTAAACAGAATCCCAAACAACTATAAAATATCAGCGTAAACGTTTTATCTTCGAGAATATTGTAGAAAAGTCCTGCTAGTAATGCGGCCAACATCAGGCAGATGTTGAACGCCGCGAATGTGCCTTTTCCCGATTTCAGGATTTGCCGGCAGGTGAAAAAGATGAATGCAAGAACTGCAAGGAAGCCCAGCACACCAGTTTGGACCAGAATCTGGATATATTGATTATCGGTATACATCCTTTCACCAATTTGGTACTCCTGATAGATTGGTGAGGAGAAGGAAAGTGTGGCAGAATCTCCGAAGGTTGCTAGCCCGGTGCCGATTACCGGGTGATCTTTGAAAATTTCAATTCCCTTGATTAGGACATATAACCGGCCCCATTCAGTACTTTGGTGCAGGGTCTTATCAGAGAACATTTCTGAAAATCGATTGGAGAGGGCATGTTCGTGTTCGGAAGAGGGGGTGCTGCCAATCACCACGTTTTCCATGGGAATTGATGCGGATACCTCCACTTTGCTTGATGCAAATAAAACTGGGTAATAAATAAGAAGCAGGCCGAGACAAAATGCTCCTACAGCATATTTGAGAAATGGTTTATTTCTAGTCCAAATTATAAAGACAAGCGCAGCGAACCCGAATGCGATCATCGTGCCCCGCGAATAGGTAAGCAGTAACGTTCCGGAAATCAGGATGGCTGCCAGGAAGACGATCCATTTATATTTTTTCAGCGATTGAAATAGAAAGAAACCAAGGAATAACTGGATGCTTAAGAATAAGGCAAATACATTAGGATTGGCTGGTGCTCCATAAATCCTCATCCGGTTTGCTGGGGAAAGATTCCACAATTCCCATGCGCGGGGAAGCAGGATGGTACGTGAAAAGATTTTCTCCACTAGGCCATGCAGGCAAAGTAAGATAGTAAATATTAGGATTACCTTCAAAAAGCGAAAGATATCCTTTCTTTCTAGATTTAATTCACCGATAATGTAAAGAAGCAAGAATGTAATAAGCAATGCACGGAGTTCAAACAAGATGGGGAGGATTCCCACCCCGTTTATGAGTGCAGCACCGGCACCAATTAAACAAAACAACCAAAATGGCGCAGTGAAATGATATTTCGAAAATGGCCATTCGTTCTTTTTGAATTTTTCAATAAGCAAAGAAATGAATAAGGTGAGGATGATCAGGTCACCTGTATAAGTTAAGCCGCTATTCAGTTCCATCAATAGGGGACGGGCAGGGAAATAAATGAATAGAATTAATAACAGGTTTTTTTTATTTATACCGATAAAAACGAGCATCAACGCCGTTGCAATGTAACCGGCGATAGGGTGAGGCACTGCCGATGGGATGAGCAGGCACAGAAATAGAATGGGTAACGATTGTTTTTCTATAAACTTCAATTGATTAACCACCTTTGAATCAAAAATCATGTTCTATGATGTGTATGAAAAAATTTCTTGAATAATACCCCACCCTTTAGATGTATAGTACATATGAAAGGCTGAAGTGAAATGACAGAGAAGTTTGTTGAGATACTAACCATACCATTCATTGATAGCAATATGGATGAGTTCATGAATAGAATGATTTATCCGAGATTGATGAATCAGGAAAAAACGTTTGTCGTTACGGCAAATCCCGAAATAGTCGAGTATGCAAATGAACATAAGGACTATAAAGACATCATTATATCGGCTGATTACATCACTCCGGATGGCGTTGGTATTATTATGGCCTCTAAATGGCTAAATCAACCTTTACAAGAGCGGATTACAGGATTCGACTTGATGAATGAATTATTTCGGGTCGCTGATGAAAAAGCGTTGAAGGTATATCTGCTTGGAGCGGAGGAAAACGTGATTGAAGCAGCGGCCCTGAAAGTAAAAGAATTATACCCGGGTCTCGAGTTGGTGGGATACAACCATGGTTACATTGATATCAAGGATGATGCCCTGCCGAAGTCGATAGCGGAACTTGAACCTGACATCATCTTGACTGCATTAGGGTTCCCTAGGCAGGAGAAATGGGTATCCAGACACTATGCGTTATTCAATAAAGGGTTATTCATGGGAGTAGGGGGAAGCTTTGATGTACTTGCGGGAAAGGTGAACCGCGCCCCGGTTTTCTGGCAAAAAATGCGTCTTGAATGGTTGTACCGACTGATCCAGCAACCTTCACGGTGGAAACGGATGCTTGCGCTGCCAAGATTCGTATTAAAGGTTAGGCGGTTAAGGAAAACGGTGCAGCGTTCCTGAACATAAGGAGTGGACTGGATGAGAATCTTGCACTTGAACGCTGGGAATGAAACCGGCGGCGGTATGTTTCATATTATGTCCTTACTGAACCAATTGAATAAAGAGGAGTGTTTGCTTGGTGTATTTGAAAAGGGTGAACTATACCGGCGGGCCATGTCCTCCGGGATACAAACTGAACTTTTCAAGCAACATTCCAAATATGACCTTTCAATTTTGAAACCTTTGAGGGACTTTATCCGTCTAAATAATATAGACATCATCCATACACATGGTCCGCGGGCTAATATATATGGTGCTTTTATAAAGCACCTCATTAAATGCCCATGGCTCCTTACTGTTCACAGTTCGCCTCATCATGATTTTTTAGGGCAGGGTGTAAAAGGGAAATTGTTTACGGGCCTTCATGTAAGGTCATTTCAATATGCTGATCATATACTGGCGGTTTCCGACCGCTTTAAGCAGGACTTGATTGACCAAGGAATCCATTCGACCAAAATAACAAAGATCCTGAACGGAATTGACTTTGAAAAGAAACTGCCTTTCCCGTTTCAAAGAGAAGATTTCGGGTTCGGGAAAGATGACTTCATCATCATCATGCCTGCAAGGCTTGAACCGGTGAAAGGTCATGAATTTGCTTTAGCGGCATTAAGTGAAGTGGTATCGGAATTCCCCCATGTGAAGCTGATACTTGCAGGGGACGGAAGCAGGAGATCCGCTCTGGAAGAGATGGTCTCGGAAAAGGGGTTATCCGATCATGTGTACTTTTTAGGGTATCGTGAAGATTTAGATCGAATCTACCCGTTGGGGGACATCACATTATTGACTTCGTTAAGCGAAAGCTTTCCACTCGTTTTACTTGAAGGAGCAAGATCCGGTCTTCCGGCAATCACTAGTGATGTCGGCGGTGTACAGGAATTGATTCCCGATCGGAGCAAGGGCTGGATAACGGATATCGGCAATGTCGAACAGCTGAAACTGGCCATTTGCAATGCTTTGGAATTAAAAAAATCCGGGGACTTGACAAAGATAGGGCTGGATTTACAAAAATTTGCAAAAAACAACTTTTCTATAGAGATTTTAGCCAATAACGTATATAATGTTTATTTGAGGATGAAAAATTAAAATAAGCATTTATATATAGGTTTTCTTATAGATCGTTACGGGTATTAGATTTTTAGTTGAATTGAGGTGGTTTTTGATGTCGTTCCTGATGTTAATAGGGGCCTTGTTGGTAGCCTTTTTATTATCCATTTTTTTGACTCCTTTTGTCGGAAAGCTGGCCTTTAAATTAGGAGCTACCGATAAACCGAGTGAGCGAAAAGTGCATAGTAAAATTATGCCGCGCATGGGCGGTTTAGCTATATTTTTGAGTTTTTTCATTACCTTTTTGCTTTTCATGGATGATTTTGGGCAGCAGCTGCCCCTTCTGGTGGGAGCGCTTGTCATCATATTGATCGGGATGGCTGATGATATTTTTGAATTAAGAGCTGCACCCAAATTCCTGGGCCAGGTTTTGGCTGCCCTGATTATCGTATTATGGGGCGGTCTTGAAGTGGAATTCATCAACTTGCCGTTCTTTACCGATACTCTTGAATTTGGTGTTTTCAGTATACCGATCACCATTTTATGGATCGTCAGCATCATTAATGCAATCAACCTAATAGATGGACTGGATGGTCTTGCAGGCGGTGTCTCAACGATCGCATTAGTGACAATTGCAACTATGGCCCTTATTAAAGGGGACCTATTTGTTGCCGTGGTCGCATTGATCGTGATTGGAAGCACTCTTGGCTTCTTGAAATATAACTTCCATCCGGCAAAGATTTTCATGGGAGATACAGGTGCCTTATTCTTAGGTTACATCATTGCCGTTCTGTCCCTGCTAGGGTTTAAAAACGTAACGATGATTTCCTTGATCGTACCGATCATCATTTTGGGTGTTCCCATTTCGGATACATTTTTCGCGATTATCCGCAGGGTCGTCAATAAACAGCCGATCTCGGCTGCTGATAAATCACATTTACATCACTGTTTGATAAACTTGGGATTCACCCATAAGCAAACTGTCTTGCTCATTTATGCTTTAGCTGCTTGCTTTGGTTTAGCGGCCATAATCTTTTCATTTGCCACGATGTGGGGGGCTTTGATCCTTGTAACGGGACTTCTGCTGATCATAGAGATTTTCGTGGAGAAAATTGGCTTGGTCAATTCAAACTACCAGCCGTTGCTCAAGATGCTCAACTTTAAAAACAAGCCATGATCATTTAGGAATAGATTACTAGATTCGCTAGTTTTATTGGAAAGCCACCAATCGTTTGAAGTAACGGTTGGTGGCTTTTTTTGTAATGGGTGCTTGATCTTATTAGGGCCATTCTTGCGGCAGTATGTGATTTCAAATGGAATGCATTAAAAACCCCCACTCATGACGAGTGGGGGGTTCGCTTTATTCTTGTATTTGTGATTGAACTGCTTCAGTTTGATTGCCTTCAGCTGGTCCCAGGTTCAAGTGGGATTGAAGCAACAGCTTAGTGTTTGCTAATGATGTATCGTTCAGCTGATAATAATAGGTTCCGTTAATGGTAGAATCCTGACCTTCAAGTTTGATGGTTTCAAGATTGATGCCTTTATCGGTAGTCACATATTTTATGAAACCTCTCATTTGCGAGAATTTAAGGTTCGTTGTCATATTGTCACCGACAGCTTCCATTACGTCTGTATATTTCGTCAGTGATCCAGCAGAGGTTGCTTTGGCAATGATGGCTTTCAGGACTTCCTGCTGACGCTCGCCGCGTTGGATATCACTGTCCTTTTTACGTGTCCGTGCAAATGCTAATGCTTCTTCACCATCAACGGTCTGTAATCCTTCTTCGAGGTGGATGGCATTCTTTTTGTCATGTGAATCGATTTCATTTATTTCATAAGGGACGTCGACTTCGATGCCATCCAATGAATCTACGACATCGATGAAAGCATTGAAGTTCATGCGAACATAATAATCGACAGGGACATCGAGTAACTCCTCTACGGTGTCCATGGTCGCTTTCGGACCGCCGGCTGCATGGGCCGCGTTGATTTTCGTGGTTACGCCTTTAGCTGGCACGTAAACATATGAATCACGCGGAATGCTTAATAGCTTTATAGATTTTTGATCTTTATTGAATGTGGCCAGCATTAAAGCATCCGACCGGGAGTTTCCTTTTAAGTCACGGTCCTTGCTATCATCGATTCCTATGAAAAGGATCGAGAAATTATCTTCGAGCGGGTCGATAGCTGCATCCCGCTTTGCTGAAGCTTCCACAGGGTCATAGGAATCATTGAATACATTCTGGGCTTTCATATACAGGGTTGCAGCATACGTAGAAGCCCCCAGACCAAGTACCAGAAGGGGAACAAGCAATAACCAAAGCCTCTTTCGCCTTTTTTTCTTTGTTTTTTTAATTTTATAAACACGCCTAGTAGTAGACATCTTTTTCTTCTCCTTTTAAATAACGAACATCAGACATATATCGCTATTTTTCGAATCCTGCAGTTTATATTTCGTCATATATTACACCTAATTTTACAATGATTTAATAATTTCGTAAAATAAATATTTCTTTTCAATTATATTACAGCAAAAAAAAGGGAAAATATGCAGGAGTATATCAGGAGAACTCCTCTTCCAAATAAAGCATTTCTTCCTCCGTGATATGGCCCTGACCATTTGTCAGCTCTGTAATCCAAGCGATATATGTCTCTTTTTGTGTTTCCTCAACATATACAAGGATATTGACCTGATCAAGGTATTGAATTTCCTTTATTTGATAAATGGAAGAGCGCAATTCGTTTTCCAATTTTCCAAGCCAGGTATAGTCGACGGTTGTCGAAATGACCCGCATCAGTTTCCTAATGACGACACCAGTGGCATTTATCCCTTCTGAAGTCGCTTTGCTGTAAGCGCGAATGAGACCGCCAGCACCAAGTTTGATGCCGCCAAAATACCGAGTGACCACAACAGCTGTGTCTTTCAGTTCTTTCTTCTTAAGCACTTCTAGGATAGGGACGCCTGCCGTTCCGCTCGGTTCCCCATCGTCGAGGGCTTTTTGGATTTGATTTTGTTCCCCGATCATATAAGCTGAACAATTATGTGTAGCATCTTTGTGCTTTTTCTTGATTTCCTGGATAAAGGCCTGTGCGGCATCTTCGGTTTCGACCCGGGCGATGTGGGAAATAAAACGGGATTTTTCAATGACGATTTCATGTTCGCCGCGACCTGCCACCGTTAAATATTGAGTGAGCATATAATTCCACCTTCGTGCTTCCTATTAGTTGATTTATTATAAGGCTTTGCGGAAAAAGTGGCAATCACGATTCATTTACATACTGCATGTGTAAAGAAACTTTAATATAAGATAAAGATGTACGTGTTATAATTAATTTCATTGCCTGTTATTGTTATTAGCTGGTCATATATGCTTAAAAGAATAACATTATAGGAAAAACATGAGTTCTGTGCCATTATCCTGGCTTTACCTTAACGTGTCCTCTCATTTCAAGGATTTTGCCATTTAATAAATGCATCTGTTTCATATGATAATCAATGGAGCGGAATATCCCATTTGATTGAAAAGGATATTTTGTATTAGGATAATTGATATAGCTTTCGGCCTTTAATAGGCAGACTTAATGGCCGGATTATGAGATGTATAGTAAGTATGTACATTTTATGGAAATCAAAAAGGGAATTAACGTATTTTTAAACTTTTTTTGGTACAATATGTTCATGAAGGTTACTTCATACAAATGTTTCCTGAAATTTAACCATTCATGAAAAAGGGAAAGAACTTTTTTCCATATACATAGTCTTTAAGACAATAAATTGTTTAAGTCTTTTGATTTAAGTGGAGGGATCTTAATGTCCATAAAAAAGGTTGATGCTAAAGCATTGGACAAGATCTTAGAAACAATGGTGAGCACTGTTAGTGAAAGTAAGGATGAAGTCTTTGATATCGGCGAACAATGCCGAAAGGACTTCGAGACATTATCAAAAGAGCTTGATGATGTGAAAATCAGGGTCGCCATTGTGATAACCGACAGCGATGCACTGGATTCAAAAGCCAGATTTGCTCGAAAAAGGCTTTCAGAAGTCAGTATGCACTTCAACCATTTTTCTGAAGAACAAGTGCGTGATGCTTATGAAAGGGCACATAAGCTGCAAGTCGATTTACAAATTAACCGGCAATTGGAGAAAGAGCTCCGTAATCGCCGGGATGAACTTGAGTTAAGGTTAAGGGGTTTGCAGCAGACGATCGATAAAGCGGTGCATCTCGTCTCGCAAATATCGGTGGTGCAGAATTATTTGACACAAGATCTTAAATTTGTGGGGGAAGCCCTTCAAGAAGCGAAACGCAAGCAGGACTTCGGACTGAAAATAATCGAAGCCCAGGAGCAGGAACGTAAAAAGCTCTCACGTGAAATCCATGACGGTCCGGCGCAAATGCTGGCAAACGTCATGATGCGCTCAGACCTGATAGAACGAGTGCAGCGGGAGAGAGGTCCCGATGAAGCGTTAGTGGAAATCCGCAGTTTAAAGGTCATGGTAAGGAATGCTTTATATGAAGTGCGAAGAATCATCTATGACCTTCGGCCTATGGCGCTTGATGATTTAGGACTTGTTCCTACCCTCAGAAAGTACCTGCAAACGACCGAAGACTATAATAATGGCGTGAATCTGAATTTCGTCAACCTTGGGCAGGTCAAAAGGCTCCCTTCCGATATGGAGGTCGCATTATTCAGGCTGGTTCAAGAGGCTGTACAAAATTCATTGAAGCACGCGGACCCAAAACAGATTCAAGTTAAACTGTCCATTTCCAAGGAGATGGTGACCGTCGTCGTCAAAGATGATGGAAAGGGGTTTGACTCTTCGATTCAAAAAGAAGGCTCATTTGGCTTGGTTGGAATGAGAGAAAGAGTCGAGCTGCTGGAAGGTGAAATGACTATCGATTCACAACCGGGAGCAGGCACTTTGGTATTTATCCAAATTCCCTACCATTTAAATAATAGAGAATAGACATATTAAATAGAAACTAGGAGGAAGAAGCCGTTGAAGACTAGTATCGTCATAATCGATGACCATCAGCTTTTCCGTGAAGGCGTAAAGCGCATATTAGATTTTGAATCATCCTTTGATGTTGTTGCCGAGGGTGATGACGGAAGCGAAGCTATGGATCTTGTTGAAACACATAAACCTGATGTTGTTATCATGGATATCAACATGCCGAACATGAATGGGGTCGAAGCTACAAAAATGCTCGTGAGCCGTTACCCTGAAACAAAAGTCATCATCCTTTCCATTCATGATGATGAAAACTACGTGCAGCACGCATTGAAAACAGGAGCACAAGGTTATCTGTTGAAAGAGATGGACGCAGACGCGTTGATCGATGCTGTGCGTGTAGTCGCTGAAGGCGGCTCATACCTTCATCCGAAGGTCACCCATAACTTAGTTAAAGAATATCGCCGTTTAGCAGCTGAAGAGGGTGCTGATCGTGATTCCGTACATACGATAGAAATCAGGAGGCCGCTTCACCTATTGACTCGACGTGAATGTGAAGTGCTTCAGCTTTTAGCTGACGGGAAAAGCAACCGGGCCATCGGCGAAACTCTATATATCAGTGAAAAAACAGTCAAGAACCATGTGAGTAACATTCTTCAGAAGATGAATGTGAATGACCGTACACAAGCGGTTGTCCTAGCTATTAAAAACGGCTGGGTAGAAGTGAAGTAATCAAAGCGTTCGATAAGTCCGGCCCTTCAGATTCCGCAATGCGTGCTGAAGGGCTGGATTTTTTTGTTGGATGTGATCATATTCAAATTTTTGGTAATTTAAAAAGCTATTTAATGCAAATAAAGGCATTTTCAGATAGAATGTTGAATATGGTACGAAGTAAATTTTTATAAGGATGGTACTGATATGAAAACCGCAGTCGTAACAGATAGCACTGCATATATACCAAAGGAAATGCGTGATCGTTTACATATACATATGATGCCGCTTAATGTCATTTTTTCCAATGAAGCTTACCGGGAGGAAATTGATATTACTGCGGATGAGTTTTATGTGGAAGTAAAGAGGCAGGAGAAATTGCCGACCACTTCACAGCCTCCAATCGGGAAGTTTGTCGAGAAGTTCGAGGAACTGCAAAAAGAATATGATGATGTTATTTCCATTCATTTATCGAGCGGCATCAGCGGCACGTATCAAGGAGCGGCATCTGCAGGTGAAATGGTCGAGGGAATCAGGGTTCATGCGTTTGATTCGGAAATCAGCTGCATGGTACAGGGGTTTTACGTGATCGAGGCGGCAAAGATGGCACTTGATGGCAAAGGTGCAGAAGAAATCATGGCCAGGCTTGAAGAAATGAAACCATCGGTCAAGGCATACTTCATGGCAGATGACCTATCCCATCTCCAGCGCGGGGGCCGCTTAAGCAGTGCCCAAGCTTTGATCGGCAGTCTGCTTCAAGTGAAGCCGGTGCTCCATTTTGTTGATAAAGTCATCGTCCCATTCGAAAAAATCCGTACAAGGAAAAAAGCGATGAAACGGATTGCCGATTTACTTGGAGAAGAGGCGGCGAGCGGCGAGAAATATAAGGCCGTCATCATTCATGCAAAACGGGAAAATGAAGCCAAAGACTGGAAAGCGGAACTTGAAGCACGGTTCCCGAATGTCGAATTCGACATCAGCTACTTCGGCCCAGTAATCGGAACGCATCTGGGCGAAGGCTCGATGGGGATGGGCTGGTATAAAATTTAAGCTTTGACGCCTTTACTAAGTGAAAGGCGTTTTTTTATGAACAAAAAGGAATCCGGGAGTTAAAAGCGAATGATAAGGGGGAGTGTAATTTATCAAGAAATGGAGGTTGCAGTTTGATAAAAACGAGCATTTCCCCGCCTTATTCCCCTGAACTTCAGAACCATCTCACCGGAAAACATCTTTTGGCCTTCGAAATCCCCTTCTCCCAAGAAATCCTCACAGAGCACCTCAAGAATGGGTATGTCTCGGAAACTTGCGGCGTGCAATCCGGGAACGGCTGTTATCACTGTGTACGCTGCGGTAACAAAGATCAAACCTTGTTTTATACTTTCCCTTGCAAGATTTGCAATCAAGATTGCACTTACTGCCGCTCATGCATCATGATGGGACGGGTCAGTGAATGTGCAAAGCTTTATAGGTGGACTGGTCCCGGCATTCAATATACGATTCCTGACAATGTGATGAGGTGGATGGGCACTTTATCGGCAGGTCAACAGAATGCATCCGACTGTGTCGTTGAAGCCGTAAACGGAAAAGATGAATTCCTAGTATGGGCTGTATGCGGGGCAGGGAAGACGGAGGTGTTATTTCCAGCGATTGAGGCAGCCTTGCTTGCCGGGAAACGGATTTGTTTGGCAACACCGCGTACCGATGTCGTTCTCGAACTCTCCCCAAGGTTAAAAAAAGCTTTTCCTGCCATTGAAGTCACTACCCTCCATGCCGGCAGTGAAAATCGACATGGTTTTTCGCCACTGACCGTTTCCACGACCCATCAGCTTTTCCGTTTTATTGAAGCTTTCGATGTCATCATCGTTGATGAAGTCGATGCGTTTCCCTACTCAATGGATGATTCGCTGCATTATGCGGTTAATAAGTCGAAAAAGGTATCCGCGGCAACCATCTACTTGACCGCCACACCTTCGAAGAGCATGCGGCGGCTATACCGAAGCGGCAAATTGAAAGCCTTCATAATCCCGGCCCGTTATCATCGCCAGCCAATCCCCGTTCCTGAAATGAAGTGGAGCGGCAATTGGCAAAAACTATTCCTTCAACAAAAGATTCCATCGAAAATCAACGCATGGGTAAGTGAGCGCCTTAACCAGAATATCCCCTTCCTATTGTTTTTTCCAAGCATCAGAGTGATGGAGCAAGTTCTTCCGCTGTTTCAAAGGCTGTCCCCTGAATTATCGATTGTCCACTCCCGGCACCCTGATCGAAAGGAAAAAGTAATGGCCTTAAGGAATGGACTCGTTCCGGGACTACTGACCACGACCATCCTGGAACGGGGCGTGACAATCGAGCGGTTGGAAGTAGCCGTGATCGGTGCTGAACATGAAGTGTTTTCTGAAAGTGCTCTCGTTCAGATTGCCGGCAGGGTAGGGAGAAGCTTTGCGAATCCTTCCGGGACGGTCACCTTTTTTCATTACGGTAAAAGTGAAGCGATGGCCGAGGCGGTCCGCCATATACAGATGATGAATAAAAATGCCATGAAAAGGGGGCTGCTGGATGAATAGATGTCTAGTTTGTGATGAAGGAATGCAGCAAGCTTTGACATGGGTGAGCCTGCTTAAGCAGGCCGAGGCAAGGGCAATCTGTGAAGGATGTGAGGTGAAACTTAATAGGATAACCGGAGATACATGTACAATGTGCTCAAGGGAGCTGGGAGGGGACAATATGACCGGTGACCTCTGTCCCGATTGTTCAAGATGGGAAAGGAATAGGGAATGGGGAGGCTATTTGTCTAAGAACATAGCGCTATTTCATTATAATGAATACTTAAAAGATCTGATTGCTAAATATAAGTACCGGGGTGATTATGCGTTGGCTGAGATTTTCGTCCCTTTTTTGAAAGAAAGGTTAAAGGAGGTGGAGTTTGACCTGGTAACCGCCATCCCGCTTAGCGATGAACGGCTTAAGGAGCGGGGGTTCAACCAAGGAAAGGCTTTGGCAGATCTAGTTGGACTTCATACGGTTGAGACCTTGACAAGAATCCATACCGAAAAACAATCAAAAAAATCTCGTAAAGAGAGAATGTCATTACCGCAGGTTTTTCAGGTCATGCAATCTGATATGCTGGAGCATAAATCCATTTTGATCATCGATGACATTTACACAACTGGCACAACTCTCAGGCATGCAGCAAAGGCATTGATAACGGCTGGGGCCAAAGAAGTATCATCGATCACACTGGCTAGGTGAAAAAGCTTATTTTAATAAAACTTCCTAAAGTATCGCCGGGATTATTCGATATATACAGTACTGAAGAATAATCGCCGTGATGGTGAAGGAGGGGCCTCGATGGATGTATTCAACTGTCCAAACTGTAATTCGTTATTCGTTATGACGAAATTCCGTGATGTGTGCGATGCCTGTTATAAAGAAGAAGAAGCCCAATATGATAAAGTGTATGCATATATTCGCAAGAAAACAAATAGTACGGCGTCCATGATGCAGGCGGTTATGGAAACCGGCGTTGAAGAAAGGTTAATTATTAAATTTGTGAGAACCGGAAAGCTGAGAATTTCACAGTTTCCCAATCTCGGAATTCCTTGTGAAAAGTGCGGCGCCAACATCAAGAGCGGAAGGTTATGCGGCAAATGCACCAATTCGCTCGTTACGGATTTGCAGGCATTTGAATATGAAGAAAAGCGCCTGACTGAAATTCAAGGAAATGATAAAAAAAATACGTACTATATGAAGGATGAGCAAAAAGGGTAATTCATTCATGGAAACATAATGCCGTTTTTGTTAGAATATTCGATATTGAGAACAATATTCGACAATGGGTTGTGAAGGAAAGATTACAGCAAACAATTAAAGAAATCGGTTCCTTGTCGATAAAAAAGATAGGGAGAATAACACAGTCCAGAGCCATTTTCATGTGTTAAGGAATCGAAACATAATGGGATTTATAAAATCGACCGAAGGAGAGGATCTGGAATATGAAAATCAATAACGTCGGTATGACAGGTGTTAACCCTTATAATCTTCAAGCCAATAAAACGGGGAATATCAAGGAATCCAAGGTCAAATCCTCGGATAAAGTTGAAATTTCTTCAGCGGCAAAAGAAATGCAGCAAGAATCGAAGATGATTGCTGCAAGACAAGCAAAAGTGGATGAACTGAAAATCCAGATTGAAAAAGGAAATTATAAATTGAATGCACAAGCCACGGCTAAGGGTCTCATCGATTTTTACCGAAAATGAATTTTTCATGAAAAAGAAGCTTGAATGAAGTGGACGGAGCTAGTTTCCGTCCTTCATTTATGAGCGGAGGAGGCAGCGAAATGACTGCACGGAACATCATCGGATCGCTTGAAAAATTGATCAAGCTTCATAAAAGCTTGAATCAATTGGCGATAAGAAAAACGGCCATTTTGAAAGCGAATGATACCGAGGCGATTACTGCCCTGCTGATTTCGGAACAAAAGCATATTAAAGCGATCAGCCAGACGGATAAGGAAAGAGAAAGGGCAGTCGAGGAATTTCTTGCAGCCAATGGAACGGCGGGACAGCCTGCCTCCATCCATACCGTGACGGAACTGACAGGACCAGAAGAAACGGAAGTCCTTAAAATGCTAAAAGCGGCATTGATCGATGAAGTGGCAAAGCTGAAGGAGCGGAACGGTTTAAATCAGCAACTGATCTATCAGTCTCTTCAATTCATCTGGATATCCAGGAAATGAATAAGAAGAAAAAGTCCTCCAATAAATACACAAATCCGTATGAAAGTCTATCAGTGGATGGCGTGTTCTATGATAAAAGAAATTGATTTCCTTCCCTTTTGGAGTCCAAATGGTTTCGACGTTAAATATTTTTAAATTTTCTGTAAATAAAATAGGCTTAATTTTTTCTTTCTAGCATAGCATTTGATATAATGAAGCTAGGGCAGACATCAACCCTTTCCAAACCTTCCGACAATTGTTTCATTATTTCGACATATTTCATGATGTGTTTCTAAAAGGAACCGGAGGGGTATTGTAGAATCTAACTGTATAGTCTTAATTTAAGGAGGACTCACTTTATGAATTACAACGTACGCGGTGAAAACATTGAGGTAACTCCAGCAATTCGAGAATACGTCGAAAAGAAAATTGGCAAGTTAGAACGATATTTTAACAATACACCAGATGCAAATGTGTTAGTCAATTTAAAAGTGAACAATAATACATCTAAGGTCGAAGTGACGATTCCCATGCAGAATTTGGTTCTTCGCGCTGAAGAGGAAAATGCGGATATGTATGCTGCCATTGACTTGATCAATGATAAGCTTGAACGCCAAATTCGTAAACATAAAACGAAGGTCAATCGCAAGTTCCGAAACAATCTATCGACTACACCCGATGCATTCGCCTTCAATACGGAAGCTGACGAAGTGGTGGATGAATTCGAAGACGATAATGATATTGAAGTGGTCCGCAATAAACGCTTTGATTTAAAGCCAATGGACAGTGAAGAAGCGATTTTACAAATGAATATGCTTGGTCACAGTTTCTTCGTTTACACGAATGCGGATACTAATACAACAAACGTAGTGTACCGCCGAAAAGATGGACGGTATGGATTGATTGAACCTAGTTAATTATTATTCTAAGATCAAAAGCACAGCACAGCCCAGCCTCTGGGTTGTGCTTTTTTACATGTTGATAGAATCCGTTAGAACGTAAAAATGATTGCTTCTTTTTGTTCTCTAAAAAACAAAAAGTTCACTTAAAAGAACAAAAAAATGTTCTTCATTAAGATAAATAGTCAATTTCATCTATTAAAATACCTCTATCTTTTGCACTTACTCGAATTGTCAGTTCTTTAAAAAGAACAATAAGTTATTTGTAGAAAACAATTTGATCAAGGTGCAGAGGGGGTTGGATTATTTGTATCGAAAGAATTGCCATACATGCCATAGAGCTTCTTTTAGCAGTGCGGAATATGGAAAGTGGCTTTGCCCGACCTGAGATGAGGATTTAACTTCGCAAAAAGCCCACGAGGCACTTATAATCGAGAGAATCAATACATCCCAAAGAATTTTTAAGAAGAGAAAACGAAATTGAATTAGTCTATGAAAAATCACCTGAACTTCAAATTTTCTTAATATTGTAATATTTTGTCGGATGAAAGTTTTTGCATTTATGTGGATTACCGACATAAAATAGCAATATATGGAGTGTGTATCCGTTATAATATGATTATAGGTAATGTATTTGGTAATAAATACCACGACAAAGGCAAACTCCTTGAAAAATGAGGGCGCAAAGGCACAGGTCTAAGGTCCTTTTGACTATGATGGCTGGTCTGCCTGAAATACAAGAGTATTTTAGGAGGTAGAAGAGGTGGCTAATGTGGAAATGGATCAAGAATGGGTGAAATTGATTTCTGAAGCAAGAAGCTTGGGTTTCAAAAAAGAGGAAATCATTGCTTTTTTAAAACGGGAAAGCCCTGAGGCAATTTTTGAGGAGAACGATGGAAAATAGGTTCCGAACAAATTCGAGAACATCCCTATAAACAGTGGTTCGATTCATAGCTGTTTATAGGGTTTATTCTTCCTTGGGATTCTTGTGTGTCTAGCTTATTCAAACTGTATTCATCAGGATTATGTAAGTAAACTAGTGCACTACCACTCTACTCTTCTTTATCTTTTCTCCACTTATTAAACTCGATGAATTCCCTGAATTGTTGTTTTGAGACACCCGAATTCATGGCTTCCTCAACGATTTTCATCCACTCATTGTCCAAGGTTTCCTTATTTGGAGCATCGTAAAGCAGGGCATCAACTGGGATGTTAAGTACGGAGGAGATTTTTTCAAGAAATTGAATAGAAGGATTCGTTTGTAAGTTCCGCTCGAGCGAACTTAAATAAGACTTTGCAACACCTGCTTTATCGGCAAGTTCAGTCATCGACATTTTCTTTTCTTCTCGCAGTTTTTTTACACGTTCACCAATCATCAATACCACCTCGAAACATGTTCTATTTATCTTCCGCTAAAAAGTTTCGGCAGCCCACCTTATCATTCAAAACATGACGCCTGTAAGGTTGGATTACCTTGACATGCTATCTCTAGAGAGGACACAGCATCTAGTGATGGAAGGTTATGGATAATTCACATTTGCATATGGAATAATGGGGAGTTTGCAACATATTTTTTATACTTCCTCCTATTTTAACAGTTTTCCTCCTCATTTATCCATTGTTTTTCGCAAGAATTGCATTCAGGTCTATACCAGCGAAGTGACATGAAGTTGTACCTCTATGATAGAAGTGGTAAAATTAAGCGTGCATTAGTAATAATAGAAGGTGTGTTTCTTCTTACTTATATGAATTTTATCATTGAACGATCATTACCATAATAGAGGAGCGTTATTGAATGCTTAATATATTAAATAAAGTTTTTGATCCGAATAAGCGAGAAATCAAACGTTTAGAAAAAATCGCCGATCAGGTCGAAGCGCTGGCTGATGAAACTGCTGCGTTATCGGATGAACAGTTGCGTGCCAAAACGGAAGAGTTTAAAGAGCGTTATCAAAATGGGGAAACCGTTGATGATTTGCTTGTCGAGGCTTTTGCGGTTGCGCGTGAAGGGGCAAAGCGTGCTCTGGGCTTATATCCTTACCGTGTTCAAATCATGGGTGGGGCATCCCTTCATGATGGAAATATCTCCGAGATGAAAACAGGGGAAGGTAAAACTTTAACATCCACGATGCCGGTTTATTTAAACGCGCTTACCGGTAAAGGTGTACATGTCGTTACCGTCAATGAATACTTGGCACACCGTGATGCCACCGAAATGGGTGTATTGTATGATTTCCTCGGTTTGACCGTCGGGTTGAATTTGAACAGTCATTCTAAAGAAGAAAAGCAGGCAGCGTATAATGCTGATATTACGTACAGTACGAATAATGAGTTAGGTTTTGATTATCTTCGTGACAATATGGTGTTATATAAAGAACAAATGGTACAGCGTCCCCTGCACTTCGCTGTCATCGATGAGGTCGATTCGATTTTGATTGATGAGGCGAGAACGCCATTGATCATTTCAGGTTCGGCACAGAAATCGGCTCAGCTTTATATCCAGGCCAATGCGTTTGTAAGAACCTTAAAGAAAGATACGGACTACACATATGATGAAAAGACAAAAGGTGTTCAGCTGACGGAAGATGGGATGAATCGAGCTGAAAAAGCGTTTAATATCGATAATTTATTCGATATTAGTCACGTTACTTTGAATCATCATATCAATCAGGCGTTAAAGGCTCATGTTTCCATGCATTTGGATGTGGATTATGTCGTCCAGGAAGGCGAGATAGTCATCGTTGACCAATTCACCGGCCGTTTGATGAAAGGCCGCCGTTACAGTGAAGGTCTCCACCAGGCGATCGAAGCGAAAGAAGGACTTGAAATTCAAAATGAAAGCATGACTCTTGCGACGATTACATTCCAGAACTATTTCAGGATGTATGAAAAACTTTCAGGTATGACCGGTACAGCCAAAACGGAAGAAGAGGAATTCCGCAATATTTATAATATGAATGTCATTGCGATCCCGACAAATAGGAATATCATCAGGGATGACAGGGCAGATCTTATATATGCGACAACTGATGGGAAATTCAAGGCTGTTGTGGAAGACATCGCCGAACGTTATACAAAGGGTCAGCCTGTGCTTGTCGGTACGGTTGCCATCGAAACATCTGAGGTCATATCTGCCTATTTATCCAAAAAAGGCATCCCTCACGATGTTTTGAATGCAAAAAACCATGAGCGTGAAGCGGAAATCATTGCGAATGCGGGTAATCAAGGCTCAGTTACGATCGCTACTAACATGGCAGGTCGCGGTACGGATATCAAGCTTGGTGAAGGTGTCAAGGAGCTTGGGGGCCTTGCCGTCATCGGCACGGAACGTCATGAAAGCAGGCGTATAGATAACCAGCTGCGTGGCCGGTCCGGCCGTCAGGGTGATCCAGGGGTCACTCAATTCTATTTATCAATGGAAGATGAATTGATGCGCCGCTTCGGTTCGGATAACATGAAAAACATGATGGCACGCCTAGGTATGGATGATTCCCAGCCAATTCAAAGTAAAATGGTGACAAGGGCCGTTGAATCCGCACAGAAACGGGTCGAAGGCAATAACTTCGATTCACGTAAGCAATTACTGCAGTATGATGATGTTCTCCGTCAACAACGGGAAATTATCTATAAACAGCGTTTCGATGTCATGGAAAGTGAAAACTTACGTGAAATCGTCGAAACGATGATCACGGCATCCATCCAGCGAAATGTTGTCGCGTTTGCTCCAATGGGCGATGAGGAAGGCTGGAATTTACAAGGCCTTGTCGACTACCTGAATGGTAACCTATTCAATGAAGGTTTAATCACTGTGGCTGATTTGGAAGGGAAAAACGAATCGGAATTGGTTGAGTTCATTTTAGCAAAAGTGAAAGAAGGCTATGACCAAAAAGAAGAAGAGCTATCTGAAGAACAAATGCGTGAATTCGAAAAAGTAATCGTTCTTCGTGCAGTCGATAGTAAGTGGATGGACCATATTGATGCAATGGAGCAGCTGCGCCAAGGGATCCACCTTCGTGCTTATGGCCAAATCGATCCGCTTCGTGAATATCAATCCGAAGGTTTTGCGATGTTTGAAGCGATGATTGCTTCAATGGAAGATGAAGTCGCGAAATACATCATGAAGGCTGAAATCCGCAACAATTTGGAACGTAAGGAAGTCATAAAAGGACAAGCGGTCAATCCGAAGGAAGAAGACGGGGGAAAAGTGAAAAAAGCCCCTGCCCGTAAAAAGGAAGAAGTTGGAAGAAACGCGTTATGCCCATGCGGCAGCGGTAAAAAATATAAGAATTGCCATGGCAATTTAGGCTAAAGTTAGGTGTATAATGAAGATGAGACGGTTAAGTCCAAGGCTAGCCGCCTCTTTTCATGTTTAGTTTGCATATAATGAAGAGGTTTATTGTAATGAAGGGAATCCCTCTTCAGGGATTTTTTTTAACATACTTAATGAGGTGAAGAGAAATGGAATTAGCAGAAATAAGAAATGAACTTGAACGGACAGCGCAGCGATTAACGGACTTTAGGGGGTCTCTTTGACTTAGATGAAAAAGAGGCACGAATCGCACAGCTAGAAAATGAGATGACACATCCCGATTTTTGGAATGATCAGCAAAAAGCACAAACTGTCATCAATGAAACGAATGCTTTGAAAGAACAAGTCAATCAATTGTCCGACCTGAATGAATCATATGAAAATCTGGATTTGACATATGAATTAGTGAAAGAGGAGAATGATCAAGAACTTTTAGCTGAGCTGGAAGAAGAAATCACGGTTCTTGCACAAAAGATGAATGACTTTGAACTTCAACTTTTATTAAGTGAAGAATATGACTCGAAAAATGCCATTCTTGAACTGCATCCTGGTGCAGGCGGTACGGAGTCTCAGGATTGGGGTTCCATGCTGTTGCGCATGTATACAAGATGGGGTGAAAAAAGAGGCTTTAAAGTGGAAACCCTTGATTACCTTCCAGGTGATGAAGCTGGGATCAAGAGTGTCACTTTAATTTTCAAAGGCCATAACGCCTATGGGTATTTGAAAGCGGAAAAAGGGGTACACCGTCTTGTCCGTATTTCTCCTTTCGATTCCTCAGGACGACGCCACACTTCATTCGTTTCATGTGAAGTCATGCCGGAATTCGATGAGACGATCAATATAGAAGTACGCACGGAAGATTTGAAAATCGATACGTACCGGGCAAGTGGTGCAGGTGGTCAGCATATCAATACAACGGACTCGGCGGTCCGGATCACCCATTTACCTACGAACACCGTGGTAACGTGCCAAAACGAGAGATCTCAAATCAAAAACAAGGCCCAGGCCATGAATATGCTGAAAGCCAAATTGTATCAACGTGAAATTGAACAGCAACAAGCGGAATTGGATGAAATCCGCGGAGAGCAAAAGGAAATTGGCTGGGGAAGCCAAATTCGTTCTTATGTTTTCCATCCGTATTCCATGGTTAAAGATCACCGTACTAGTGCGGAGACCGGAAACTTGGGAGCTGTCATGGATGGGGATATCGATATGTTCATTGATGCGTACTTGCGTTCAAAATTATAAGATCAGCCAGTCGGACCGGTTTCCCCGGTCCGGCTTTTTTTATGATTTCCCTTTTTAATGAATCTTCTGGCTGACATTTACAGGATTGAAAAGGGATGCTCTACCTCGTTCGGCCAATACTAGATAATAATGATGGTTCGAGGAGACTTATGCAAAATGAAGAGAAGATACAGGGAGCAGAGGCATCCTTTCATTCAAAAGTTAACGGAGTATGGATTGGTGATTGTAGGTTCGTCCATAATTGCCATTGGTTTTAATGTGTTTTTACTGCCTAACCAGGTCGCATCCGGAGGGGTCAGCGGGATTAGCACGATTCTCAGGTCAACTCTCGGTTGGGAGCCGGCTTATGTTCTTTGGGGTTTTAATATCCCTTTGTTCATTGCGGGGCTTATTATCCTCGGAAGGCATTTCGGAGCCAAAAGCCTGATTGGAACCTTGTTCCTGCCTTTAGTGGTATTTCTGACAAAGGATTGGGAGGCATGGACGAATGATGCATTGCTTGGTTCGATTTGCGGGGGGATGATGGTCGGGCTTGGGCTGGGAATCGTCTTTCGCGGCAAGGGTTCCACTGGGGGGACCGATTTGGCGGCACAGATTTTCCATAAATATACCCATCTGTCATTGGGGACCTGTGTGGCTGTCATTGATGGAATCATCGTTTTAAGTGCTGCCATCGTTTTTGATATTGAAAAAGGCCTTTATGCATTGATTGGACTATATGTGACAAGCAAGACGATCGACCTTGTCCAGATTGGATTGAACCGTTCGAAGATGTCACTGATCATCACGAATAAAGAAATGGAAGTAAGGGATGCTATCTTACATGAGCTGGACCGGGGTGTAACAGGCATATCCGGGTATGGCGGCTATACGGATGATACTCGTCCAATTTTGATGTGCGTAATAGACCAGTCGGAATTCACCAAATTGAAACAATTGGTGAAACTCGTTGACCCTAAAGCGTTTGTAATTGTAATGGACGCGTCGGAGGTACTTGGGGAGGGTTTTAAACTGGATTGAAATTGGTATAATGTTCTTGTGCTGGTATAAATCAGAGGGGGTAAGTTCAATGAAAATGAAGTGGTTAGCCTTAGTTCTGGGTACTTCTTTGGCCTTGGCTGCATGCGGTGGGAACGATGATGCTGCAGATAAAGAGCCTGCAAGTGAAAATAACGAAACGACTACGGCAGGTGCCGGTGATGCCGCAAAAATTTATGAAAACAAATGTTCAAGCTGCCATGCAGTGAATCTTGAAGGCGGCGTGGGACCGAACTTGACGAAGGTAGGTTCCAAGCTATCAAAAGAAGACATTGAAAAAGTCATTGCGAATGGCCAAAGCGGCGGAATGCCAAAAGGTATAATCAAGGGCAAGGAAGCGAGCATGGTCGCTGAATGGCTTGCTGAACATAAATAATGATTAATGAAACGTTCTGCTCAGCGGGACGTTTCATTTAGCCTCAATTAAACCCTCGAAACAACTCGCGATCAACCACTTATCAAGCAATCAAATCCTGGAATTATTACATAGATGTTGATATATGTCTAACTGAAATGAAACTGTAATATTTTTTATGCTTAATTTGACAAAATATGATGTTATAATGTTTCTGTGCTCAAGTAAGGGAGATTCCTGTCAGATTTCAGTGAAAATTGTCGAAAAGCTGTATATACATAGTGATAATCCAAGCAAATTAGGTGGTTTTAGAATGATAGAAATGATAGATGTGAAAAAGACATACCCAAATGGCGTAATTGCCATAAATGGAATCAATGTGAAAATAAAGCCAGGCGAATTCGTTTATGTAGTGGGTCCGAGCGGTGCCGGAAAATCGACCTTCATCAAAATGATGTATAGGGAAGAAAAGCCTACAAGCGGTAATATTTTGGTCAATGGTGTAAGCCTGCCAAGTATCCGCAATTCGAAAGTTCCTCTATTCCGCCGTAATATCGGTATGGTATTCCAAGATTTTAAACTCCTTCAAACATTCACTGCATATGAAAATGTTGCTTTTGCCATGGAAGTTATTGAAAAGGAACCAGAAGAAATCAAAAAGAGAGTCATGGAAGTTCTTGATCTGGTTGGCATTAAACATAAAGCGAGAATGCTTCCTTCCGAGTTATCTGGTGGGGAACAGCAAAGGGTTGCAATAGCCCGTTCGATCGTCAATGATCCCAAGGTAGTCATAGCCGACGAGCCTACAGGTAACCTTGATCCCGAAACATCATGGGAAATCATGAACATATTCGAAGAAATTAATAAACGCGGAACTACACTGGTCATGGCCACACATAATAGGGACATCGTCAACAATATTAAACGACGTGTCATTGCCATTGAAAGTGGAAAAATAGTTCGCGATGAACATCGAGGTGATTACGGATATGAAATTTAGAACATTGCTCCGTCACTTCCGTGAAAGTTTTAAAAATATTGGCCGTAATGGATGGATGACGTTTGCTTCTGTCAGTGCAGTAACGGTCACTCTAACTTTGGTTGGCGTCTTTTTAGTGCTCATGATGAATTTAAATCATATCGCGGGAAATGTGGAGAAAGATGTCGAAGTTCGTGCACATATTGATAATGCGGCGAATGATGACGATATAAAAGCTATCGGTAAGCAAATTACGGAGATAAACGGTATCGAATCAGTGATTTTCTCTCCAAAAGATGAAGAGCTTACTAATTTAATAGATGATTTAGGAGATAATGGTGATGCTTTTAAACCATTTGAACAGGATAACCCATTAAGGGACGTTTATGTTATCAAAACGAAATCTCCGCAAGATGTCATCAAGGTGGCAAAGAAAATCGAAGGTATGGAATATATCCAAAGTGTTAAATATGGACAAGGCTACGTCGAGAAGCTATTCAGCTTTGTTAATATTGCTAGAAACATAGGGATCGTTCTTATTGTAGGCTTACTATTTACTGCAATGTTCCTGATTTCGAATACGATTAAAATTACCATTGTAGCCAGAAGAAAAGAAATTGAGATCATGAGATTGGTAGGAGCGACGAATACATTCATCCGTTGGCCATTCTTCTTGGAAGGACTTTGGTTGGGAGTCCTCGGTTCCATCATTCCGATAGGACTGATTGCAGTACTCTACTATAATCTTTATAAATATGCAGCACCGCAGATTACGTTCAAATTCATAGATTTCCTGCCTGCAAATCCGTTCATTTATCAAGTATCGGCCATCCTCATCGTAATTGGTGCGGTTATCGGAATATGGGGCAGCTTGATGTCAGTCAGGAAGTTCTTGAAAGTTTAAATTGTATCTTTACTCGAAAGCCAAAAGTAGCCAGACATAAATAGAGAGACGTTACAAGGCAAGGATGTAACGGGTTGAAAGGGGAAATGAAACGTGAAAAAAAATATCATTGCCATGAATGCCTCCATCATGATCGGGTTGGGAAGCATTCTGGCGGCACCTTCGGTTTATGCTGAGTCTATATCGGATTTAGAGAAACAGAAAGAATCCATCCAGGAAAAACGTTCAGGTGTTGAATCGAATATTTCCGACACGGAAAAGAAAATCGATAGCCTGCAGGATAAGCAAATGACAGCAGAAGACCAAATAGCTGCCATTGAAGCGAAAATCGCAGAGTCCGCAAAAAAAATCGATGCTAAAAATGCTGAAATTACACAAACGAAAAAAGAAATCGAGGCATTGAAAGAAGAGATTAAAGTATTAAAAGAGCGGATCGCGAAACGTAATGAAGTATTGAAGGAAAGGGCACTTTCTTTCCAGGAGACTGGCGGGGACGTGAACTACCTTGAAGTATTATTCGGATCATCCAGTTTTGGGGATTTAGTTGACCGTGTCGGAGCTGTAGCGACAATCGCTGAAGCCGACCGCGATATTTTAAAGCAGCATGAGCTGGATAAAAAGGATCTCGAAGAAAAGCAAAAAGCCGTTGAAACGAAGCTTGCCAGTTTAGAAGTGGCAAAAGCTGAACTATTGGAAATTCAAAAGCAACAAAAACAGCAGAAGCAAGAAAAGGATGCATTGGTTAAAAAATTAAAGCAACAAACTGAAAAGCATGAACATGAGAAGATGGGTCTAGAGGAAGAAAAAGCGAATCTTGCTGCTCAAGAAAAAGCCATCAAATCAGCCATCAGCTTGGAACATCAACGTCTTGCCGAATTGGAAGCAGCTCGTAAAAAAGCGGCAGCCGAAGCGAAAAAACGTGCAGAGCAAGAAGCTGCACAAGCGGCTGCACAAGCAGCATCACAAGCATCACAGGCAACCGAAACAAAAAAACAATCCACTTCTTCAGGATATAGTGCAAAAAGCAACAGTTCATCATCATCTTCACCCGCTTCGTCTAATGTAAGTCAAGCGCCAGCCGTATCATCGGGTACTTTCACTAGACCTAGTGCAGGATATGTATCTTCAACAATGGGTGAACGCTGGAATAAACAGCATGCCGGCATCGATATAGCTGCTAGCGGAACGGTTCCGGTTGTAGCGGCAGCCGACGGGGTCGTAAGCCGTTCTTACTTCTCAAGTACATACGGTAACGTCGTCTTCGTTACCCACTCGATCAGCGGTCAGCAATGGACTACTGTGTATGCACACTTAAGTTCTAGACAAGTAGGCGAAGGTGCTGTAGTTGCAAAAGGTCAACAAGTTGGCATCATGGGTAACACAGGACATTCCTTCGGTCAGCATTTACACTTTGAGCTACATAAAGGCCCATGGAATTATAGCAAGTCAAATGCTGTTAATCCATTAAACTATGTAAATATCTAATACCCAATATATCAATGGAAAAACAGACAAGGATAAATTCCTTGTCTGTTTTTTTATGTGGTGTCATCATTTTCTATAAGCATATTCTTTTCATTCCCCTCATATAGTGAAATACATATCAGGTCAGAAATGGGGATAAATATGGTGAAAAAATGGGTACTTCCTCTAGCTATCATCATGTCACTAGCCATTGGAGCAGTGGGGGGCATATATTGGACAAGCCTTCCGGCCAAGAATGAAGCAAAGGACGAAAGCCAAGAAATATCGAAGGATAAGGAATGGGCAAAGGTTGAACAAGCCTACGGTTTGATCGTAAGTCAATATGTAGAGCAGGTGGATGGCTCCAACCTGGTTGAGGGTGCCATCCAAGGCATGCTGTCAGCGCTGAAAGATCCTTATTCCGTATATATGGACAAGGAGACCGCTAAGCAATTCAATGAAACTCTGGATTCCTCTTTTGAAGGGATCGGGACTGAAATCGGAATGGAAGATGGTAAGGTCATCATTGTTTCTCCTTACAAAGACTCGCCTGCAGAAAAAGCTGGATTAAAGCCGAAAGATCAAATCCTCAAGGTGAATGGCGAGAGTGTAGAAGGTTTGGATCTGTATGAGACACGCCTGAAAATCCGCGGCGAAAAAGGATCACCTGTCAAAATGGAAATAAAGCGGGCAGGGATTGATAATCCACTTGAATTCAGCATGGTGCGCGCCGAAATTCCATTGGATACCGTATTTTCATCAATTAAGGAAGTCGGCGGAGAACAAATCGGTTATATCGAGTTGACCACATTCTCGGAAAATACTGCAAGTGATTTCAAAAAGCAGATTAAGAAGCTGGAAAAGACGGGAATCAAGGGCTTGGTAATAGATGTACGCGGCAATCCAGGCGGCCTTCTTTCCAGTGTGGAAACGATTCTTGGTGAGTTCATCACAAAAGACAAGCCCTATTTGCAAATTGCCGAAAGAACGGGGGAAACACAATCGTTTTTCACAAGCCTTAAGAAAGCGAAAAGTTATCCCATTGCTGTCTTGACGGATAAAGGGAGCGCATCTGCCTCGGAAATCCTGGCTGGCGCCATGCAAGAGGCGGGAGGCTATCCATTGGTTGGCGAGAAGACTTTCGGTAAAGGCACAGTACAGCAAGCTGTACCAATGGGTGATGGCAGTAAGATTAAACTTACGTTATATAAGTGGCTGACTCCTTCAGGGAACTGGATCCATAAAAAAGGGATCGAACCGACGATCAAAGTCAAACAACCGGAGTATTTTAATGCCCATCAGCTGGCGATTGAGAAGGTGTTGGAGCGGGATATGAATGATGAACAAATCCAGTATGCCCAAAGCATTCTGAAAGGACTCGGATTTGAACCGGGTCGTGAGGATGGATATTATGATTGGAGTACAGAAATCGCAGTAAAGGCATTCCAAAAACAATTCGGCCTGGAAGTGACCGGTAAGCTGGATGCTAAAACCGCAGCGCATCTGGAATCCGCCATTCTGGAAAAGATCCAGGATGAAGATAATGATATCCAGTTACGCACGGCTTTGAATTATTTAGTGAAGTAACTTGATGGCATCGTTCCCCTTGGAGCGGTGCCTCTTTTGCATTTAATCGTTCCTTGCCTGCCAACTTGAGATAAACCTAATTTTTCTGCATCTTAATAGGCATGGAGGTTACATTTTTGATAGAATAGGAGGTAACTGACCAGAACGAAGTTTGACAAAATTTTGATTACTTTTGAGGATGGTGGAAAGAAATTGACAACGGATTGGCTGATTGCATGCTTAATGGGATTAGGAAAACTTTTCCTTCACCCTTTGCTTTATGTTTCGATTGCCTATTGCTTATTCATCGGCTATCTTCGCGTTAAACGGGAACGCCATGATTTTAATACGAAGATCTACAGTTTTTCCATGGAGCTGCGTTCCATGCTGCCTCTAGGATTGATAGGGGGGATGATCCTTTCCTTCCTTACGCTGGCCACCGGACTCGCCATTCCTTTGGCGGCAATGTCCATCATGGCAGTGGTTACGGTTTTGGCGATGCTATCCATGAAAAAGAGGTTTGTTTCCCCCGTTTATACAATGGGGCTCACTTTCTTTATCCTGTTCTTTCTATATGATAGAGATATCGAGCTGACGTTATTTCAGGATTCCCTTAATCAGCTAGATCGGTCCGTATATCCGACACTTGTTATTTTAATGGGGTTATTACTGATTGCTGAAGGGTTTTTGATTGTTGCTAATGGAAGTAAAAAGGTCTCTCCTCACTTGGAGGTATCCAAAAGGGGGCAGCCGATAGGTGTGTATGTTTCACAGCGGGTCTGGCTAATTCCCATGTTCGTTATGATTCCTGGAGGACAACTTCCAGCGCCTTTCGAATGGTATCCGGTTTTTACAATCGGGGACATGTCCCTGTCGCCGATCGTACTGCCCATTTTAATCGGCTTTGAGCAAAAAGTTCATGGGACGCTCCCGGAACTGGCAATTAAGGCGCAAGGCAAAAAGGTAGGGGCATTGGGAATTGTAATTACGGTATTGGCTGCAGCTGGTTACTGGTACCCTCCATTGGCAATCATAACGGTTGTTTTGGCAATCCTTTGCCGTGAATTCCTGCATCATTCCCAAAAGGCAATGGATCAAAAGCTTCCTTTTTATTTTTCGAAAAGTAAGCTGGGTGTCCAGATCTTAGGCGTTATCCCTCAATCTCCGGCAGATAAAATGGGGTTGCAAAAAGGCGAGGTCATTTCGAAAATAAATGGGGTCGTCGTCAGGGAAGAAGAAGAGCTATACAGGGCGCTACAAATAAACCGGGCACATTGCAAGCTCGAGGTCATCGATAATAATGAACAGATTCGTTTTGTGCAAAGAGCTCTATTTGACGGGGAGCATTACGAACTGGGCCTCTTGTTCGTTGACGATCAATTGAAGGAAAGCGGACAAGTGGGTTAATGATATAAAATAAAAGGCCTTTCTCGAATTATATCGAGAAAGGCCTTTTTCAATGGAAACGAGTTATTACTTTTCAAGCATGATTTTTTCTATATCTTCCAGCATTTTATTAGCTGCAATTACTCCACCAGCTGTATTCCATGTTGCGTCGCTGACCTCATGGGCATTTCCGTTTTTGACTGCATCAAGGTTTTTCCAAAGTGGATCATTCGTCCATTCTTTTGCTGTGCTTAGGGCTTGTTTGTCTCCTTCAGGAGCGTAGGTGAAGTAGAAGAGAATATCTCCATCCATTTTAGGGATGACTTCTTTTCCAACCTCAATGGCAAGGTTGCCTAATTTATTATCTGCAGTGAAAAGTTCCTTCTGTTGTTCTGCACGTTTAAATCCTAATTGATCGAAAATCACTCCAGAGAATGAATCTGTGTAATAAATACGAGTAGTTCCAGCCATGAAACGAACAATGGAAACTTCTTGATTTACTTTATCACCCAATTTAGCTTTAAGATCTTCAGTATTTTTATCGAATTCCGCAATTACATCGTTACCTTTTTCTTCAAGGTTCAAGGCTTTTGCATAAAGTTTGAAGTTCTCTTTCCAATCTCCTCTTAGCGTTTCCGAGAAAACGGTAGGGGCGATTGCATTTAATTTATCATAAACAGCTTCTTGGCGTATCTTGCTTCCGATAATCAAGTCAGGCTTCAGTGATGCGATTTTCTCTAAGTTAACTTCATGTTCAACACCAACAACTTCGACCCCATCCATATCATCTTTAATATGGTCGTACCAAGGGTCACCAAGCCATGATTGAACGGCACCAACAGGTTTAATTCCTAGAGCGATCAATGCTTCAGTACCTTCATTTGTTAAAACGACGACTCTTTTAGGCGTTTCTTTCAACTCGGCAGTGCCCATGGCATGCTTAATTGTGTAGCTTTTCTCCTCTTTCTTGTCTTCAGCTTTATTTCCATCGGCCTTTTCATCCGAATTCCCGCAAGCTGCTAGAAGGAAGACTGCAAATATTGTAAAAAGCGTTAATAAAGACTTAAATCTAAACATCTATGTATCCCTCCCAATTTGTCAGCAAATGATAATCATTCGCACTTAACAGCATCATCATAAAATGAATATACTTTTCTGTCAATATATAATTGAAAATGATTCTCAAATTCGTTGACATAATCCCGTTAACGCCAGTACAATTGAATTAAATACTGATATACAAACGTGATTGGAAAGGTAACTGGATATGTTATTAAAAAATTCATGGCAGAAATGGATGGGGCTGCTCATTACCATTCTTTTGCTGCTGTTTTTACTGTGCTCAAGCATTGTATACGGTTATACGGATACAACATGGAAAATGGCCATCGATGCTTTTACCGATTTCAATGGGACGAATGAGCACATTGTCATTCAATCAGTCAGACTTCCGCGTGCCCTGATTGCTTCGGCCATCGGTACAAGTTTAGCCATCTCCGGGGTTTTGATGCAAACGCTAACTAAAAACCCCCTCGCCTCCCCGGATATATTCGGAGTCAACGCCGGGGCGGGATTGGCGGTGGTCACTGGTGTCACCGTTTTTGGGATAAGCAATCTTCAAGTATTCACATGGCTGTCATTCCTAGGGGCCGCCATAGCCGCGATAAGCATATTTATGATTGGAAGCATGGGACGCGGCGGCTTGACACCGATGAAGCTGACATTGGCAGGTGCAGCCATGACGGCGATGGTAGCCTCACTTACACAAGGTCTTCTTGTTTCTAACGAGGCTCTTTTAGAGCAAGTCCTATTCTGGCTTGCCGGATCCGTTTCCGGTAGAAGCCTGGACAATTTAGTTGCCGTCCTGCCTTATCTTGCCGCAGGCTGGGTCCTTGCCTTGATCATGTCCGGTAAAATGAATGTGTTATCCATGGGTGAAGATGTTGCAAAGGGTCTTGGACTGAATATAGTATTCCTTAAACTGGCCCTTGGGCTGGCAATCATCCTGCTCTCTGGCGGATCAGTAGCGGTTGCGGGTCCGATTGGCTTTATAGGAATCGTCGTTCCGCATCTTACCCGTTCTATAGTTGGCATCGATCATCGCTGGTTGATTCCCTTCTCTGGACTTTTCGGAGCGGTGCTTTTGATAGCAGCCGATGTCATATCCAGGTATATCCTGATGCCTCGCGAAGTTCCGGTTGGAGTCATGACAGCCATAATCGGGACCCCATTCTTTATTTATATAGCTAGAAAGGGGTTCAGCGGTCGATGAAGTCATATAAGAGCTTTCGTTTGTTTAATGAAAAAATATCATTCTTGATGGATAAAAAAGCCATGATCGTGATTTTCATATTATTTTTAGTCACTTCACTAGTGTTTGTGATCAGTACTGGAGTGGGTGAAATGAATATAAATCCGCTAAGCGTTCTTCAGGTCTTTATCGGAGGGGGGACGGAGAGCGACCGGCTTATTATCCAATCTTTCCGCCTGCCTAGAATAATTGTTGCCCTGTTGGTAGGGATGGGCCTTGCTGTAGCTGGGGGTATCCTTCAAGGGATGATTAGAAACCCACTTGCTTCGCCTGATATCTTGGGGATTACGGGAGGAGCGACTGTAGCGGTCGTTGGATTCTTGGCCATTTTTAGCGATAAGAACCATTCATTAACGGTGAGCATCAATTGGCTGCCGGTAGCTGCATTCATTGGGGCGACAGTCGTGGCCTTACTCGTTTATTCATTAGCCTGGAAAAATGGGGTTCCCCCGATCAGGCTTGTGTTGATCGGGATTGGGGTGATGGCTTTAATGAAGGCGCTCACCACGATGATGATGATTCTTGGTCCAGTCTATCAAGCGAGCCAGGCAAACCTTTGGATCACCGGGTCAGTGTCCACCTCCACTTGGAATAATATCGCTGTATTGGCACCATGGACGATTCTATTCCTGTTAATTGCCTTCCTGTATGCCAGGAATATTAATTTACAGGAGCTAGGCGATGACCTGGCAACGGGGCTTGGGGGGCATGTCCAAAAACAGCGGTTTACTTTATTGATGATCAGTACGGCCTTGATTGGCGGTTCCACGGCTTTTGCTGGGGGAATAGGGTTTGTGGGATTAATGGCACCGCACATGGCCAGAAGGCTGGTTGGTTCTAGTT
Organism: Peribacillus sp. AS_2; assembly: GCF_026891895.1. NCBI lineage: Bacteria > Bacillati > Bacillota > Bacilli > Caryophanales > Bacillaceae > Peribacillus > Peribacillus sp. AS_2. The sequence continues at coordinate 305,089 of NZ_JAPTGA010000001.1, forward strand.
TTGGAGTGTTACTGCCGACTTCGGCTTTGCTTGGCGGCATCCTGGTTATGGTGGCGGATTTGATTGGACGGACTTTATTCTCACCTTTGGAAATACCGGCTGGTGTCTTCACAGCGAGCATCGGGGCACCATACTTCATTTATTTACTATATAAAACGAGGAATTCGTAATTCCGGTAAATGCAAAAAGAAGCAGTAATCCTAGGGAGGACTGCTTCTTTATTTCTTTAAGCTTCTTTAGCTGCTTCGATTTCGATGGTAAGCGTGATTTGATCGCCGATCAGTACGCCGCCTGTTTCTAATGCCGCGTTATAGGTTAGACCATAATCACTGCGTTTGACTTTCCCTTTTCCGCTGAAGCCTGCTTTTTCATTTCCCCATGGATCTTTCCCTTGGCCTTCGAAGGTGATGCTGAAAGTTTCTTCTTGTGTAACTCCATTAAGAGTCACATTTCCAGTTACATCGTATTCATCTTCATCCGTTTTCACGATTTTCGTTGATTTGAATGTTAATGTAGGGTTTTTTTCTACATCAAAGAAGTCAGCGGAACGTAAGTGATTGTCCCTGTCTGCATTGCGTGTGTCGATACTGGCCACATCAACGGTAAAATCAATCTCTGCAGTCGTTAGATCCGATGGATTTGCTAGAATGCTTGCCTCGAACTTATTAAAACTTCCTTTTACTTTGGCGATCATCATATGTTTTACGGAAAATTCAATAGCGCTGTGAGTCGGGTCGACTATCCATTTTGTATTTGTCATATTTATTCCTCCTGATTATTAATCTTGAATTTATATATCTTTAATTTGAGATATCTTAACTTAATGTAATTATAAGAGCTGAAAGCAATAGTGTCAACTGAAAGTTTTCCTTAATTTTGAAAACATGAAAAACCCTGTGCATTTATGGGGCACAGGGTTTTCAGACTGTAGACAAACTCGAATGATGATTTCAACTCCAGGCACTCGCTTTCCGCGGGCGGTCCGGAAGCCTCCTCGGCGCCTTGCGCCTGCGGGGTCTCCCCTCGACGCGCTTTTCCCGCAGGAGTCTCGCACCTTCCGTAACAATCGACTTTGTTTTGAAATTTCAGGTAAAAACCCTTTTGCTTACAAACTCAAACCCTGTGCATTTATGGGGCACAGGGTTTTTAATGAAGAAGGGTAAAGCGGACATCTTTATTAATTGGCCTGTTCTTTCTTTTCTTGATTGGTCACTTTACCCGGCCAAAAAGCACGGCGGCCAAGGAGGGAGGTGATTGCAGGAACAAGGAACGGGCGCACAATGAATGTGTCCATTAAAACACCAAGGGCGGTAATGAGCCCGAATTGGACCAATACTTGAATCGGAAGTGTGGCTAGAACGGAAAAAGTGGCTGCCAAGATTATTCCGGCGGAGGTGATGACACCGCTAGTTTCGGCAACGCCCTTTCTGATGGCCTGCTTGATTGGCATCGTTTCTTTCTTACGCCAAATGCTTGAAACCATGAAAATATTATAATCTTCTCCAAGTGCGACCAGGAATACGAAAGAATAAAGTGGAATTGTCCCCTCTATCGCATCGACACCCATGAAATAGTGCAGGATAATCCAACCTAACCCCATAGCTGCAAAGAATGAGAGAATGACTGTCCCCATTAAATACACCATGGCTGTCACAGATCGCAAGTAGGCTAACAGGAGCAGGGAAATCAGGACGATGATGATCGGGATGATCATGAATTCATCGGATTTGACGGTATCCCTTTTATCGAATTGAGTCGCAGTCTGCCCGCCAACCCAAACCTTTTCATCTACGGAAGATATATTGGCGGCTTTCAATTCTTTCTCCGCCATTGTACGGATTTCCGGAATGGAATCTATGGCCTCGATATCATATGGGTTGATGTTGAATGTGACCTCATAGGATTGCAGATCTTTATTCGATTTACTTGAGACTGGATCGGCAACAGTTTCCACAATATCCATCCCTTTTAATGCCGGTGCTAAATCAATATCTTCACCATCCGTATCGACAACCACTGTCGCCGGTGCCAGTTCGCCTGGTGAATACGAGTCGGAAATGACAGAATAGCCTTCACGTGAGTTCATATCTTCAGGGAAGGAAGAGAGAATATCATATGAATATTTTATTTGTGAAGAATATCCAGCTAAAACACTGAAGATGATCAGGCATGTAAGAATGACGGTCCATGGCTTGGTTGTGACGATATGGCCAATCCAGTTACCGATGCGGCCTTCTTTATGCTTTTTGACGGCTTTTCCCTTTTTCTTGGCCCGTGCTTCTTCCATTTCAGGTGTACGCGGGACGATTGGGAAGAAGGAAGCCCTTCCGAATACAGAAAGCAATGCAGGTACAAGTGTTAAAGCTGCCAGCATCATGATTAAAATCGACAAGCTGAATGGTACAGCGAAACGGTGATAGGCTCCGTATTTGGCTACAAGCAATGTTAGCAGGGAGATGACGATCGTTAGGCCGCTCATCGCAATGGCGCCTGATGAATCTTTAAATGCTGCGATCATGGCTTCCCGTTTGCTTGCATGATTCCTTAATTCACTTCTGTAGTGAGAAATTAAAAATAGGCAATAGTCCGTTCCGGCACCGAATAATAATACGGTCATGATTGAAATGGCCTGTGAATCGACTGTAATCCAACCATGATCTGCCATGAAGCCAAGGATCGGGCTTGTGACAATATAGGCGAAGCCTACTCCGATTAAAGGAATTATGGCTAAAAGCGGGGAGCGGTAAATAAGTAATAATACGACAAGTACAAGTATTACTGTCGCTAAAAGCAATTTGAAATCAGCACCTGAAAATAAACCCGTTGCATCGACTGATATCCCTACAGGGCCTGTCACTCGAAGGGATAATTCATCTGAATCGGTCGGGACCTTGAATGGGTCCGTTCCAATGCGCTCCGTTACTGCTTCATTAATGCTTTCAAGATTTTTTTCGAGAATTTCAGTCTCGGTCTTTTCTTTAAAGAAAAGCGGCTGCACGAAAGTCGTTCCATCTTCTGAAACCGATCCTTTAAGAGCAGGCAACGGAATTTCATGAAGCGGCGGTAAGAAAGATTGCTGTGTCAATGGATTATCTGTCAGTTCCTTTGAAAGATACTGGATTTCAGCCAAGTCGGCCTCTTTCAGTCCACCTTCCCGATGCCATGTAAGCAGGGCAGGTATTCCAGAGGAATTTGGAAACTCTTCTTTAATAAGTTCATCAGCCACGACAGAAGGCGAGTCATCAGGCAAGTCTGAGGCATTATTTGCTGTTAGATCATTAACGGCAGGCAATGTGAAGGTTAATGCAATTGCTGTAATTATCCATGCGGTAATGACAACCCAACGACTGGTTTTTCCTGTCATCACCCTGCCAAGTCTTCCTATTATTGATTCGTCCAATGAAGGCACCCCGCTTTTTGAATTTTTTATCCTCATTTCATTATAGTGTTGTCATGTTGACTTATACAAAAATGGGTATGCTCACTCCAACTACTAAACTCTTCAAGTCGTTGATGGCATGAAAATAGGCTCATCGATATATAGGGGAAAAGTACTTATTTACCTAATTTCAATTAAATTTTGAAGATTGAAGAGTTAAATATAGGAAATGGGGGAAAGTATAGTAGTATTGTGGCCTTTATTAACAAAGGAGGGATTTTTTTGTCTGATGAATCCAAAAAAACAAATGATGAAACGAATGAAACATTAACGAACAGGCAAGGGCACCCGGTAACGAATAACCAGAGTCTAAGAACTGTAGGGAACAGAGGTCCTAGTACACTTGAGAACTATGATTTCCTGGAAAAGATCAGCCACTTCGATAGGGAGCGCATCCCTGAACGGGTTGTGCATGCCCGCGGTGCAGGTGCGCATGGTTATTTCGTTCCGACAGGTAAAGCGGGGGACGAGCCGATTTCAAAATATACGAGAGCGAAGGTTTTTCAGGAAGAAGGTAAAAAAACCCCGGTATTCGTGAGATTTTCATCTGTTATTCATGGAGGGACATCCCCGGAAACGTTACGTGACCCAAGGGGATTTGCCGTTAAATTTTATACGGAAGATGGAAACTGGGATCTTGTAGGCAATAACCTGAAAATTTTCTTTATCCGTGATGCCATGAAATTCCCGGATTTGATTCATGCATTCAAACCGGATCCGGTCACGAATATTCAGGACGGCAGGAGGATTTTCGATTTTTGCTCGAGTTCGCCTGAAACATTCCATATGGTTACCTTTGTGTTTTCCCCATGGGGCATCCCAGCTAACTACCGCATGATGCAAGGATCAGGGGTCAATACTTATAAATGGGTGAATGAGGAAGGGAAAGCAGTGCTCGTCAAGTATCATTGGGAACCGAAACAAGGGATCAAGAACCTGACGCAGCAAGAGGCCAATGAAATTCAAGCTACGAATTTCAATCATGCCACACAGGATCTATATGAAGCGATCGAACGCGGGGACTATCCGGAATGGGATCTCAACGTACAGATCATGAGTGATGATGATCATCCTGAATTGGATTTCGATCCGCTGGATGATACGAAAATCTGGCCGAAAGATGAGTTCCCATGGCTGCATGTCGGTAAGATGGTATTGAATAAAAACCCTGAAGACTATTTCACTGAAGTCGAACAGGCTGCATTCGGTACCGGTGTCCTAGTGGATGGACTGGATTTTTCTGATGACAAGATGTTACAGGGACGTACATTCTCTTATTCCGATACACAGCGTCACCGTGTTGGCGCGAATTATTTGCAACTGCCGATCAATGCTCCAAAGAAACGAACTGCCACGAATCAGACTGGCGGACAGATGCAATATGAAGTTGGCAGAGGCAGCCAAAGCCCCCACATCAACTACGAACCATCCACTGTCGGCGGCTTGAAGGAAGCCAATCAAACGGGCAAAGAGTATACACCTATGGTGGAAGGGAAACTTGTCCGTGAGACAATTGATCGCCAAAACAATACGAAACAGGCCGGGGAAACGTACCGGGAATTCGAGGATTGGGAAAAAGACGATTTAATTTCCAATTTAGTGGCGGCATTGGCTCCTGCCGACAAGCGCATTCAGGAAAAAATGATAGCACTTGCCGAAGAGGCCGATGAAGAGTATGGCCGCAGATTGAAAGAGGGACTGGCCGCGGCCTCAGAACATACGGAATCTTCAAAACCACTGGGTGGGACGGATAACCCTGAGGACGCCGTTAGAAAAGGACATGGAGCGGATCCATATTGATTGAACTGAAAAGAAGCAAACTTCCTTATAAAGGGGTTTGCCTCTTTTTTTTTATGGGCATAATTAATGGATGTGTGGATGCTCTTCCAAGGATGCCTTTTTAAAATCAAGCAGGAAATTGATTGGCAAAAAACTTCATAATCATTTAAACTGAAACTACTCTATTTTTCTCTTATAAAGGAGATGAAAAAATGATTAAAATTCTTTCTGCCCTTTTCCTTCCTTGTCTACTTGTCATGCTCTTTTCAAGAGTCACCTATAACAATGTCGTAGGCCTTGTTTTAACTGTTGCCTTGATTACAGCTTCCGCATATAAAGGTTATACGCATACAAACTTATTGATCATCGTCGATGCCTTATCCCTGACAGTGGGATTTTGGTTATCAAAAAGAATGATGAAACGTACATCCAAGAGCGCCTGACATCAAAGGTGCTTTTTTTGTACTCAAACTTGTCATTCCCCTCAACACATCATGAAGTTCATTAAAACAAGAATCGAATGGATGTTCGCTTATTGCTGGTTTGTTTTAAGGCTATTGTGGTAGAATGTGTATATATGCTTTATTAAACCGGAATAAATAGAAGGGATATAGGCATGTCCCGTTTTCATATAAAAATATTTCAATAGGAGGCCATGCTTGGTGAAAGATAAGTTTGAGTTAGTCTCAAAATACTCTCCTCAAGGAGATCAGCCGGCAGCAATTGAAATGCTGGTCGAAGGGATTAAGGAAGGCAAGGAAATGCAGACGTTATTGGGGGCAACGGGTACAGGGAAAACGTTCACCGTTTCCAATGTGATCCAAAAGATCAATAAACCGACTCTTGTCATTGCCCACAATAAAACGTTGGCAGGGCAGCTTTACAGTGAGTTCAAAGAGTTCTTCCCTAATAATGCCGTCGAATACTTCGTTAGCTATTATGATTACTACCAGCCAGAGGCTTATGTTCCATCCACGGATACATTCATCGAAAAAGATGCAAGCATCAATGATGAAATCGATAAACTGCGTCACTCGGCCACATCATCTTTGTTCGAAAGGAAAGATGTCATCATCATTGCCAGCGTTTCGTGCATATATGGACTCGGTTCTCCTGAAGAGTACCGGGAGATGGTCGTTTCCCTCCGAACTGGCATGGAAATAGACCGGAATGCCTTGCTGCACAGACTCGTGGATATTCAATATGAGAGGAATGATATTGCTTTCCAACGGGGGACCTTCCGCGTTCGCGGCGATGTCGTCGAAATTTTTCCGGCCTCCCGTGATGAACATTGTGTACGGGTCGAGTTCTTCGGGGATGAGATCGACCGTATCCGTGAAGTCGATGCCCTGACCGGTGAAATTACCGGTGAACGGGAACATATCGCCATTTTCCCGGCTTCCCACTTCGTAACCCGCGAAGAGAAAATGCGGATAGCCATTCAAAATATCGAAACGGAACTGGAAGAGAGACTGAAGGAATTAAGGGAAGATGAAAAGCTCCTTGAAGCACAGCGCTTGGAGCAGCGGACCCGCTATGATTTGGAAATGATGCGGGAAATGGGCTTTTGTTCTGGGATCGAGAACTATTCCCGTCATTTGACGCTTCGTCCCTCAGGTGCGACACCATACACTTTAATAGATTACTTTCCAGAGGATTTCCTATTGGTCGTGGATGAATCACATGTAACTCTTTCGCAAATCCGCGGAATGTTCAATGGAGATCAGGCGCGGAAGCAAGTGCTCGTCGACCATGGCTTCCGTCTGCCGTCTGCGAAAGATAACCGCCCGCTAAGATTTGAAGAATTTGAAAAAAAGGTCCATCAATCCATATTCGTTTCGGCAACTCCGGGACCATATGAACTCGAACATACACCAGAAATGGTTCAGCAAATCATCCGTCCTACCGGATTGCTGGATCCGACGGTAGAAGTGCGGCCGATTGAAGGGCAGATAGATGACCTGATCGGTGAAATACAGGAGCGCGTCAAAAAGAACGAGCGTGTGCTCATAACGACCTTGACGAAAAAGATGTCTGAAGATTTAACTGATTATTTAAAGGAAATCGGCATCAAGGTCCAATATCTTCATTCGGAAGTGAAGACCTTGGAAAGGATAGAAATCATCCGGGAACTCCGAATGGGCAAATATGATGTACTCGTTGGAATCAACCTTTTAAGGGAAGGCCTGGATATTCCGGAAGTGTCGTTAGTGACCATTTTGGATGCCGATAAGGAAGGGTTCCTTCGCTCGGAACGTTCGCTTATTCAAACGATGGGCCGTGCAGCCCGTAATGCCAACGGCCATGTCATCATGTATGCAGACCGCATCACGAATTCGATGGAAATTGCCATCAATGAAACGAGGCGGCGCCGTGAAATCCAGGAGAAGTATAATGAAGAGCATGGAATAATGCCTCAAACCATTCAAAAGGATATCCGTGATTCCATAAGGGCGACTCATGTAGCCGAAGAAGGCGAAGAGTATAAGGAAGATCTTGCACCAAGCCTTGCGAAGCTCCCTAAAAAAGAGCGTTTAAAAGTGATGGCAAGCATGGAAAAAGAAATGAAGGAAGCGGCAAAGGCACTGGACTTCGAGCGAGCTGCCGAGCTGCGTGATTTATTACTAGAGTTAAAAGCGGAAGGGTGACGAAACATGGCAATGGATAAAATTGTGATAAAAGGCGCCAGGGCCAACAATTTAAAGAATATTGATATCACGATACCGAGAGACAAACTTGTTGTGCTTACCGGATTATCCGGATCTGGAAAGTCTTCCTTGGCTTTTGATACGATTTATGCAGAAGGGCAAAGACGTTATGTGGAATCACTGTCCGCTTATGCTCGTCAATTCTTAGGCCAAGTGGATAAACCGGATGTCGATGCGATCGAAGGTTTGTCACCAGCCATTTCCATAGACCAGAAAACGACCAGTCGGAATCCTCGTTCAACTGTAGGGACTGTTACGGAGATCTATGATTATTTAAGGCTGTTATTTGCACGGGTCGGCAGACCGACCTGTCCGATCCATAATATTGAAATCACCTCACAAACGATCGAACAGATGGTGGACCGCATTCTTGATTACCCTGAGAGAACCAAGCTTCAAGTATTGGCACCGCTCGTCTCAGGCAGAAAAGGGACACATGCGAAGGTTTTGGAGGATGTTAAGAAACAAGGTTATGTCCGCATTCGTGTGAACGGGGAAATGCATGATCTCAGTGAGGAAATCACTCTCGAAAAAAATAAGAAACATTCGATTGAAGTCATCATTGACCGGATCGTCATTAAAGAGGGGATCATAGCCAGGCTTGCAGATTCATTGGAAAGTGCTTTACAGCTTGGCGAAGGCAAAGTCATCATTGACGTAATGGGTGAGGAAGAGCTGCTTTTCAGTGAACATCATGCTTGCCCATACTGCGGATTTTCGATTGAAGAGTTAGAGCCGAGGATGTTTTCCTTCAATAGCCCGTTCGGGGCCTGTCCGGATTGTGATGGCTTGGGGGCGAGGCTTGAGGTGGACCGTGATCTCGTCATCCCGAATAACGAATTAAGCCTCCGTCAACATGCGATTGCGCCATGGGAGCCGACGAGTTCTCAATATTATCCTCAGCTCCTTGAAGCGGTAGCCAACCATTATGGAATAGATATGGATGTGCCCGTTAAAGATTTACCGGAAGAGAAGATGGATAAGGTCTTGCTTGGTTCAGGTAAAGATAAGATATATTTCCGTTATAAAAATGATTTTGGAAGAGTGCAAGAAGGATATATTCCATTTGAAGGAGTTTTAAGAAACATCGAAAGGCGCTTCAAGGAGACGAGTTCAGACTATATTCGTGAGCAAATGCAGAAATACATGTCAGAACATCACTGTCCGACCTGTAAGGGTCACCGTTTGAAGAAAGAGAGTCTTTCCGTGCTCATTCAAGGGGTCCATATAAGTGAAACGACAGCTTTATCAGTGGAAGATGCATTAGTATTTTTCGATGAGCTTGATTTGACTGAAAAGGAAGCGGCAATTGCGAGATTGATTTTACGTGAAATTCGTGAGCGGCTCGGTTTCCTGGCTAATGTAGGTTTGGAATATTTGACGTTGAGCAGGGCAGCGGGAACATTATCCGGCGGTGAAGCGCAGCGTATAAGATTGGCGACGCAGATCGGTTCCCGTTTAACGGGAGTCCTCTATATTTTGGATGAACCTTCAATAGGGCTGCATCAGAGGGATAACGACCGTTTGATCGAAACATTGAAGAATATGCGCGAAATCGGGAACACCCTGATTGTTGTCGAGCATGATGAAGATACGATGATTGCTGCGGATTATTTGATTGATGTTGGTCCAGGAGCCGGAGCGCATGGAGGGGAAATAGTGGCCGCCGGTACTCCGGAAGAGGTCATGAATGATCCTAAATCCTTAACGGGTCAATATTTGGCAGGGAAGAAATTCATTCCATTGCCATTGGAACGCCGGAAAAATGATGGCCGTGTCATTGAGATAAAAGGTGCCAAGGAAAATAATCTGAAAAACGTTAATGTGAAATTCCCACTTGGGGTCTTTACAGCAGTTACAGGAGTATCTGGATCAGGGAAAAGTACATTAGTGAATGAAATCCTCCATAAATCTTTGGCTCAAAAGCTGAATCGGGCAAAAGCCAGACCAGGTGATTTCCGCGAGATTAAGGGAGTTGAGCATTTAGATAAAGTCATTGATATTGACCAATCACCAATTGGCAGGACCCCACGATCGAATCCAGCTACCTATACGGGTGTATTCGATGATGTTCGTGACGTATTTGCCTCGACTAATGAAGCGAAGATACGCGGTTATAAAAAAGGCAGGTTCAGTTTCAATGTGAAGGGCGGCCGCTGTGAAGCATGCCGAGGTGATGGCATTATCAAGATTGAAATGCATTTTCTCCCAGATGTATATGTCCCATGTGAAATCTGTCATGGTAAGCGTTATAACCGGGAAACACTTGAAGTGAAATATAAAGGGAAAAATATATCCGACATCCTCGATATGACAGTAGAGGAAGGCGTAAGTTTCTTTGAAAATATCCCAAAAATCAAACGGAAGCTACAAACGATTTATGACGTTGGTTTGGGTTACATCAAGCTTGGACAGCCTGCCACCACTTTATCAGGCGGTGAAGCGCAAAGGGTGAAACTCGCTTCTGAATTGCATCGCCGTTCCACTGGGCGCTCATTTTATATCTTGGATGAACCGACTACCGGACTTCATGTCCACGATATAGCAAGGCTGCTCCAGGTGCTTCAGCGGCTGGTTGACAATGGGGATACAGTTTTGGTGATCGAACATAATCTGGATGTCATCAAGACGGCGGACCATATTATTGACCTGGGACCGGAAGGCGGAGATAAGGGCGGTACGATCGTCACTTATGGAACACCTGAAAAAATATGTGAAGTTTCCGAATCGTATACGGGAAAATACTTAAAACCTGTACTTACCCGTGATCAAATTCGTATGGAAAATTGGATTGAAGAAAAAGAAACAGAGCATGAACATGCTTAAAAGAACAAGCCATCAGGCTTGTTTTTTTGTAGAAAAATGACAGTGGGCATTTAATCAATCATTTGATTAAAGAATGGGAAAACAAGATATTTCCGGGGAAATCAAACATCTTCCTTTTCGGAAATTGTCATTTTCGTTTGTCGAATGGTGGGAAAAACGGTATTTATGAAACTTTTTAGATATCTAGGCGTATGTATGAATAAAATGATAGAAGAAAGCGAGGAATGTTCATGCAGGAGGAAAGAAAGAAAATTTTAGAAATGATTCAGGATGGAAAGTTATCAGCGGAAGAAGCCATGGGCCTATTGGAAGAATTAGATAAAGCCAGTCAGGAAAGTGAAGCTAAAGAGCAGAAATTGCAAAATGAATTATCGACGGTGGTCGTGGATAAGAAAAGCGAAGGAAGCAATCAGGATACGTTTAAGAAGAATATCCAGTCATCGAAAGAAAAGATTATGGATTTCGTTGAAAGTGCTTTTAAGAAAATCAAAGAAACGGATCTTGATTTCAATTTCGGGAAATCTGTGGAGGTCAGTCATATTTTCCAGCATGATCAAGATTTCCTGAATGTAGTTGATGTAGATATAGCAAATGGGAAAATGAAAATCGCCGCATGGGACCATGATGATGTCCGGGTGGAATGCCAAGCTAAGGTATACCGTGTGGAAGATATAGAAGAAGCCAGGAAAAACTTTTTGGAAGAAGTCGATTTCACGATTGAAAATGGAAAGTTGAAGTTCAAGGTTCGTGAAAAATCCATAAAGGTTGATACGACCATGTACATTCCAAGAAAGGAATATGACGACATTCATGTAAGGATGTTCAATGGCGCAATCACGGCTGAATCATTGAAATCAGAAAACTTTAAAGCGAAAACAGCGAATGGTGCCATTCATATCATGCAGGGTACGGGTGATTTCTGTGAACTTGAAACTGGTAACGGGATGATCACCATTTCAGATACCAATTTTAATGACTTGGAAGCCGAAACCTTGAATGGAGCGATTAATGCCGATGGGTACTTCAAGAAATTGGATGTCCAAACGTTCAATGGTGAAGTCATCTGTACGAATTCAGGAATGGATTGCGATTCGATCCATGCTAAGTCAGTCACTGGAAAAGTCCAGCTGACCCTGCCTCCAGGCAAGGCGATCGAAGGAGAGTTGAAATCCAATTTAGGAAGCTTTAATGTAACTTTGGAAGGGATGACCATCATCGAAGAGAAAAGTGATGTGGTTCAGAAGGTCCTTAAGTTCAAGACGGTTAAAGAAGAAGTTCCTGTGCTTCATGTTTTTGCAGAAACGAAGACTGCAGCAATAACGGTTTCTTGAAAAGGGAAGTTCACTGGCGGCGCAAAATGCAGGCAAACTCGATGGGAAAAGAGTTTGCCTGCATTTTTTTATGGATTGTTTAAAATTTAATAATAAGGTTGATTGGAACGGAAGGTACGAGACTCCTGCGGGAAAAGCGCGTCTAGGGGAGACCACCCCCGCAGGCGCAAGCCGAGGAGGCTCCACGACCGCCTCTGGATAAGCGAGTACTGGAGCGGAAATCAACATGCAATTTTAGCGAAACCACACCTAAGGGGGTGCTTAGAGTTAGTTCGGGAATATCATTTGATGAAAGGTACGTTTTCCTATCCCTTTCGCCTCCAAAGTGAGCCGGCCAATATAAAATGGCGGGCTTTCCTTTATTTATGTTCATCCTCATCTCTTTCCTGTTCACGTGGCCAATCCGTACGGAGTGAATAAAAAAACGATAAATCGATAATGCATTGTTTGGTTATTAACAGAAAAATGCTAAAATAGAAAAAGTATCTCAAAAAATAGCATCGCTCCAGAAGGAGGAAAGATATATGGCAAAAGTCCGTACAAAGGATATAGTAGAAGCGTTCGGTCTAGAACTTATCAGTGGGGAAGAAGGAATTAACCGACCGATCGTCACGAGTGATTTATCTCGTCCCGGACTTGAAATAGCCGGTTTTTTTGATTATTATCCAGCAGATCGAGTACAGCTTTTAGGCATGACGGAGATGTCCTTTTTTAATCGGTTGAATGAACCGGATCGAATACAGAGGATGGAAGAGTTGTGCCGGGACTTCACTCCAGGCATCATCATTACGCGTGGTCAGGAAGTGCCGATAGAATTGATCGAAGCTTCTGAGCGGGAATCCGTTCCTGTGATGAGATCCAATATGAAGACGACAAGGTTATACAGCCGTCTGACCAATTTCCTTGAAAGCAGGTTGGCGCCAACCACTGCCGTTCATGGTGTATTGGTGGATATCTATGGTTTAGGTGTGTTGATCACCGGTAAAAGCGGAGTCGGTAAAAGTGAGACAGCCCTGGAATTAGTGAAACGGGGTCATCGTCTCGTAGCCGATGACTGCGTCGAAATCAGGCAGGAAGATCAAGATACACTGGTCGGGAATGCCCCGGATTTAATCGAACATCTTCTTGAAATTAGGGGATTGGGAATCATAAATGTAATGACACTTTTTGGAGCTGGTGCAGTCCGCAGCAATAAAAAGATCTCAATCGTCATCAATCTGGAACTATGGGAAAAAAATAAGCAGTATGACCGGGTTGGCCTTGATGAAGAGAAAATGAAAATCATCGATACGGAAGTGACGAAAATTACCGTACCTGTCCGTCCAGGGCGAAATTTAGCTGTTATCATTGAAGTGGCAGCCATGAATTACCGCCTGAAACGAATGGGAGTAAATGCTGCAGAACAGTTTTCTGATCGCTTGAACCATGCCATTGCAGATCCGGAACATGATGAATTTTAAAAGGTTATAGGAAAAGAGGGGACAAAATGGAACAAGGAATACAGCCGCTGAATCCGATAGCGGTTGATCTAGGGCCCATCCAGGTACATTGGTATGGGCTAATCATCGGTTTCGGTGTGTTATTGGGACTTATTATCGCATTAAGGGAGTCTGAGCGAAGAGGTCTTGATAAGGAAATATTTACTGATTTGATTTTGTTTGCTGTCCCGATCGCGATCATTAGTGCCCGTATTTATTATGTGATCTTCCAATGGGAGTACTATTCACAAAACCCGGGGGATATCATAAAAATATGGAATGGCGGAATTGCCATACATGGTGCGTTGATCGGATCGGTGCTGACTGCAATCGTTTTTGCAAAGGTCAAGAAGGTCTCATTTTGGAAGCTGGTGGATATTGCTGCACCGAGCTTATTGTTGGGGCAGGCGATTGGCCGTTGGGGTAATTTCATGAATCAGGAAGCGCATGGGGGAGAAGTAACAAGGTCATTCCTTGAAAATATGCATTTGCCTGAATTCATCATAAATCAAATGTACATAAACGGTACGTATTATCACCCGACCTTCTTGTATGAATCTATTTGGAATATCCTCGGAGTCATAATTCTCTTAAGTTTACGGAAAGTGAACTTGCGCAGGGGGGAACTGTTTTTAACCTATGTAATATGGTATTCCTTCGGACGTTATTTCATCGAAGGATTGCGGACGGACAGTTTGATGCTGACGGAGTCACTGCGTATCGCACAAGTGATTTCGATAGTGTTGGTAGTTGTAGCCATTGCTTTAGTGGTCTATAGAAGGGTCCGCGGGCATGCAGACAAAAGATATTTAGATGCATAGGTAATATGTGAAAAGGGAGAGGGCATAGTGATAGTAGATTCGGTTAAAAAGGGACTTCTTTCAGGCTTGAATACAACCTGGTCTTTGGGGAAAGTGATATTTCCGGTTACTCTGATCGTCACTGTGCTTCAATATACGCCTGTATTGCCGTTCATCATCAACTTGATAGCGCCTTTAATGAATCTCATCGGTCTTCCAGGGGATGCCGCAATTCCTCTTGTATTAGGGAATTTCCTGAATTTATACGCAGCGATTGCTGGCATATTAACGCTTGATTTGACTGTGAAAGAAGTTTTTATCATCGCTATGATGCTATCTTTTTCACATAATTTATTGATTGAGTCAGGTTTGGCGATGAAAACCGGTGTCAAGCTGTGGGTCATTCTAACAGTACGGATCGGGCTTGCGCTTTTGTCCGCGGTCGTCATCAATCTTGTTTGGCAGGGCGGATCTGAAATGGCCCAAGGAACGGCTATCGGGGAGGCTGCAGAGATTAACGGAACGGGAGCAATCCTTTTGCATGGGGTCATCCAGGCCCTTTCAGGAATTGGACAGCTGGCGGTCATCGTTATTCCGCTCATGGTGGCGGTTCAAATCATGAAGGATTTAAAGTGGCTGGAAGCCTTCTCGAAGACCCTTGCTCCTTTCATGAAGGTCCTGGGGATGAAGCCGAATGCTTCCATGCCTTTCGTTACCGGCCTGACTCTCGGTTTGGCATATGGCGCAGGCGTAATGATTCAAGCTGCTAAAGAGGATAATGTTTCGAAGAAGGATATGACGATTGCATTCATCTTTTTAGTTGCCTGCCATGCTGTTGTAGAAGACACACTGATTTTTATTCCGCTGGGGATTCCGGTCTTGCCGCTGTTACTTATTCGGCTGCTCACTGCCATTGTTTTAACGATGGCCGTTGCGTATATATGGAATCGGACTGATAGGGTACAGAGAAAGGAAGCTGTATATGAACAGTAACATAACTACATTATTATTTGATCTTGATGGTACGTTGATTAATACAAATGAATTGATCATCGCCTCTTTTACAGAAACTTTAAATCACTTTTGTCCTGGAAAGTACAAGCGGGAAGATATCATTCCATTTATCGGACCGACTTTGGTCGATACGTTTTCTTCCATTGATCCAAAACGTGTGGATGAAATGATCGCATACTATCGGGAGCATAATTGGAGGAACCATGATTTGCTTGTCACACAATTTGACGGGGTGTTCGAAACCGTTCAAACGCTGAAGCAGAGCGGTTATAAATTGGCAGTCGTTACGACAAAGAAGCGTGATGTCGTCGAAAAGGGCCTGCGTTTAAGCAAACTGGATCAGTTCTTTGAAGTGGTGGTCACACTGGATGAGGTGGAAAAGGCAAAGCCGGACCCAGAGCCTTTGGTAAAAGCTTTACATCAACTCGGTTCGGTCCCTGAAGAAGCGATCATGATTGGCGACAGTTATCATGATATCATGGGCGGGAAAAATACAGGTACAAAAACGGCAGGGGTCTCCTGGTCCATTAAAGGCCGTGAATTCCTGGAAAGCTATCACCCTGATTATATGCTTGAGCAGATGGCGGATTTATTGAATATCGTTGAGGTTGAAAAACTCACGGAGGCTAGAAAAAAATGAGGCGCACGTCCCGCTATCCAGTTGAAGGGGCCAATTCACTATGGCATGTATTTAAGACCGTTCCATTCTGGAAAGTCGTCAAGAATTTTGTGGTGATACAGATAGCGCGTTACACGCCTTTTCTGGGCATGAAGAATTGGCTATACAGGACTTTTTTACATATGAAGGTCGGGAAGCATACTTCGTTTGCCTTGATGGTCATGCCGGATGTGATGTTTCCGGAAAAAATATCGGTCGGAATAAATACTGTCATTGGCTATAATACGACGATCCTTGCTCATGAATATTTGATTCATGAATATCGTTTAGGAGAAGTGGTCATTGGCGATGAAGTATTGATTGGCGCGAATTCGACCATTCTTCCAGGACTTTCAATTGGTAATGGGGCGATTGTCTCTGCGGGGACGCTTGTCCATAAAGATGTTCCGGAGGGAGCTTTCGTTGGGGGGAATCCAATGAAAATCATATATACCAAAGAGGAAATGCTTGAGAGAGAGCAGCAAACTTCCTTATGATAAAAGAAAGGACTTGCCCTATATGCGGCAGGTCCTTTTTTAATGGCACTTTGGGTATAACGGAGTCAGTTCATTCTTTAGATGCTCTATCACTTCGTTGATTGATATATTTTCATGGTTCACCGTCGTCTCATACGTTTCTTTTAAAATTTGAAAAAACCTTTCCTGTGCCTGTTTTTCCATATTGGACTTGTCCTCCTATCATCTAGTAAAGATTCATGAAGAGGGAGCTGAACGACTTCAGCCCCGCATCTCATTTATCTATTCCGATTTCAATAAATCGGCAACCAATACGTACCGTTCCGGTGCACTACCAATATATGAAAAAGGGTAGCAGGTTGTTACTGTAAGTGTGGTTTTAGGCTTGGGAACGATCACGGTACGGTCATCCGCATCGACGATACGGACCTTCCTCACTTTATATGTAAACGTACCTGCTTCTGTCTTGGCAATCAGCAAGTCACCCTCGCCGACTTCACCTAGATCTCTGAAAATTGTATCTCGATGACCGGATAAAACGGAATTATCCTTTTCACCGGGAAGAACGGACCCCGCATAGTGACCGACGCCCTTTTCGAGTTCATCTTCGTCCGTTCCGTGATAAATTGGGAGTGTTGCCTCGATTTTTGGGATATAAAGCTCACCCATCAAATCACCTGTCTCCGGTCGTTCTTCATATAGTTCAAGTCCATCGGGACTATTTGCTTTCGTCTTCGGTTCGGGGAGCTTAGCCGTCGCTTCCGTCGTGTCAGATTCATTCCATTTATATAGGACATAGCCTTTTAACAGCGTATAAGCGTTTGTCGTTGTAAAATAAAAACCTAAAGTTAAAAAGCAAACAGCAGTGATAAGCAACGATTTTTTCTTATGCCTGGATTGCCCATTTTTGCTCATCTTAATTAGTGAGTCTCGCTTTTCTAATTAATCCGAAAGCGATACCCATCAACACTAAACCGCATAAAGCACCGAATAAATAATTACCTGCCGTTTTAGGAAGCACTCCGCCTTTTTCCGTTTTATGCTCAGGTTTTGCCGGTTTCTTCTTTTCTTTTTTTACCTCAGCCACTTTAGAAATGACCTTGGTGGACTGTTTCATGTCATTGCCGGTTTCTTTCACTAAATTGGAACCGATCATTTCACCAGTCAATGTAAAATCGAGCAGGAAATGGCCGTTTAAATCATAAATGGAAACTAGTAAACTAGCATTCGTCAATTCCTTAAGCTGGAATAGTGCCTCAAGGGATAGGTTTGTCGTGACACCATCCTGAATTAAAGAAAATTTGAATTGAATTTGCAGCAAGCTTTGAAGATCATTATATATCGAAAGCAATTCAGCCACTTGTTCTGCAGATAATTCATCAATTGTTTCAAAATACTCGAGTTGATTCATCCTATCGGAGATCGCCATTAAACGAGATTCAAAAGAAGGGTCTTCGACGATAGGCAAAAGGTGGTTCATGAATCTGTCGAGCTCTTCGTCAGTAAGGCCGATCTCAGTAAAGAGACCATCCATTAAATCGCTGATCTCTTCCTCATCATAATCCATTTCCAAATCGATGATATCCTCAATGTCGTAAATGAAATGGAAGGTATCGATGATGGAATCACCCTCTTCCAGTTCGCCGTATTCCATTAATAATTCAGTAAGTTCAGCTTCTGTCATTTCATATTGTTTAAGTAGATTCTGTAAGGTCTCAGGAGTGACGGCAGGTCCTAATGTTTCACGCAACTCTTCTGCCGATTTCAGTTCATTCAATGTTAAGTCGTAATAGGATAAATACTCTTCCAATTCTTCTTGCGTCATTCTAACTTCAGAAAGGTATGCATTAAGCTCATCCTGGTTGATCTTAGTCGCCGCAAAACCCTTCGTTCCGCTTGAACCCAGTGAAAAAAGAACGATAAGTGCCACAAAAAACGAAAAATATCTCTTCATTCCCATATCCTACTAAATTTATCTAATATTGCCAAACACCTATGTATTATAAAACAGCTAAACCAAAAGGTACACATTAATAACAATGAATGGCTAAAGATAGGAAGAAGTATCCGGGGAAAAGGACATAAACCGATCATGAAGAATATCCAAGACCGACGTGGTATGGAAGGAATGGGATTAGGCATATTTTCCTTGACGTGAGGTGGGGGCAGGGGTAAACTATTAATAACTTCAACCTGCTACCATATTAGCGAACTAAAGTGATTTAATAGATTATTGCGATTATTTATAGGATTATGTCATTTTATTTGATACTATTTTTATATGTTATCCGAAATTTGGATTTAAGCGTGAAAACCTTGGAAAGATAAAGGATAAACAAAATAGGGAATGGGTGCATCGGTTTTTGCCTATAGGCGGACCGATTGGATATATAGATAGTAATCAATATTGCAAAAGGATGTGCAGTCGTGACAAAGCCATTTATGTTTGAAAAACCATTAGGCATGAGAGATACATTGCCGGTGCTGTATGAAACGAAAGTGTCGGCCAGAAATAAAATGAGTGATGAAATCAAGAAGTGGGGCTATCAATTTATTGAAACGCCAGCTTTGGAATATTATGAAACAATTGGCGAGGCTTCAGCAATATTGGATCAACAGTTGTTCAAACTTCTTGATTCCCAGGGGCATACGCTCGTCCTCCGTCCCGAGATGACAGCGCCCATTGCACGGGTCGCAGCATCCAAACTGCTAAAACAGCAAATTCCGCTTCGCCTGGCCTATTCCGCGAATGTATACCGGGCACAGCAGCGTGAAGGAGGCAAGCCGGCAGAATTCGAACAGATTGGCATTGAATGTATCGGAAATAAGTCAATAAGTGCCGATGCTGAAATGATTGCCCTGCTTGCGGATGCTCTAAAGGCTGCAGGGCTTCAGGAATTTAAAATTTCCATTGGACATATCGGATTTCTGCAAGAGTTTTTCTTGAGCATTCTAGGTACGGAGGAAAGGGCCTCTATATTAAGGAAGTTTTTGTATGAAAAAAATTATGTTGGTTATCGTGAGCATGTTAAATCACTTCCGCTTTCATCCATTGATAAACAACGGCTTATCGAATTTACCTCCTTACGTGGCAGTGAAGGAACCATGGAAAGGGCGCTAGGATTGGTTGAAAATAATAAAGGGCAAGATTCTTTGGCTGAACTGAAGGAATTGTCTGCACAGCTAAAAGAGTTTGACGTTGAACAATATGTGAGCTTCGACCTAACATTGGTCAGTCATATGAGTTATTACACGGGAACTTTATTTGAAGTGTATGCCGGACAAGTCGGTTCTCCAATCGGCAATGGCGGCCGGTATGATAATCTGCTTGAGAAGTTCGGCTGGAATGCTTCAGCCACAGGTTTTGCAATCCGGGTGGATCGTCTTGCAGAAGCTCTTGGGGAGCCGATTCAGCCTGTCGCGCCAGAATGTATTTTATTCAGTCCCGAACGAAGATTGGAAGCGATCGGTTTTGCAAGGGAAAAACGCTCCGGAGGGAAATCGGTAACGATTCAAGATATTACAGTCGTCCAAAATGTCGATGCTTTTACACGGACATTTTCTGAAGTTCATTTATTCGTGGGGAACGGGGGGAATGGAAAAGATGAATAATAGCTTTTTAACGATTGCCATGCCGAAAGGGAGAATATTTGAAGAAGCGGCAGAGCTATTAAGAAGGGCCGGTTTTCGTCTCCCTCCCGAGTTTGATGATTCCCGGAAATTGATCCTTGAGGTGGAAGAAGAGAATCTGCGGTTCATTTTAGCTAAACCGATGGATGTCGTAACCTATGTGGAACACGGCGTCGCTGACATTGGAATTGCAGGGAAGGATGTCATGCTTGAGGAAGAACGTGATGTTTATGAGTTACTTGATTTGAAAATCAGTGCCTGCTACTTGGCCGTAGCTGGACTGCCTGGTACGAAAATAAGTGACATCGCCCCCAAAATAGCCAGTAAATACCCGAATGTTGCTTCCAGTTATTTTCGCGAGCAGGGGGAGCAAGTCGAGATTATAAAGTTGAATGGGTCTATTGAGTTAGCACCGTTAATTGGTTTAGCCGAACGGATCGTCGATATCGTTTCAACCGGGCGGACATTGAAGGAAAACGGTCTTGTGGAATATGCGAAAATCGCCAATGTGACTTCGAGGCTGGTAGCAAACCCTGTCAGCTATCGAATTAAAGAAGCAAGGATTACCGAAATCGTGGAACGGCTAGCAGAAATTATTGAATAGTAAAGAATCGCTAATGAGGTGAAGGTATGAAAATAGAACGGTTTACTGAAGGGATTTCCCTGAAACGTTCGGTTGAAGCAGGTACTGCCGATCAAAGAAAAGCGGTTCAGGATATTATTTATGATGTCAGGAAACGCGGAAACGCGGCTTTACATACCTATACCGAACGTTTCGATGGTGTCAGTCCAGGAGAATTGCTTGTATCGGAGCAGGAAATGGAAGAAGCGACAGCGGCATTGACTGCTGAGCAGCTTGATATTATTCAAGAAGCTGCGAATAATATCCGAATGTTTCACGAGAAACAAATTCGAAATTCATGGTTTACGACTGATGATACAGGTACGATGCTAGGACAAAAATTGACACCTCTTGATGCTGTAGGTGTTTATGTACCTGGAGGCACAGCGGCCTATCCTTCGTCAGTATTGATGAATGCACTGCCTGCGAAGGCCGCGGGGGTGGAACGGATCGTTATGGTATCTCCTCCAGGGAAAGATGGGAAATTATCGCCAGCGGTTTTGGCAGCCGCCAAAATTGCCGGAGTTAAGGAAATCTATAAAGTTGGCGGGGCTCAGGCCATAGCTGCCCTCGCTTATGGGACGGAAACAATTAAGAAAGTGGATAAAATAGTGGGTCCGGGAAATATATATGTGGCGTTAGCGAAGCGCGAAGTATTCGGGGATGTCGCCATTGATATGATCGCAGGTCCAAGTGAAATAGCGGTCTTGGCGGACGAAACGGCCATCGCTGCAGAAGTAGCGGCAGACTTGTTATCACAGGCAGAGCATGATGCCCGGGCTTGCAGTGTTTTGGTCACGACTTCTGCATCTCTAGCAGAAGAAGTGGCAGAAGAAGTGACCAACCAGGTGGCGTTGCTTCCGCGTCATGATATTGCTGCAGCATCGATAAGGGATTATGGAAGAATCGTTGTATGCGGGAATATGGCAGAAGCTGTTGAAGCGATTAATGAACTTGCACCGGAACATTTGGAAATTGTGACCAAAGATGCACTTGAAATCATGGCTAAAATCCGCCATGCCGGTGCAATCTTCATTGGCCGCTTTAGCTCGGAGCCTGTCGGGGATTACTTTGCAGGCCCCAATCATGTGTTGCCTACCAATGGAACCGCCCGTTTTTCCAGCCCGCTGAATGTGGATGATTTCCAAAAGAAATCGAGCATCATCATGTATAGTGAAACGGCCTTCCGCAAAAATGCAGAAAAAATCGCAGCATTTGCCCGAATGGAAGGACTTGAGGCCCATGCCCGTGCCATCGAATCACGTGGTGTGAATGAATCGGGAAAAGGTCCTGAATGATTAAATAAGTGAAATCAGTGATATAAAGACTTTAGACATGCTTTTACATCTTGGGAAAAGGGGTCGTACCCCGTTGAGGAGGAGCTGTAATGGAACGTTTTGCTAGTGTGGAGCGAAAGACGAATGAAACGGAAATAAGTTTGAAGTTTGATGTGGATGGGGAAGGTAATTCCTCCATTAAGACCGGCGTTCCGTTTATGACGCATATGCTGGATTTGTTCACGAAACACGGGAAGTTTGATTTGACAGTAGATGCAAATGGGGATACAGACGTGGATGATCACCATACAACTGAAGATATTGGCATTTGCTTGGGGCAGACGTTATTGGAGGCCCTTGGAGACAAGCGCGGGATAAAGCGTTACGGAAATGCTTTCGTACCTATGGATGAAGCACTCGCCCAGGTTGTCATCGATTTAAGCAACCGTCCGCATCTGGAGTTCCGGGCTGAGTTTCCTTCGCAAAAGGTCGGTACTTTCGATACTGAACTGGTGCACGAGTTTCTTTGGAAATTCGCTCTTGAAGCCAGGATGAACCTTCATGTAGTCGTTCATTACGGTCACAACACACATCATATGATCGAAGCAATATTCAAAGCGCTTGGCCGTGCATTGGATGAAGCTACGACAATCGATCCACGTGTCAAAGGCATCCCTTCGACGAAAGGAATGTTGTAAATGATCGGGATCGTCGATTATGGCATGGGGAATTTATTTTCTGTAAGTAAAGGTCTTGAGCGCCTTGGTGCCGATTCATTCATTTCCGATGACCCAAAAGAACTTTCAAAGTCGAAAGGGATCATACTTCCCGGCGTTGGCTCTTTCAGGGATGCCATGAGTCTTTTGGAAAAACAAAAGCTAGATGAATTCCTGCGGGGATATGTAGCGGATGGGGGATACCTATTAGGCATCTGCCTTGGTATGCAGCTTCTCTTTGATGAAAGTGAGGAAAATGGACCGGCAAAAGGATTATCCCTCATCCCGGGAAAAGTCGTTCGTTTTAAGGGAGTGGATGCGAATGACCAGGTTTATAAAGTGCCGCACATGGGCTGGAATCGACTTGAATTCAAACACGCATCACCAGTGAATGAGGGGCTGGAAGAGGAACATGTTTATTTCGTCCATTCATACTACGTCGATACAGATGAATCATTCGTTACCGCTTCGGCGACGTATGATGTGGAAGTTCCGGCGATCGTCGGTAAAGGGAATGTGTTCGGCATGCAGTTCCATCCGGAAAAAAGCGGGAATATGGGCATGTCACTCTTGAGAAATTATCTGTCATTAGTAGAAGGGAAGGAAGAAGCATGAGCAACTTTACTATTTACCCGGCGATTGATATGCGCGGAGGCAAATGCGTCCGCTTAATCCAGGGAGATTACAATCAGGAAACCGTTTATGGTGATTCCCCCTTCGATATGGCTAAAAGCTTTGCAGACCAAGGAGCCGGTTGGATACATATGGTCGACCTTGACGGAGCTAAAGAGGGAGTAAGAATCAATGATTCATACGTAATTAAAGCGGCAAGTGAGTTAGGCGCCCGCATTCAAATCGGCGGCGGCATCCGAACGGAACGGGATATAGCCCATTATCTGGATAATGGAGTGGAACGTGTCATTCTAGGCAGCTCGGCCGTTTCAGACCCTGATTTCACTAAAGATATGATTAGGAAATATGGAAGCCATATTGCTATCGGGATCGATGCGAAGGATGGCAAGGTTGCCACTCATGGCTGGCTTCAAACGTCTGGAACCCTTGCGGTAGATCTTGGCAAACTACTGGCCGATGCTGGTGCCGAGACCTTTATCGTGACTGATATCGCGACGGATGGCATGCTTTCAGGGCCGAATGTGAAAGGTATATTGGCCATGGCGGAGGCAACTGGTAAAAACGTGATTGCTTCAGGAGGCATTAGTTCACTCGAAGACCTTATCACCCTCAAGGAGTTTGAAGCCCAAGGCATTGCAGGGGCTATCATCGGCAAGGCACTTTATACCAACCGCTTTACTGTAGAAGAAGCACTAGAAAAGGTGCGTGGTTAAATGCTCACTAAACGAATTATTCCATGTCTCGATGTAAAAGATGGGCGCGTAGTCAAGGGCATACAATTTGTTTCCCTTAGGGATGCTGGAGATCCGGTCGAACTTGCAGCCTTTTACGATCAAGAAGGTGCCGATGAGCTTGTCTTCCTGGATATTTCCGCATCACATGAAGGCAGGGAAACGATCGTCGACGTCGTTCAAGCGGTAGCGGGCAGCTTGGCAATCCCGTTCACGGTGGGCGGCGGCATTAATTCATTGGCGGATATGAAGAAGATCCTGCGGGCGGGTGCCGATAAAGTTTCCCTAAATACAGCAGCCATCCTGCGTCCTGAGTTAATTAATGAAGGTGCTGATTATTTTGGTTCCCAATGTATCGTGGTTGCCATAGACGCCCGATATGATGAAGGGCTTGGGTCATGGCGCGTATATACCCACGGCGGCCGGAAACCGACTGAATGGGAAGTGACCGAGTGGGCGCAGGAAGCCGTATCCCGCGGTGCTGGGGAAATTTTATTGACAAGCATGGATTGTGACGGCGAGAAACAAGGGTTTAATATCGCTTTGACAAAAACGGTATCTGAAGCCGTTTCAGTTCCGGTCATCGCCTCTGGCGGGGCAGGCAACGCTGAACATTTCCAGGAAGCCTTCCAAGAAGGTAAAGCCGACGCAGCATTAGCGGCATCGATTTTTCATTATAAAGAAACATCCGTTAAAGAAGTCAAAGCGTTTCTCAAACAACAAGGAGTGGTTGTACGATGAATCTTGAAACTATTAAATATGACGAAAAAGGTCTGGTACCGGCAATTATTCAAGATGCAGGAACAGGCGAAGTGCTGACACTTGCTTACATGAATCAAGAATCTCTGCAATTGTCGATTGAAAAAGGGGAAACGGTTTTCTTCAGCCGTTCGCGCAATGAATTATGGCATAAAGGAGCAACCAGCGGCAATATCCAGAAAATCACCGAAATGAAGTATGACTGCGATCAAGATGCATTGGTCGTGCGGGTCGTGCCTGCAGGACCTGCGTGCCATACTGGGGCATCAAGCTGTTTTAGCGAAACGATTTACCAAAACGGTGAAGCCGGACAAGGCGTGAAGGCGAATGTGACTTTCTTGACGGAATTAGAAAGATTGATTGAAAAAAGAAAATCGGAAATGCCTGAAGGTTCATATACGACCTACCTATTCGATAAGGGCGTTGATAAGATCCTGAAGAAAGTCGGTGAAGAAGCGGCAGAAGTGATCATTGCTGCTAAGAACCGTGATGCAGAGGAACTTTCGATGGAAAGTGCCGATCTCCTCTATCACTTATTCGTTCTTCTTCAAGAGCAGGAGCTGCCTTTCCAAGCGGTGCTTGATGTATTGAAGGCTAGACATGCCGATAAGGACGAACCGAAAGAAACCGAATGAATGGTGATTGCCCTCCGTCAATAGGAGGGCTTTTTTGTGTGTTCACGATGGCGGGCAGTGATCCTGAATCAACATATGACAGGGAAAATGCTTCAATTTTTCTTGAAGAAAACATGATGATTCCCGTTTTCCATTTTCTTGAATTGTTCGGCAAATTTTCTCCAATATGTTATAATACTATGGTTAATCAACTTGTAGATGGAGGATTACATGAGTAAAGACTCTAAATTTGGCCAACAGGCAAAAATTCTAACCTTTCACCCAACAGGTGAATATTATTTCACCAAGGGTTTAAAAGCTTATCATAGACGGGAATTACCTAAATCAAAGAAATACCTGGAACGTGCGCTGGAACTTGAACCTGCTGAACCGATGATAGCTTGTCAATTGGCTATCACTTGCTCGGAAATCGGTGAATATAATTATTCAAACAACCTTTTGGAAAACATCTTGGATGTGATGGATCCTTATATGTCGGAATGTCATTACTTCCTGGCGAATAATTATGCCCACTTAGGCATGTTCAAGGAGGCTTATCGTCACGCCAGTGCTTATCTTGATAAAGAAGAAGACGGGGAGTTCAGCGATGACGCAGAGGATTTGCTTGAATTGATAACTTTTGAGTCGGATGAGTCAGAAGAAAATCCCTTTAAGCATGATGGGCTCATTACCAAACAGGAACAAGCCCGCGAGTACCTGGAATCAGGCAATTTCCCGAAGGCGATCGAAGTGCTGAAAGAAACGATTGCCGAGTACGAGGATTACTGGTCCGCTTATAATAACCTGGCACTTGCCTATTTCTATCTTGGTCAAGTGAATGAAGCTTTTGCAACACTTGATGAGGTACTGGAAAAAAGTCCGGGAAACCTGCATGCGCTTTGTAACCTTGTTGTATTTCATCATTATCAACAGGATGAGGCAAAGGTTGAAGAGCTCATACAGATGCTGGAGAAAATTAGGCCGATGCTATCCGAACACCGTTTCAAGCTTGGAGCGACCTTCGCTCTGATCGGAAATTATGCTTCTGCATATAATTGGCTTAAAGGACTTCAAAAGCAAGGGTTCGAAGGAGATGGAACCTTCTACTATTGGCTTACCATTTCCGCTTACCACTTAGGCCACGAACAGGCTGCCAAAAAAGCATGGAAAAAGGTCGTGGAAATGAATCCGGAAAAGGAAGGCATGGAGCCTTGGGGAGATATGAATGCAACTTCAGATGGTTTTGAACATCATTTTCCTTCTATTATAAAAAGGCTGGAAAGTGAATTCATCGAAGAAAGGCTTTTTGCCATTTTCCTTCTGAAACATTCGGTTCATAAACAGAAGCTATTGAAAAACCAGGTCCTTAACCTAAACCAGAATTTCACTGAATTGGAACGTGATTATGCCGAACTTGTTCAAGGTCCTGCTAAAGATCGCCAATTAACACCGATTGATTTTGCCGATCGCACAGCTGAGTTATTATATCAGCATTTCCAACCGATACAATTAAATGAAGCCGGGCTCTATTTAATGTGGTTTTCCGTTTTCATCGAAGCGGTGAAATCCGAGCAGAAGCTAAATAATCCTGCAGGATGGGCATCTGCGGTGGAGTATGTGTGGATTCAGCTTAAAAGTGAGAAGGCGAGCAAACAGGCAATTGCAGACAAACATTTCATTTCGGTGTCCACCTTATCTAAGTACGTGAAGTTGGTTCAAAACTTACTCGGATGAGCAGATATTTGGACGAAAAATTATTTGTTATATAGGATAATAGGTAGGGAACACTAACCGTAGTGAAGGTTCCATTTGTAATGGAATATGGAGGAGTGAAAACATGTCTGAAAAAATTTATGACGTTGTTATTATTGGAGCTGGTCCTGCAGGGATGACGGCGGCTGTCTATACATCACGTGCGAACCTTTCAACATTGATGTTAGAACGCGGGGTACCGGGCGGGCAAATGGCCAATACGGAGGAAGTAGAAAATTATCCTGGATTCGACACTATACTCGGACCTGAACTTTCAACGAAAATGTTTGACCATGCAAAGAAATTCGGTGCGGAGTATGCCTATGGGGATGTTAAGGAAATCATCGACGGTGAAGAGTATAAAACGATCAAAGCCGGTTCAAAGGAATTCAAAGCACGTTCAATCATCATTTCATCTGGTGCCGAATACAAGAAAATCGGCGTTCCTGGCGAAAAAGAATTGGGCGGCCGCGGTGTATCGTATTGTGCAGTTTGTGATGGTGCATTCTTCAAGCAAAAAGAACTGTTCGTTATCGGCGGCGGAGACTCTGCTGTTGAAGAGGGTGTGTACTTAACCCGCTTTGCTTCGAAAGTGACGATCGTTCACAGACGTGACGAACTTCGTGCTCAAAAGATTCTTCAAGATCGTGCATTTGCCAATGAGAAAATTAACTTCATCTGGAATCACACTTTGAAGGAAATCAATGAAAAAGGCGGCAAGGTCGGCGGTGTCACACTAGTTTCCACTGAAAACGGAGAAGAGACAGTGATGGACGCAGACGGTGTATTCATTTATATCGGAATGCTTCCGCTAACGAAACCATTTGAAAACTTGGGCATCTTGAACTCAACAGGCTATATTGAAACGAATGATCGGATGGAAACACGCGTACCTGGTATTTTCGCTGCAGGTGATGTTCGTGAAAAAACATTGCGCCAAATCGTTACAGCTACAGGCGATGGAAGCATTGCCGCCCAATCCGCTCAGCATTTTGTTGAGGAACTTCAAGAAAAGTTGCAGCCAAAGGCTTGATTTCACAAGAATATACAATCGTAATTCCGTTTTAACGAGGTTGTAACATGCGTGAAATAATGATTCGGTATAGTAGGGGATAGAAGTTGACCCCCTTTAATTATAAACGTTTAAGGACACAGAATAAGTTTCTGTGTCTTTTTTTTTGTTTTCCTGCTTTGAGACTATATCTTTAGTTCCAATTTTTAGGATGTACCCAGCGGTTTTTAATGTGAAACAAGTCATTCCTTTGCATTTAGGAAGCGAAAGTGGAGAAGAATAGGAGGTAAGCAGGATAAAGGCTTACCTATGTGATTCCTTGCGATTGAAGATTCCCCCAATGCAGGAAGTTTACTTTATTGTTAGCTTATTTTAAAAATAGTATAATGATAAGATATACTAAACATATATATATCTTTCATAATGGTAAGAAGATGAAAAATACAACTTGTTTGAACTATTAGCATTTGTAGATCGCCAAATGGATATCTTGCGGCGGTTTAAGGATATAAACTGAATCTCTTCAACACGGGGGGTGAAGGTTTCTATTAGTCGAGCAGAGCCAATCGAGGTGAAGAACGTGCAACGTGTCACAAACTGTGTATTGATCAGAGATAACCAAATC
Organism: Peribacillus sp. AS_2; assembly: GCF_026891895.1. NCBI lineage: Bacteria > Bacillati > Bacillota > Bacilli > Caryophanales > Bacillaceae > Peribacillus > Peribacillus sp. AS_2. The sequence continues at coordinate 333,969 of NZ_JAPTGA010000001.1, forward strand.
CTCTTATTGAAAAAGCCTAGACGCGGATGGTGGGTAGCTCCAGGCGGCAAGATGGAACCTGGGGAATCTGTTCGCGATGCTTGCATTAGGGAATATCGCGAAGAAACGGGCGTTTATTTAAAAAACCCTTCCATCAAAGGTATTTTCACCTTCATCATGAAGGACGGAGATAAAGTTTTATCAGAATGGATGATGTTCACTTTCTTTGCAACGGATTCCGATGGTATAAATGTGGATGTTTGTGAAGAAGGGGAACTTAGCTGGCATCCGGTTGAAGATGTTAAAAAGCTGATGATGGCTGAAGGTGACTTTCACATCCTGGATTATATGGTTCATGGCAGTGGTATCATCTATGGAACCTTTACCTACACGCCTGAGTTCAAGCTGCTTTCTTACCGGTTAGATCCAGGTTAATTTTTAGAGATAAAAAAGATTGCTATACATGGGGGCGGAGAAACTATGAGTACAGGGCAGATGAGTGAAACGCAATTGGTCATCATTACCGGAATGTCCGGAGCAGGTAAGACAGTGGCGGTTCAAAGTTTTGAAGACCTCGGCTTTTTTTGCGTCGATAATTTGCCGCCCACGCTGTTGCCAAAGTTTTTGGAGTTAATGAAGGACTCCGGGAATAAGATGAATAAAGTGGCTCTTGTCATGGATTTAAGGGGGAGGGAATTTTTTGATTCCTTGTTTCTTGCACTGGATAATTTATCGGATGCAGCTGCAGTATCACCAAGAATCCTTTTTCTTGAAGCTGATGATGATTCCTTGGTACGCAGATATAAGGAAACGAGAAGGACCCATCCCCTTGCTCCATTAGGCCGGCCATTGGAAGGCATTAAAATGGAACGGGAACTTTTGGACGAATTGAAGGGAAGGGCCCAGTTGATCTTTAATACTTCCCAACTGAAACCGCGCGAATTGAGGGAGAAAATCGCTTCGGAGTTTTCTGCTGATAAAAGTGTCGGTTTTACAGTCAATGTCATGTCGTTCGGGTTCAAGCATGGTCTGCCGATAGATGCCGACCTTGTATTTGATGTACGGTTCCTGCCAAATCCATATTATATTGACCATATGAGGCCAAGGACTGGCTTGGAACAGGAAGTGTCTAGTTACGTTTTAAAATGGAGTGAAACGCAAAAATTCTTGGAAAAAGTGACCGATCTGCTCGCTTTCATGCTTCCGTATTATAAACGTGAAGGGAAAGCGCAGCTTGTTGTTGCGATTGGGTGTACAGGCGGCCAGCATCGTTCTGTAGCATTGACGGAGTATATTTCAAACCACTTCAAAAAGGATTACAGGGTTCAAGTATCACATCGCGATATCGAAAAAAGTAAGGGGAAAGCAGATGTTAGATAAAAAGAAACAGCCTAAGGTTGTGATCATCGGTGGAGGAACCGGCCTTCCTGTTTTGTTGAGAGGGTTAAAGAAGCATCCGGTGGATATAACGGCAATCGTAACGGTAGCTGATGATGGTGGAAGTTCAGGCCGCCTTCGCGAAGATATGGATATTCCCGCTCCGGGTGATATTCGTAACGTGCTGGCTGCGTTATCGGATGTAGAGCCCCTTGTTGAACAAATGTTTCAGCATCGCTTTCAAAGTAAAAATGAGTTGTCCGGCCATTCGCTTGGGAATTTGATACTTGCGGCAATGACTTCGCTGACCGGGGATTTCGTCCATGCGATCCAGGAAATGAGTAAATTCCTTAATGTCCGCGGTAAAGTGCTTCCGGCTGCGAATCAAAGTGTGGTTCTCCATGCAGAGATGGATGACGGCACGATTGTTACAGGAGAGTCCAAGATTCCCTTCTCAGGAAAGAAAATAAAAAAAGTGTTCCTGTCTCCTCATCATATAAAGCCGCTTAGTGAAACTCTCCAGGAAATCAAGCAGGCAGATCTTATAGTCATAGGTCCAGGAAGCCTATATACTAGCATTCTGCCTAACTTACTTGTCCCTGGTTTAGGAGAAGAGGTTGCCCGTTCCAAGGCGAAGAAGGTGTACATTTGCAATTTGATGACACAAGCCGGCGAGACTCTGGATTATAGCGCGAGTGATCATATAAAAGCGATATATGACCATATGGGAAATGCATATATTGACAGGATACTTGTTAATAATGAGGAAATACCAACCGAGATTCAGCAGCGCTATCAAGCTGAATATGCCAAACCGGTCATGTATGATGTGGAAAGCTTAAAAATGATGGGTCTTGAAATCATACAAGAACGCATTTTCAGCTATGAAGGGAATGTAATACGCCATGATACGAAAAAAGTGGCGGATTTGCTTTATAATATGCTTGTAAATGAAACAAAAAGCCACATAGAACCGTAGATATAAGCGGGGACGGCTTTTTGATTGATAAAAATAGATTACCTGCGTTCGATTGGGGGTGAAATGGATGTCTTTTGCTTCAGAAACAAAAAAAGAGCTTACAACATTAGAGGGAAAGGATTGCTGCGGTAAAGCGGAATTGTGTGCGCTTATCCGGATGAACGGATCCCTTTCATTTTCTAATCGGAAGCTTGTTGTGGATATTCAAACTGAGAATGCTGCGATTGCCAGAAGGATTTATACGCTGCTGAAAAAAAGTTATGAGGTCCAGGTCGAGCTGTTGGTCCGTAAAAAGATGAAGCTTAAAAAGAACAATGTATATATTGTCAGGATGTCATCCGGAGGGCAGCGGGTTTTAACCGATTTGGAAATTTTAGGCGATGGCTTTGAAATTCTCCATGAAATATCCGATACTATTGTTGGGAAGAAATGCTGTAAGCGTTCTTATCTAAGAGGTGCATTTCTTGCAGGGGGTTCGGTAAACAATCCGGAAACGTCTTCCTATCACCTTGAGATTTTCTCACTTTATAAAGAGCACAATGATGCACTTTGTGAGCTAATGAATAAGTTTGGCTTGAAGGCCAAGACACTTGAACGCAAGAAGGGGTACATCATTTATTTGAAAGAAGCCGAAAAGATTGCCGAGTTTTTAAGTATAGTTGGCGCCCATTCAGCTTTATTAAGGTTCGAGGATGTACGGATTGTCCGTGATATGCGTAATTCAGTGAATCGGCTTGTGAATTGTGAAACAGCCAATTTGAACAAAACGATCGGGGCATCATTGCGCCAGGTTGAAAATATCCATTATATCGAGGATACGGTAGGACTTAGCATTTTACCGGATAAGCTTCGGGAAATAGCGGAGCTTAGGATAGCGTTTCAGGATATAACCTTAAAGGAACTTGGGGAAATGGTATCCGGGGGAACCATCAGTAAGTCCGGGATTAATCACCGATTGCGAAAGATTGATGAAATAGCTGACAGGCTCCGTGGGGGAGAGGCTATTGCTGCGAAAAAATAAAGCTAACAGGGGAGATCAAGATGGTGGAGAAACAAGTTGAGGTAAAATTGAAAACGGGTTTGCAAGCTCGGCCGGCGGCTCTTTTTGTACAAGAAGCTAACCGCTTTCATTCAGATGTTTTTCTTGAAAAAGAAGGAAAGAAAGTGAATGCAAAAAGTATAATGGGATTAATGAGCCTTGCCATCAGTTCTGGTGTGTCCGTGAAGTTAATCATCGAAGGACGCGATGAAAAAGAAGCATTGGAAGCATTGGAAGAGTTCGTACAGCAAGAGGGATAAAAAAGGGGATGCCTAAATGTGCATCCTTTTCTTTTATCATGGAAAAAAGGCTCCGGAAGTCGCTTATGGCGATGTCCGGAGCCTTTCTTTTGTTGCAGGATTACTTAGAGTTTTTATCATCAAGAACGCTGCGCGTGATGACTTTGTCAATCAAGCCATATTCAAGAGCTCTTTCGGAAGTCATGAAGTTATCACGTTCCGTATCTCTTTGAAGGACTTCGATAGGTTGTCCCGTACGTTCTGCCAAGATTTGGTTCAGTTTATCTTTCAAGTGAAGGATACGGCGGGCAGCAATTTCAATTTCCGTAGCTTGACCTTGAGCTCCTCCAAGTGGTTGGTGAATCATGACTTCACTGTTTGGCAATGCATAACGTTTGCCTTTTTCGCCAGCGGCCAATAGGAAAGCACCCATGGAAGCGGCCATACCGATGCATACTGTCGAAACATTAGGTTTGATATATTGCATAGTATCGTAAATGGCCATACCGGAAGTGATGCTTCCGCCAGGGCTGTTGATGTATAGAGTGATATCTTTTTCAGGATTTTCCGCTTCTAAAAATAGTAATTGAGCAACAATGGAGTTGGAAACATTATCGTCAATTGCACTTCCTAGCATAATGATCCGGTCTTTTAATAAACGGGAGTAAATATCGTAGGCACGCTCCCCACGACTTGTTTGTTCGATAACTGTAGGAATTAAATTCATGTTCATTTCCTCCTTCGATTAAGAGAATCATTTAAATTCTTTATGTATGTATGATACACTTTTTGGTCAATTTAGGTCAAACAAAACAAACCCTATTATGGATAATTTGTTCGACAATTTTCTGGCTAAGGCTCCTTCCTGATAGAATGTTTTATATATTATGCCGCACAGGGATGAATTTCCACATTACCCATAATACCCAAATGATAAAGTTTTAAACCTGATAACCCTTGCAAAGGAGGGAATTCTATCATATAATGAAGTCTGTTGAAAACATATTTTCTATTACGCCCTCGTAGTGCAACGGATAGAACGCAAGCCTCCGAAGCTTGAAATGCAGGTTCGATTCCTGCCGAGGGCATTACCAATCTTCTGCTTAATAAAGTGGGGGATTTTTTATTGGTCATTTTTAGGAGAGTTAAAATTTTTGCCGAATTTGCTCATTTTCCGTAATATTCCATCGAATCCTGTAATGTCGGTCCTGTCTTGAAAATATTCGCCCACACTATTGAAAAATGGTGATTTTTCAATAAAAGTAGTTGTTTAATTTGCGTTTCTAACATATAGTATTTAAAACAAATAAACTATTCAGAAAAAATCGTAAGCGTTTTCATGGGTTTTTGTGTAGAATTTTCTCCTGATAATGTAAAATGGAGTGGGGGAGGGATGAATCGATGAGTATGAATATGAAAGCAGGACTTTTTCAACAGCAAACATTAAAGATGGCAATGACCCAGGAGCTCATGCAAGCTATTACATTGCTGCAATACTCCTCGCAGGAGCTATCGGCTTTTTTAGAAAATAAAATGGTGGAGAACCCATTACTGTCAATAGATCAGCCAACATCTTCTTTATTTCAGCCAACTTTTGACCGCAAAAAAGGTAAACGGACTCTTAAAAATACGTATGATGCCAACTATTGGATTGAACAGATCAGTGAAGATACCATATCGCTGGAACAGCATATCATGTCCCAAGTGAATCACCAGCAGTTTTCCGGTGAGCAGCAAAAGGCAATGCTTCTATTAATTCATAACCTTGATGAAAACGGTTACTTAAGGACTCAGCTGGATGATATATGCATCCCAGGCATATCTCCGGCCGTTTTGGAAGAGTGTCTCTCGATTTTACAGGAACTCGAACCGCATGGCATCGGAGCGAGGAATCTTCAAGAGTGCCTTTTGCTCCAAGTGAAAGCAGAAGGGGAGAATCTGCTGGCAGAATCGATCATAGAAAACCATTTCCTCGATTTTGCTGAAAAGCGCTGGAAAGACCTAAGTAAGAAAATCGGTGTTACACTGAAGGAGATTCAAGAGGTCTTTGATTATGTCCAGACGTTGAACCCGCGTCCGGCATCACTCTTTTTTCAGGAAAAACCGTCTTATATAGTGCCGGATGTGGTCGTGGAAGTTCGGGATGGCATGCTGCTTGTCGGGAATTATGATGGTAACACACCCAATCTTAATGTGGATAAAGGGTATTTAAACCGAATGAAGAGCCATAAGGATCAGGGAGTTCAGCGGTTTATCCAGGATAAGTGGCAGGAATACCAATGGATCTCCAGGGGAATCCAACAGAGAAAAGAAACGATATTGAAGGTCATTCAGTGCATCGTCGAAAAACAGCCGGCGTGCTTTCATCATGGCCTGAACTATTTGAAGCCGATGACGATGAAAGAAATCGCAGACGAACTTGGCATACATGAGTCCACAGTGAGCCGGGCGGTTAAGGGGAAGTACGTACAGACACCATTTGGCACGATAGAGATGCGGATATTTTTCACTACTTCTTTACAGTCGGTCGGCCTTGATGAGGATATGTCGGGCATGCAAGCGAAAAAGAGCCTCCAGGCAGCCATCAATGGGGAAAATAAACAAAAGCCGCTTTCGGATCAAGACTTGGCAGAACGGCTGAAGGAAGAGCATGGAATTATCCTGGCACGCCGAACCGTTGCCAAGTACCGGGAACAATTAGGGATCCCTTCTTCATCTAAACGAAAAAGATATGACTGAAAAGGATGAGTGGTTTTGGAAACGAACGCGTTTGTTTTATATAGTAGGGATAAATGCCCGTTATGTGATAAAGCCAAGCAGGTACTCGAAGAAGTGAAAGTGGAGTCAGGCATAGGCTATAAGGAAATCGATATCCATACCGATGATGATTTGCTTGAGAGATTCGGGCTGATGATTCCTGTCGTTGAATGGAAAGATGAAATCGTTCAGTTCGGAAACGTTGATAAATCAGCTCTAAATAGGCTTTTGGAAAAATAATTTTTCAAATCATTTGAAGAAACATTCCGTTCCTGCTAGAATAAAATATGTAGCAGGAATATTTTTTTGTTTTAAGTGGGACAGAAAATGACTACGCGGGACGTTAAATGTCCAACTTAACTTTTTAGGAGTTTTAAATATGCGTACATTACTCGAGGTACAAAGAAAATTATTGCCCGATTTCCTTTTGGTTATGCAAAAAAGATATGATATCCTGCGTTATATCAAAATGATGCAGCCGGTTGGAAGGCGCAGTCTGTCCGTGAGCCTTAATTTGACAGAGCGGACGCTTAGAGGCGAGGTTGATTTTCTGAAAAGTCAGAACCTGGTTAACATCTTCAGCTCTGGCATGACGCTGACTGATGAAGGGATTGAAATCCTGGATAAGTTAGAAGGAATAATGCGTGAAGTAATGGGTATAGACATAATGGAAAAGCAATTGCAGGATTTGTTACAAGTGGATGAAGTCATAATTGTCTCAGGAAATTGTGATGAAACCCCATGGGTGAAAAAAGAATTGGGTAAAGCTTGTGCAAACCGTATGAAACGAGAATGGAACTCAAAGAATATCATTGCGGTTACTGGCGGATCGACAATGGCCGAAGTGGCTAATTCGTTGTCACCTGATGAAGCATCCAGGAAATTGACATTTGTCCCAGCCCGCGGGGGAATTGGTGAAGCGGTGCAGAATCAGGCCAATACGATTGTCGAAAAAATGGCACAAAAGGCACAAGCCTCCTACAGAGTGTTATATGTACCCGATCAATTAAGCGGTGAGGTTTATGCATCATTTCAGAAGGAACCTGCAATTAAAGAAGTGATTTCCCAAATCAAGTCTGCCGATATGATCATTCATGGAATCGGTGATGCCATGGCGATGGCAGAGAGAAGAAATTCTTCGCCAGAAATGTTAAAGAAGCTGTTAGATGGAAATGCTGTAGGAGAGGCATTCGGTTATTACTACGATGAAAACGGCAAAGTTGTTCATAAAGTTTTGACAGTCGGCATCCAGTTAGATGATCTTAGCCCTGAAAAGCGAGTGATAACTGTGGCAGGTGGCAAAACTAAAGCAAAGGCTATCCGTTCCTACATGAAAGGCGCACCTTCATCGACCGTTTTGATCACGGATGAAGCTGCGGCACAAGAGTTAATTCAGGGGAATTACACCCCTTAATATATTTGCGAACTTAAAAGGAGGAATTTTTCATGGCAGTAAAAGTTGGTATTAATGGTTTTGGACGTATTGGACGTAATGTATTTCGTGCAGCATTGAGTAATCCTGGGGTAGAGATTGTTGCTATTAACGACTTAACGGATGCTAATATGTTAGCGCACCTTCTTCAATACGATACAATTCATGGATCTCTTAATGAAAAAGTAGCAGTTGATGGGGATTACCTTGTTGTTGATGGTCACAAAGTAAAAGTATTGGCTGAACGTGATCCTGCACAATTAGCATGGGGTGAACTGGGAGTAGAAGTAGTTGTGGAATCTACTGGACGTTTCACAAAACGTGCGGATGCAGCTAAGCATTTAGAAGCTGGCGCGAAAAAAGTAATCATCTCTGCTCCTGCATCTGATGAAGATATCACGATCGTCATGGGTGTAAACGAAGACAAATATGATGCAGCAAACCACCATGTAATCTCTAATGCTTCTTGTACAACGAACTGCTTAGCTCCATTTGCTAAAGTTCTTCATGAACAATTCGGAATCAAACGCGGTATGATGACTACTGTTCACTCTTATACAAATGATCAGCAAATCCTTGATTTGCCTCATAAAGATTACCGTCGTGCACGTGCAGCTGCTGAGAATATCATTCCTACAACAACTGGGGCAGCAAAAGCTGTTGCACTTGTCCTTCCTGAACTTAAAGGGAAATTGAATGGTATGGCAATGCGTGTACCTACTCCAAACGTGTCTGTTGTCGACCTTGTTGCTGAACTTGAAAAAGACACAACAGTTGAAGAAGTTAATGCAGCATTCAAAAAGGCTTCTGAAGGTGAATTAAAAGGAATCCTTGAGTACAGCGAACTTCCGCTAGTATCAACTGACTATAACGGTAACCCATCATCATCTACAATCGATGCCCTTTCCACAATGGTAATGGAAGGAAACATGGTTAAAGTATTATCTTGGTATGATAATGAAACAGGATATTCAAGCCGTGTTGTTGATTTGATCGACTATTTGGCTAAAAAAGGATTGTAATTAGAATAATAAAAAAACCTCACCAAGGTGAGGTTTTTTTTATCACAGCTCTAAAAAAACTTGGCAGAAGATGATATTATTAGTAAGTCATTAATCAGTCAAGCGTTTACATTTCTTGTTTTTGGATAATTTCCTGGAAACCGACTATAATGAAAAAGAGAAAAGGGGAGTTGGGAAATTTACCCTCTCCCTTTTTGGCTAAAAGAATCAAAAATATGATAACAATATCTAAGGAGGTTCTTGGATTATGAATAAAAAGTCAATTAAAGATATTGAATTAAAGGGGAAACGCGTATTTTGCCGTGTTGATTTCAACGTGCCGATGCAGGACGGAAAGATTTCGGATGATACGAGAATCAAGGCTGCACTGCCGACGATTTCCTATTTGACAGAACAAGGCGCAAAAGTCATCTTAGCCAGCCATCTTGGCCGTCCTAAAGGACAAGTCGTAGAAGAATTGCGTTTAGCACCTGTTGCGGAAAGACTAAGCGAACTTAGCGGCAAAGATGTGCAAAAGGCAGAAGAAGCATACGGCGAGACCGTTCAATCAATCATTGAAAACATGCAAAATGGCGAGATCCTGTTGTTGGAAAACGTTCGTTTCTATCCAGGAGAAGAGAAGAACGATCAAGAATTGGCGAAGTCATTTGCGGCACTGGCTGATGTTTATGTTAACGATGCATTCGGAGCTGCGCACCGTGCACATGCTTCAACTGAAGGAATAGCTCACCATCTCCCGGCCGTTGCTGGATTGCTGATGGAAAAAGAGCTTTCTGTACTTGGAAAAGCCCTATCCAACCCAGAACGTCCTTTTACAGCTATAATTGGCGGAGCAAAAGTAAAGGATAAGATAGGCGTTATCGAAAACCTTTTGGAAAAAGTCGATCACTTGATCATTGGTGGTGGATTGGGTTACACATTCATTAAAGCGCAAGGTCATGAAATCGGTAATTCTTTATTGGAAGAAGACAAAATAGAATTGGCCAAATCTTTCATCGAAAGTGCAAAAGAAAAAGGCGTAAAACTTCACTTGCCTATCGATGCAGTCGTAACTGCTGAATTTTCACCTGATGCAGAGACGGATAATGTCGATATCGATGCTATTCCAAGTGATAAAATGGCTCTTGATATCGGACCAAAAACAAGTGAATTATTTGCGGATGTAATCAAAAGTTCCAAGCTTGTCATTTGGAATGGACCAATGGGTGTATTCGAGTTCGATAAATTTGCGAATGGAACGAAAACCGTTGCTCAAGCCTTGGCGGAAGCAAATGATACGTACAGCATTGTTGGTGGTGGGGATTCGGCCGCAGCTGCAGAAAAGTTTGGACTGGCAGAAAAGATGTCCCATATTTCAACTGGCGGCGGTGCATCTCTTGAGTTCATGGAAGGCAAAGAGTTGCCTGGCGTTGTAGCCTTGAACGATAAATAAGATTGAACCGTTACATATTTCAACATTAGAAGGGATGAGAAACCAAATGCGTAAACCGATTATTGCAGGAAACTGGAAAATGAATAAAACACTATCTGAAGCGACTGCCTTTTTAGAAGAAGTGAGCAATTTGATTCCGAAGCAAGATGTAATCGATACGGTTGTATGTGCTCCAGCTTTATTTTTGGATCAGCTCGTTCAAGCAGCAAAAGGAACCGATGTGAAAATCGGGGCACAGAACATGCACTTTGAAGAAAGCGGTGCTTTCACAGGAGAAATCAGCCCAATCGCCTTGGCTGATCTTGGGGTATCCTACGTCATACTTGGTCATTCTGAGCGCAGGGAAATGTTCAACGAAACGGATGAAGCCGTTAATAAAAAAGCTCATGCCGCTTTTGCCCACAAGTTGACCCCGATCGTTTGCTGCGGTGAAACACTTGAGCAAAGGGAAGCTGGCGAAACGAATGATTTCGTAGGCAGCCAGATTGAGAAAGGCCTAGCAGGATTATCTTTCGATCAATTGAAACAAGCCGTTATTGCTTATGAGCCGATTTGGGCGATTGGAACAGGAAAATCGTCATCTGCTCAAGATGCTAACGAAGTTTGTGCGCATATCCGCTCAGTCGTTGCCGACAAATTTTCAAATGAAGCTGCTGCAGCCATCCGCATTCAGTACGGTGGCAGTGTAAAACCTGAGAATATTAAAGAGTACATGGCACAACCTGATATAGACGGTGCATTGGTTGGCGGTGCTAGCTTGAAATCCGATTCATTTTTACAATTGCTGGAGGCTGGTCACTATGAGTAAGTCGCCTGTGGCACTTATCATCTTAGACGGTTTTGGCTGCCGTAACGAAGAAAAGGGCAATGCTGTTTTTCATGCGAAAAAACCGAACTTTGACCGATATTGGGAACAGTATCCGCACTCCCATTTAACTGCAAGCGGGGAAGCGGTCGGCTTGCCTGCCGGTCAAATGGGGAACTCGGAAGTGGGCCATTTGAATATCGGGGCAGGACGGATCGTTTATCAAAGCCTGACCCGTGTGAACCTGGCAATACGTGAAGGTGAGTTTGCACAAAACCCAACTTTGGTCGATGCCATGAGCCATACCAAGAAAAAAGGCACGGACCTTCATCTTTTCGGTCTTCTTTCAGATGGCGGCGTGCATAGTCATATCGATCATATGTATGCCCTTTTGAAATTGGCCGCTAAAGAAGGAGTTAAAAATGTATATGTACATGCATTTTTAGATGGCCGTGATGTCGGACCGAAAACGGCACAGGGTTATATTAAGGAAGCGGAAGCGAAAATGAAGGAAATCGGTGTTGGTCAGTTTGCGACCATTTCTGGAAGATATTATTCGATGGACCGTGATAAGCGCTGGGAACGTGTGGAGAAATCCTACCGTTCAATGGTGTATGGTGATGGCCCTGCTTACTCTTCTGCGATGGAATGTGTCGAGGATTCGTATGAACATGGAATTTTCGACGAGTTCGTGATACCTTCAGTCATAACGGCGGAAGACGGTAAACCGGTGGCAACGATTAAAGATGATGATGCCGTAATCTTTTATAACTTCCGTCCAGACCGGGCGATCCAGATTTCCAATACGTTCACGAATGAGGATTTCCGCTCATTTGACCGCGGTCCTGGACATCCGAAGCATCTCCATTTTGTCTGCTTGACACATTTTTCAGAAACAGTTGACGGATATGTTGCATTTAATCCGACAAATCTTGATAATACATTAGGGGAAGTACTTTCCCAAAACCAGCTTACCCAGCTTCGTATCGCCGAAACTGAAAAATATCCGCATGTGACGTTTTTCATGAGCGGCGGACGTGAAGAGAAGTTTCCTGGTGAAGAGAGGATTTTAATTAATTCTCCGAAAGTCGCTACATATGATTTACAACCGGAAATGAGTGCTTATGAAGTGACGGATGCATTGGTGGAACAAATTGAGGCTGACCGTTTTGATGCCATTCTCTTGAATTTTGCCAACCCGGATATGGTCGGTCATTCAGGGATGCTTGAGCCTACCATTAAAGCGATTGAAACAGTGGATGAATGCCTAGGCAGGATTGTCGATTTAATCGTCTCAAAAGGCGGTACAGCGATCATCACCGCTGACCATGGGAATGCTGATGAAGTGGTAACGCTAGAAGGCAACCCGATGACAGCCCATACTACGAATCCCGTTCCTGTCATTATCACTAAAAATCAGGTAACATTAAGAACAGGTGGTATCTTAGGCGATTTAGCTCCAACGATGCTTGATTTGCTTGGAGTCGAAAAACCTGTTGAAATGACAGGGGAATCCCTATTATCTAAATAAAATTGTGAATAGGAAAAGGAGAGATTTATAATGCCGTACATCGAACATGTATATGCACGCGAAGTGCTAGATTCACGTGGTAACCCAACAATAGAAGTAGAAATCCAAACAGAGTCCGGATACTTCGGACGTGCAATCGTACCATCAGGTGCTTCAACAGGAGAACACGAAGCGGTTGAGCTTCGTGACGGGGATAAATCTCGCTACCTGGGTAAAGGGGTACAAAAAGCAGTCGATAATGTAAATGATATCATTGCTGAAGCTGTCATCGGTTTGGATGTAACGAACCAAGCAGGTCTTGACCTTACTATGATTGAATTGGATGGCACTGAAAACAAAGGTAACTTGGGAGCCAATGCAATCCTTGGCGTATCAATGGCTGCTGCCCATGCCGCTGCGGAATTTTCTGGATTACCATTGTATCGTTACCTTGGTGGGTTCAATGCGAAACAACTTCCGACTCCAATGATGAACATCATTAACGGCGGATCACATGCCGATAACAATGTTGACTTCCAGGAATTCATGATCCTTCCTGTAGGAGCTCCTAGCTTCAAAGAAGCAGTTCGTATGGGTGCAGAAGTATTCCATGCCTTGAAATCTGTCCTTTCAGCCAAAGGCTTGAATACGGCAGTCGGCGATGAAGGCGGCTTTGCGCCAAACCTTGGTTCAAACCGTGAAGCGCTTCAAGTCATCATCGAGGCAATTGAAAAAGCTGGCTACAAAGCAGGCGAAGATATCTACCTTGGCATGGACGTGGCTTCATCTGAATTCTATAACAAAGAAACAGGCAAATATGATCTTGCAGGCGAAGGCCGCAATGGTGTTACATCCGAAGAAATGGTTGCTTTCTATGAAGAGCTAGTGAATGAATTCCCTATTATCTCCATCGAAGACGGCCTGGATGAAAATGACTGGGATGGCCACAAGCTTCTAACGGAACGCATCGGTTCTAAAGTTCAGCTTGTTGGTGACGATCTTTTCGTAACGAACACGAAAAAATTGGCTGAAGGCATCGAAAAAGGCATCGGTAACTCCATCCTGATCAAAGTGAACCAAATTGGTACACTGACCGAAACGTTTGATGCAATTGAAATGGCTAAACGCGCAGGCTACACTGCAGTCGTTTCCCACCGCTCAGGTGAAACGGAAGATGCAACGATCGCTGATATCGCCGTTGCAACAAACGCAGGACAAATCAAAACCGGTTCCATGTCCCGTACGGACCGTATCGCTAAATACAACCAACTTCTTCGCATCGAAGATCAGCTTGGTGACTTGGCTGTATATGGCGGCTTGAAATCTTTCTATAACTTGAAAAAGTAATTATTTTGAGTTATAAAGGGTTGAATTAAGTCGTACAAGACTAGTTCGTAGGGCTTGAGTTGTGTCATACAAAAACATGAACTTAGTCGTACAGTTTATTGCTTTTAACCTCCTATTTATATGTGGTAATCCACATTAATTGGGAGGTTTTTTTATGTTAATAAAGGATCTATTGAAGGAGTTTTCATTTGATTTACAGATTAAGAACTATTCTAAGCGGACGATAGAGACGTACAAATACAATATCGATCAATTGATTATTTTCTTGGATAAACAACATGAGATTTCTGATATTGAGGATGTTTCCTCTTTACACATTAAGAGGTTTGTTCAATATCAATTAGAAATAGGAAACAAATCAAACTACATCAACACCATAATTAAATCTATGAGAGCATTCTATGGTTATTTAGTTAGTGAGGAATACGTCAGTCATAATGTGCTTGCTAAGATAAAACTGTTAAAAGAAGACAAAGTCGTTATAAAAACTTTTACGGATAAAGAAGTTGCTAAGATGATTGAGATCTATGACTTTAAAAGTTACTTAAACGCACGTAATAAGGTCATTATTGCTATGTTTGTCGATACAGGGATAAGGATGACAGAGTTAATCAATGTACAGTCAGGGTGGATGAATGAGACAAATATTAGGGTGTTTGGTAAAGGAGCAAAGTGGCGTTATGTTCCGATTAGCTTGATGTTGAAGAAGTATATGATTAGATATGAGCGGATAAAAGAAGGCTATTTTAAAAATAAGAAATTAGAGCATGGAAATTATTTCTTATCGAGGAACGGAAGACCTTTGACAGGTGTTCAAATTCAGAATGTTGTTAGAAAGGCAGGTATGAAAGCTAGTGTAAGAGAAGATATTAGATGTAGCCCCCACACGTTACGACACTTCTCTATTCAATCTAACTTGAGGAATGGACTAGACTTATATAGCTGTTCAAGGATTGCGGGGCATGAAAATATTCAAGTTACTAAGCGTTATTTACAAGGTCTAGAAACAGAGGAAATTTTAGAATTGGCAACAAAATCTAGTCCTTTGATGAATTTGTAGTTATTTGTTGAATCCAATGAATACCCCTTTCTTGGCAAAAAACGTATTGTATCAATGACGTGATGATTGAAACTATTGGGGTTGTTATTGTGGCTGCTCTTTCTTGTATAAGAGGGGGCGGTATTTATCACATATTTTCCCCACTTACTTTGGGAGAATAGGGGTAGTAGGTTAGTCCACACGATACAGTGTTAAAAATATCCGATACGAGGCGGGTTTCATTTTGATTATAAAAAAGTATAAGATTTTTCAACTGTTACTATGTATGGTTTTGACATTTGCATTTCTTTTAGAAAAATTCACATCAAGTATTGACTTACAAATGTAAGTCATGGTATTCTCTTTATACAGACTTACATTTGTAAGTCAAAATTTAATTAGAGGTGATCATTATCATTGGATTAGAAAAAGCTATTAACGTATTTAATTTGAATGCCAATCAAATAGCTCAAAAAATTGGCGTAAGTAGACAAACCGTCTATGACTGGTTAAAGGGAAAAAGAAAGATTCCAAAAGAAAGGATTGACCAGTTGACGGAAATTCCAGAGTTTAGGTATGTAGATAAGGAATTATTTCAAAAAGCAATGGATAGTGTAGATGAAATAGATATTGAAATAGCTCGTTCCAAATATCTGTCAGACAGAGATTCAGTAGAAGTGGAGGATGATTTCTATGGAATACCTGTGCCATCTGACCCTCACGCAGAAGATAGACAAATGTTACTTGAAATTAAGGAAAGAGAAATGGAAATAAAGAGAGTAACAATGAATCTATACGACACGGATTATATGGATGGTTTACAGTATTCTATCGGTGAAAACTATTTAAACATTGTAACTTCATTAAATAACTTATTCGAGAAGGAAGAGGTAGAAAAAATTAAAGCTTTAATTGATACTCTTTCATTCCTTAGAAATAATGAACAATTCACTGAATATGTACGAGAATATATTAAACAGCACAGTGAGGATAACATTGATGAACATAATACTAGATAAAGTTGAGTATTCGTCAAAACCACATGGGTATGAAATTGGTGCGCTCAATAACCGCATTATCCAAAATGCTCCTGTAGAAGTTAACGTGAAGAATATGGCAGCTGAAATAGCAAGGGGGAAAACCTTTATACCTGCAACCTTTAAGCAGGTAAAAGGAAAAGTTAAACGGTCAAAAGCAAACTGGGAATCCCAACAGGTAATTGCTTTAGACTTTGATGAGGGTTTGACCTTAGATGAAGCTTTTGAAGATGACTTTTTTCAAGAAAATGCTGCATTTCTTTATACAACTTTTAGTCATAGAGAAGAACATCATAAGTTCCGTGTGGTCTTTGTATTAGATGAACCAGTAACGTCCTATATGGATTTTGAAAACATTATGGCTGATTTGTTTGAACGCTATCCATATGCAGATCAGGCATGTAGAGATGGAAGTCGTTTATTCTTTGGTGGTAAAAAAGTTATTCAATTTAACTACGAAAATCGGTTAGAGATAGAGGAGTTAATTAATAAGACCCCTTTGCAGGACATAAAGAGTAATCTAGATATGTCCGTCACAAGGGTTCACACGAACCCCGAAGCTTCACATAACACCATCCATTCTAATCATGTTGAATTAATAAGGAATAGGAACATAAAGAAGCTTCAAGAACTGATTAATATAGAACCAGTAACATTATCAAACAATGAGGTGTTCGATTATCTAAAAAAACAAAATTTAAGAGCTTTTTTGGGGTTTGAAACACAAGGTAACGTTATCGATATTTTTCATGAAGAGAGTAATCCTAGTGCTTCAATCTATCGATCTAAAAAAGGTAATGGTCACTGGCTATATAAATGTCATTCAACAAGTCATCCATTTGCAGGAACAATCTTTCATGTGGTTCAGCAGTTGTTAAAATGTTCTGTAGTAGAAGCAAAGAAATATTTGCTGGAACTTTATAGAATAGAGGTTTACGAGAGTGAAGCGGTTAAGGAATTTAAGGAATCAGTAGATATATATAAGGAACTAATAAGGTCTGATGAGCTAGAAGATATACATCCCCATTTCCACAAGGTGTTTAATAGATATGGTCATTTACAGGATTTGTACATGCTGTTAGATTTAGCGAAAGAGTTTATAACCAATGATTCAGATCCAAGCATTGTGTTTTACCATAGCATTAGAACGCTAGCAAAACACTTCGGTAGAAGCACCAGTGCTACAGGAACAAGAATGAATTTCTTAACACTTTTCAAGATAACAAGAAAATTCGAAGAATCCGAAATACCAGAAAACCTTTTGTTAAACCAGAAAAGGAACAAAAGAGAAAATCACTTTCAATATAGAAGTAGTACCTATGAATTACCCCTTTACACTTATGATTTCTTTTGCCAAATTGATGAGATGTGTAAGGTTTGGTTAGAACAGGGTTGTACAGGTAGGACTATCTCCTATGAAGGAATTATGAGGACTTTTGGGCGGCAGGAAGCAGACAGAGTTTTCCCTCAAGACAAAGGAAAAGAAATTGAGGATTTGAACACAGAGACAGTATCAAAAATACATTTTACTACACTTACGTTAATAGAACAGAACGGATGGGCAACTGAAAAAGAAGTACTTGGTAAAATACCGTATTACTTTAGGGGTCAACAAGAATTTAAGACCCAGCAATTTAAGCGTTGTATTGGTGAAATGATTGATATTTATGATTTAGAGATTGTTTCCGCTAACAAAAAGATAAAAGATGAAATGGGAATAACAGAAGAAGATATGAATAAGTTTAGTTTTCCAAAGATAATCAGAAAAAAAACTTGTAAAGGATTGCCGTCCCTTACAAGTCAAAGAATTAAACAAATTTAATTAGTTAATGACATTATAAAGTATAGAAAAGTAAAAGTCATCCCTTTCATAATAATGACCCCTAATTAAAGAGTATGGGATCAAAGATGCGTATAAGATAAAAAAGAACGTAGAACGGCGATTTTCACTTGGAATATTCACCATCCTAGCATAGATTGGAATATTATATTGGTTCTAAAGAGAGGTTTACCAGTGGTAGCCTCTTTCTACCTTGTCATTCGAAAAACATTTGGTTTGATAGAGGGTACGTATACTGTAACGTTTGTAATCATTTTACAAACGTGGTAATGTCAAGAGTTTCCGTATGTTCATTTTGTTACCGTTTGACTGTTACTGAAATAAAAGCTACTATAAAGCTACAAAATGACGGAGGCAGTTACATGAGTAATAAAGCATACATAAGAGTATCGACTGAAAGACAGATTACAGCTCTTCAACGCAAAGCATTAAAAGCAGAAGGGTGCAATGTGTTCTATGAAGAGAAAATGAGTAGCAAAAGAACAGACCGTCCAGAACTTCAACGTATGTTAAGCGAACTGAAAGTTGGTGATGTTGTACTAGTTCATGAGATATCTCGTCTATCCCGCTCAGTTAAAGACTTGCTAACTATCGTTGAGAGCATCAAAGAAAAAGGTGCTTCTCTTAAGTCGCTAAATGAGTCATGGTTAGACACTTCAAATGATAATCCGATGAATGAGTTTTTACTTAATATCTTTGGAAGCTTAGCGGAGCTGGAACGTGGATTAACACTACAACGTCAGCGAGAGGGCATAGAGATAGCAAAGAAAGCGGGGAAATATAAAGGACGTAAGTTTGAGGTTGAAATAGGTGGGAAGAAGTCAGAAAAGGCAATGCAGGCTATAGAATGGTATAAAGAAGGTAAGTCCGTGAGATACATATGTAAGACATTATCGATCGGAACTGGAACTTTGTATAGTTTGTTAGAGAGAGAGGAAATACGGTAACAGATGACATAATTAACTAACATTTATTGAGTGTTGGAACTCAAGTTAAGGAATATCTTTAAAATTGAAAGGATGAAATTAAATGAATGGAATCTTAGGAGAAGTTGGGAAAGCGTTGATAAAATTACAGGATGAAGGAGAAGTTGTTATAGAACGAAATGAAGAACTTTATCTTGATGAAATTACTTATTTTGTTGAAGAAACGTTAAAAGGTGTGAAGGCTGAATATAAAACTGAAGTTTTAGAACCAAATGTGAAGATGAAGATAACATTACAATAAAAAATACGTACAAATCCTTTAGGGATATATTGTAATAAAATTCATATATGAACATGAGTAAGCAAAAGTTTGTGTATGAACTCAAGTAGTAGTATTTGTAAACGATAAACTATCAGAGTAAGCAAACACAGGGGGGCTACTTTTCACATCATAAGCACCCACCCGTATCTATGGGATTAATACATAGTTGATATAGAGACACGTCACTATTATTATATTTTTCGGTAAATTAATGAAATATCGATTTTATTAGAAGTACTTCTTCAAAAAGTAGTGAAATTCGTTATTGAAAAGACAAAAGCCTGAGACAATAATTGGTTCAAGGTTTACTTCTAAAGAGACTAGTAGTGAAAAGCCAATTCAGTGACAGAAAATTGTTTACTATGGTAATGTAATAATTGATGTTTAAAATGGTTTTGTACTCTGTTGGTACAACATTAGACAATCCCTGTAAAACTTTTATTGTAGGGTTTCGCATTTGGAAAATAATTCAAAAGCTGGTTCATAAAAACTGATCGTAATATAAATATAGAGTTTTTATCAATGCTTTAAAAAGATAATTGTAGTAAAATCAATAAAGAACGAATGTTCGTTTTAAGACCCAATCAACCCAATCATTTATGGAGGGATTAAGTACAATGAGTACAGTCAATAATAAGGATATTTTCTCTCCTATTAAAGATAGAATTGAAAAACTAGTTAAAACCAAAGATTTAGAGAATTTTAGAAGCAATCAAAAGATTGCTATGGATAAAGAAAATGAAGATGTAAGATACTATGCAAGATTAGTAGGAGCATGGTTAGCATATAGTAATGAAATTAACAATATAAACTACGCACTAGACTATCGAGGATCTATAGATGTTATTGATTTATTCTCTGGCTGCGGAGGGATTTCTACAGGATTCAAGGCAATTACCTCTGTCCTTCCTTCTTTTAGAGAGCGAGGAGCAGTGGACATTGATATCAAAGCAAATATGACCTATGAGGCTAATCTTGGTATCAAACCTAAACATATAGACATAAATGAACTAGTGATGAAAAATGACTCGGAACTGAATGACTTGTTCGATATTAATGAAAAGAATCCATTAGTATTAATTGGTTGTGCGCCATGTCAAGGTTTTTCATCCCATAGTAAGAAATTAAGGAATGATAATGACATTAGAAATACTCTAGTAGGTACTTTTGCAAAAGTAGCTGCTAAGATAAAACCTGATTTTGTTATTATGGAAAATGTTCCTGAATTATTAGCAAAGAAGTATTGGGGAAACTTTCAGGAATTCAAAAAAACGATGGAAGATAGTGGATATTTTGTAAGGGCTACAATAGTAAACATGGCTGAATATGGCGTTCCACAAGCACGATATAGAGCATTAGTTATTGCCTCTAAAAAGAGATTTTTTATGCCTAAAGGGTTTTTAGATAGAGAAAATGTTCGGACGGTTAGGGATGCGATAGGATACCTACCTCCAATCGAACCTGGAGTCGCAAATGAGGACGACTCATTTCATGTTACTGCAAGACATCAAAAATCAACGGTGGATACCATTGCAAGTGTACCGAAGAATGGTGGGAATCGTCCTCATGGAATTGGACCTCAGTGTCTAGACAAAGTTAAAGGATTCTCGGATGTTTATGGTCGTTTATATTGGGATCGTCCTTCTATAACAATCACAAACTATGCAAGAAACCCAGCAAGTGGTCGCTTTAGCCACCCAGAACAAGATAGGGGCTTATCAGTGAGAGAAGCTGCTTTACTTCAAGGGTTTCCTTCTAACTTTATATTTGAGGGAACATTTGATGAAAAGTTCAGGCAGATTGGTAATGCTGTTCCACCAAGATTTTCGACATATCTGGCTGCTCATATTTTAGGTGAAATGATGGCAGACGAGCCAACAGAAATTGAGTACCTTGAAGATAAAAAATATGATGTAACTGAACCTGTAAGTAACTCATTTTCCAGTGTTATTGCAGGATTAAAAAAAAGAAGGGGGTAATTATCAGTGTATGAAAAGGACTTTACTGTTATTGACTCGTTTAGTGGTGCAGGAGGTTTGTCGCTTGGGTTGCAACAAGCAGGTTTAAATATTAAATTAGCCTTTGATAATAATAAATATGCTGTGGAGACTTATGGTAAAAACTTTCGTCATCCAGTCTTATTAGAATCGATAGAGAATATTAACGGTAATGATTTACTCAAGTCTGTTGGATTGAAAAGGGGAGAATTGTCTTTGTTGGCTGGTGGACCACCATGCCAAGGCTTTTCGGTTCAAAGACGAGGGGAAGACAAAGATGCAAGAAATTCCCTTGTACTAGAGTATGCTCGTTTAATTGAAGAGTTAAAACCAACATTCTTTTTAATGGAAAATGTAACAGGTATAAAGAATAAAAGAGGTGCATCTTATGTGCAGGAGATATTGGAGTTAGTAACGAAAATGGGATATCATACCCAAATGGAAACTCTCAATGCTGCTGATTATGGTGTCCCTCAATCACGAAAGAGAGTCTTTATTGTAGGTGAAAAACCGATTAATGATCGAGTTTTTTTTGAGTTCCCTAAGAAGAAATATCAACCTGAAAATTACCGTACAGTGAGGGATGCTATTTTTGACTTGCCGACTCCTCCTGAGGACTTTAGTGATCATCCGCTTTACCCTAACCACAGGAAGGAAAGACTTTCGGAAATGAATCGAATAAGGATATCCCATGTTCCACAAGGTGGAGGGAGAGAATTTATTCCAGAGGAATTGAGATTAGAATGTCATAAGGTAAGTGTGGAAAAAGCAGGACACCGATATGTATACGGAAGGTTAGCATGGGATGAACCAGCTGGAACAATAACAGCGAGGTTTGATAGTTTCACAAGAGGGAAATTTGCTCATCCTGTAGAAAATCGAAGTATAACATTAAGAGAGGGAGCAAGGTTACAAACCTTTAAGGATGACTTTGTTTTCAGTGGGACTAAGGTAGAAGTTGCTAAACAGATAGGTAATGCAGTCCCTCCTTTATTAGCTGAATCTTTAGGTTATGCTTTTACAGAAGCATTAAGAAAGAGAAAAGAATTCAATAGGTCAGAGAATAGAGCTTATGTGTATAATTAAGTATAGGGCTTACACATAAGCCTTTTTTTTGTAAAAAGAGGGGGAGGTTAATAATGTTAAATAAGGATTTCGTTAGGGAATATTTGATGAAATTAAAAAACACATATGTACAAGGAAAAGAATCGGGATCAGCAACACCTGAAATGACATATCGTCCGAACATAAGTAATTTCTTTGATCAAATAATAAACAGACTAGGGAAACTAAACGACATAGGCTACATACATGAGCCAAGTTCTACTGGTAAGGGTAGACCAGATTATAAATTTCATAACATTAATGACTATAGTGTTTATGGGTATGTTGAGGTAAAATACATTTCAAATGCTGAGCTTGACCCTCTTGAGTTCGAAGAGCAAATTAACCGTTATAGTGAATTGGAAACTAAATTAATACTAACTGACGGTATAGAATTTGTATTTTTTCATAATGCTCAAACCATTGATGATTTTAGTGTCGCCCCCCGAATTTGTTTAGTCAATTCAAAAGCCAACTTCTTAAATGGAGAGGAGTTTGATATTCCTGAACAAGTCGTGGACGATCTATATAAATATTTTAACGAATTTTTTTCTAGTGCGACTGCAAGGGATTTAAACAATGATCAATTTATTGATTTATTAGCAAGAAGGGCTAACTTTATTAAAGATGATGTAAGAAATTTGTTATTGAAGAAATATCATGATTACAGTTCTGAAGTGTTAGCAGTTAATTTGCAGCAAATTTACAAGGTTTTTAAAGAGAATTTGGATGAAACTTTAGATGAGGAATCTTTTGCTAGTCTTGTGGGACAAACTCTTATATTTTCATTACTCTTAGCATATATAGAGAAATCTAAGGGTGAGGAGGATGTTAGTGTAAAATCTCTTCAAGAATATTTACTTAATGACATGGTTAAAGAATATAGACCGCTAGCAGCAATGACAACTTTGGTGTTTTCATCACCTTTAAGTTATATAGCAACAGGCTGGAATGATACAGCAACATTACTTTCTAAGATAAAGATTGATCTTCCAGAACTACTTAATGACTTTCACAAGATATATGATTCATTCCATGGAAAATATGATCAAGAGGAGAGACTAGATTTTGGTGCTTACGCTACCCCAGGTTACTTAGCAGACTATGCGGTTAAGCTATCCAATAAGGTGGCTCAGAAGCATTTTAAGAAGAGTATCTACTCAGAAGGAGCGAAGCTTATAGATCCCAGTTGTGGAACAGGATCTTTTCTAGAAGCATTATATAAAAATAGTAAGTTAGAAAAAGAAGCAAAGGGATTTAAGATTAGTGGTATTGAAATATTACCTGCACCATATGTTCTATCGCAAATGAGAATAAATCAATTAGTTGATGGCATTAAAGACAGCACAACCCCAAAAGTGTACCTGGGAAATTCTTTGAGTGACGATATATTGAAGGAAGAATTAATTCCATATGAGAAAGAAATGGGTAGTTCAGCACAACTGTTACGAGAAGAGTTTAATGAATTAACAAAGGCTTCTTCCTCACCTTTAGTAGTTATTATTGGCAACCCTCCGTCCTCAGATAGCGGATTCAATATGGGAGAGAATTTTACAGAGATTGAAAGTGCTTTAGAAAGTTTTCGTCCACCTATAGAATCTAGACGGGGTAGACAAAATATACAAAAACAACTTCAAAATGACTTTGTGAAATTTATCATGTGGGCTTGTATTAAGATAGATAAGTTAAATGGAGGTATTATTTCTTTTATTGTGCCAAGTTCCGCACTTGTTGATAAATCGTATGTTTACATGAGAGAGTATCTTCAAGCGAATTTTTCCGAAATATACGTATTAGAGTTTGATGCAGATCTGCGTAAAACAGGTATGTCTGAAAAAAATATATTTGCTACTCGCCAAGGGAGAGCTTTATTGACCCTTGTTAAAAAACCTAGTGATGGAAAATTGAATTCTGAAAACGATGTGGGAAAAATTTTCTATAAAGCACTATTAGGGAAAAATGGTAGTGAAAAAAAAGAATGGTTAGACAATGATCAAAACTTGTTGGACTATATAGAATCTCATACTTATGGTTGGCTTAAAGCGTTTAAGCCCATACAAGCAGAGGAAGATTTAGTTTCCAAGTATTCCTTATCTTTTTGGGAATTAGACAAAATCTTTAAGAATCATGTTTCAGGAGTGAAAACTGGATGTACAGCATTAGTGGTCCACTCAAATAAAGACACTCTCATGTCACTATTAGAGGATTTCTCTACAGAGGCAGTGAGTGACGAAGAGATAAATAAAAGATACTTTGAGAATCAAGCAAAGGTAGGAAGCTATCGCTCTGGATGGAAACGAGCATATACAGCAAAAGAAATTCAAGAGAATCTAAATAGTCGTAACATTGTTGATTATGACTTTAGACCGTTCTTAAAACGATTTGTTTTCTACTCACCAAAAGTAATGAAAACAGCCTCAAAAGATGGAGGAAGAGCAAGACCTGAATTAGAAGTATTATTTCTGAATTCCGATTACCAAAAAAAAGCTTTAGCAGTGGCTAAATCGCCATCTTTAGTTAGCAAGAATTTAGATCAATTTGCATATATTGTAGAGAACTTACCAGATAATGACCTTGCTTCAAGAGGTAATTCTTACATATTTCCATTGTATTTTCCTGATAAGAAAACTAAGAGTATAGGGAAAAATGTTGATGAATCTTTGATCAAAATATTAAATGAAAAATTCTATGAAAATTCATCTGAATACGATACTATAGCAGGAGACTTAATCGACTATATGTATACTGTTTTATCTTCCAAAGTATTTAGAGTAACTTATGAACAAATCATATACTTTGGACTTGTAGAAGGAATGTTACGAATACCGTTGACTAGTAACAAGGAGTTATATTTTAGAGGAATAGAAATAGGGAAAAAGCTCCGCAAACTTCAAAGTTATGAAATTGAAGGATATGAGGGGTTACCTGAAGTTATATATGAAGGAGAAAGAAGCTTAAAGCTGAAAAATGTAACCTTTCAAGTTGATAGCCAAACAATTATCTTGAATGATTTCGATAAAAAAAAGAAAGGTTACTTTAAGGAAGTTCCTACGAATGTGTTTAACTATGTCATAAAGGGATATGATGTACTAAAAACTTGGTTTAAATACCAGCAACTAGGATATAATCATAAGACCTTTGACTCGGATAGTATTGATCAAGCTACTTCTTTTATTATAGCTTTAAGTACGTATATTAAAGAAATTGATGAAGCAAATACATTAATCAAAGAGGTACTTGAGGGTGACGTACTAATTCCTAATAAATAGGGCAATAATTAAGAATAGAGCTAGAATAACATACGACTCAAAACGTACGTAAAAGAAGCTAAGTAGAAGAGAAGGATTACTCAAAGAGGAATCCTTCTTATTTTGTTTGAAATGTATCATTTAACTACACCCAATTGGAATGAATACTTGACCCCGTAATAATACCACTTCATAATGTATCATATACATGTATCATAATTATGCGAGAAAAGGTGATGGAATATGAGATATGGCTATGGCAGGGTTTCTTCATTAGGGCAGAATCTGACGGCACAGATCAACCAATTAAAAGAAAATGGCTGTGAAATGATATATAAGGAAAAGGTCAGTGGCAGAAAGAAGGATAACAGGGGGGAGTTTAAAAAACTACTAGAGACAGTCAAAGATGGTGACACTGTGGTTGTTACAAAGTTAGACCGATTTGCAAGAAGTACCAAGGATGCATTAAGTACAATTGAGTTACTTAACCAAAAGAATGTGAGTCTAGTTGTCTTAAATATGGGTGGTGATAAGGTAGATACCTCAACTGCTATCGGTAAATTAATGATAACAGTATTAAGTGGTATAGCTGAATTTGAAGCTGACATGATTAAAGAAAGACAATTGGAAGGCATTGAGTTGGCTAAGCAAAGAGGTGTATATAAAGGTAGACCTCAAAAGTACACCGATAAGCATAAAGGATTACATCATGCTCTGGAGCTTTTCAACAATAGGGACACGAATAAAATGACGGTTAATGAGATATCTGACATAACTAAGATAAGCAGGGCTACCTTATATAGAGCGGTAAAAGAAAAGTAGCGAAGGGTTGCCTATCAAACTTAGATACAGAAAACTTTATATGACTTGACGATTTGATGTATTGGATCGGGTAAAGGATTGGTATTATTGCCTAATTCAGACTTTGGGATAGTTCAGCTGTGGTTGATTTTTACGAAATACCAGATAATGCAGTCCAGTCATTGATAAACCACAATAATGTTGAACTTTCATTAGGTAGATACGGTCTTTATAAGAGAGGCGATATTCTGAACGTTTTAAATGGACTAGTTGTCCATTTAGAAAGTCTTAAAGGTAAAGTAACTGCTATGAGGGAGAATGGAGATCAAGTGGTTATGTTCTGAATCGTGGATTGCTATCTTCCCTCACAGAGCAATCTTACGTGGTGGAAAAGGTGAGGGGGGTATTTCCCACATTATAAGTCCCTGTATCTAAGAGATATGAGCATAGTAGGTATAGGCTCACGTCATAGATATACACGATTCCATGCAAGGAAGTCAATTTTCTCTCCAACTCTTCTAAGTAAGCATCTTAATGTATGTTTATCTCAATTAATCTTCCATTATATTCTATATTTTGGTATATTGAGTTTATAAATGGTAGATGGGGGAAAAGATATATATGGATAAAAGTATTATTGATGAGGAGTTGGATATTCCATTTGATGATGTGCAACTAGAAAATGGATTTATAAATGTTTTAAACAAACCAACTAATATGTATTTTCAAGAAATGCATTTATCTTTTGGAGCAGACCGTTGTATTTCAAATGGACATATGCCAAGAACCAAACACGAGGTATATAGTGGTTTTAAAAAGGTTGAACAAAAAAACATCATTATTGACACAGAAATTGTAAATTTACCTTTCACTGTTGTTAATGGCAGAGGGAAACCTGCAGAAACAGCTTTTACGACTCGGGATAATCGAAAAATTTATTTAGTTCCTGATCATACTCCTACAAGGATTTTGAACGATTTGGCACATCATAGGGAAGGCTTTGAAATGTTGTTAGCTCAATCTGCAATTGACAAGGGTATATATGATACTTGGGATAGAGAAATGAAAAGACTTGATGTTGGTGAAAGAACAGCAGCTAGTATAATACATGAATTTGGACATATACTAACATATAGGGCTATGGATAATAACGGAATTGAACAGTTAATGGATGTTTATGATTGGCTGGATGATTCTGGTTATCTTGACAATTGTGCTTCTCGGATAGTATCCTTTAGTGATAGAGATCCCTTTTGGAAGATAAATGTAGCTATTGAACAAATTGCTGAGGACTATAGAGTTAGCTTTGACATTAGAGAAAGTTACGGAATGTCAAGTTTGCCTCATTGTATTACTTACGTTCAGGACATAATCAAACCTGACAATTTTTTGAGAGGAGTTGAGATTATGACAAATTTACTTCAACTTGGTAAAGCGAAAAAGAAGATTAACGAAATAAAAGCAAATCCTTTGGATATAGTTCTTCCCTTCGGTGAGGCTAGTCGTTCCTCTTTCACTTCACGGTTTACACAAGGTGATCCAACTCCTCTGACCGATAAAGATAAAGATAAAGATAGAGAATTGATTAGAAAATATGAGAATTCACTGTAATATAACAAAAAGCATCCGTTTGGGTGCTTTTTTATTTGCTTAATAATAAGTAGGACAAATGACCAAATCTAAGGGTGTAGAAATTAAATTCAATTAAAAGTAGCGTTTTGCACTTTGAAACTAAAAATTTTGGGCAATTGAATGAAAACCTTTATTAGTGGCTAAAAGAGGAGTATTTTCATTTTATACCTGAAATTTGAAAGTTAAAACTGCTATTACTTAAGTTTATGATATAATTAAAGTACTTCATACATAGCTTGAATTTATTGAAAATGCTAGTCATGAAGTAAGCAATACAACTACATATAAATAAGAGTAACAGTGATAATAAAAGTTGATATGATCCTGTTTTTACTGATGTTCCATGTCCCGTACGGACCGTATCGCTAAATACAACCAACTTCTTCGCATCGAAGACCAGCTTGGTGACTTGGCTGTATATGGCGGCTTGAAATCTTTCTATAACTTGAAAAAGTAATCTTTGCTAGAAGATGGATTACAGAAATTTTCCCTCCTATTCAATGTGGCCAGCCACATTGAATAGGAGGTTTTTTATGTCCATAAATCAGTGAGTGCTTCCAGCTTGAAGGGATTTAATCAAACGTTTGATTAATAAAAAAAGGTGCCGCATCAGGGCACCTTTTTTCATTTATCCGATACAGCTTCCACTGGTACGGCATTATAGTATTCTTCTAATGTAATCTTCGCTTCAAAGATTTCAGTTGCGGCATCGACACCAACATAGCGGATATGCCATGGTTCGTATTTATAACCCGTGATGTTTTCCTTGCCTTCAGGGTAACGGATGATAAATCCGTATTCATGTGCATGTTCAGCAAGCCAGGCCGCTTCATTCGTCTCACCGAAGCAGTCTTGGGCAGCGCATGCCCCATCGTGGGTCGTGACATCGATCGCCAGGCCCGTTTCATGCTCGCTTGTCCCAGGCATTGCACTGTAGGTTTTCGCCTTTTCTTCCCCGTCCTTAGCCACATAGTTATTAAAGACCTCGATCTGTCTTTGGTGAGAGCGGTAAGCGGAAACGCCGGCAAAGTGCATGTTTTCTTTTTCGGCAGCTTGGAACATTAATTCAAGTGCCTTTCCCGCTTCCTCTCGCATCATTCTTTTTTCAATTTTATCTTCAAAGATGAAATCCACTTTTGGGTAGATGAGGTCAGCAGGTTTGTAATCTTCAGGCAGGCTGTATTGTTTATTGACAAGTACAGGAATGCCTTCCGGATGGGCTAATGTCTGAAGGCCAGCCTGTCCGGGTTTAGCCGTTTCATCAACTTCCACCTGGCGTTGGGCCGATTCTTTTGAATCATTATTCTTGTCGGTCTCAGTCTCCTTCTCAGTCTCCTGGGAGCTCGGTTGTTCTTCTTTTTGCTCTTTTTCATGCTCGCTTGTCAGGTCGGATGAACAGCCAGCCATCAGAATGAAAGATGATAGAGCGGTTGCTGCAAATATAGGTTTTAACATATGAAAGGCCCCTTGCTTTTAATATAAGATTTCCAATAAAAGTAGTTTTGAAAATTATCGTGATAAGTAATCCCTTGTTAATTCACTTTGATATTTATCAAGAAATAAGCCAATCCAGACGACCATCAGTAAAAATGGATAATCGTTACGGATTGCGGTTTCCACGACGGGATCAGACCAAAAGCTCGAAAGGAAACCGGATGACATCCTGATTGTCTCGAATGTGACAAGGGCATGAAGCGATAACCAAAGAATCGTAAGGGTATTGGTCCCGAACCCAATGACCGCCGCTATGACGCTCAGCAAGGCAGCTGCTGCCCCGATTAGGAGGACATGGAAGCTTGATTGGAAAAAGTCGATACCGCTATTGGAAAGTCCATTATAAATAATAGCAGTAAAATAAACGGTTGTCGTGATATATGCAGCAAATAATAAGTATCGATTTCCGTGATACTTTGCCAGCAGCAATAGAAGCGGTGATAGGATGATTAATAGGACGCTGATGAAATTGCTTCCGCCTGCCCATAAAGAATAGCCGGCAACCGCCGAGAATAGGATGGTCAGGAGATCAAGAATCCGTAGTATGGACTTAAACATGTTGACACCTCTTTCTCTATTTATGCAAATTATCTCAAACTTTGATTCAAAAAGAAAATAAATGACTATGGGTTTTTAGGAATTCTTACCATCATAGTATAACAAAGATTGTGGATATTTATTGGGTGTGGTAAAGTTAAAGTAATTGTTTATTGGTTCTTCAGGAGGTGTAATTGCATGCATGCATTTCTCATAACGCTTTTAGTGATTGTCAGTATCGCCCTCATTGTGACGGTATTGCTTCAATCAGGTAAGAGTGCAGGTTTATCAGGTGCGATTGCCGGCGGTGCTGAGCAGTTATTCGGAAAGCAAAAGGCACGCGGTTTGGACCTGGTTTTACATCGTGCGACAATAGTATTGGCGATTCTATTCTTTGCTTTAACTTTACTTGTTGCATACTTTGATGTGTAATGGATCAAAAATGAGTCTAGCTAAATAGCTAGGCTTTTTTCTTTGCACAATAGTTGCATGAATAGATATAGTGATTTTAGTACTTAATTATAGGATAGGGATTTTTTAAAATTCTATTTACTGATAAAGGAGTTTAAGGTCATGAAAATCAAGCTGCAGCAGCCCTTTACTTTTGAAGGCGGAAAAAGGGCTGTCTTACTTTTACATGGGTTCACGGGGAATTCAGCGGATGTACGGATGCTGGGCCGTTACTTGGAGAAACAGGGATACACCTGCCATGCCCCGCACTATGAAGGGCATGGCGTTCCCCCAGAGGAGCTGGTGAAAACAGGTCCGGAAGATTGGTGGGAAGATGTCATGATGGGCTATGATTTCCTGAAAAGCAAAGGCCATGAAGAAATTGCTGTTGCCGGACTCTCATTAGGAGGCGTATTTTCTCTTAAATTAGGTTACACTGTACCTATAAAGGGTATCGTAACAATGTGTGCGCCTATGTATATCAAAAGTGAAGAAATGATGTTTAAAGGAGTATTGGAGTACGCCAGAGAATTTAAGAAGTATGAAGGAAAAACTCAAGAGCAAATAGAGCTTGAAATGGACCTCCTTGCCGATAAACCGATGAATACATTGAAAGCCCTTCAGGAATTGATAACGGATGTACGGGAGCACGTCGATCTTATTTATGCTCCGACATTTGTCGTGCAGGGCCGGCATGATGATGTTATCAATCCAAAAAGTGCCGATATTATTATTGATTCCGTAGAATCACCGGTCAAAAAAATCAAGTGGTATGAAGAATCTGGTCATGTCATAACCCTTGATAAAGAAAAAGACGAGCTGCATGAAGATGTATTGGAATTTTTAGAAAGCCTTGATTGGTCCGAATAACAAAAATATACCCTGAATAGGAGGGTTTTCATGGAAGATAACATTCAAGAACATATTAATAAGCTTCTGACATACATGACGGATGAAGCGTATAAGCCGCTAACGGTACAAGAACTGGAAGAGGCTTTGAAAATCGAAGACTCGGCAGATTTCAAGAATTTCGTTAAGGCTTTAGTAAAAATGGAAGAAAAGGGATTGGTGGTCAGGACGAGGAGCAATCGTTACGGCCTGCCGCAAAAAATGAATTTGTTCCGCGGTAAATTAACGGGGCACGCAAAGGGGTTTGCCTTTGTCACACCTGAAGACAACCCGGGAATGGATGATATTTTCATTCCGCCAAATGAAACGGGCACAGCGATGCATGGAGATGTCGTCATGGTACGGGTATCTTCGGAAACATCGGGCTCAAGGCAAGAAGGCACGGTCATCAGAATACTTGAACGCGGAATTACACAAGTGGTCGGTACATACTCCGAAAGTAAAAGTTTTGGTTTCGTCATCCCTGATGATAAAAAGATCGCAAACGATATCTTCATTCCACAGCATGCTTCACATGGAGCGGTAGAGGGACATAAGGTTGTCGTCAAGCTTACTTCTTATCCTGAGGGTCGCATAAGTGCCGAAGGTGAAGTCATTGAGATTCTTGGCCATAAAAATGATCCTGGTGTGGATATTCTTTCCGTGATCCATAAGTATGGTTTGCCGATGGAGTTCCCGGATGACGTCATGGAGCAGGCCAATGCCGTTTCCGATACCATTCAAGAAAGTGAAATTGGCAACCGCAGGGACTTGCGTAATGATGTTTTGGTTACGATTGATGGAGCGGATGCAAAGGATCTGGATGATGCCGTCACTGTTTCCAAGCTTGAGAATGGCAATTACAAGCTGGGCGTTCATATTGCTGATGTCAGTCATTACGTGAAGGAAGGTTCTCCAATCGATAAGGAAGCCCTGGAAAGAGGGACGAGCGTGTATTTGGTGGACAGGGTCATCCCGATGATCCCGCATCGTTTATCGAATGGCATTTGTTCCTTGAACCCACAAGTCGATCGTTTTACACTCTCATGTGAAATGGAAATCACGCCGGATGGCAAAGTCGTCAACCATGATATTTTTGAAAGTGTCATTAAGACGACGGAACGTATGACATATGGCAATGTGAACAAAATCCTTGTCGATAAAGATGAAGAACAGCTTGAACGCTATGAAGCGTTGGTGCCGATGTTCCAGGACATGGAGAAGTTAGCGGCCATCCTTCGTAAAAACCGGATGAACCGCGGCGCGATCGACTTTGATTTCAATGAAGCGAAAGTCATCGTTGATGAAGAGGGCCATCCGACTGATGTGGTTTTACGTGAAAGGTCGGTTGCGGAAAAGCTGATTGAAGAGTTCATGCTTGCAGCTAATGAAACCGTTGCTGAGCATTTCCACCGTCTTGACCTACCGTTCATTTACCGTATTCATGAAGATCCAAAGCCGGAAAAACTGCAGCGTTTCTTCGAATTCATTACGAACTTCGGATACATTGTAAGGGGATCGGCCAATGACGTCCATCCTAAGGCGTTACAGGAAATCATTGAGGCGGTTGCCGGTAAGCCGGAAGAAACGGTCATATCCACCGTCATGCTTCGTTCCATGCAACAGGCGAAATATGATCCGGAGAGCTTAGGCCACTTTGGTTTATCTGCTGAGTTTTATACACATTTCACATCGCCGATTCGCCGTTACCCGGATTTGATCGTGCACAGGCTGATCAGGACCTACTTGGTGGAAGGTAAAATGGATGAAGCTACGAAGGAGAAATGGAATGCCAATTTACCTGAGATTGCCGATCATACATCGAAACGTGAACGTCGCTCAGTCGATGCCGAGCGGGAAACGGATGATCTGAAAAAAGCGGAATACATGCTGGATAAAATCGGCGAGGAATATACCGGGATCATTGGTTCAGTCACCAATTTCGGGATGTTCGTCGAGCTGCCGAACACGATTGAAGGACTTGTCCATGTCAGCTTCATGACGGATGATTATTACCGCTTCGATGAGCGTCAGCTAGCAATGATCGGGGAACGTACCGGTAATGTGTTCCGGATTGGCGATGAAATCGACGTACGGGTTTCCAACGTCAATAAAGAGGAACGCGCCATCGACTTTGAAATTATCGGCATGAAGGTAAGCCGTCCGCGTCCATCCGGCGAGAAGAAAATATTCAAAGCCAATTCAGGTGAACGCAAACGCGGCCGAGGCGGTAATGGGGGACGTAAGGAAGGAAAAGGCGGCGAGCGTAATGGAGATTCGACTTCTTCTGGAAGAAAATCGAAAAAGAAGAAAAAATTCTTTGAAAATGCGCCAGCTGCCAAGCGCAAGAGAAAACCTAAAAAGAGATAAAGATTCAGGCGGGGGGATGATCATTACATCCTCTCGCTGCGATTGGATGTAAAAAAGGGGAGAGTTAGATGCCAAAAGGCTCAGGTAAACAACTAGCACAAAATAAAAAAGCGTATCATGATTTCTTTATTGAACAAACGTTTGAAGCAGGAATCGTTTTAAAAGGGACCGAAATCAAAGCAATCCGTGCGGCCCGAGTGAATTTGAAGGATGCCTTTGCTAAAATAGAAAATGGTGAAGTTTATCTTCATAATATGCATGTCAGCCCTTATGAGCAGGGAAACCAGTTTAACCATGATCCGTTACGGACACGGAAGCTTCTTTTGCATAAGAAAGAAATCAGTAAACTGATCGGGGAAACAAAGGTAACAGGTTACACCATCGTCCCGTTGAAAATGTATTTAAAGAATGGCTTTGCCAAAGTTTTAATCGGACTTGGAAAAGGGAAGAAACAATATGACAAGCGTGATGACCTGAAGAAGAAGGAAGCGAAGCGTGATATTGAACGTGCTTTCCGTGATCGTCAGAAGATGTAGAACTGCCAAGACCTTACAATTGATTTTTTGAGCCAATCTGTTATAATTAATCCTGTACCGATGACAATTGAATATCAGCCAACTTGCTGACTATTCTTCTCTCGTACGCTCCATTTCTATCATGGGGACGTTACGGATTCGACAGGGATAGTTCGAGCTTAAGTTGCGAGTCGAGGGGATCGGCCTCGTTAAAACGTCAACGCCTATAACTGGCAAACAAAACAACAACCTAGCTTTCGCTGCTTAATAACAGTCGATAGCTGTTCCTCCCTCCATGGCCCACGTGGTAGGGTAAGGGACTCACTCTAAGTGGGATACGCCGGAATCCACCGTCTGAGGATGAAGGAAGAGACCAATCAGACTAGCTGCTCTGCCGCCTGTCGATAGGCTAATGAGTTCGCGAAATGCGAATATATCGACTACACTCGTAGAAGCTTAAGTGCCGTTATGTCTGGACGTGGGTTCGACTCCCACCGTCTCCACCAATACATATATTGGTGGTTTTTTATTTGGTTTTTTTTCGTCGTTTTTGTCGAAAAATCGATAAATCGAATAATTCGCAGATATATCAGGGTTTTTCGTTGATATATCTCCAGTTTCGAAGATATATTCCCGATTTCGCAGATAAACTGTACAATTTCCTTCATTTGCTGTAGAATCCTTTTGAAGAAAATAGGATTGGAGCGATGAAATTGATTGTAAAAAAACGAAAAGTTCCTCTTGCCGTCCGCAAATTACGTGCATTAGCGTGCAGGCTTCCTCCGAATCACCCTAAAGTTCCCTTAATCATGAACGATCTCAATAAAAGGGAAGCGGGCTATAAAGGGGAATGTTCCATTGATTTTCCATTAAGCTTTCTTGAACCGAAAAGCCATTTCATCTTCCACGATTTAAGGCTTCAGGATCAATCCCGATTTTTTCAGCTGGATACCTTATTAATCTCCAAGAAATATGCGCTTATCATTGAAGTGAAGAACATTGCAGGGTCGATCTATTTTGATCCGCATTTCAATCAGCTCATTCGAACGATAGAAGGAAAAGAAACGGCCTTTCCAGATCCCATCATACAAGTCAGCCGCCAGGAATCACAATTGACCAATTGGTTCTTGAAAAACGGTTTTCCCTCACTGCCCATCCTTTCATTGATTGTCATCAGTAATCCCCAAACCATCATCCGTACAGCCCTTGAAAACCATGAACTCCACTATAAAGTTATCCATCGCGATGCACTTCCCGCTAAAATTAATCAAATGGAGCATTCCATAACAGAATCCAGTTTTAGTGAGAAAGATTTGAAGAAAGCAATTCGCGTAATGAATAAACACCACATCGATGCGGACTTTTCCATTCTGGAACGATACAATCTTACCGAAAAGGACGTAATTAAAGGAGTGATTTGTGAGAATTGTAAGGGCAATAAATTATTTAGAAGGCATGGCACATGGCTTTGCAATCAATGCCAACTCTCCAGTAAAAAAGCACATATCCCGGCTTTACGAGATTATTTTTATCTATTAGGCTCGACCATAACGAATCGGCAATTGAGGAACTTTTTAAACATTTCCTCTTCATCCAGTGCAACGAGGATCTTGCAATCATTGAATCTGACAAGCAGTGGTGCGAATAAGGGGAGGGTGTACAGCCTGTATTTTGATGAGTGACTTTAACTCGTTTCTTTATATTCACATCAACATTTTGAAAATTTTTACTGAGCCTAGGTGTAATTCTTTTGCTCTTAATTTTTTCTTCTTGATTCATTACACATCCACTCCAATGCTAATCTTATCCAACGCTGCACTTTCAGCAGTTTTGCAGCAACTATAGAAAAAGACTCAAAAGAAGCTTCTCTTGAGTCTTTGTTCCGTTTCTATTCTTTTAATTCCTTGCCCATTCCCTTGAGGAAGTGGACGCCAAAGCCGATCGCCCTGTTTATGTCTGGGTCATTCAATGTTTTCATTAATTCCAGAACACCGATCTTCTTATCGGCCTGAAGGAATTTGTTTCCTTCATCGATTCCTGCAAGTGCACTGTTCAGCAGTTTCGTGGATTGTGCGGCATCGGCGTTCATCAAGGCTCCTGTTGCACCCATAAGGGTATTGATCAGGTTTGTTACAGGTTGCCTTGTGATTTGTTGAAGTGCGATTTTCGCTATTTGTTCTTTTCCTTGAAGCATGGAGGTCGCGGCTTCGAATACTCCCGAGTCATTCAGTTCATTGACGATTTTAAACATATTGTTCAAGGCATCTTCATTATCGGTGATCAGCGTTTTCAGTTCCTCCAGTTTTTGTAGCTTTATCTCTTCCTCAGTAATGGGATTATGGATTTCCGTTATAGGAGCTGCCATGATCTTCACCCTCCTTGTTTAATTTTCCGTTAAGTGAACATACCCTGGACGGGCCCACTTACGTTCAACCTCGACACCATTTTGAGGATGACGTTTTTTGTTCCGTGGATTGGTACCCGGTAATGGAATGTCTCCGCTTGCGCTTAATACTTCCATGCGGACCATCGTCTGTTTGTAAGCAGGCGTGCTTGTGCGTCGATCATAGATGGGACCGGTCAGGAAGTTGATGGCAGAGTCTTTATCGACGGAGTTCATCGGTAAAAATAGCTCATTATTTTTAACACGGTCTGTGATCAATGCTTTTAACTTAACGGCCCCGAATGGAGACACCAAGCGAACGAGTCCGCCATCACTGACTTTACGTTCTTTGGCAAGTTCTGGTGACACCTCGACGAAAATATCAGGTACTTTCGATTGGATTCCATTGGACTTGTTCGTCATATTGCCTTCATGGAAATGCTCCAGCATGCGTCCATTATTGATATGAAGGTCATATTCTTCCGGGAATTTATGAGGTTCCACCCAGTCAGCCAGTGCAAAGCGCGCTTTTTTATCAGGGAAGTTGAAGCCATCTACATAAAGAAGGGGCGTGCTTGATCCATCATGGCTCCCCCAGAGGAAGCTGTTCCATCCTTCCAGCACTTCGTAATTCGCTTGGCTGAATATCGGTGACAGGCTTGCCATTTCGTCATAGATTTCACTAGGGTGAGAGTAATTCCAATTTGCACCTAAGCGGTTGGCGATTTCTTGGGTGATTTCCCAGTCCGCCTTAGAATCTCCCATAGTGGGAAGGGCTTTATATAATCGCTGTACACGGCGCTCCGTATTGGTGAACGTTCCGTCTTTTTCAAGAGATGGAGCTCCGGGCAATACCACGTCGGCATATTGGGCTGTCCTTGAAAGGAAAATATCCTGGACAACAAAGAAGTCCAATCCGGATAACACTTTATCAACATGGTTGGCATCCGCATCAACAAGAGCCATATCTTCACCTACAAGATACATCGCCTTCATGTCACCTTTTTCTATCGATTTAAGCATTTCAATATTGTTCAAGCCTGGTTGGCCAGCGATTTTCACTCCATAAGCTTTTTCGAATTTAGCACGTGCCACGTCATCGGTAACATGCTGATATCCCGGAAGCCATGTTGGAAGGGTACCCATATCGCAAGCGCCCTGTACATTGTTGTGGCCGCGAAGCGGATAGGCTCCCGCTCCTGGACGACGGTAGTTACCCGTAGCCAATAGCAGGTTGGAAATTGCCGCCGAAGTATCGGAGGCACCGGTGTTTTGTGTTACGCCCATACCCCAAAGAATGCATGTACCGTCTGCATCGCGAATGGCCTCAGCTATTTGGATCAATGTTTCTTTAGAAATACCTGTATGTGTTTCTGCATATTCCAGGGTATATTTCTCAAGTACTTCTTTATAATCGTCGAAGAAGTTAACATTTTCATTGATGAATTCTTGATCATGCCAGCCTTGATCGATCATATATTTTGTAACCGCCATCAACCAGACTTGATCCGTTCCTTGTTTTGGGCTGATATGGATGTCGGAACGTTCGGCCATTTCGTTTTTGCGGATGTCAGCTACAATCAGCTTTTGTCCGTGAAGCTTGTGTGCCCGTTTAACGCGTGTCGCCAGTACGGGATGTCCTTCTGCCGGGTTAGCCCCAACGATGATGACAAGTCCTGCTGCGGCGATATCCTTGATCGTACCAGCATCTCCGCCCATGCCGACTGTACGGAACAGTCCGTCTGTTGCCGGGGATTGACAGTAACGCGAGCAGTTGTCGACGTTATTCGTTTCGAACATTTGCCGTGCCAGTTTTTGAATGACATAGTTTTCTTCATTCGTGATCTTGGATGAGGAAATGAAGCCTACTGAATTTCCGCCGTATTGCTGTTTGATCGAACCCAGTCTGGACGCAACCAAATCAAGTGCTTCATCCCAGCTTGATTCAACGAATCTTCCGTTTTTCCGAATCAGGGGCTTTGTCAAACGTTCTTCCGAATTTACGAAGTCCCAACCGAATTTCCCTTTGACACATGTGGATATCGCATTGACGGGTGCTTCATGAGTAGGTTGGACTTTAAGGATTTTACGGCCTTTTGTCCAGACTTCGAATGTGCACCCTACCCCACAGAACGTACAGACCGTTTTTGTCTTCTTCGTCCGTGTCTCTCGCATTGCCGCTTCAATC
This sequence comes from Peribacillus sp. AS_2, assembly GCF_026891895.1. Classification (NCBI taxonomy): domain Bacteria; kingdom Bacillati; phylum Bacillota; class Bacilli; order Caryophanales; family Bacillaceae; genus Peribacillus; species Peribacillus sp. AS_2. Next base: position 372,658 of record NZ_JAPTGA010000001.1, read on the forward strand.
TCCGAAATGGCAAAAATCCCGCTGTATCCAGGTTCCACTTCTTTGACAAGGTCGATCATCGGTTCCAGCATATCGTTTTTCAAGCCTGACATGAAACCAGCTTCGCCAAGCATCGATTTTTCCATTAATGCATTACATGGACAAATCGTTACACACTGTCCGCAGCCTACACAAGATGAGTTATTGATTTCCGTTCCTTCATCCCATATTACCCGAGGGCGTTCTGCTTCCCAGTCGATGGACAGCGTCTCGTTGACCTGAAGGTTTTGGCACACTTCAACACATTGCCCGCATGCGATGCATTGATTGGCATCATAGCGGTAAAATGGATGGGACATATCGACGGCACCCAATTCCACTTTCGGTGTATAAGGATATTTTTGGTGTTCAATTTCCATTAATTCTGCTGTGTTATGTAGTTTGCAATTTCCGTTATTATTATCACATACAGTACAGTATAAAGAATGGTTTTCCAGTATCCGGTCCATGGCCTCGGTTTGGGCTTCTTTTGCCTTGCTTGAGTCCAAGGCTATATCCATGCCGCTCACTGCTTTTGTCGAACATGACCGGACGAGTTTCCCATTAACTTCGACGATGCATGTGTCGCATGTTTGGATCGGGTCCACCTCAGGAACATAACAAATCTGTGGATGGGCCATCTCATTTTGGTTGATGACCTCCAGTATTGTCGCACCTTCATTAGCGGTATAAGCCTTCCCGTTGATTGTGATGGTGATGTTTGAATCGATCATTATATTTCCCCCTTTTATAGCCAAAAGACGCAAAAAAACCACCATGATTACACCTCCGTCTCTGAACGGAAATGTAGGTCATGGTGGAATAGTTTAATAGCAAAGCTTGCCAATATACCAATCCATACCATAATGGATAATTTTAAAAAAGATAGGACACAACAGTACACTATCATGCTCCCAACTTTCATCATTGATATTATACCTTTTATCATGAAAAGAAACAATCCTGGAAAGAGGGTATCATTCCCAAATTCCTTTCGTTTTTCTTCGCGTTGATTTATGATAAGAAAATTGAGAACTATTTTTCTTGAAATGGAGTGACGCAACGGTGTCAAAAGTTATCCATGAATTCAATGATATGATTCGTAAGCTGCGCAAGGAACTATTCGGTAAAGGACCAGAACGCATACACACGGTTTTCGTGGAAAATATGGCCGTTTCTACGTTATATGGAAATTTGACTCCTACGGAAATGTTCATATCAAGATCGGAGGAAGGAAGGGATATGGTCCATTCTGCACGAACCAAAATGGTTCAGGATGTGTATTCGGAGAGTCCTCCCGATGGAATGGAAGATCTGGTTGGAGCTAAACTGCTCCATTTGTTTTCAGACATCAAAATCAAGGAAAACATAGCGATTTCCGTATTCGTATTTGATAAGAATATAGCGGACAAACTCAACGGGCATTGACCATGTTCCTTACATTTGGTCAATTGGCTCCTGGATAGTAAAAGGAGTGGGAACATGAAAGCGATTGAAATCAAGAGGGACATCATCCGGATAACCAAAGGTAACATCGAGCGGACGGAAGATGCGATCGTAACGGAGCATCCCGTTACTGTCAAAATAAATGGCCAGGAATTCGTCACGATGGTTTGTACACCTGAATACATCGAGGATATGGTGATTGGTTATTTGGCTTCGGAAGGAATCATCAAAAAATATGATGAGATAAAAGAAGTCTGGGTCCAGGAAAAAGAAGGCTTTGTTCATGTGAAGACGGATAAAGTGAATCCCTACTTCCAGGACTTTCAAAATAAGCGGTATATTACATCATGCTGCGGAATGAGCAGACAAGGTTTCGTCTTTGTAAATGATGCATTGACTGCAAAGAAAATGGATGATGTTTCGGTGAAACTGACTCCTGATGACTGCTTCCGCTTGATGAAGGACTTACAAAATTCTGCTGTCACTTTCCAGAATACGGGCGGAGTCCACAATGCCGCTTTATGTGATGCCAATGGGCTCGTATTAAGCAGGATGGACATCGGACGGCATAACGCCTTGGACAAAATATACGGCCATTGCTTGAAAAATGGCATTTCGATGGAAGGGAAGGCTATCGTGTTCAGCGGCCGGATTTCATCGGAAATTCTTTTGAAAGTGGCGAAAATCGGCTGTGAACTGATACTCTCGAAATCCGCTCCAACTGAATTGGCTTTGGAGTTGGCTGAAGGATTGGGAATCACGACGGTCGGGTTCATTCGCAATGATTCACTGAATATCTACACATGTCCTGAAAGGATTCTATTGAATGACTGAGCATCCTTCGCTGGAAGGATGCTTATCTGAAAGTCCTGCCGGTTTGGCCTGGGCTTTTTTGTATTTGTAAAAGGATATATCCAACAGGCCATTTATGGTACAGTTTTTATAAAACATTCAAGGGAATTCGTATCGGGGGAAGGGTTATGAACGAAAGGGATTGGCATATTTTAAAGGTGTTGCATGAACACAGGAATATTACTAAAACGGCGCAAAGTTTATATATCTCGCAACCTTCTTTAACGAAACGGATTCAACAAATAGAGAAGGAATTCAATCTGAAGATTGTGGAGCGGGGAACTAGGGGAGTGCAATTCACCCCTCAAGGTGAATATTTGGCCATCTGTGCAGATGAGATGCTGATCAGGCTCCGGCAGATAAAAGAGACAGCATTCAATATGGGTCAGGAGATCAGTGGAACATTACGGCTGGGTGTTTCCAACTATATTACGCTGCATAAGCTGCCTGGCCTGCTGAAAATTTTTCGTGAGCGATTTCCTAAAGTGGATTTCCATGTGACAACCGGCTGGAGTAAAGAAGTGCTGAACCTCATTTATAAGGAAGAAGTGCATGTCGGGATTGTTCGGGGGGATTATCAATGGTCAGGATCAAGGCATCATCTTTTTGAGGAAACGATTTGCATTGCTTCCAAGGAAGAAATCGAAGTCCGGAACCTGCCTTTCCTGCCGAGGATCGATTATGGGACAGATGCCCTTTTGAAAACAATGATCGATAATTGGTGGAGAGACAATTTTTCCGGACCTCCTTTGGTGGGGATGGAAGTGGACAAAGGGGATACATGCAAGGAAATGGTCAAGAATGGCCTGGGATATGGCATCCTCCCCAGTGTTTTATTGGAGAATGACCAAAACCTCCGTCAAATGGACCTTAAGGACAAGCAAGGTAATCCCCTTATCAGGAATACATGGATGTTATATCATGAAAAGTCGCAGGAATTAAAACTGGTCAAAGAGTTTGTCGAATTTGTCAAAGGCGTCGATTTCATGAGGGATATTTAACTGAAGCGCAGAAACCTCTGTGCTTTTTTATCATTCCTTTTTTGAATGGATAACGATAATTTATTGGTATTTTAATTATGGCTATCCCGGCATTATGATAGATGGGAGATGTAAATCATCAGGAATTTGCCTAAGGAATGGAGAGGAAGTCAAGTGAGTGTCCTGTTTCTGATTGTATTGAATGTGATTGTACCGGTTTTTTTCCTTATAGGGGCGGGGGCCATTCTGCATCGTAAATTCAAGTTGGATATGAATACGCTGTCTAAATTGAATCACTTCCTGCTCATGCCCGCCATTAGCTTTGTCAATATCTATCAAAGCAAATTGGGCGGGGGGATGATCGTCCAGATATTCAGCTTCCTTGCTCTTCAAACAGTAAGCCTCATCATCGTGAGTACAGTGGTAGCGAAACTAGCCAGGTTTGATCAAAGTCTTTCGGCCACGTTTAAAAATAGTGTAGTCCTGAATAACTCGGCCAATTTCGGGTTACCTGTCAGTCAGATGGTATTTAATGGAAACCCGCTTGGCCTGTCGATCCAAGTCATCGTGATCATTTTTCAAAACCTGTTGACCTATACCTATGGATTGATGAATTCTGTTTCGGTCCATACAAAAAGTGCAAAGGGTGCCATTCGCGAGTTCTTGAAGAACCCCGTCATTTATGCTTTATTGCTTGGTTTAATATTACATTCCGTTTCTTTTGAAATCCCTCTGTTCTTATGGACCCCGATTGATAATATCGCGAGTGCCTTCATAGCCATTGCATTGATTACATTAGGTGCACAGAGTGCCTATTTGAAAATAACGCATTTCCCGCTTCCGCTTATCCTTAGCTTGGCGGGGCGTTTAATACTCTCACCATCCATCGCCTTCCTGATCATTCTCATGCTGGGCTTGGAAGGGACTGTCGCCCAAGGGTTGTTTATCGCAAGCTCATTTCCCACATCCAGAAACAGCGCATTATTCGCTTTGGAATATGACAACCATCCGGAGTATGCGGCACAGGCGGTTTTGATGTCGACTTTATTCAGCAGCATAACGGTAACGATGGTCGTGTATCTATCAAAAATACTATTCTAGCAGGGCTGCTCTTTGTGGGCGGGCCTTTTTCCCGTGTCTCCCGATAAAACTTTATGAACAATATGAAGGTTTTGGAATTTATGCATTTTAGTTGGGCAATCATTGAAAGCGAAGATATTTTTGTAGAATTAAGAAAACGCTTTCAAAAGGGGGATTACTATGTTTTCTCGTAAAAAGATTTCAGCGGTACTATTGGCAGGTTCGTTAGCTTTAAGTTTAGGTGCATGCAGCAGTTCGGGGACATCAGGGGAAAAGAAAGAAGATACAGGTTATCCGAAAAAAGCGATAACGGTCGTTGCTCCTTCGGGTGCAGGCGGAGGATGGGATTTAACGGCCCGTTCATTTACAAAGGTCTTGGGTGAGACGAAATTGGTGAACCAGCCATTGACCGTCGAAAACAAACCCGGCGGCGGGGGCGCTGTCTTCATGGCGGACTATGCAACACAGCAAGCGGATAATAATGACATGCTGTTCGTTAATTCACCGCCTGTCATCATCAATAACCTTAAAAAAGAAGGCAACAGTCCTTATGGATATAAAAATACGACTCCTTTGGCGCAGCTGACAAAGGATTATGGGGCGATAGTGGTAAAGGCGGATTCTGAATTCAAGGATTTGAAATCAGTGCTGGAAGCGGTGAAGAAAGATCCGCGTAAGCTGACCTTTGCAGGGGGATCTGCACCGGGATCCATGGATCATTTGATTTCCATTCTTCCAGCCTATGAATATGGCTTGAATCCAACCGAACTTAAATACGTTTCTTACGACGGTGGCGGGGAAGCGATTACGGCATTGCTTGGCGGAAATGCGGATGTGATCGGAACGGATGCATCCAGTGTCAGGGAATTTTTAAAAGCAGGAAAGATTAGAGTGTTGGCTGTAACCTCGAATGAACGTTTAGGTGGGGATCTTAAAGACATACCGACGGCAAAGGAACAAGGGGTCGATGCTGAATTCACGATTTGGAGAGGCGTTTTTGGACCTCAGAATATGTCTGGTGAAGCGAAAACCTTTTGGGACGGAACCATTGAGAAGCTAGTTGAAACTTCTGAATGGAAAAAGGAAGTGGAAGTGCAGGGATGGGAACATGAATATAAAAATAGTGAAGAATTCAGCAAGTTTTTAGTAGAACAGGAGAAACAGGTGCAGCAATTATTGGAAGCTTTAGGGATGGAAAAATAATCGGGAAGAAGGGGGTGCTTTCACCTTCTTCTTATTTTCTGAAACGGGGGGATTGTAATGGATGTTAAATTTGATCGCTTTGCTTCTGCAGCCTTTCTGGCTGTCGGAGTGCTGTTTATGATAGGAAGCAGGAAACTGGCCAGTTCTTCATATGGAAGTTCGGTAGGACCGGACATTTTCCCTTTTGTATTAGGGCTCGTCCTTTCTCTTTTAAGTATTCGCCTGTTCTATGAGGCATTTCGGGGCAGGGGGCAGGAATCACGTAAAGAAAAGCTGCAATATAAGCCTTTTATCATCATTCTGCTCTCCACCTTGATTTATATTTTGACATTGGAAACGATAGGATATGTCATTACGACCTTTCTGTTTTTGTTTGTTTGCTTTCAAACGATGGAACGGAATAAGTGGGTGACATCGCTCATCATTTCCGCAGGTTTTTCCGGAATCATCTATTATTTATTCGTGAATGTGTTAAAGGGAACACTTCCGGGTTGGCCAATCTGGTTTTCATAAGAGGAAGGGGGATGTGAAGTGGGCACTTTTGATTATTTAATGCACGGATTTGAAACGGCACTAACTTGGTATAACATACTATTTGCATTTGTCGGAGTATTGATCGGTACGGCGGTCGGCGTTTTGCCGGGGATCGGGCCGATGAGCGGTGTGGCTCTTTTAATTCCAGTAACCGCTTCGATTACAGGTGGACTTCCTCCAGAGCAAGCGGCAACAAGTGCCATCATTTTACTTGCAGGTGTTTATTATGGAGCGATGTATGGAGGATCGACAACTTCAATCCTATTGAATACACCTGGCGAATCTTCTTCTGTCGTCACCACATTGGATGGATATCAAATGGCCAAGAAGGGAAGAGCCGGGAGTGCTTTATCCATTTCGGCGATCGGTTCCTTCGTAGGAGGGATCGTCACCCTTATCGCCATGATTGCCTTGGCTCAGCCATTATCGACGATTGCCATTAAATTCGGTCCTGCGGAGTATTTTTCACTCATGCTTCTAGGGTTGGCGGCAGTCAGCGGCCTTGCGGGAAAATCCGTAACCAAGGCACTGATCATGACGGTTTGCGGTTTGTTGATCGGGACGATAGGCATTGATAATGTATCCGGGATCGCCCGTTTTACATTCGACTTTCCTTGGCTGTATCAAGGGATCGAATTCCTGACAATCGCTGTTGGTCTATTCGCCCTTGGGGAAGTATTCAAGACAATCTTGGAAAAGGACGAGGATGATGGGGAAATTGCAAAGATCAATAATTTGCTTCCTTCCAAAGAAGAATTCAAGGAATCTGCGGGGCCGATTGCGAGGGGATCGCTCTTAGGTTTCTTTGTAGGAATCCTGCCGGGGGCAGGGGCCACTCTTGCTTCCTTCTTCTCATACCTTATGGAAAAACGGATTTCAAAAAAACCTGGGAGATTCGGTACAGGGGCAATCGCAGGTGTGGCTGGCCCTGAAACGGCCAATAATGCGGCTTCCGGCGGAGCGATGATACCATTATTGACGCTGGGAATTCCGGGTTCCGGTACAACAGCGATTTTAATGGGTGCGCTCATGATGTACAATGTTCAGCCGGGTCCATTATTATTCGAGGACCATCCCCAGGTGGCTTGGGGACTTATCGCCAGTATGTTCATAGGAAATCTGATGCTCCTCATCCTTAATCTCCCGCTCGTTAAGGTTTTTGCGAAAATCATTGAAACGCCAAAGAAATATTTGATTCCGATCATTATCGCAATTTCCATTTTTGGTGTTTATGCGGTACAGGTATCGACTTATGATTTATTGCTATTACTAGGGTGCGGGGTCTTGGGATACTTCTTAAGTAAAAATGATTATCCAATCGCCCCGTTGGTATTAGGCCTGGTTTTAGGGCCGATGATAGAAAACAATATGCGCAGGGCACTGACGATATCCGATGGGGATTACAGTTTGTTTTTCACTCGGCCGCTTTCGCTGACCTTCCTGATCGTAACGGCATTATGGCTGCTCATTCCGGTTTTACTTAAGAAGAGAGGGAAGGATGTTGTCATCAATATTGAAGGTTAATTGATATTTTCTGAATGTTGCGAAATAACCCCTTTTTTAAAGGGGTTATTTTTTATATGATGTAAGTAGAGGTGATTGAATGCGTTTACACACCAAGTTGATGCTGGGCATCTGTACGTTAATCATCTTAATGGGTGGAATCTTTGAAGTTATTTTCATAAATATCCTGGAAAATAACCTGAAGCAGGAGACAGGGGAAAAAGCATTGTCGGTTGCCCAGACCGTTTCTTTGCTGCCTGAAATTAAACAAGCTTTTCGAAAGGATCATCCTTCTGTAATCATCCAGCCCATCGCGGAAAGGATTCGCAGGCAGATCGATGCGGAATTCATAGTGATAGGCGATGAGAATGAAACACGCCTGTCCCATCCAAATCCCGACATGATCGGGAAGAAAATGGTTGGGGGAGATAACGCCGAGGTTTGGGATGGGAAATCCATCATCACGGAGTCCACTGGCACATTGGGACCTTCCATAAGGGGGAAATCCCCGATAATCGCCAATGAAAAGGTCATTGGTGTCGTCTCCGTTGGCTACCTACAGGATGATATTGAAAAAGAAGTGTCCAGAATACAAAGAAAGATCGTCTTGATCATCTCTTTTATATTAATCGGCGGTTTATTGGTGGCCTTTTTCATTTCATTCAATATAAAAAAGGCGATATTGGGTCTGGAGCCGAAAGAGATCGCCTGGATGTTTCAAGAGAAGCATGCCATTTTGGAATCCATTCATGAAGGCATTATTGCCATTGATGTTCATGGGAAAATCACCATCGTCAATGAAACGGCGCATAAAATCCTTCATATCCCTAAAGACGTCATGCTTCGCGGAAGAAAAATCGAAGAAGTCATCACGCATACACATTTGCTTGATGTAGTCAGCACGGCACGGGCCGAATATGACCAGGAATTCATGATTGACGGTGAAGTTTTTTTGGCAAGCCGGATTCCCATTTTGAATGGACAGGGGGAAATCATCGGTGCCGTTGCAAGTTTGAGAAATAAATCGGAGCTATCCAATCTCCTTCAAGAACTGTCACATGTAAAGGCGTATGCAGAAGGGCTGAGGGCCCAGACACATGAATATTCCAATCGGCTTTATACACTGCTGGGCTTGATTCAACTCGGTTCATATAAAGAAGCAATGGATTTCATATCGAAGGAAGTTGATGTGACCCAGGGCTTCATTCACTTTCTGATGAAGGAAGTGCCCGATCCAATCATTGCGGGGTTCATCTTAGGGAAGGTAAGTTTAGCTAGCGAGCTGAAAATTGATTTCACCATCGATAGAGAAAGCAGTTTTAAAGATATTCCGTCCGAAATAGATCGGGATTTATTAGTGACGATCATCGGCAATCTCATCAATAATGCCTTCGAAGCTGTACGGGAAAACGAAAGGAAGGAAAAAAGGGTATCGTTGTTCGTCACGGACTTGGGTAAAGAGTTGATCATAGAGGTTGAAGATAACGGAAAAGGGATGGGTTCGGAGGTTACCGAACTGATTTTCCGGAACGGTTTTACGACGAAAAGCCATCAAACCAATTCAGGTATAGGTTTGAGCCTTGTTCAGGAAGCGATAGATGGATTAGGGGGGTATATCACTTTTTCGACGAAAGAAGGGGAATATACGATATTTACTGTAGCACTGCCAAAAAACAGAGGGGTGATTTCATGATGGCCAATCGCGATATAGAAGTTCTGATCGTAGAAGATGACCTGCGGATTGCCGAGATACAAAAGCTATTCATCGAAAAGCTTGAGGGGTTTCAAACGATCGGGATCGCCTCAAGCTATGACGAGGCTAAAAGCTTCATTGAAATCATGCAGCCGGATCTACTGCTGCTCGATATGTATTTTCCGGATATGAATGGGCTCGATATCCTGAAAGAAATCAAGCAGCAAAGTAAACAAATGGATGTCATCATGATAACGGCGGCTAAAGAAATCGAAAAAGTCCAGGAAGCCATCAAGATCGGCATATTCGATTATATTATCAAGCCTGTCGCATTTGAACGTTTCAAGCAGTCCCTACTCCGGTATCAGGAGTATCACATTAAGCTGTCTGAATTGGAAAAGGGCAATTTTCCCGTAACGCAGCAACAGGTTGATAAGCTTTTGCGAAAGGATATGAAAGAAAAAGAGAGGGAACAGGCTTCACTGCCAAAAGGGATTGATCGGATGACATTGGAGAAGGTGATGGTTGTGTTGGGGAAATCCTCCCCTGGGTTAACTGCCGAAATAGTGGCAAAGGAGATCGGGGTGAGCAGGACAACGGCAAGGCGTTATCTGGAGCACTTGATGTCAGAGGAAAAAATTGATGCCGATTTAACGTATGGCACGGTAGGACGTCCTGAACGGGTGTATGCCATCAAGTTATAAATGGGTTCGCCAAGCGGCGGATCTTTTTTATTTGATCGAATAAATGCAGGCAATTTCTTGGAATCGGATTGATGGGAAATTCACGTTTTTTTGAAGTGTAAAAATGATGAAAGAGGAAAAAATAGTGTGAAAAGTGTTGAAGCAGACAAGTATATGACAAGTGTCATGGCAGGGAATTGACGTTTATGACTATAGAAAATCGGTTATTATTACTATACTTAAAGAAGAGAAGTAAGCATAACCAATCCATTTAAACACTCCATTCTTATATATTATGAGGAGGAAATCATGAGTAATCATAATCATAATCAAAAACAATTGAGAAAAGATATTGCCCCTTTTGAAAAATCCAATACTAAATCAAGTGTGAAACAGCTTATAAATACATTTCCGCCATTTTTCCTGTTATGGTTTTTAGCTTATCAAAGCTTAACCATTTCATACTGGCTGACACTTGCATTTGCCGTCCTTGCTTCAGGATTCGTAGTCAGGATTTTCATCATTTTCCATGATTGCTGCCATCAATCGTTTTTCAAAAGCAGGAAAGCGAATAGCATCCTGGGAACAATCAGTGGAATCGTTACGTTATTTCCGTATGAGCAATGGAAGCATAGCCACTCCATACATCATGCAACAAGCAGTAATTTAAACAAACGCGGCACAGGGGATATTTGGATCATGACCGTTGATGAATATATCGCCGCTTCATTCTGGGGGCGTCTTGCTTACCGTTTATATAGAAATCCGATCGTCATGTTTGGATTGGGTCCATTTTATCTATTTCTTGTATCGAACCGTCTGAATAAAAAGGGCGCTAAAAAGAAAGAACGGATGAATACGTATTTGACAAATGCCGCAATCGTGGCAATTTATGGTCTTTTATGCTTGGCTATCGGATGGCAGGCATTCTTGATGATTCAGGTACCGATGCTTTTTGTAACGGGATCGCTGGGCATCTGGCTGTTTTATGTACAGCATCAGTTCGAAGATTCTTATTTCGAAGAGGAATCTGAGTGGGATTACGTGAAGGCTGCCATTGATGGAAGTTCTTATTATAAACTTCCAAAGGTCTTGCAATGGGTGACCGGTAATATCGGTTTCCACCACGTGCATCACCTTAGTCCAAGAGTGCCAAACTATAACTTGGAAAAAGTACATGATTCCACCCTGCCATTGCAGCAGGCAACGACAATCACCCTTAGTTCAAGTTTAAAATCGCTTCGCTTCCGCCTTTATGATGGAGAAAACAAGACGTTTGTAAGTTTTAAAGAGATTAAGGGACGTCTAAATGAAACAAAGTCTAAGGTGGAAATCAATACTAAACGTCCAAGTCTTCAAGAAAAATAAATCGTTCATCAAAAAACCATTCGATTTCCATTGGATGGTTTTTTGATGAAACTCCTTAGTATATACTAGGGTAAAAAGAAATAGAGGCGGCGCCATGCAAAGTTGGTATCATATCTTTCCGAAAAACACAGGGCTGAGCCCTTATGTCTGGATCATTTTTTGTATCCTTCCCTTTTATTTCATCTTCAAATCCTCTTCGATGTTGGAGATAGTCTTTGGAATCGTCATGATCATTTTGTTTTTCATATCATATGGTCTCTCATTCGTTTCGAAGGGATGGCCCGTATACGTATGGACGGCGATACAAATAATCATTTCCATATCGATGACCATATTTTTCAGCTACATTTACTTTTCACTCTTTTTGGCATTCTTTATTGGGAATGTTCAAAATAAGGTTGGCTTTTTCGTATTATATTCAATCCAGCTATTGGCTACCATCGTGTCTGTCAATATTGGCTTCATCATGAAAGACCCTACCTTCTTTTCGCAATTTCCCTTTATGCTCATTTGTGTGGTAGGCGTGATCCTTCTCCCTTTCAACACGTATAATCGGAACAAACGGGGTGTGCTGGAAGAACAATTGGAGGACGCCCATAAACGAATATCAGAGCTTGGCAAAATGGAAGAACGTCAGCGGATTGCCCGTGACTTACATGATACACTTGGACAAAAGCTGTCTTTGATTGGCTTGAAAAGTGACCTTGCAGGGAAATTGATCGATTTGAATCCGGAGACGGCCAAGAAGGAAATCAAGGATATCCGGCAAACGGCGAGGACGGCACTCAAGGAAGTACGTGAAATGGTGTCGGAAATGCGTGGGGCGAAGCTAAGCGATGAAATCATCCGGGTCAAGCAAATATTGAAAGCGGCAGAGATAGAATTCAATTTGGAAGGCAACGCGGAATTGCGAGATACCCCATTGCTTGTTGAAACGGTTTTGAGCATGTGCTTGAAGGAAGCTGTGACCAATATCGTCAAACATAGCAGGGCCGACTGCTGTCATATCGTCATCGAAGAATTACAAACAGGGGTGACGATTAAAGTACAGGATAATGGAGTGGGACTTTCACATCGATCAGAGTATATTAAAGGAAATGGACTTCAAGGAATGAAAGAAAGGCTTGAATTCGTTAATGGCAGCCTGGATATTCAATCAACAGATGGAACGACACTGTATATAAGGGTTCCGAATGCTATAAAAAATAATGGATAGGTGGGATTAACTTTGATTCGAATCGTAATTGCCGAAGATCAGCGGATGCTGCTTGGCGCGCTAGGTTCCATCCTTGATTTGGAAAGTGACATGGAAGTTGTCGGAAAAGCGAGCAATGGGGAAGAAGCAATGAATCTCGTCAATCAATTAAAGCCGGATATCTGCATAACCGATATTGAAATGCCAGTTAAAACCGGGCTCGATGTAGCGGAGGAGATCAAGGATCAGGGCCACCAATGCAAAGTCATCATTTTGACCACCTTTGCACGTCCTGGGTATTTTGAAAGAGCCAGAAAGGCAGAGGTGGGCGGATATCTTCTCAAGGATAGCCCTAGTGAGGAACTGGCGAACTCGATCCGTGTCATCATGGATGGGCGGCGCATTTATGCTCCTGAGCTGGTGGATATGGCTTTCGAAGAAGAAAACCCTTTGACTGAACGAGAGTGCCAAGTGCTCAAATTGATCGCGGATGGAAAGACCACAAAAGAAATCGCAAGCCAGCTTTATCTGACTAATGGAACGGTTCGTAATTATATATCGGTCATCCTTGATAAATTGGATGTAAGCAACCGCGTCGAAGCGATTGTAAGATTCAAGGAAAAGGGCTGGTCAAAAGATTGATCAAAGGTAAATCCCTGGCTGCTTTGCAAATCAAAAAAGCACTGTGTCAGGATTGAATTATGGTATATTAATTTCTATTACATAAGGAAAGGGGTGACCATTATGCAAAAGGCTACATTTGCTGGAGGCTGTTTCTGGTGCATGGTGACACCATTTGAAGAACAACCGGGAATTGGGGGAATCGTATCCGGTTATACGGGAGGACATGTTGAAAACCCGACTTACGAGGAAGTGAAGACGGGAACTACGGGGCATTATGAAGTCGTGGAAATCACTTTCGATCCTCAGTTATTTCCTTATGAAAGATTGCTGGAACTATATTGGCAGCAAATCGATCCAACCGACGATGGCGGTCAATTCCATGACAGAGGAAGCCAGTATCGGACGGCCATCTTCTATCATGATGAAGCCCAAGAAAAACTGGCCCTTGAAGCGAAAGAAAAGGTAGCGGCCAGCGGGAAATTCCAGAAACCAATCGTAACGGAAATCCTTCCTGCCCAAACCTTTTACCCTGCCGAAGAGTACCATCAGGGCTATCATAAAAAAAACAAAGATGATTATAAAGCGGACCGTGCGAAATCGGGACGCGATGAATTCATTGGCCAGCATTGGAACGGTGAATGAAATGGATCGGGTGTGTTTTCACATCCGGTTCTTTTTATTGTCTTTTTAAAGGTACAAAAATTAAATTCATCAATTCAGAGGATTTTTATTGCGGAGGGGTCAATTTCTCATGATATTTTCATATTTCTTCAGTACACTAAGGGGTAGGTGGTGATGATCATGAATAAGAGAATTTTAATAATAGAAGATGAAGAAAAAATAGCAAGGGTCCTTCAGCTGGAACTTAATCATGAGGGTTATCAAACAGAATCGGCATTTACGGGAAAGGCAGGTCTGGAAAGGGCGGAAGCCGAAGAGTGGGATTTAATCTTATTGGATGTGATGCTGCCCGAGTTGAATGGCATAGAGGTACTTAGGCGTTACCGGAAAAAGAATGGGTCGACACCGGTCATCCTTTTGACCGCAAGGGATGCTGTGCCAGACAAGGTGAATGGCCTGGATCATGGCGCGAATGATTATGTAACGAAGCCGTTTGAAATTGAAGAGCTGCTGGCACGGATCCGTGCTTGTTTTCGTACCAATGTAAGGGAGAGCCTATCAGAAGGGGAAGTGGATGAACTGAAGATCCACGATCTGAAGCTGAACCTTGGGACTAGGGACATACACAGGCAAGGCAATAGGATTGAGCTGACATCACGCGAGTTCGATTTGCTGGTTTATCTTTTGCAAAATAAAAATCAAGTACTTTCAAGGGAGCAAATCCTGACACATGTATGGGGATATGACTTCGCAGGGGATACGAATGTGGTTGATGTGTATATCCGTTATTTGCGCAAAAAGATAGATTATCCCTTTGAGCTGCAGCTCATCCATACTTACCGCGGGGTAGGTTACAGCCTGAAGGAGCCAGTATGAAGATTCGGACGAAAATCCAATCGTATTCCAGTCTTTTTTTAAGCGTCATGCTCATATTGTTGAGTATCATCGTTTTAATCGCCTTCCTTTGGATATCGTTAGAGAGGGAACGGGATCTGCTTGAAGATCAAGCTTCATTAATCGAAGAAAATATCCTGACGAAAGATTTGATTTCCGGTGATTCCGATTTAATGGAGCCCTATATCCCGGACGATGGAATGGTGCGGATATTCGACACGGATGGAAGGCTGGTTAAATCATTTACGGATGAAGAGGACCTCAAGGGGCTTGCGGTTAAATCCATTAACGAGAAAGGATATGATTTTGCCAAAGCTGACGGTGAATATGTATTGACCTACCGTTATCCTTATCCTGATGAGGGGAAGAGACTGGGGATGATCGAGGTCACACAGCCGCAGGATACCCTCCTTGATAATTTATCGACGCTTGCCCTCGTTTTGGGCGGTGCATCCCTTTTTGTCATTCTGTTATCGATTCTTGCCGGTAAGTGGCTGGCCAACCTGATCCTCAAACCGATATCGGTCATGAGCGGAACGATGAAGGATATTGAGAAAAGCGGGGAATTCAAACGAATACCGCTATCGGATCAATCGAAGGACGAGCTGCAGGTGATGGGAGCGGCATTCAACAGGATGATGGAAAGACTGGAGCGGAATTATAACCAACAGCAGCAATTCCTTTCAGATGCTTCGCATGAATTGAAAACCCCGATTACGGTCATCGAAAGCTACTCCTCTCTATTGAAACGCTGGGGAATGAAGGATCAGGCGATTCAGGAAGAGGCAGTGGAGGCAATCCATCATGAAGCCGTCCGGATGAAAAAACTGACGGAACATCTTCTGCAGTCAGCTTCCCAAACGGAACCTTCCGAAGATGTGGAAGGGAAAATAGAACTCATTTCGTTTTGTGAAGGGATTGCCCAAACATTCAGAAGGACGGGAAATCGTGAAATAACGATAGAGTCAGAGTTTAAGGAAATCTATGCAATGACCATTTCCAGTAAGCTTGAACAGGTGATAGTCATCCTATTGGACAATGCAATGAAATATAGTGAATCAGGCATACAGATCATGATAAAACGGCAGGAAAATGAAATTGTCATCGGTGTGAAAGATCACGGCGGAGGGATATCACCAGAACATCTCCCGCATGTATTTGACCGTTTTTATCGCGTTGATTCATCAAGGGCAAGGAAAACGGGAGGCAATGGGCTCGGGCTATCCATCGCCCGGACGCTTGTCGAGTCATTCGACGGTAAATTGGAGATTCAAAGCGAGGTGGGGGAGGGAACGTTGGTGACTCTTACTCTTTCTCATCAAATTCTAATCTAACGCTCATGTTCATTTCATGAAGGGTGCTTATTATAAGGGTAACAACTTAAAGGAGGAATCATTCATGAAAAAACAGTGGAGTACGATTAAAGAAGGTATCATTCAAAGGAAAAAGGTAATCATGACAGTGTCCATTGCGTCCGTATTGCTTTTCGGCGGTGCTGCTGGAACGGCGGTATATGCAGTCAATAAGGGGAACCTTTCCGAGGATGAGGCTATCAAAATGATTTCAGAAAAACTAGGCGGGGAAGTTACTCAATTTGAAAAGGATTGGGACCAGCCGATGACCTATGAAATGACCGTAAAAACGAAAGAAGGCTATCAAGACGTTGACGTTGATGCTGAAAAAGGAGAGATTCTTTCTCAGGAGATGGAAGACGGTGACGATGCGGATATGAGCACTCAACAAGCCGTGGAAACTGCAAAAGTCAGCAGTGATCAAGCTGAAAAGATTGCCTTGAAAGCGGTGGATGGTCAAGTAACGGATATGGAGCTGGATTCAGAGAATGGCACCCTTGTGTACGAGCTGGAAATAAAACAAGGACTAAAGGAATATGATGTAGTGGTGGATGCCACCACGGGAAAAGTATTGAAAAACCAATTGGATGATTAATCATATGTCATGTCGACAGTAATCCATGATATATGGAGATTGAAATGTATGAAAGGATTTGCCGGGAGGCAGATCCTTTTTTTATTTGCCAAGACAGTCGGGGAAGTGAAGCTTCCAAATCCTTAACAACATATTGGTTCCTGGCTGCAGCATTGTTGGGAGATGGGCTGTTTATACATATAAGAAGGAATTGAAAAGAAGAATCGCGAATAGGGGATTAAGGACTCATATACAATGGAGGAATGACAATGGGAAATTTGGAAAGGGCCCTGTTCTTAAGGGAAAAGAAGGAATTCGAAAAATCCAATCGTATATTGATGGATATGGCAAAGCAAAATCCCGGTGATGCAGTCATACAGTATCAGTGTGCCTGGAGTTTGGATATTCTCGGACTTGAGGTAAAGGCGGTGCCCTATTATGAAGCGGCACTCGAATTAGGTTTGCCGGAGGAGGATGCAAAAGGGGCCTACCTCGGGTTGGGGAGCACATATCGCACCATAGGGGAATATGAAAAATCAAGACGGACATTGGAATCCGGACTGGCGAAGTTTCCTGGGGATAAGGCTTTATTGGTATTCAGGGCCATGGCATTTTATAATTTGGGCCAACATGATCTTGCGATGGAATCTCTTTTGAAGATCATTGCCGAAACCTCGAGGGATCAAGAAATACAATCTTATGCTAAGGCGATAGAATTTTATAGTGATAAACTGGATAAAGTTTTCACATAAAATCGTGCTCATCCCCAAACTATCCACAAACCTGTATAAAACCAGTCACTTTTACATAGCCGAAATGAATGAATCAACAAATTTGATGGGGAAATTCTTGCTTTTGCCACTTTTACGGATAAATGAATGTGGATAACCTCGGATTGTGGATAACTTTCCGTGTTATTCACTACTTTTCCACAGGTAATCCACATATTCACCTTTAATATGAAAAAAACACTGGCGATTAAGTCTCCAGGAATTTTTTATTGTAATGACTTAAGGCTAAAAGGGGATAAATATAGCGATAGCTATGATAATGGATATACAAAAAATCCGCCATTCCCTGGCCTGCAGGATAATCATTGGTCCAGCTTTCTTGTTGACCTGCACGGATGAGGTAGGCAATGCCTTTTTCAATCTCGGCTGTCGGCTTTTCTGATGCCGATATCAACGCATCCACAGCCCAGGCTGTATGTGTCAGTGTGCTTGTTCCGAGGGGGATATATCGTTGCTTGATATCACTGTAACAAGATTCACCCCAGCCGCCATCTTCATTTTGAATTTTCTTCAACCAAGTTAAGGCTTTTTGGATGGATGGATGTCCAGTGGCTTGCCCTGCTGCCTTCATGCCGGTCAGTGCAGACCATGTGCCATATAGATAGCAGATGCCCCAGCGCCCATACCAGGAGCCATCACGCTTCTGGTCTTCCAATAGCCAATCCACCGCTCTTTTACTGACTTCTTCCGGCTTTTTCATATTTGTATAGTTCCCCAGGAATTCCAGCGTCCTTCCTGTCAGATCAGCGGTGGAAGGGTCAGTCAGGAGATACCTTGAACCCTCTATAGGAAGAAGCTGCAGCCATTTATGGTCGTTATTCCGTTCGAAGGCTGGAAAACCACCATCATCATTTTGCATGGAAATCGTGAAGGCGACACCGCGCTGCCAGCTGTCCCGATTATCCGGTTTCGCTTGCAATTGCTTAGCCAGCGCCCGCAGTGAGGCGGTCGTATCATCGACATCCGGATTCATGGTATTCAAATCCGAGAACCCCCAGCCGCCAGGAATTGCATCAGGATTATGGATCAGCCAATCTCCATACATATAATGCTGGCGTGACAGTAAGTACTGATTGGCGGCCTTGACCGTTTTGTCTTTGAAAGGCATTCCCGCTTCTTGAAGGGCGTAGCTTATTAAGGAGGTATTCCAAACATGGGGCGTCGTGAACTGGATATGTGTGTGTCCCTCAATGGAGCAGGCCATCCCCTTCAGACCGGCAATGGCCTTTAGAATCACTGGATCTCTTTTCGAATATCCAATTGAAAGGAGGGCAAAGATCATGAAAAAGGTAGAGCCGAAATAATTGTACAGTGTCCCGTCTGGTTCCAGCCTGTCGAGCATGAACCTTTTCGTTGAATCCAAGGCCAAGGAATGCAAATAATCCGGATAACCAATCAAGGTTTTGACGCCTGTTTGAAGTTTGGAGAAGAAGGAATGATATTCTTCGGTACGGTATTCTTCCCACACTTGCTCTTCGGAACTGTCCTCCCTTGTTTGGAATAAATCTTTTAAACTTGGCGTGTCCGGGGTCGTGATCTGAAACTTTTTATGGCCTAGCAATAGCAATGGAATCATATTGACCCGCCCATATACGGAAAGGTCATAAATGCTGACGAAAAAGGTCGTAGGCAGTAAGACCACTTCGAGTGGAATGGGGAATAGGCGCGGCCATTGATATTGTCCGGTGACAGTAAGCATCATTTTCGTTAACATTTTGGCCTGTTTGATGCCGCCCTTGGAAAGAATGAATTGTTTGGCCTTCCTCATATGCGGATGATTCTTATTGCGGAGTCCGCTAAAAAGAAGGCCATAGTAAGCCTCGATCGTAACCGTAACATTGCCGTCCTTCTCATCTTGGAATAGTTTCCATGACCCGTTTTCTGTTTGCTTGCTTTCGATTCTTTTTACTAAAGCCTCTATAAGAGGAGTATCTTCCATATCGAGAATTTTCAATAATATGATCATATAGGCATCTGCTGTTATCCCGGTGTCAAAGGGATAATTCCACGAACCATCAGCGGATTGGTCTCGTTTCAAGCGATGAACAAGGCGATTGATTTCCGATTGTACATCTTGGTTCAATGACTTTCCTCCTCTATAAACACATTTCCGTTTATATGTATATTCAAAACTTGTCGTTGCATTCAAGAAATCATGTCAGGCGCATCGTCCCACAAGAATAAAGGAGGAGGGAACTAAAAACGCTTTGGCAATGAAAGCTCCCAAAGCGTCATTTGGATCCAATCAGTAGTTCGGTTTGATTCAAAGAAGGTATTGCTACCAAATATACTGATTTTCTTCTACTCGAGTTCTTATGTTCATTAACAAGGACATTCATCAATACCATATGGATAGATCAATTCCGGTTCTATACCTAAATTTCCATAAAAATGCTGTTCTATAAAATGTTTAATATTTATTAATTCTGATGGGGTGGGAAAGGACGATACTTGAATGGTAGGGATGTGCTCAATTAGCATATGTGTATGATCACCAATATCGGTAGAAATGAGCAGATCAAACTCCTCATATTTGAAGAGCAAATCAATACTGGATGGATCCAATGTTGAGATAGCCACTTTATTACCAAAGTGATATTTTAATACTTCCCTAATATAATCTTTTTCGTTATAAGTTCTGCACATTAACGCAACCTGTACTGTATGTTGATTCCATTTTCTCAAGACAACAGACTGTAGAAGTGAAAAAATCTCTAAAACATCAAGTTTCTTAATCGTTAAAGGCACTGAAGAAAAACTTTCAATTGCCAGTTCCTCAATTACCTGGAAAATTGGATTTGTTTCAAAATATGGAAGGAACTGCAACATTGAATTTCCTGCACTTTCCGTTTCAAATTCAGTTTCAACTTGTATCCTTTTTAATGTTTGGGATAAATGAAATAAAAAAATATCATCTTGTGATAGATTAAAACCAACATATTTAGAAAGACAGTTTAAAAATTTAACCAAGGGAAAACCTTTTTTACTCCTCATTCTTTTTTTAATATAATTAATGTACTGTGATCTATTTAATGGTCGTTCCTCACTCATGATATAAATAGAAAAGAAGAGAATTTCCTGTAGTTGAATATCTCTTGTCGGGCATTTGGCCATATATTTTACCAATTCTTTCGAGAGCTCAAAATATTTACTGCCCTCGTAAGTATTTATTAGATTTTTAGGAAATGAGATATAATGCCCCATGGAGACACGAAAATTTGATATAAATAAAATCATTGTTAATCGCTGTAAGGCACCTGTTCTGCAAGACATTGAATATTTTGAAAACAGCTGTAATAAATCTGTTTGAAATTTTATCGTATCGATTGAATCATCTTTAATGGTACTGGATTCAACCGACATAAAATCCAAATATTGCGTGATGAATCTTCTAATCTTTTTTTCATCCCCTATGACTTTAAAGGGGCTTGCAGTTAATGTAACACCTGCCTCACTTACAACCTCTTGTAATTTTTCAAGGTGACGGTATGCAGTGGAACGACTAATATAAACCGCTTGGGATATCTGGGGAATATCAACACCATCGTTCAAAAGAATTAACTTTAATGTGTGTAAATAGGAATTCTTTTCTCTTACTTGTGTTAATAAACTTTCTAATGTACCATTTTCAGGTTTAATTAGACGAACTCCAAGGTTTTCATTTTTTTTCAAAATCCATCCGTCAGGGAAAATAGACTCCAGGATTTCTAAATCACGCCAAATAGTACTTCTTGAATACTCTGTTTTCTCGGATAATTCAGCTATACTAATCCATTTGTTACTATTAAGTAAATGAAAGATCAAGTCTGAATAACGTTTATAAAATCGATTCATATTATCACCTATTTCGTAATCGATCATAGCCTATTCCTAAACCTAAGACTACAAAAGGATTCTCATTTTATTTTCCCTGTTTAAGGAATTTACATCATTAACTTAGAATATTTACATCGATCTCTTATTGATAGTAACTAAGTCCCGTTTTTTTAATAATACCTTTTCTTCTTCGTTAATATTCAGAAAATTAAAAAAATACCCCACTTTTGGCACACACCCCGTTATTTAAGGTATATTCTTTCTGACTAAAAAACTTAGAATAATCCCCAACTTTTAACCAGATGGTAATCATGGCTAAATGTGTAGCAAAAAGCACTTACATAAAGTAAGTGCTCAAATAGTCTTTTCTTTTTTTGTGGCCTGTTAAAGAGTAGGCAGGTGATTGTTACATGATTTCAACCATTAACTTTCGTAGTTAAAAGTCCTGATCTATTATTAAATTTTGACCCAGTTATTTTTAATCGCATGGATAACTGCTTCAGTACGGTCATTTACTTTTACTTTTTGGAGTATTCTGCTGACATGATTTGTTACAGTCTTTTCACTAATGAAAAGTGCTTCACCGATCTGGGAATTGCTTTTTCCATCTGTAAGCAATTGAAGGACTTCACATTCGCGATTCGTTAGCAGGTGGAGAGGGCGACAAAGCTTAAGAGATTGCTCAAAATCTTCATCTTCTCTTAAGTGTTTTTCAGCTAATTTTCGATATTCATTCAGGATATTGCTAATTACCTTTGGATGCAAATAAGAACCGCCCTCCGCAACAAGATGAACAGCATCAATAAGTTCACTTGCGCTCATCTCTTTAAGCAGATAACCTATTGCACCGCTTTGAAGTGCTTCGGTTACATAATGTTCATCTTCACTTATGGATAAGATCATTACTTTTGTATTGGGGTTATTTTCGATTAGCCTGCGTGTTGCTTCGAGTCCATTCATTAGTGGCATACTGATATCGATTATGAAAATGTCTGGCTTATATTCTTTTTCAATAGAAGCTACTTCGATACCATCTACACCTTCGGCAATAACTTGGAAAGATTTTTCAATTTCAAGGATTCGTTTAAACCCTTCTCGGAAAAGTTGATGATCATCTATAATCGCAATTGTGGTAGTCATTTAGGCAGCTCCTCCTACCCTTCAAATTTTCTATATTATTAAAACGGTTTTTAAACCTATTCGTAAAAATGAAAGGAAGCAAGTATACGAATTGTCCTAAGTATTAATTGATGATGGAACCTATTCAGTTCATATCATTTCTTCAAGTTACGATTTAACCGAATAAGTATATCAATTTATCCTCTATATTTATGGGGCATCAATTAGATTCCAATTAATTTTCCCAGTATAATTACCTATATAAACAAAAGGATCAATTTTTAGCAGTATACCTTTATCCGATTCCCAGTTAATCGATATATTTTGTTCATCCTGTGTAATCATTTCATAAACATTCGTCTCAGCTCCAAGCGCCATTGTTGTTTCAATTCCATCCTCATTAACAAACTTTAATGCATCCCTCAAAAAATGCCCTTGACTATCAGAGAATTCCTCCATTAATGTTGCTGTGAGACGCCATGAACTTCCCAATCCACGGGTATCTTTCACAAGGATCTCCCAATCATAATTTCTTTTTGAATAGGTTGGTTGATTTGGTACTTTCATATTTTCAAAACTAACATTTTCAGTTACACTCATGAAACTTAATTTTCCCGTTACATTGACGTTCACTACTTCAATATTTGATTTTCGACCCGTATCATCTACAGCATAAACTGAAACTTGATGCATGCCTAAAGACAATTGATCTGCCGGAATGCTGTATTGATAGTTAATGTCTTCACCTTTGTTAGTGGAATTTGATACATTAGAAGCAAATTTTACAGGGGTATTACTGTCCACTGCATAATATAAATCAACTAGATTACTATCAAGGTCGTTCCAACTGCCACTCATCGTATACTCAGTGCCAAAATCAACAGGAATTTCCCGATTAGCATCCGTTAACGTAATGGCTGGAGGACTTTCAACAATGATATTCAACTTAGCGGGAACTGAATAAGCGCCTTTACCATCTCTTGCTGTGACTTGAAGATTATTTTCGCCTAATTTTAACTGATCCGATGTTATAAGATAGCTCCAATCTACCGGTTCAATAGAACCTCCATTGTCTAGCACTTCGGATTTTAGCAACTCGCCATTTAAGTCATAATACAAGGTATTTGTGGAATCATCAGAATCTTTCCAAGTTCCTTTTGCTTGATAATCTTCACCAACAGCTAAATGAATGGGGCCTTTTTCATTTATGGTCACTTCAGGTACATTGTTAGCTTGTATGACATAATCTACTGGATTCGTATTCTTTATATAGTTACTCCCCTCAAACTTAACTGTCTCAGTAACTGGCGTATTTACCTTTACTTGATTGACTTTCACTTTAAAGGAAATGGTGACATCGTTCCGATTGGTATTCATATCAGGAATACTAGCTGCTAAAGATTGTCCCGTCCAAAAACCATCATCCAATTCTCCTGAGCCGTCCCCTGATGATATTGTCATTGAGCCAGGAACATAGGAAACATGATCATTTAAAACAGTCTTCACTATAATATCGGTCCAATCCTGTTTGCCGGAAAGATACTTAGCGTTTATCGTATAGGTTAGTTCCTCACCATTATTGGCCAGGGCACCATTGTCAACAACAGCACCATCTTTTCTCGTAATTGTTTCTTTCACTTCTGCATTTACTAGCCCTGGCACTTCTTCAAATGCAACACGATTGTTCTGATATCTAGATCCTGTTGAACCAGTAAACCCCCAATAGACTTGATCTGCACCAAAAATATCTTGTACATTTATTGGGATACTAACAGACGATAGACCTTCTAATTGATACGTAAGTGTTGAAGTAGTTGCATTCCAATTAATGGTGAATTTACGCCAGGTATCATTCGATAAATTGCCAGGATATTGAGCACCATTATTTGGACCATCAATGTTATTATGTTTCATCGTTCTTCTATACTGAAAACTTGTGTAGTAATCGATATAAGTTTCAGCTTGACCTGGGTAGCTCCAAGCAACATGGTTCCCTTTGGTTGTATTTGTATCAAAATAACCATCGTTCACATTATTGTTTATAAAGGTATCGAACTCAACAGCAAAGCTTTTTTGAATGCCATCCGTTTTGGATGACCCATGTGTCTGTCCAGCATAAACTCCAAGACCCGAACCACTGTGAGGTGATATGGCATTCGTGCCTCTTGAGTCATTATGCATAACAAAGGCCATACCATCTGCTGCGTTAGCTCCGCGATCCCCGAAATAGATATACATTGACGCTTTAAAATCTTTTGTTAAGTCCAGTTTATTAGTTTCAGTCGACCAGATACCACCCTTTTGATTAGCGGTATCAGGGGTTACTTGAACGATATTACCTCCTATAACGGAACTATTTGAACCGGTAGCGGGAGTAACGAATATACCAGTCAAATCAATTTTAAATGGAGGATTGCCGTTATTTGCTGCTTTAACATGCACAGGGGCCAACCAACCGGGACTTGGTAGAATTAACCCCATTACTAACATCACGGAAAGGGCAGCACGAGGAAACTTCCTGTTACTCTTCTTCATTGTCTTCCCCTCTTTTTTTCTTTTTCAGCAAGTTAATGATAATGATGATTAATGATAAAATAAACACAGCAAGTCCGATGAAAAGGAACGTATAATCTTTTTCTACTTCAACTGCTGTTTTATTTATCGCTTTTGCATCTGCACTTTTAATTTCAAACATTTTATCAAATTTCCATGTTTGATTACCGTCTGTAATTGTTAAATATAAATGGTATTTACCTGGTTCCAGTTTTTGATTATCCCATGTAATAGGAAGGTCAAAATTAGAATTCGGTGCCATGGATAACTTACTTTTCTTCGTTGAGTGGAGCTTCTCTTTTTTTCCTTCCCTCGTAATACGTGCATTTACATCCAAGTTATTTATTATGACAGCTTCGGTATTTTGTAAATTCGCAGTAACAACCGTACGATAGTTCATCAACCCTGCTTGAACTTCATTTAACTTTAGTTTCGGCTTCACAACTTCATCCGTTCCGGTTAATTTCACGCCAATCACATACGAAAATTCATTTTTGATTTGAACTTTATTATTTTCTTTCTTTTTTTCCTCTTTATTTACTTCGTGAACATAGAATCCACCCAGAATAATTCCATCAAATGACTCTTTGGGCATTTGAATAGCAAAGGGCACTTTCTTTGTTTCTTTTCCTTTTATTACAATTTCTTGCTTTGGAGATATCAAATCAGAAAAAGCATATTTTAATGAGCTGTCTTTTTTGTGTCCATGTTTGCTATAGTCAATCACTCCATTTTGATTGGTAATAGCTGAATTGGGTTCGATCATTATCTTTTTTTCTTCACTAGAAGTGTTTTTAACGGTTAAAGATATCGTTTGTTTTGAACCTGGAGACATCTTCAAGTCAAAATAGGTAAGCTTTTTATTAATTTGGTTTTTGGGGATATTGGCTTTTACTGAATACTCCATAGTACCAGCAAAGGCCACTTCATTAGTGGAGATAAATCCCAATCCAGTCAATAATATTAAAACCATAATGGATAACATATTTTTCATTTTTTCTATCCCTCACATCTCTAATTTCATGATGTTATTTTTCAAAAAAAACTTGGCTAAAATAATTAATTAAGCCAAGTTTTTTTAATTTGAATTTATTTCGGTGCGTCAGATAATTCCCATGTCATAGTAGCCGTATAGTTTTGAGCATCAGCGGATCCCGCCAAAACATTTAATTGTACGTTACTATTATCGCCTTCGGTACCTGAAAAAACATCTAGCCATGTTCCGCGACCTGCATCTACTTCAGCTAACATAAGTACTTTGGAATCTGAATTATCAAATACAACATCATTAGCAGTTGGTGGTGTGGAAACATTACTGGTTTGTGATTTCACTTGTCCATTTTTGAATGATAAAATAGCTCCTCTTAAGACTTCTCCAGAATCGCTTTTAAATTCTGAAGCCTTTGCTGTCAAAGACCATCCTTCCCCCGTTCCGCGTTTATCTGAAACTTGGACAAAGGGATCCTTATTTTTAGCATGATAAGTCGTGTTTCCGCTCATGATTTTTTGTGTTCCAAATTGGATATTTGAGACATGGTCCAGAGTTAAAGCCCCAGCATTTCCAGTACCACCATTGCCTGGGTCTTCCGGATCAATTGGACTTGGTGGATTAGGGTTGTCCGGATTTGTGGGATCTACTGGATTAGTCGGTCCCTCATCTGCAATAAAGCCAATATAATTATTAGAAGTTGCGTCATTTATGACAGCCGCCTCTGCTGAACTTGTTGAAAGAAGTGTTCCGGCCAAAATAATGCTGCCTACTGCTGATAGACTAAATGCTTTCATTTTTCTAATCTCCTATTTCGTTTATTTATTATTGTGGAGCGTCCACTAGACTCCAAGTTAAAGTCGATACATAATCCCCTGCCAAGTTTCCTGATGGAACGGAAATTTTAATTCTGCTTGGATCAAATTTATCTACCCAAGTCCCTAATCCTGTGTTCATTTCAGCTCTCATAAGGATTTGGGGATTAGTTGTTCCACTATCCGTACCTAATTGTACTTCCCTTAGTTCAGGTGGTGGAGAAACATTTCCTGGATTCGTCTCAGCAGTGCCGATTGGTAATGTAACAATTGCACCTTTTAAAATTTTAGTGCCATCTGTTTGATCCATAAATGGTGAAGTTGCAACTTGCAAAGCCCAACCAACACCTGTACCACGCTTATCGGTTACTTGTGCGTTAGGATCTATGGATGTAGTTGTATATTCTACGGCACCACTCGCTAATTGGTGGGTATCAAATTCTAAAGGTGAAACATTATCAATCGTTAATGAACCTTCGTTACCTGTTTCACCACCTGGTTCACTTGGGAAAATTGGATCGGTTGGTCCTGTAGTTTCGTCTCCTGGTGTTATCATAATATGACCATGAGAAGTTGCTCCAAGGCCATCTGTACTTCCTGTCACTGCAGTGGGATCGATTGCTGCGAATGTAGGTGTCGCGAATAACAGTAATGCTGCTGAGGACATTAGTCCTTTAATTAAGGCTTTTTTGATACTCATTTTGTATTTCCCCTTTTAAATTTTAATATATGTTGAACATGACCACGCCTTTGAGTTGGATGAAAAACCCAGTGCTTCGATAAAGCACTGTTACCAATTCTACTAATAACTCCTCGTTTTCCCGTTGTTTTCCCTCCTTGCAGTAATTTATGTTCAATGAAGAAATGAGTAGTCTGTAGGATAAAAGGAATGTCATGTGTTAATTACATTTTATAAAATAAATCGTTAGATCTAATTTCAAAAATGGGTTGTGAGACTTCATATAAGAAATTAGACCTACTGATATTTACTTTGAATGACTTAGGACTGTTGTGATTTTTCGGGTTATGTAAATTTAACGCTAGAAGGATAAAGAGGGAATAAGAAGCATATTTCACTTATTTAAATGAAATTTAGAATGATCATGATAAGAATGAAATTATTGTTTAAAAAGTTATTTCAAGAGGAGGAAACACTATTAGAAGTTACAAAAAAGGGGATTTGACATTAAATAATCAAAAGGGCTCATAGTTCCGATAAACGGCATATACTCTAGTCAAAATAAATTTATTGGGCTGTTTTTATAAACGGAAATTTGTTGAAGTTGTTTTATGAGTTATCGCCTTGTTTTTGAAAGAGTTAAATGGATGCCTTATGAGAATGTTGAACAGGACTATAAACGAAGGTTTTGAGATCATACTTGTCTGGTCAGGAGCAGCCCGAAAGATTTGCAGAAGATACGACTGAAGGGGGGGGGGGAGGGGGAGAAACTTTTCCAATTAGCATAAGACTAATCGGAAAAAAGTACATAAGAGGAAAATTGATTTGGGACAAACTATCTTTAAAAATATATCTAATATGAAGTAGTATGCTCCAATAAAGAAATACTATAGGTATTTTCATGTCTTATACTTATTTCCACATACCCTCGACCCCTTATTTTTTTAGGTAAGTTTCACCGATTATTTTCGGCGGAACTTACCTATTTTTTTTAGAGGTTTTTAACTATGTGGGATGATGGGCAAATAGAAACTTAACCAAAACTTCTCTACAGTTAAGTATGTAAATTCTTTTTTGAGGTCTTGCCATAAAAACAGATGGATTTTTGGATTAGGTAATTCAATTATACTTCCTTTGCAAAAAAAATACGTCCCAATTTTAATTTGTTTGGTTTCAACAAAGATATATTGTCTGAATTTTGAAGGGGTACTCTTTAAGAAGTGATAAATTTAATTGATGTATTATTTACTAACATTTAATAAATAATACTCAATTATTCTATCTACTTCATATTTAGATTATTAATAAGGAGAGTACGGAATGATAGAAACTGCACAAGAATTAATATGTAATTTATATAAGCACTGTAAAGTGACAACTTGCCATTCATTTAGGGTGGGGAATGACTTATGTGGTTTCGGACGTTATTTGGGAATTGAAAATCAGGGATTAAATCTCTTAGTGACATTCATTACGATAAAGACTTGGCACTATCCTATACAAATTTCTTTGAAATTGAAGGCTTACCAACTCCTACTACGCCTTTGTATATAGAACTAGTTTAAAAATGGGAAGGCTGATAGCGATGGAGCATACATATACGGTGAAATTGAAGGAATGGGATTGTGGATTTTATAAGACTTTCGGGGGAGTATTTCATAGGATTGGTGAGATAGGTTAATTATTAAACAAAAGCAGAAGTATGATTAGAATTAACTTCGCTTTTGCAGTAATTGAAACAGGTGAACAGGAAGTAACGACTATATTAATGATTCCATGGTAGAATTCGCAATCCTTTTAATAGATGTTCATCACCTGTATTCTGTATAATTACAGGTGGAAAGTCATAATGATACAGATTAAGCTATTTGCTTAACCCGTATCATTTCAATTCATCATATAACTTATTTAAAAGATCCTGTGAATCCTCGCCACTCATTATCTGGCCGTTCACTTTCGCATAGGGGGTTTTCTTACAAAGTTTACACTCACTCAAACATTCATATTCCTTATATTGAATCCTTGGATTCTCTAAGAACTTACCATAATCGGCAATTGTTTGTTCATTAAGGAAGCGGTCAAGATTATTTTGGCAAAATTCAATCTGGATTTTCGCCTTTTTTGAGAACACTTTGGATAACAAGTTTTTCATCATATCGCTTCTTTCATTATAAGAGTAAATATTTGTTATTTTGATTTTATCACTTCCTGAAATGAAATGCATGGTTGGTTCATCCGAATTCATTACAATTGGACTATCGTGAGAATATCAAGTAATTCCCTTGTATATATTGACACATGTCCAAGAAATGATAGAATAAGAGTGGATGATAATGAATCTCATTATCACGAATGGAAGATCCTTGTAACTATTGCAACTTAATGAGTCCCACTTCGATAGGTGACTTAATGATA
The DNA here is from genome assembly GCF_026891895.1 of Peribacillus sp. AS_2. Taxonomy (NCBI): domain Bacteria; kingdom Bacillati; phylum Bacillota; class Bacilli; order Caryophanales; family Bacillaceae; genus Peribacillus; species Peribacillus sp. AS_2. Next base: position 402,454 of record NZ_JAPTGA010000001.1, read on the forward strand.
GTCTTTATTCAAATATATTTAATTAAAAATATTATCGCTGTATTAAAGTGAGATAGGAAGAGTAGGAAATGTAGATGAAGATAAGATATTTAGTCATGGCGTTAATTGTTCTATCGTTTACGTCATTATTCATTGGTGTAAAAGATATTACCCCCCTGGATTTATTGAATCTAAGTGATGATAAAGTGCAAATCATGCTGCAAAGCCGTTTCCCTAGAATGGTGACCATAGTCATTGCCGGTATTGTGATGAGTATAAGCGGTCTGATCATGCAGCAATTGAGCCGCAATAAATTTGTGTCCCCGACGACTGCCGGTACCATGGACTCTGCAAGGCTGGGACTTCTTCTTGCCATTATCATTTTTCCATCGGCAGCACTTATTGAGAAAATGGCATTCGCTTTCATATTCGCTTTGGCAGGTACATTCTTGTTCATGAAAATTCTTGATCAAGTGAAATATAAGGATACGATCTTCATTCCATTGGTTGGTTTGATGTTTGGTAATATCGTAGGATCGATCTCGACTTTCTTTGCCTATAAATATGATTTGATTCAAAGCCTCAACACATGGATGAATGGTGATTTCTCGATGATCATGTCGGGAAGGTACGAACTTATATATCTGAGTATCCCGCTAGTCATTCTCGCATACTTCTTTGCCAATAAATTCACTGTGGCAGGGATGGGAGAGGAGTTTGCTATCAATCTAGGACTCAATTATAAGTTCATAGTCAATTTTGGATTGATCATCGTGGCATTATCCTCCACTGTCGTTTTGTTAACGGTGGGAACGATTCCTTTCATAGGATTGATCGTACCAAATATTGTATCCCTTTACCTTGGTGACAATTTGAAAAAGAGTCTTTCTCATACAGCATTGCTAGGGGCAGTCTTCCTATTGATCTGCGATATTCTGGGCAGGATCCTCATATATCCATTTGAAATCCCAATCGGACTCGTGGTTGGTGTGATAGGAAGCGCCGTATTTATCTATCTGATACTGAGGAGAAAGGCATATGAATAATAAAAGTAGGATCATTATATTGGCTGTTCTTGCAGCTGCTTTAACGGCAGGTTATATCTTTTGGGACCTTGGCCCGAATTGGGACTATGCACTGCCGAGAAGGGTCATAAAAATCATCGCCATCATCGTGGTTGGCTGTGCAATTGCTTTTTCAACAGTAATTTTCCAGACGGTCACGAATAATAAAATCCTGACGCCAAGCATTTTAGGGTTGGACTCCATGTATATGCTGATTCAAACGGGAGTGATTTTCATCTTCGGTTCAACGCATATCATGATCATGAATAAAAATCTCAATTTCCTGATTACACTTGCGGCCATGCTCATTTTTGCAAGCCTGCTGTTCAAGTTCATGTTCAAGAAAAACCGCAATATTTACTTCCTATTGCTGATCGGTATCATCTTCGGAACCTTATTCGGCAGCATGTCTTCATTCATGCAGGTATTGATTGACCCGAATGAATTCCAAATCATTCAAAATAAAATGTTCGCCAGCTTCAATAATGTCAACACGGACCTGTTAACCTTAGCTATTGTCCTCATGATTGCGGCAATGATATATTTCATGAGATTTTTGAAGTATTTAGATGTCATGTCCCTAGGGAGGGACCAAGCCATAAACTTGGGTGTGGATTATGATTTTGTCACGAAGCGGGTTTTAATCGTCGTTACGGTTTTAATTTCCATTTCGACTGCCTTGATCGGTCCGATCACGTTCCTCGGATTGCTTGTTGCAAATGTGGCTTATCAATTCATTAAGTCCTATCAGCATAAACATATCCTCCCGGGTGCAATGCTGATCAGTGTGATTGCCTTGGTCGGCGGCCAATTCATTGTAGAGAGGATCTTTACATTTTCCACGACCTTAAGTGTCATCATCAACTTTGTCGGCGGTGTCTATTTCATCTATCTTCTATTAAAGGAGAATAAATCATGGTAGAAGTGAAAAATTTATTCAAAAAATATAATAATAAAACGGTTGTCGAGGATGTTTCCATTGAAATAATGAAAGGGAAAATCACATCCTTCATCGGTCCCAATGGAGCGGGTAAAAGTACCGTCCTTTCTATGATCAGCCGTCTCATTACCCGGGATTCAGGAGAAGTCCTTATCGAGGGTAAGGATATGGGGAAATTCAATAGCAATGAACTTGCGAAAAAGATTGCCATCTTAAAGCAGGCTAACCACATCAATATCCGTTTAACGATTCGTGAACTGGTCGCCTTTGGCCGTTTTCCTTATTCACAAGGAAAGCTGACGAAAGAGGATTGGAAATACGTCGATGAAGCGATTGAATATATGGAACTTGCTGACATGCAGGATAAGTTTCTTGACCAGCTGAGCGGCGGGCAGCAACAGAGGGCCTTCATTGCCATGGTCATTGCTCAGAACACGGAGTATGTGCTTCTTGATGAACCCCTGAACAATCTTGATATGAAGCATTCCGTCCAAATCATGAAGGTATTGAGGAGATTGGCCGATGAATTGGGGAAAACGGTCATCATCGTCATTCATGACATTAATTTTGCATCCTGTTATTCCGACTATATCGTCGCATTGAAGGATGGCAAGGTTGTTCATAATGGACCTACCGAACAAGTCATCAATACCAATGTATTAAAGGAAATTTATGATATGGATATTGAAATCCAAAGTATCAATGACAATAAGATCTGTGTGTACTTCACATAAGACAATTCCATTCGGTTTTAAATTACTTCAGTATTCGTAGCCGTCCAGAAATCACCTCGTACGCTTCTTAGGCAGCTAAGAGTTGGCGGGCGCCCAAGACCTTAGCCGCCTCCTGTTCATCTGGCAGGGAAAGTGTTGAAGGTGAACTCTGTGATGGTGAGGATTCAATATGTAATTTTAAATAAAAAAATTTTTCGAGGTGACCATAATGATTAAGAAATTATCCTTGCTGCTTTTGGTTGCAATGCTGGCTGTAGTGGCTGCTGCTTGTGGATCAGATAAGGAAAAAGAAGAATCAAGCGCGAAAAAAGAAAGTGCTAAAAGCGAAGAAATTACAGTTAAGCATCAACTAGGCGAAACGAAAGTAAAAACAAACCCTGAAAAAGTAGTTGTATTCGATATGGGTGCTCTTGATACTCTTGATAAATTGAATGTGGAAGTGGCAGCTGTTCCTCATGATGGCCTTCCAAAATACCTTTCTAAATATAAAGATACAACTGAAAATGCCGGCGGATTAAAAGAACCTGACTTCGAAAAAATCAACGAAATCGCTCCTGATTTAATCCTTATTTCTGGCCGTCAATCTGAAGCATATAAAGAATTAAGCAAAATTGCCCCTACTGTTTTTGTGGGTGTAGATACAACAAAGTATATGGAATCATTTGAAGAGAACGTAACACTTTTAGGTAAAATCTTCGATAAAGAAGACGAAGCAGCTAAAGAATTGGCAAGTGTTGAAGAAAACATTAATGCTTTGAAAGAAAAAGCCCCGACTGACAAAAATGGTTTAATCGTTCTTGCCAGCGGTGGAAAAGTAAGTGCTTACGGACCGGATTCAAGATTTGGAATCATCCATGATGTATTCGGAGTACCTGCAGTGGATGATAAATTGGAAGTATCGACACATGGTCAAAGTATTTCTTTCGAATACATTGCTGAAAAAAATCCTGACTACCTATTCGTTGTAGACAGGGATGCGGTTGCCGGTGATGGAGCTGCAGCAAAAGAAACGATTGAAAATGACATTGTAAAAAATACAAAGGCATTTAAAGAAGGTAACATCATTTATCTAGACCCTAACTACTGGTACTTATCAGGCGGCGGTTTAGAATCTGTTGACGCTATGGTTAAAGAAGTTTCAGAAGGCATTAAGTAATGTAAATATGATGAAAGATAATCCTGTCCTCGATTGAGGGGCAGGATTTTTTATTTTTTATAATAAAGCTGGATGAAACAAATATACTAACAAAGGGGAAGAAAAGAATTCCTGCAAAACACAGGTAAGCTTATAATAAGGCGCCACAACCTAATTAAGGGGGAATGGGAAAGGACAAGGTCTATATTCCGCCTGTTGCCGCTGCTATGGTCATATGGGCTGCTATCGAAAGAATTTAACCCTTCAGCCAATATGGAAAAATTCAGTTTCTTCCTATTATAATGTCATTTGCATTCATTCCGGTTCCAGGAGGGATTTGAAATCGTAATTTATGTTAAATTTGGGAAATTGCATCTGTTATGGATGATAAAAATAATATGATCTCCACTTCAAATTATCGGGGAGAATTCGGTGGATTAATATTTTTCAGGAAAAATTATTTGAAAAAAGCTGAATAAAAAAGCCGGAGGGGAATGATGTCGATACTTCGTGCTATTCATTTGTTATTTTATGGTATTTAGGGGTGGCAGGACGCTTATAGGTTAAAAGGTTAAACTTTACAGGCACGGGGTATCAAAAGTGCGGATGAGAAAAGCATCCATGTAACCGGCCATCCATTTTTAACTGTCGAATTATCGGGAAAGAAATCCTGGATATATCTATAGCTTTAAATTATTGAAGATTTATATCTTACATATTTTGTAATGTACTGGTTTTTTTATAAAGAGTCGTTTATAATGGTAAAAGCCTGAAGGACGTGAAATTAATTAGTGCCTGTCACCCGCAGTCACCCCAAAAAGTTACGGTGATATTTATTGGATTAAGACATGTAGTTCCTATATATTTGTTATAGGTGCGCTAAAACATTCGGGACGGGGAAACTCTGTTATTTTTTCAAAGGCTTGTTCATAAGCTAAAGAAGTGTTCTGGATTTGAGGAGTCATGGATGTGACAAAAGGTGGTTTTCACAATCTTGACTATCCAAGTGAAAGAATGCTATTATAAGGTTTCTGATTTTCCGTCTTTTGTAAGTTTGTAAAAATTTATATAAATAAACCACTAGATTAATAGAGGTGAAAGCATGAATAATTTTGTAAAAAAAAGCCGGCATTTATTTGCAGATAACATACTAGGCTTTTTCTTTATTGCGGTAGTCTTGTTTACGATAAAAACTTATATTGGATATCGAGTTGAATTTAACTTAGGTATTGAAAATGGCCTGCAACAGTTCTTACTGTTCATAAACCCGATTAGTTCAGCCATTTTATTCTTTGGCTTGGCATTATTGGCTAGAGGCAAAAAATCGTTTAAATGGATCATCAGGTTGAACCTATTGATGTCACTATGGTTATTCTTCAATATTGTATACTATCGGTCATTTACCGATTTCATTACATTGCCAACCTTGACGCAAGTGCAAAATGCCGGGGATTTGGGGCCGAGTATTTTAGAATTATTTAAAGGCCATGATGTATTTTATTTCCTTGATACGGTTCTTTTGATCGTGTTGTACAGATTCAAAGGCTTTAAAGTGGAAGACTTCAAAGTCAAACGCCGTACAGTTGGATTGGTTTACCTAGCGGGACTGGCAATTTTCGCAATCAATTTGGGACTTGCTGAAAAGGATCGCCCGCAATTATTATCAAGAACATTCGACCGAAACTATATCGTCAAATATTTGGGCATGTTCAACTATACGGTTTATGATGCCGTTCAGAATACTAAAACATACGCCCAGCGTGCGACTGCAAACAGCACCGATATCGCTGAAGTCGTCAACTATACAAAGGCAACAAGCGCTGAACCGAACCCTAAATATTTTGGTGCAGCCAAAGGTAAGAATGTTATCTACCTGCATTTGGAATCGATGCAGAATTTCTTGATCGATTATAAATTAAATGGGGAAGAAGTAACTCCATTTTTAAACTCACTTGCACATGATAAATCAGATTTCATGCACTTTGATAATTTCTTCCATCAAGTAGGCCAAGGTAAAACAGCGGATGCCGAATTCATGCTTGAAAATTCCCTGTTCGGTTTACCACAGGGGGCAGCATTCACAAACAGATCCCAAAATACGTATCAAGCAGCACCAGCGATTTTAGGACAACAAGGATACACATCTGCTGTGTTCCATGGTAATTACAAATCTTTCTGGAACCGGGATAAGATGTATAAGTCTCTTGGTTTTAATCAGTTCTTCGATGCAAGCCATTATAATATGGAAAATAAAGAGGAAGTACTAAGTTATGGATTAATGGATAAGCCTTTCTTTAAAGAATCGATTCCAATGTTAGAAACGCTTAAACAGCCTTTCTATACAAAATTCATAACGGTATCCCATCATTTCCCATATGCCATGGACCAGGAAAAAGCAACAATCGGTAAACAAACGACAGGCGATGCTTCCGTAGATAATTACTTCCAAACTGCACGCTATGCGGATGAGGCGCTTAAAGAGTTTTTCGATTATCTGAAGGAATCCGGTCTATATGATAACTCGGTAATCGTTATGTATGGTGATCATTATGGTATTTCCGAAAACCATAAAGAAGCCATGTCAAAAGTGCTTGGCAAGGATGTTGGCGCATTTGAAAATGCCCAACTGCAACGTGTACCATTATTGATTCATGTTCCAGGTGTTGAAGGCGGGGAAATGCACCAATACGGTGGACAGATTGACCTTCTCCCGACTTTATTGCATCTGTTAGGAATTGAATCTAAGGATTATGTACAATTCGGTTCCGATTTATTGTCAAAAGATCATAATGAAGTGGTACCTTTCAGGAATGGTGATTTTGTAACACCGGATGTAACTTCCATTAAAGGGAAATACTACGATACTAAAACGGGAGAATTGGTCGAGGAAAATGATGCCATCCTCAATTATAAAACGAGAGCTGAAACGATGCTCAATTTATCCGACCAAGTAGTGAACGGCGACTTACTTCGTTTCTATACTCCAAACGGCTTTAAACCGATTGATCCAGCTGATTATGATTACACATATGATGAAGAAGGTTCTAAGGAAGAAAAGTCCGATAAATAAGGCTAATGAAAGAACAGGCAGGAAGCCATCGCTTCCTGCCTGTTTTTTTATGCGTCATCCTTTATTGGTCATCATGGCAATATACTTTCTGATTTCATCAGGCTTCCCTGCATATTTTTCAGCACGCTGATCGTCTTTCATGATTTTATCCTTGGCTTTGACCAGGATTTCTTCACCCTTATCTTTGGGCACGACCACGACTCCATCTATGTCCCCTATGATGATGTCCCCTGGATATACGGTGACACCTCCACATGATATGGGCACATTGGTTTCGCCTACCCCTGCCTTGCCGCTTGAGGCAACCGTCGCCCCTTTGCTGAATACAGGGAAATTCAATTCTTTAATGGCTTCAAGGTCGCGAATGACCCCATCGACAACGAGGCCGCCTATTTCCATGGTCTGCATCATGCCGACAACAAAGTCTCCTGCTATTGCCCGGTATGTATCACCCTTGCTGTCAACTACAATTATATCCCCAGGCTTGGCTTCACCGATCGCTTTTAACACAGCAGAATTATCACCGACGGGAATCTGTACGGTCAAAGCTCGTCCGGCCAAACGAAATTCTTCCTTTAAGGGTTTTATTGCCGAATCAAGATTGCTTAACCCTTCCATTGCATCTGAAATCGCCGTGGTGGGCAAATTCCTGAACTGTTGAATAAGATTATCCATGACTATGATTCCTCCTTAAGAGTAAATGAATATAGCCTAATTATACACAAATTTCGTAATTTTCTAGTAGTTTTCAGCTTGATGAAATGGTAAGTGTAGTGTAATTAACATCTGAAGGGGGAGGGAAGCCCAGCTGTCAAAAGGGGGTTAAAGGCAAATTCCGTTTTAATCAATCGATTGATTAAACTTTATAGATCATCGTTTTGAAGAGATTGAAATCCTGGATAGGAACAGTCCGAGCAATATTAATGGTCGGGCCTCCATGGCAGTTTGATCCGTACAGGAGAACATTCTTCTGAAGCAAGGGTAGAATGCTGGTGCATATCCTCGGTTTTTTTCTGATCTGGATGGGGGTGTCAGCGAAGAAATCCATAACACAGCAAGTGTGCAGGAGATACTTGCAATCTTCAAAGCAGGAGCAGAATCAAGACGGATGTTGCCAATGTAAGCCAAAGGGGGCTGAAAACTTCTGGATGAATGATTAAAAAAATGATTCCTGCAATCGTGGCGGCCTGCTGTATGGTCATTTGTCTAATGAAGTGGATTCCGGCTTTAAAACAGGCTTTAAGAAGAGGCATTTGATTCATTTTCATTCCTCCTTTTACTTTCAATAATATGACCAGGCATAAAAGAAAATACATGGGGATTCGTTTTCTGCTCAATTATTACGGGTATAGTATAGGTAAAATAAAAGGAGGAATCTAGGTGATCATTGTATATATAAGTCTTGCCCTCTTTATCGGATCGATTATTTATTTAGCGTTTTTTGCTTTTAAAACATTTAAGGATTCCAAACCGACAATTGAAAATGTGACTCAAACCGTTACACGTATCCAGGCCAAAACGGACCAGATTAAATCGGAAACGGACCAACTCGCCATGACACAGCAGGAAATCACTGAAGATGTTGAATATAAAAAAGAGGCTGTCCAATATACGGTTGAAGCGGCTAAAGAAATACCTGAACCCTTTAAGAATATTTGGTTTTCAATAAAAGGTGACAAGTGGAAGCTTAGAAACAGAAGCGATGCATAGGTGTTTGACCGAACTGAAATGTACATGATATAGTATGGAAATACTATGTTTCTAGGGTTCCTCGGTTGAATGTTACCGGAATGGTCCAAGAGAAACGCGCAGGAATCTGCGTACACGGAGGGAAAAAAGCCCGGGAGGTTATGAAAGATGACCTCCCGGGCTTTTTCTGTAATTGGAGGGGAAAAAGATGGCTTGGATTCAATTGGTTATTGCAGGATTATTTGAAGTGGTATGGGCGACAAGTCTAAAGTATACCGAGGGTTTTACGAAATTATTACCTTCTATCATAACGATTGCTGGCATGGTTATTAGTTTTTATTTTTTGTCATCGGCGATAAAAACTCTGCCTATGGGAACAGCGTATGCAATCTGGACGGGAATAGGGGCTCTTGGGGCTGTTCTGGTAGGCATCATCGTTTTTAACGAGCCTAAGGATGCGATGCGATTGGTATTCGCCGGTTTTATTTTAGTTGGAATTATCGGCTTGAAGGTCACCTCTTCTGAATAATCTGCCCACTCCTCGCAAATAGTAATGGTAAATGATATTTGAGGAGTGAAGAATATGAAATATAAAGCGATAGTATCAAGTACAATGATGGCTTTAATGATTACAGGTTGTGCAACGAATGATAAAGAAGACGCCAGTGAAAACCTTGGCCTGAATCGTACTCATCAGGATAATTTGGATAATCCGATGAATGTAAGCGACACAAGGCAAAATGTCAATAATGACAATAATGACAATAATGATAATAATGATAATGGCGTAAACGGTATGAGGGTCTCCGAGGATATCTCAAATCGAGTCGAAGCTTTGAAGGAAGTAAGTAACGCAAAGGTCATCGTGACTGAAAATAATGCCTATGTAGGCGCAGTATTAAAAGACGGCGGAGATAAGGATATCTCGAATGACCTTAAAGAAAGGATTGCTGATGCAGTAAGGGGAGCGGATCCATCTGTAGACCAAGTTTATGTGTCGGCAAATCCGGACTTTGTTCAAAGAATGGATAGGTATGCGAATGATATCGAGAATGGAAAACCTGTTGAAGGATTTGCTGAAGAGTTCCGTGAACTTGTAACACGGATCTTTCCAAGTTCAAGATGATTGGGAAATTAAGGTGTGGAGACTTATCCGGTGGATCCCGGATAGGTCTTTTCCTATTTTTAAGATATCTGTGGAACATGACTAACTTTAAATAGGGTGGTTACAATAATCGAATGAACGAAAAACTTGTATGGGGGGTGGGGTGGTGAGGTTATTTAAGGGCAAGAGGGAAATGGATTCAGGATCCTTTCAGGTTACTTCCAAGGATTTTCAGGAACTCCTTAAAAAGTTTAAAGCATCCGATGATTTCCTTACCTTCCAATTCCCGAATGATGATGGCTATATCATCTCCTACTTCAATTCACTGGTCAGTGTACAACAGCTCCATGAACAAGTATTGGCGGTCATGTCGAATCAGCCAAAGAAGGTCCTTAAGCAACTAAAAGGCGATATTCCGATGGAAGATATGAAATTGACGGCTGATTTAAAAGACATTCAAAGATTGGTTTTGGCAGGATCGATCATGATTCAATACAAGCAAGATGATGAAATGTGTTTACTCATTCCGTGTGTTCACAGTGTGAAAAGGCAAATTTCCACACCTGAGTCGGAGTATACGGTTGTTGGATCCAAGGAGGCGTTTGTTGAATCGCTTGATTCGAATTTGAATCTGATCCGTAACCGGCTGCCCACTCCTGAATTGCAGTCCAAGGAATTTAGGGTCGGGAGCATTTCGCAAACAAGGGTAGCGGTACTCTACATAGATGGGGTGGTAAATCAACAGAACATCAAGACGGTCATACAGAGAATAGAAGATATAGAATATGATACAATCGTCGATATTTCGTTCGTAAGCCAGATGATCACGGATAATCGGAATTCGATGTTCCCGCAATTGATTGATACGGAGCGGCCTGATCATCTTGCCAGTGTATTATCGGAAGGGAAAATAGGGATCATGCTGGATGGATCTCCTCATGCATTGGTTGGTCCCAATACCATCATTTCATTCTTCTCGTCATTTGAAGATTATTTTCAAATTTGGAATCTCGGCACTTCATTCCGTTTGATTCGGCTTTTCGCCGTTCTGTTTTCCGTTTTGTCATCACCTTTGTATGTGGCCGTTTTAACCTATCATTATCAAGTGATCCCAACGGATTTGCTGCCAATCTTAATATCATCCAGGGGAGTGATCCCTTTTCCGCCGATCTTGGAAGCAATCGTACTGGAAGGGACGATCGAATTGCTGAGGGAAGCGGCGGTCAGGCTGCCTGCCAAGGTTGGCTCCACCATCGGTATTGTTGGCGGTATAGTCATCGGTACAGCCGCTGTGGAAGCGGGATTTGTCAGTAATGTCTTGTTGATGCTTGTCGCTTTGGCTGCCTTGGCTTCATTTACGGTGCCGATTTACCAAATCAGCAATACGATTCGCCTTATCCGCTTTCCCTTTCTAATTGCTGCCCAGTTATACGGACTGTTTGGAATAGCTTTATGCAGTGCATTCATTTTAAGTCATTTATTGAAATTGACTTCGCTTGGCAGTCCTTATTTAGACCCGCTGTACCCGTTAAGAATTCATGACTTTAAAGATAGTCTGATTCGCCTCCCTTTTTCAAAGCAGAAAAAACGCCCGCAGTTTCTGCGGACGGAAAATCCACTAAGGATAAGGAAAGAGGCGGAAAAACGAAACCCCCGTAATGATATCGATGAATAAGGAAGTAGAAAGCGGTGAGAAGGAATGGAAGTCAAACCAAATGAAACAAAACAAATATCTCCATTTTTTGTTTTTTTCCTCATGCCCGGCATGCAGATTGGAGTAGGGATATTGGGGTTTGAACGGATCATAGCGAAAGAGGCTGGCCAAGACGCATGGATATCGGTCCTGATATCAGGGTTGATCATAAATGTTCTGCTTTGGATGTGTTTCAAGCTTTTGGGCAGGGGCCCCCAAACTCTTGATTTGGTTGCCATCCACAAGGATTTGTTCGGTAAATGGGTCGGAAATGCTTTCAATATTTTATTCATCTTCTACTTTATCATGATTTCCATCATTCTTATCAGGACTTATTTGGAAGTCATTCAGGTTTGGATGTTCCCTGGTGTCAATGTCCTGATGCTGATAACCATCATCCTTATTCTCGTGTATAACTTTGTGGAGGGAGGTTTCAGGGTCATTACCGGTTTTTGCATAATCGGCCTTATAATCGCATCGCCATTATTCCTATTGAATTATTTCCCTTTGAAGTACGCCCACTTTGAAAATTTGGGTCCTTTGCTTGATCATTCCTTTTTGGAAATCATGAAGGCCTGTAAGAAAATGACCCTGAATTACCTTGGTTTTGAATTAATCCTCATTTATTATCCCTTCATTAAAAATCGTGAAAAATCTCAAAAGTGGGCCCACTTAGGGGCTTTGTTCACTATGGTGGTATATGTAGTATCCATCCTTGTTTCATTAGCCTACTATCATCAAGATCAGCTGAAAGATGTAATCTGGGCAACTTTGACGTTATGGAAAATTGTAGACCTTCCATTCATTGAAAGGTTTGAATACATAGGGATTTCCGTTTGGCTGTTCATGGTGCTGCCGAATGTTTGCCTAGGGGTTTGGGCAGCAAGCAGGACAGCGAAAAGAGTATTCGGATTTAGGCAAAAAAAGATGATGGTTCTCATCCTGATCATCATCTTGATTTTCTGCATTTTTTTGGATAACCGCTATAGGATCGATAAGTTTAACACGATCAGTTCGCAAATTGGTTTTTATATCGTTTATTTGTATCTTCCTCTCTTATTCATATGGCAGTCGATCGTCTATAAAGTCAGGGGGCATAAATCATGAAAATCAAACTCCTCTTATTAACATTAGCGAGCTTTTTGATGGCGGCGTGCGGCGTGGAAAAGCAAATATTAGAAGATATATTAATTGCTGAAGTCGTAGGTTATGATGATGCCGGAGACAAGAAAATCAAGGGTACGGTCGTTGTCAGCGTTCCCCAGCCTGGGGAGGAAGCAAATCTGGGTAAAGAAGTATATGAAGCGGACTCCCATGATATAAAGGCGGCCCGCCAGCAGGAAAATGCAAAAACACCATACCCGATTGTCGGCGGGAGACTGACAGTCACTCTATATGGTGAGGAATTGGCAAGTAAGGGATTGAATGATTATGTCGATACATATAGGCGTGACCCAATGGTGGGAAGGGATTTGTATTTAGCGGTCGTTCATGGCAAAGCGGAGGATGTAGTTAAAATGGAGCCGAAGTTGATTAAAACTCCAGGAGTTCAAGTGAAGGAGCTGATCGAACAGAATATAAGGACCAATTTGCCTAATGTAGACCTTCACAGGTATTTATATGCGTGTCATGGTAACGGAATCGATCCGGTCTTGCCCTTATTGGAAACTACAGGAGATCAAATACGGGTAAGGGGAATCGCCTTGTTTAAAAAGGATCGTTATATTGGTAAATATATACCTTATGAAGAAGGCTTCTTATATAAGGTCCTTAGTGAAAATTTTAAGCTGGGGAGTTATGAAATTAAATGGAAGGAAAATGACTTTACCGATATCAATAACGTGGAGTCACGTGTCCATTATCATATTTCGAATGCCAATCAAGACCCTAAGGCCAGGATTGAAGTGAAAATGAAAGCGAGTCTGCTAGAGGTCCAAGGCTTTGATTTGGGCAAAGAGGTCGACCTTAATAAAATAGAGGCCAGGGCCGAGCGGGTCATTGGTAAAAAATTAAATGAGATGGTAACCATGTTTCAGGAGAACCATATAGATCCGCTTGCACTCGGTGATCATGCTAAAAGTAAAACAAGAAATTTTGATCAAAAACATTGGGAGGAGACATATCCCGATATTCCAATCGAGGTCGATCTGGATATTGAAATGATTCAAACGGGAATAGCTGAATAAAAGTAGAATATTCTGGAGTTTCCCCCTTTATAATAGGGTATTGGTGTAAGGATTGTGTCAATGCGGCTAAAAAGGGGGAAAAGCATGGACAAAGCATGGTGGAAAGAGGCAGTTGTGTATCAAGTGTATCCAAGGAGTTTTATGGATAGTGATGGCGATGGTATTGGTGATATAAACGGGATTTTGATGAAGCTCGATTATTTACAAGAGCTGGGTGTGAACGTGATATGGCTATCCCCAGTTTATCAATCTCCCAATGATGACAATGGGTACGATATCAGTGATTATAAAGCAATCATGACTGAATTCGGGACCATGGCTGATTTCGATAGGTTGTTGAAGGCCGTTCATGAACGTGGAATGAAGATCATGATGGACCTCGTTGTCAATCATTCTTCAGATGAACATCCGTGGTTCGAGGAATCCCGATCCTCAAGAGATAATCCGAAACGCGATTATTATATTTGGAAACCAGGCAGGAATGGAAAAGAGCCAAATAATTGGGAGTCCATTTTTAAAGGTTCAGCATGGGAATATGATGAAGCAACCGATGAATATTATTTACATTTATTCAGCAGGAAACAACCGGATTTAAACTGGGAGAATCCTAAGCTCCGTGAAGAAATCTACAGCATCATGACTTGGTGGCTGGATAAGGGTGTCGATGGCTTCCGGATGGATGTCATCAACTTCCTTTCAAAAGATCAAAGTTACTCAGATGGAGCCATTCAGCATGAAAAGCAGTATGGTGATGGAAGCCCCTTTTTCCTGAATGGCCCGCGCATACATGAGTTTCTGCAGGAAATCAATCAACGGGCCCTTTCTGGACATGACGTGATTACGGTTGGGGAGATGCCAGGCGTCACGCCGGAGGAAGCGCAATTGTTCACAGGAAAAGATCGTGGTGAGCTACATATGGTCTTTCAATTCGAACATATGGATTTGGGGAAGGGACCAGAAGGGAAATGGAGTAACGATAAATGGAAGCTAACCGATTTAAAGCGAATCCTCTCCAAGTGGCAGACTGGTTTGGAGAGGGATGGCTGGAACAGTTTATACTGGAACAACCATGATCAGCCCCGGGTTGTCTCGAGGTTTGGTAATGATGGAAAGTATCGTATTGAAAGCGCAAAGATGCTTGCCGCTTGTCTTCATATGCTGCAAGGTACACCTTATATATATCAAGGGGAAGAGCTGGGCATGACCAATGTTGCATTTGAAAGCATCGATGAATACAGGGATATCGAAACATTGAATTCATATGATGAACTCGTCCATTCACATGGCTGGTCAAAAGAGCGGATGATGTCAGCCATCCACGCCCGCAGCAGGGATAATGCGAGGACACCGATTCAGTGGAATGACTCCCGGAACGCAGGATTCACGAACGGGACCCCTTGGATTAAGGTTAATCCCAATTTTCCCGAGATTAATGCAGAAAAGGCTTATAATGATCCGAATTCCATTTTTCATTTTTATAAAAAGCTTATCCAACTGCGCAAGGAACATGATATCGTCGTTTATGGCCGTTTTGAACTGCTGTTGCCGGATGATGAACGAATATTTGCCTACACGAGATCGTTTGAGGAAGAGAAGTTATTGGTGCTATGCAACTTTAAAGAAGAGCAGGCCGCTTATACTTTGCCTGAAGAGCTGCATGCATATTCTGCCACAAAGCTGATCGGCAATTATGGTCAGGAGGAAGAAGGAATCTCCAGCAAACCCCTGCAACCATATGAATGCCGTGTTTATCACTTGAAATGAAAAAAGGACCTGTCCTTCTCCGGTTAGGGAAGAACAGGTCCTTTGCGTATTATTTTGATTTAAGGTCACATTCCTCTGGCGGAATGATTTTCGTTTTATGCTTAATTTTATAGCCGAACCATAGGACGAAAAATAGAATCAAGCCAATGTAGGAAACGAACATTGAATTCCAGTCGATCCCATCGCTGCTGAAAGCCTGATAGCCTTGTCCGATGATAATGATAATACAAAGGACAAGTGCGAATATAGGCCCGAATGGGAAGCCTTTTGCCCGGAATGGTAGAGCATTCATATCAAGGCCTTGAGCTGCATAGGCTTTGCGGAACCGATAATGGGCAATCGCAATCCCTACCCAAGTGACGAATCCTGCCATGCCTGAAGCGTTCAATAACCAGATATAAACGACGCCGTCCCCGAAAAATGAAGCTAAGAATGCAACACAGCCAACTAAGGAAGTCACGATAAGTGCATTCACCGGCACTCCTCTTTTATCTAACTTGCCTAGGAATTTCGGTGCTTTCCCATCACGTGCCAAGTCCCATAACATACGGGTTGAAGCATACATGCCAGAGTTACCCGCAGAGAGTACGGATGATAAAATGATCGCGTTCATGATGGATGCAGCAAATGCAAGGCCGGCCCGTTCAAATACAAGCGTGAATGGACTTACGGCAACATCTTGACTCAATAAACGTGAATCCGTAAACGGAATGATCATTCCAATAACGAAAATTGCAAGGATATAGAACAAG
The DNA here is from genome assembly GCF_026891895.1 of Peribacillus sp. AS_2. Lineage (NCBI taxonomy): Bacteria > Bacillati > Bacillota > Bacilli > Caryophanales > Bacillaceae > Peribacillus > Peribacillus sp. AS_2. The sequence continues at coordinate 418,565 of NZ_JAPTGA010000001.1, forward strand.
AGGATGCGCCAGAAAACGGATCTGATTGCTTTAGGGATATTTTTTTCTGGATCCTCACTTTCCCCAGCAGTCACTCCAAGCAATTCCGTTCCTTGGAATGAAAAGCCGGCAGCCATGAATACGCCTAGAATCGTGAAGAACCCTCCGTTAAAGGGACCTTCGCCCATTGTGAAATTGGAAAAACCGATTGGGTCATTCCCACCCATGATTCCGAGAATGATCAGAACACCCGTAATCAAGAAAATGACGACTGTCACGACCTTGATCATGGCAAACCAGAATTCTGTTTCCCCGAAACCTTTAACGGACATGTAATTGATAAGAAACATAGTGATTAACGCAATGGCACTCCAGATAAATGAAGGGCTATCCGGGAACCAGAACTTCATAATTAAGACAACGGCTGCCAATTCAGCGGCAATGGTGATTGCCCAGTTATACCAGTAGTTCCAACCAATCGCAAAACCGAAGGACGGATCGACGAATTTGGATGCATAGACACGGAATGAACCGGCCACTGGCATGAACGCTGCCATTTCTGCAAGACTTGTCATTAAGTAATAAACCATGATGCCGATGACCGCGTATGCCACCAAGGCACCGCCGGGACCGGCTGAATGAATGGCCCCGCCACTAGCTAAAAATAAACCTGTTCCAATCGTTCCACCTAATGAAATCATCATTAAATGACGCGCTTTCAGGCTCCTTTTCAATTCAGTAGGGCTTGATGGTGATTGTGAATTTGACAATTGATGTTACACTCCTTTTTATTGGAAGGGAACGAAAAATAAAAAAACAGCAGTCGAAAAAGATCGACGGCTGTTTATAATAAACCCGTTTATCCTTCCGAAGATAGCTCCCCACGCTTTTTTGAAAAAACGTGACAGTGGTGTTCCTATTCGGTAACACCGCCAGCGAGAATATACATGGAATATACCCTAACTTCGGCAACTTATCCTTTCAAACGGAGTCTTTAATTTTCCAGAATCTCGTCCGTTTTACTTTTATAAGCTGCAGCCTCTAACTCATCGGTAAATGAGGAAGTATTCAATTTTCTAAAATCGTTGGCGTCAGCTTGTAGGTGACGTCGTACGACTGTACTCATGAAATTCATGCAATCGCTAATAGATTGCTAGTAATTGAGTAAACTTTACTATATCAAAATTATAAAATAACTTCTGGGATATCGCAATGATTATTTTATGTGGTTATTTTTTCCTAGTTAATGAATGATGGCTGTAAGGAGGAATCAAGTGACGATGTACTAAAATATAGCACATCCTGATAACTAAACGGTTTTCCTTTTTATTAGGGCATAGTCCAGTTTTACATGTTTGACCTCTTCAGGATTCTCAAAGAGATCCACTGCCATTTTCCCGATCCATTCCAGCGGTAAGGAAATGGTCGTGATGTCGAGCATTTCGCCAAGGCTATCATTATTGAAGCCAAGAATGGCCACATCTTCCGGTACCCTTATACCCGATTTCTTAGCGGTAAGAATGAAGCCCGCCGCCGTGTCATCATTCGTGATGATGATGGCTTCAGGTTTATCCATCATCGAATTCCATTCCTGAAACAATTGTTCACCGTCCTTAATGTGATAACTGCCTTCAAACAGCCATTCTTTATTGTTTATCAGTTGATGTTTACTCATGATATCGTTAAAGGCCTTTGTACGATGGGAACTGTTTCTGCTCTTTTTACGGCCGAGGCTGTATCCGATTTTCTTATATCCTTTAGCAATCACGTACTCAAGGGCACAGGAGAAAGCTGCATAATGATCAATGCTGATGGATGAGAATTCAGCCTGGGCGGTATCTTCACATAAAATAATCGGTCCGTATTTTTGATAATCCAAGAGGATTTTCATTTCCGAAATCCTTGAACAAACGATAATGCCATCGAGCTGCTTCATTTGCAGCATATTAAAAGCCTGGATCTCTTTCTCCCTGTCATAATTTGTTTGAAAGATGACGATATGACAGCCAATTGCATTTGCCTGTTTTGTGATTCCGTTAACGATTGCCCCGTAATATGGGTGATTGTTGAAGGGGATGATGACGCCGATAAGATTGGTTTTCCCTTTTGAAAGATGGATGGCGTTGATGTTTCTCGTATAATTCAAACGATTGATCGCTTCTAGGACGCTCTTTCTTTTATCGGGGCTTACATAAGGATGATCATTCAATACACGAGACACTGTTGAGACAGATACACCAGCACATTGAGCTATTTCTTTAATATTTGTCATGGTATCACCGTTTTTCTTTTTTTATATTGTACAGTATGAAACCCATTTCAGGGCAAGGGAACAGTGGGGACTGCTAAAGATTTCTGCAAATAGGGTCTTGTTATGGTATTGGTTTCATCCTTTAAGATTGGTCTAAGTCTTAGAGGAGGAGGAAAACATGATGTTCCAAACTTTAATCACCCTGTTTTTGCTTTGCGGAATCGAATTGGGATTTGCGTACTTGGCCATTTCCTTGAAACAGGAGAAATGAGTGGCAATGCCCGTCAAGAAGTCCGCGGCTTCATGCGTGGAAACCGCGTTTACTCGTGAATTTTGGCCCTTTACTCGTGAATTTCACACATTTACTCGTGAGTTTTGCCACTTTACTCGTGAAATCCGCGCATTTACTCGTGAATTTCACGTCGTCCAGAAAAAGCTCCCCCTAGTTTATATTCACCAGTAAAACTCCACAATATAAATAAAACTTCATCATACGGAATGACTGACTGTCAGGAAGCTGCCTAGTGGAGCCTCCTGACAGCTTTTGCTGTGTGTAAAAGTCATTGCTGATGGATTTGATAAGCAACAAATAGATTTTGACCTGGAACATGTCCTTTATGGGGAAATAGCCTATACTCCGTGGAACACGATGACAATCGGGGGAATCGAGGCTGGACCAAAAGCTGTTTGGATAGTCGGCAGTTGTTTTATCCTGAACCTCATACTGATTTTCCTTTTCTTCAAACAGTTTAAACTCGTTTCATTTGATCCGGCACTTGCTGCCGCGATGGGAATTCCTGTACTGTTCTTTCATTACTTATTGATGAGCCTCATTTCACTGACAACTGTTGCTTCTTTTGATAGTGTAGGTTCCATTTTAGTAGTTGGAATGCTCATCATACCTGCGGCAACGGCCTATCTGCTGTCAGACCGTTCTAAGCCGCATGATATTGGTCAGTATCGGGGTCGGGGTGCTAAGTTCCGTCATCGGCTACTATTCAGCCACCATTTTGGCTGCCTCGATATCAGGTTGCATGGTAGGGTCGGCCGCCATATTATTCGGATTGGCCTTTCTCTTCTCCCCAGGCAATGGATTGGTCAGCCTATTGCTGAAACGGAGAAAATCAAAGGAATCACACGCATAGCTCCCATGCCTGCAGGCTTCATGTAAATAACTCCATGAAGCCTGTAAACTATTCTTCTATATAGTTGTGATTTTATTTGTTTAAAGTATAATGAATAAGTGTATTTATAGATGTATCGCAGGAGCCTTTTTAAGGGAGAGTTAAGTATGGAAGAACAAAATAAATTTTCATCTCGAATAGATTTTTCTTTGGTCACAATATTGCTGTTATTATGCGTTGGAAGCTGCCTGGCAATCTATAGTGCCCAAACGACTGGACAGTATGCTGAAAACTTCTTAATTAAACAAATTTTTTGGTATATAGTGGGGATTGGAATCGTATTAGGGTTCATTACACTGGATTCGGACCAACTGAAAAAAATCTCTTGGTACGCCTATGGATTCGGATTGTTTTTGCTATTTTTGCTGATCATTATGCCGGAAAGCATCGTTCCTGTCCGGAATGGTGCGAAAAGTTGGTTCATCATTCCGGGAATCGGTTCGATTCAGCCATCGGAGTTCATGAAGGTTTTCCTGATTTTGGCTCTAGCCAATGTCATATCGAACCATCATCTAAAAAACACGCTGAAAACGATTCAAACGGATATTTGGCTGCTTATTAAAATCGGTCTTGTGACCGGTGCGCCCTTAATGTTAATCATGCAACAGCCGGATTTGGGCACCTCGCTTGTCATCATGTCAATCATGCTCGGAATGATTTTCATATCAGGGATATCATGGAAGATCCTGCTGCCAATCGTTTCGGGAGGAATTGTAGTCGCTTCAACGGTCCTTTACTTTGTTATTTGGAAGCCGGAGATCCTGGTAAAATACTTAGGGGTAAAAACCTATCAATTCGGACGTATCTATTCTTGGCTGGATCCATATAATTATGCCAGCTCCGAAGGGTATCACCTAACAAGATCCTTACTGGCCATTGGCTCCGGTCAGACAACGGGCAAGGGAATCGGTTCGAGGGAAGTGTATTTGCCTGAGAGTCATTCGGATTTCATTTTTAGCATCATCGGTGAAGAATTCGGCTTCATCGGATCAAGTATCATCATTTCCTTGTTTTTCCTATTGATTTACCACATAACCAAAACGGGAATGGACACGAAAAATAACTTCTATACATATATCTGTGTTGGCGTTATAAGCATGTTGACGTTCCACGTTTTTCAAAATATCGGCATGACTGTAGGCCTTTTGCCGATTACGGGGATTCCGCTTCCATTTGTCAGTTATGGAGGAAGCTCGCTCATGGGGAACATGATGGCGATGGGCCTAATATTCAGCATTCGGTATCACTATAAGAAGTATATGTTTTCCACGGATATCTAATAATAAAGCCGGCCCCCGATGGGCCGGCTTTATTTGTAGCAAAAAAACAAAAGGAGCAGAATCCACCCCCCTGAATGTTTGTTTATTGAATATTCGTTCCAGATGGAAATTGATTTTTATAACCGGAAAATTGTTGATGCGATTGGCTTAAGCTGGAAGCTTGCGCCTTTTCTAAACTATACCAGCCTTTTTCGAACATAAGGTTATAGAGTTCACGCTGCATCTCCTGATTTTCTTTGGAAATTGAGAAAATGTCTTGGAATAATGCTTGATTGCTCATTTCATGCAGGGCAACGGAAAGGGAGTTACAAAAGTACTTTTCAGTTGTGAGCATATCATTTATAAAATCCCTGTCATTCATTTGCGGTGTTTTTGCCACGGGAGATTCAGGGTTTTGGACTTTGTTTTCATTGGGCATCAAGAACCCTCCTTTATTGATATTGTTGTTGACTCTGATTTTGGTCCGGGTTCAAATGTTTCAAAATGGTATCGTAATGGCGTTGATGCATGAGTCCGCACCGATTTAACGCATCAATGATTTGCGGGTCCTTACATTGTGTGGCAAAAAAATGTGCTTTTTTAACTGCATTCAGATTCCATGCAAGCATATCGGTTAAGTATAAGCTATCTTTCACCGAAACCATCTCCGGCGGCTGTTTCATAAAGCCGGTCGACTGCTGTTGGCTATTAAACGAATTTTGCTGTTCCATCATTCTACCTCCTCATGTGTTCTTTAATCGGGCTTAATTTTCCCTTCATGAAATTTTTTATTCTTGATTCTAAATATCTGAAAAATGAATTAAATGGTAAAATAATCTTGTGCATCTATTTTCCAAAATGATTTGGAGGGGAATGCAGATGGAAAGGGTTTTGAAAAATCTATTCCTTTTTTTATCAAAGAATAAAGCTATGACACAGGCAGCGAAAAAATACGGGCTGCGGTTTGGTGCATCTCGCTTCGTGGCAGGAGAATCCTTGGATATGGCATGTAATGTGATTGCTGAACTTAACCGGAAGGGGCTTGCTGTCACCATTGATTATTTGGGTGAATTCATTGAAGATGAACAAGAAGCAGGGAAGATGGCAGAAGAGTGCATCGAAGCCATCCGGATGATTGGCACAAATGAACTGGACTCACAGTTATCCCTGAAGCTGACCTCGATGGGCTTGGATGTGTCCGAACAAGTCGTAATGAATAACATGCGGAGAATCTTGGATGAAGCTAAAGCCCATCGAGTTTTCGTGACGCTTGATATGGAAGATTTTCCGCGCTGTCAGCCGACTTTGGATGTATTCAAAACCTTGAAGTCTGAATATAATGAATTGGGGACTGTCGTTCAAGCTTATCTGTATCGTACTGAGAGGGATATTGAAGAGCTGGATGAATACCATCCGAATTTAAGGCTTGTTAAAGGGGCTTATAAAGAACCAAGGGACGTGGCTTTTCCTGAAAAAAAAGATGTGGATGAGAATTTCAAGAAAATCATCAAGAAGCATATGCAAAATGGAAATTACACAGCCGTTGCCACACATGATGATAGTATCATTGATTATACGAGGGACCTAGTCAAAGATCAGGGAATACCCCGGGATTCATTTGAATTTCAAATGTTATATGGCATCCGCACTGAAAAGCAGCTTGAACTTGCTAAAGAAGGATATAAGGTAAGGGTGTATGTTCCTTATGGTACGGATTGGTATGGATATTTCATGCGCCGCCTTGCGGAGAGGCCGGCCAATATTGCTTTCGTTTTAAAAGGCCTATTCAAGAAATAGGAAACGAGAGCCGCCCCGGAAAAGGGACGGCTGCTCATCAAGAAGGATTATCTTTTGAACTGATTGTTCTGGCTGTTCACTTTATTGATTCCATGTTGACGTTCAGCGCCAGGGCCGGCATTGCCTTTAACACTTGCTGCGCTCACGGCTGCTTTAGAAGGATTATCTTTACGCTTCATTATATAAGTCACCTCCTGCCCGGTTATTTTTTACTGAACGGAGGAGAAATAACCGAAAGAACGCGGAGAAAAAAATATATTTTTTCCTGTTTAATCATTGCGGAATTTCCAAATATATTCTATATTAGTAATAAGAAAAAATATTCAAAATTTTTTTGAATTAAAAATGAATGAGCATTCATTCAATAAATTGTGTAAGGGGGATATAAACTTGGTTCGACAAATACGAAAGGCTGCTGTTCTAGGGTCAGGAGTTATGGGATCAGGGATTGCTGCACACCTTGCTAACATCGGCATTCCGACTTTATTATTGGATATTGTACCTCGTGAACTCACTGAGGATGAAAAGAAAAAGGGACTGACATTAGATAATAAACAAGTGCGTAACCGCATCAGCCAAACGGCGATTACGAAACTTTTAAAACAGAAACCAGCTCCGCTTTCGGCTAAGGGAAACATCGCGTTGATCGAGGCTGGAAACCTGGAAGATGATATAAGTCGTTTAAAGGATGTCGATTGGATCATCGAAGTGGTCGTTGAGAAGCTTGAGGTTAAGCAAAGCGTATTCGCCCAGGTTGATCAGCATCGTAAACCAGGATGCATCGTTTCATCTAATACATCCGGAATTTCAATCGAAGCGATGGCAGAAGGACGTTCGGAGGACTTTCAAAAGCACTTCCTGGGAACTCACTTCTTCAATCCGCCGCGTTATCTTAAATTGTTGGAAATCATCCCCACTAAGGCAACTTCACCAGAAGTGCTCGAATATATGAAACGATTTGGCGAAGATGTTCTTGGAAAAGGTGTTGTCGAAGCCAAGGATACCCCCAACTTCATCGCAAACCGCATTGGAACTTATGGTTTATTGGTCACTTTGCGGGAAATGCAAAAAGGCGGATACAGTGTCGGTGAGGTCGATTCGGTTACAGGTCCGTTGATTGGAAGGGCAACTAGCGCCACTTTCCGGACACTTGATGTCGTTGGATTGGATACCTTTGCACATGTTGCCAGAAACGTTTATGACCAGGTGGACGGAGAAGAAAAAGAAGTTTTCAAGATACCTGATTTCATGAATGAAATGCTTAAGAATGGGTGGCTTGGAAGCAAGTCAGGACAAGGATTCTTCTTGAAAAAAGGCAAGGAAATCCTTGAACTGAATCCCGAAACCCTTGAATATGCTGCACGAAAAAGATTAAAAACGCCTTCCATCGAAATGGCTAAACAGGCCAAGGGCTTGGATAATAAAATGAAAGCGCTTGTTTATAGCGAAGACCGTGCCGGCCAATTGCTATGGAATGTCCTGAATCCGGCGCTTGTGTATTCTGCCCAGCTGCTTGGGGATATCGCGGATGACATCGTGGCGATCGATCAAGCGATGAAATGGGGATTTGGATGGTCCACAGGCCCATTTGAAACCTGGGATGCGATAGGTGTAGAAAAATCGGCAGCCCGAATGGAAGCGGAAGGCATCACCGTTCCGCAATGGGTGAAGGATATGCTCGCTAAAGGCATCACGTCATTCTATAAAGAAGAAAATGGCATAGTTCACTATTATGATAATGGTGAATATAAAGAGCTTGTCGAGAATCCTAAAGTGATCAATCTTAAAGCGATCAAGAAGCAAAAAGGCGTAATCAAGAAAAACAGTGGCGCAAGCTTGATCGATATCGGCGATGGAGTGGCTCTGCTTGAATTCACTTCGCCGAATAATGCAATCGGTCTTGATATCATACAAATGATCAATGCCGCGGTTGACGAAGCGGAAACGAATTTTAAAGGCCTGGTCATCGGAAACCAAGGAAAGAATTTCTGTGTCGGCGCTAATATTGCAATGATGCTGATGGAAGCGCAGGATGACAATATTTTTGAACTCGATATGGTCATCAGCCAATTCCAACAGGCGATGCTTAAAATTAAGTACAGTGCAGTTCCTGTAGTGGTTGCCCCGTTTAATATGACACTTGGCGGGGGTGCTGAAGTGTCCCTTCCGGCAGCGCGCATCCAGGCAACGACTGAAACGTATATGGGACTGGTGGAACCTGGTGTCGGCTTGATCCCAGGCGGCGGCGGGACTAAAGAACTTTATGTGAAGACGTTGAGGAATATGCCGAAGGGCGTTGACTTCGACTTACAGAAAGTGGCCAACCAAGTATTTGAAACGGTCGCCATGGCAAAAGTTTCGACCTCCGCCGAGGAAGCGAGGGGGAATAATTTCCTTGATTCAGCTGATGGAATAAGCGTGAATGCAGATCATCAGCTATATGATGCGAAACAGGCGGTACTTTCCATGCATGAACAAGGCTATACCGCTCCAGCCCGCACAAAGATCCCTGTCGTAGGTGAAACTGGATATGCCGCACTGCTATTAGGGGCGGAATCCATGCGCCTTTCAGGATTCTTATCTGAACATGACCTTGTCATAGCCAAAGAGCTGGCATACGTCCTGGCAGGGGGGAAACTCCCATTTGGCACGGAAGTAGATGAACAGTATATCTTGAACCTGGAAAAACAGGCATTCCTAAAACTGATTTCGACTCCGAAATCCCAGGCAAGGATGCAGCACATGCTCGTTAAAGGTAAACCTCTCCGTAATTGATGAATAGATGAAGATATGGCCAAAACGAGATCAATAGATCGATAGCTTAAAAATGAGTAAGGGGGATCCTCATGAAAGAAGCGGTAATAGTAGCTGGAGCAAGGACTCCGGTAGGAAGAGCGAAAAAAGGTTCTCTTGCTAGTGTACGCCCTGATGATTTAGGGGCTCTTGTCGTAAAGGAAACGTTAAAGCGTGCAGGGAATTATGAAGGAACGATAGATGACCTGATTATCGGTTGTGCAATGCCTGAAGCGGAACAAGGCTTGAACATGGCGCGTAACATTGGAGCATTGGCGGGATTGCCTTATACAGTACCGGCCATAACGATTAATCGTTACTGTTCAAGCGGGCTGCAAAGTATCGCATATGGAGCGGAAAGGATCATGCTCGGCCAAAGTGATACAGTCATTGCAGGCGGAGCGGAATCCATGAGCCTTTTGCCAATGATGGGCCATGTAACACGACCGAACGCGAGACTTGCGGAAACGGCACCGGAATATTATATGGGTATGGGTCACACTGCTGAAGCCGTTGCCAAAAAATACGGCATTTCCCGTGACGATCAAGATGCATTTTCTGTTAGAAGTCATCAGAAGGCGGCTAAGGCCATTGCAGAAGGAAAGTTTTCCGATGAAATCGTACCGGTTGACGTTACCCTTCGTTCAGTGGGGCCAGATCTTAAGTTAAAGGAAAAATCATTTACTTTTACACAGGATGAGGGCGTTCGTCCAGGAACGACTGCTGAAGTGCTGAAAAAGTTAAGACCTGCATTCTCCGTTACAGGATCCGTAACAGCAGGGAATTCATCACAGACGAGTGATGGTGCAGCCGCGGTCATGGTCATGGATGGGGAAAAGGCTTCTTCCTTGGGGATGAAACCGATGGGTAAGTTCCGTTCCTTTGCTGTAGCAGGAGTACCGCCTGAAATTATGGGCATCGGACCGATTGCAGCCATACCTAAAGCTTTGAAGCTAGCGGGTCTTGAATTATCGGATATTGGTTTATTTGAATTGAATGAAGCCTTTGCTTCCCAATCCATTCAAATCATTCGTGAGCTCGGATTGAATGAAGAGATTGTCAATGTAAATGGCGGAGCCATCGCCCTAGGCCATCCGCTAGGATGTTCGGGAGCAAAATTGACATTAAGCCTGCTTCATGAAATGAAGCGCAGAAATCAACAGTTCGGAGTCGTGACAATGTGTATCGGCGGCGGGATGGGTGCTGCCGGAGTGTTTGAATTAATGGCGTAATCCGACCCCTTCCGGAAGCTGTCATGCTTCCGGCGGGTTTACTATCTTAAACACATAGGAGGAAATAACATGTCCAATCAAACTACAGATAACCTTATTAAAGGCGGGGCCTTCTTAATAGAAGATATTACGTATGATCAAGTGTTTACACCGGAAGATTATTCTGATGAGCATAAAATGATTGCCAAAACTTCCGAGGATTTCGTAGTGAATGAAATTCTGCCGCAGGTTGAACATTTAGAAAACCATGAGTTTGACCGTTCCGTTAAATTACTGAAGCATGCAGGTGAAATCGGTTTACTTGGTGCTGATGTTCCTGAGGAATACAGCGGATTGGGTCTCGATAAAATCAGTTCGGCATTGATTACGGAAAAAATGGCACTTGCAGGCGGCTTCGGAATTACGCATGGTGCACATGTAGGTATCGGCTCTTTGCCAATCGTATTATTCGGGAATGAAGACCAAAAGAAAAAATACCTTCCTTTACTAGCCACGGGTGAGAAGATTGCTGCGTATGCCTTAACGGAACCAAGCTCAGGTTCAGATGCCTTGGGAGCAAAAACGACAGCGAAATTGAATGCAGAAGGAACACACTATATTTTAAATGGTGAAAAACAATGGATTACAAATGCAGGTTTTGCAGATGTCTTCTGTGTATACGCCAAAATCGACGGCGAACAATTCTCCGCTTTCATTGTTGAGCGTGATTATAAAGGCGTATCAACTGGGGCTGAAGAAAAGAAAATGGGGATCAAAAGCTCATCCACACGTACTTTAATCCTCGAAGATGTTCATGTACCAGTCGAAAACCTTTTGGGTGTAGCCGGAAAAGGTCATATCATCGCTTTCAATATCCTGAATATCGGGCGCTATAAATTAGGCGTCGGTGCTGTCGGCGGATCTAAACGTGCCCTTGAGATTACAGCTGCTTATACGAATCAACGTCAACAGTTCAAAACGAAAATTTCCGATTTTAACTTGACGAAAGAAAAACTTGCAACAATGGCAGCTAAAATTTATGCAGCAGAAAGTTCTGTATATCGTACGGTTGGCCTTTATGATCAAAGACAAAGCAAATTGACGGATGAGCAAGTGAAAGATGGGAAATCAATGGCGGCTGCAATCGCTGAGTATGCCATCGAATGTTCATTGAATAAATTCTTTGCTTCCGAAGTATTGGATTACGTTACGGACGAAGGCGTACAGCTTCATGGCGGTTACGGTTTCATGCAGGAGTATGAAATTGAAAAAGCATATCGCGATTCCCGTATTAACCGAATCTTTGAAGGTACAAATGAAATAAATAGATTGCTTGTCCCAGGAACATTCCTGAAGAAAGCACTTAAAGGGGAATTGCCGCTACTTCAAAAAGCTCAGGGCCTGCAAGAGGAATTAATGATGATGATGCCGGAAGAACCTGGCGATGAGCCACTGGCACAAGAAAAAATGCTTGTTAGGAACGCTAAGAAAATCGGTATTCTGGCAGCTGGGCTTGCGGCACAGAAATATGGCAAAAATCTTGATCAAGAACAAGAAATCCTCTCCAACATTGCTGATATCGCATCCCTTGCCTATGCAGCTGAATCCGTGGTATTGCGTACGGAAAAAGCAATTGCAGCTACAGGTCTTGAGAAGAACAAACAAAAAGTGCTTTACACTGAAATCTTCGTTCAGGAAGCTTTCAATGAAATAGAACAGCATGCAAAGGAAACGTTAATTGCAGTGGAAACAGGCGATACTCTTCGCATCATGCTTTCGTCGCTCCGCAAGCTGACAAGACACACTCCGATCAATGTCATTGCGAAAAAACGCGAAGCATCCGTCAAAGTAATCGAAACGGAAAAATATGCTCTTTAAGCAATGAGTCAGAATCCGTAAAGGGAATGCCCGTAAAGGCATTCCCTTTATTTCCTTTGATGAAATCGCATTGGAAATTCAAAAGACATTTCGTTGTATTGCGTGGTAAAAACGGGTATTCTATTGATAGGTGGTGAAATGATGGGCTTAACATTATATTGGTACCCAAAATGCGGTACATGCCGTAATGCGAAGAAGTGGCTGGATAATCATGAACTGCAATATGAAGCGATCCATATAGCGGATAATCCCCCTTCGCGAACTGAAATAGAACATCTATATAAAAACAGCAATTTGGAGTTGAAGAAGTTTTTCAATACTAGCGGTCAAAAATATCGGGAGCTGGGCTTAAAGGATAAGCTGAAAGAAGCTTCTGAAGCAGAGATGCTTGATATATTGTCCACAGATGGAATGCTTCTGAAAAGGCCGATTGTTACGGATGGCACCAAAGTGACGGTAGGATTCAAAGAAGAGCAATTCGAACAGGTTTGGAACTGAAATTTCACAAAATATTTGGTTAATTCCTTACTTAAACAAACAATCTACCTTATAATGGAATAGATAAAATAAGATGTACATATGGAGGGTTAATTATGACAACAACACCAAAAGAACTTCGTTACACTAAAGAACATGAATGGGTCAAAACGGAAGATGGAACAGTGCGTATTGGAATTACGGCATTCGCACAGTCCGAGCTAGGGGACATCGTATTCGTTGAGCTTCCGGAAATCGGCGATGAATTGAAAGCGAACGAACCATTTGGAAGCGTTGAATCCGTTAAGACCGTTTCTGAACTTTATGCACCTATCAGTGGCAAGGTTGTTGAAGTGAACGAAGATTTAAGTGACAACCCTGAATATGTAAATGAGTCCCCTTATGAAAAGGCATGGATGGTCGTGCTTGAACCATCTAATAGCAGTGATATTGAAAACTTGATGAGCGCTGAAGAGTATGAGAGTTTAATCAACGGTTAAAAAAGAAAGGAGAGGGGGGACTGAAAAGGCCTGCTCTCTTTTTCATTTGTACAGTGGGTGAGTTGCGCACATAATTCGTGAGATGGAGTGATGACATGGAGTGGGGCGAATTCGATAAAGTGATCATTGTAGAAGGCAGTTCCGATAAAAGAAAAGTTGCCTCCGTTTTAAATGAAGATGTGGAAATAAGATGTACGAATGGGACCATATCATTAACTAAGCTGGATGAATTAGTGGATGAATTGATGGACCGTGATGTTTATCTCCTTTTTGACGCAGATGAATCAGGAGAAAAGCTGCGGAAGCAGTTCCGAAGGGAAATGCCGGAAGCGAACCACCTGTATATTAATAAAATGTACAAAGAAGTGGAGAGCTCGCCCGAACATCATATCGCAACTGTGCTCCTATCTGCCAATATGAATGTGAAAATGAAATTTTTAAGTCAAAGGGTGAACGACTAATTGATGCAGGAATGGAAAGAAGAAGAGTGTAAGCTTGCTGTTGAAAATGGGGAAACTTTTTGCTTATATTTATATACACCTTTATGCGGAACCTGTCAGGTGGCCTCCAAGATGCTGACGATATCCTTGGAGCTTTTCCCCGAATTGAAGGCAGGCAAAATGAATATGAACTATATCCAAGCAATTGCCGAATCATATGAAATCGAAAGTGTTCCTTGCCTATTGCTTTTCAAAGAAGGGCAGCTGCACAAGAAAATATATGCCTTTCAATCCGTTCCTTATTTGTACGGATTGCTTAAGGAAATCAGTTAGGAAACCAATCAGAACCGCGGTTGGTTTTCTTTGTGCTGACATTTGAATGAGAGCAGGAAATAAACAAAGAATATTCTAACAATTCATTGACTGATTTAATCTAAAATGCTATATTTTGAATTAAGTAATGGCAGAATTTAATAGTTCTTATCAAGAGTGGCGGAGGGACTGGCCCGACGAAGCCCGGCAACCGGTATAAATTTTTATATACGGTGCTAATTCCAGCAGAGTGTTGGCTCTGGTAGATGAGGTGTGTTCTTGAAACCTCTTCTTATAGAAGTGGTTTTTTTGTTTATAAAAAGCCAGATTTCATATAAATCCAACTAAATCCATAGAAAAAAGGTGAAATTATATGTCAGAGAAAAAGTTGCGTTTCGAAACATTGAGTGTTCATGGCGGTCTGCAAGCTGATGAAACAGGTGCCCGTGCCGTTCCTATCTACCAAAGCAATGCATACTTGTTCAAGGACACCGACCATGCAGCGAATTTATTTGGCCTAAAGGAGAATGGCTATATATATTCACGGCTTCATAATCCCACGGTCAGCGTTTTTGAGGAAAGAATGGCCTTATTGGAAGGCGGTATCGGCGGATTGGCAACGGCAAGCGGAATGGCTGCCATCTCACTTTCAATCCTGAATATTGCTGCTGCAGGGGATGAGATTGTTTCAGCCTCAACATTATATGGCGGTACGTATAACCTTTTCGAAAACACTCTTCCTAAATATGGGATCAAAGTGAAGTTCGTTTCTCCCGATGACCCTGAGAATTTTAAAAGGGCGATTACACCAAGAACTAAAGCCATTTTTGCTGAAACGATCGGAAATCCAAGTTTGAGGGTGCTCGATATTGAAGCGGTAGCGGAAATCGCCCACGAAGCCGGCATACCTTTAATCATTGATAATACCTTCGCGACACCGTATCTTTGCAGACCAATTGATTTTGGAGCGGATATTGTCATCCATTCCGCTACAAAATGGCTTCTTGGAAATGGAACGACGCTAGGCGGTGTCATCGTGGATGGAGGGAAATTCGATTGGAACTCGCCAAACTATCCTGGCTTCACGGAGCCTGACCCAAGTTACGACGGTCTGGTATACGCCGAGGCAGTTGGCCCTGCCGCATTCATAACGAAAGCCCGGGTCCAGTTACTCCGTGATTTGGGCCCTGCGCTAAGTGCCCAAAGTGCATTCCAGTTTACGCTTGGACTTGAAACGCTGCATGTAAGGATGAAAGAGCATCTATCAAACACCAAGTCTGTCATTCAATATTTAAAAAACCATCCTGCCGTGACCTGGGTTTCACATCCTGGTGATGAGGATCATCCCGATAAAGCCCTTGCGGATAAATATTTGCCAAAGGGAGCTGGATCTGTCGTCACATTTGGGATTCAAGGTAATCGCGAAGCTGGGGCAAAACTTATCAATTCGGTGGAATTATGGTCCCATGTGGCGAATGTAGGGGATGCGAAGAGCTTGATCATCCACCCAGCAAGTACCACCCATCAACAATTGAATGAGGCGGGTCTTGCGAAAGCGGGTGTAAGTGCCGATCAAGTCCGTTTATCGATTGGGATTGAAAATATAGACGACTTAATAGAAGATTTGGAGCAGGCAATTGAAAAGGCGACGAAAATCGTCTCCTTGACATCCAAAACGCTTTAAGCAAAGTTCCTGTTCATTCTTGTACTAGAAATAATATACATTGCGCTCCTTTTTTATCTATGATAAAATTTCTCCATACTAAAGAACTTAATGATGTACAAATATTCTATATATTAGCTCTTATCAAGAGAGGTGGAGGGATGTGCCCGATGAAACCCGGCAACCGACAAGGAGATTTCCTTGGAAAGGTGCCAATTCACACAAAGTTTAATCACTTTGGAAGATGAGAGGAAGGCCTGTTTCTTCACCTGCCTTTCTGCTCATGCAGAAAGGTTTTTTCTATTTTAATTGGGAAAACTTTTACATGATAGGAGAAACAGACTAATAATGTAGAGAAATCAACTAAGTTCATAGGTTTTATTGGATAAAAGAGGTGAGGGTTAATGATTACATTGACGAAAGTCAGTAAGCTGTTCCGAACAGGAAAAGGAAACAGTGAGACGATCAAGGCTGTAAATAATGTGAATGTTGAAATAAATAAAGGCGAGATTTTCGGGATCATCGGTTACAGTGGAGCGGGGAAAAGTACTTTGATCAGAATGCTCAATGGATTGGAAACACCGACAGAGGGATCCGTTGTGGTGGCTGAAAAGGAAATTTCAAAAATTAAAGGGGCTCAGCTCCGTAAGGCCCGTCAAGAAATCAGCATGATTTTCCAGCATTTCAATCTATTATGGTCAAGGACCGTTCAGGAGAATATATCTTTCCCGTTGGAAATTGCAGGTATTTCTAAACCTGAACGCACCAAGCGTGTGAACGAATTGATCAAGTTAGTCGGACTTGAAGGCAGGGAAAAGGCCTATCCTTCGCAATTAAGCGGAGGGCAAAAGCAAAGGGTGGGAATAGCCAGGGCTCTGGCAAATGACCCTAAAGTGCTGCTGTGTGATGAAGCGACTTCTGCATTGGATCCGCAGACTACCGACTCCATACTCGAATTGCTTGTTGACATCAATCAGCGTTTGGGATTGACGATCGTCTTGATTACGCATGAAATGCATGTAATACGTAAAATCTGCCATCGCGTCGCCGTGATGGAAAGCGGGCAGGTTGTTGAACAGGGTCCTGTCCTGGATGTTTTCAAGAATCCTAAAGAACAAATGACGAAGCGTTTCGTGCAACAGGTAACGGAACCGGAAGAAACGAAAGAAACGATGGACCATTTGCTCGAACGCTATCCAGCAGGCAAAGTGATTCAATTGACCTTTGTAGGTGATCATGCAGAAAGCCCATTGATCACCAAGCTTGTACGTAACTTCGAGTTGGATGTCAATATTGTTCAAGGTAAGATATCCCAAACAAGAAGCGGTTCATATGGAACATTGTTTATCCATCTAGATGGCAAAGAGGATGAAATGCTCCGCGCAATCGAATTCATTAAAGCACAGCAGGTAGGCGTGGAGGTGATTACTCATGCTTGAAGAATTATTGCCGAATGTTGATTGGGAAGACATCATTGAAGCTACGAAAGAAACGCTTTACATGACAAGCGTCTCTGTAGTGGCAACCTTTTTTATAGGCATAATACTAGGATTGATCCTTTTCCTGACAGGGAAGGGTAATATGTGGCAAAACCGGGCTGTTAACGGAGTCATGAGTGCAGTCGTCAATATATTCCGTTCCATTCCATTTCTTATTTTGATCGTGCTGCTCATTCCTTTCACTAAAGCGCTTGTCGGTTCCATGATCGGTGAGAACGCTGCACTGCCGGCACTTATTATCGGTGCTGCCCCATTTTATGCGCGTATGGTTGAAATCGGCCTTCGTGAAATCGATAAAGGTGTAATTGAAGCCGCTAAATCGATGGGGGCAAAAACGAGCACGATCATTTGGAAGGTCCTTCTTCCAGAGTCGATGCCTGCCCTTATTTCCGGGATTACGGTAACATCGATTGCATTGGTTGGATATACCGCAATGGCCGGGGTCATCGGCGCTGGCGGGCTTGGTAATCTAGCCTATTTGGACGGCTATCAAAGAAATCAAAATGACGTTACGCTTGTAGCGACAATCGTTATTCTAATTATCGTCTTCATAATTCAAATTATTGGAGATGTGATTACATCTAAATTGGACAAAAGATAAAGGGAGATGAATAGGATGAAAAAGTTTTTAGGATTTGCATTAATCTTAGTGTTATCTATCGCTTTGGCTGCTTGTGGAAGTGAAAAGGATAAAAGCGGCAGCGATACGGAAAAAGAATCGAAGAAATTAGTTGTAGGGGCATCCAATGTTCCTCATGCAGAAATCCTTGAGGAAGCTAAACCGCTTCTTAAAGAAAAAGGAATCGATTTGGAAATTGAAACGTTCCAGGACTATGTTTTACCGAATAAGGCGTTGAATGATAAGGAATTGGATGCTAACTACTTTCAACACATTCCATATTTAGAGGGGCAAATTAAAGAAAATGGATATGACTTCGTCAATGCTGGCGGAATCCATATCGAGCCGATTGCTCTATATTCAAAAAAATATAAAAGCATTGATAAACTTCCTGAAGGCGCAACAATTATTATGAGCAGCTCTGTTGCTGATCATGGACGCGCTTTATCCCTTTTGGAAAAGAATGGCCTGATCACTTTGAAAGAAGGCATCGATAAAACGACGGCTACAACGAAAGACATCGTTGAAAATAAGAAAAACCTTAAATTCGATGCAGATTATGAAGCGGCCCTGCTTCCTAAAATTTATGAGAGCGGCGAAGGCGATGCAGTCTTGATCAACTCCAACTATGCAATTGACGCCGGTTTGAATCCGCTTAAAGATTCAATTGCGATTGAGGATTCCGAATCACCTTATGTGAACGTCATTGCCGTAAACAAAGGTGACGAAAATAAAGAAGCAATCAAAGCGCTTGTAGAAGTATTGCATTCTAAAAAAATTCAAGATTTCATTCTTAAAGAATACAAAGGTGCAGTTGTACCGGCGGATAAATAATTCGAGAATGGCGGCCTGATTTAATTCAGGTCGCCGTTTAAAAAGGTTTCGGAATGGTCTCATTCCGAAACCTTTTTTTTTTATTGGATTTAAAATCAGAATAGCCCTCTGCATTTGTTATTGAGTGCCGATGGGCAGGGATAACAACCGAAACGCTCATATTACACATAGCCATGGTTGCGGAATCTGCGTCAACAGCTTCAGGTTTTATTCATGTATGCTTCAGCAGTCAGTAACGGATTTGTGTTGGGACGATAGTAACACCCGGAAATACTCGATTAAGAGCCTCTGATTGAACAAATGATTAATAAAGCGCCGAACTTAGAGAAGTGAAGCACTTTATCACGGAAATCCTAACCGGCATTGAAAGGAATATAGAATGTAGGTGAAAGTGATTCTATCTGATTGTGTAGTCTTAGTGGATTGGAACGGAAGGTACGAGACTCCTGCGGGAAAAGCGAGTCAAGGGGAGACACCGCAGGCGCAAAAGCGCCGAGGAGGCTTCCGGACCGCCCGCGGAAAGCGAGTGCCTGAAGTGGAAAGTAACGTCCAAATTTTGAAAACCTAAAAATCTAAAAAACTGTAGTCAAACTAAAAATTATGAGCGGCGGATTATGCAAAAGCTGAACGGACAAACCAGCTCGCTATAATGATGATCAAGGTTGTTTCAAGTCTGCGGCTTAATGTAATTCCTTTCATGTTTAATCAGGAAAGGAAAGGGTATAGAGATAATGAAGGTGAAAAAAAGATACACAAATTTGAAAGGATGGTTCACTATCAATACTCTGGATTTAAATGTAACAAGCGAAATGGAAAAGGCGATGCAGTCTTCACATGGGATTGGCTACAGTGAGTACAGTAGAGACTTAGACCTCCGTATCGAGGTTGAGAAAGAACGGGATAGGGAACATGTAAAGTGCAACAAAATGGTCCAGGACCTACAACGCAAAATTCACGGCTAAGCATATAAAAGAATTCTTTAAAAGATCGGTCTGTAGAGGTAAAATGGAAAGTGGTCCATAAAATAAGGGTTTCCTTATTGGATAAACTTACATAATACCTGACAGTCCGATTTTTTTCTTTTTAATCGGAACGTTCATACCTTGCAATCGAAACCTTTGAACATATAGTAATAAGGGCGAAGATTTGCCGAATAATAAGATAATTTTAACAAAAGCTAAAATAAGTATGAATATGCAGTAAACAGGCCATATCTGTTAGTATTGTAAGAATAGGACAGGTTTTTAACATGGCCGAAGTGGAAACCCCTATCTATTTAGTTGATTCCAAATTGGATTTGTTATAAAATTGGAATGAGAATAAAGTGAGAATGCTTTTACGGAAATTATAGTAATGAAAGTAATCTTTACTTTCTGGTAATAAAATTGGAATTAGTTCACGGAGGTATTATTATGTCAGCTTCTACATTAACGGTTAAAGATCTGCACGTATCAATTGAAGGCAAAGAGATTTTAAAAGGGGTAAACCTTGAAGTTAAAGGTGGGGAAATCCATGCGATCATGGGACCAAATGGAACTGGTAAATCAACTTTATCATCAGCAATCATGGGTCACCCTAAATATGAGGTAACTAGCGGAAGCATCACATTCGATGGTGAAGATGTATTGGAGATGGAAGTAGACGAGCGCGCTCGTGTCGGTCTATTCCTAGCTATGCAATATCCAAGTGAAATCAGCGGTGTTACAAATGCAGACTTCTTACGTTCTTCCATTAACGCACGCCGTGAAGAAGGCGATGAAATTTCATTGATGAAATTCATTCGTCAAATGGACCAAAAAATGGAATTCCTTGAAATGGATGAAGATATGGCGCAACGCTATTTAAATGAAGGTTTCTCAGGCGGAGAGAAAAAACGCAACGAGATTCTTCAATTAATGATGATCCAACCTAAAATTGCAATCTTGGATGAGATTGATTCAGGTCTAGATATCGATGCACTTAAAGTCGTTTCAAAAGGAATCAACGAAATGCGCGGAGAAGACTTTGGATGCTTGATCATCACTCACTACCAACGTCTATTAAATTACATCACTCCTGATTTTGTACATGTAATGATGCAAGGACGTGTCGTAAAATCAGGCGGTCCTGAACTTGCTGCCCGCTTGGAAGCGGAAGGTTATGACTGGATTAAACAAGAATTGGGCATTGAAGACGAAACTGTTGGCGAAGAAGCGTAAGTAGGAGGATTTGCAATGACTACAGAAACGAAATTACCGTTTGAACAAGAGGATATAAGCTCCTATTCAACTAAAAATAATGATCCAGCTTGGCTATCCGAGCTTCGGATTCAAGCGTTTTCTGAATTAGAAAAGCTCCCGATGCCAAAGCCGGATAAAACGAAAATCGATAAATGGAATTTCACTTCTTTCCAAACTCATACGGTTGAGAGTGAAGCTTTTGCCTCTTTAGAGGAGCTTCCGGAAGAAATTAAGTCCATCATTGAAGAAAATGAAAACTTATACATCCAACGCAATAATACGCCGGCACATATCAATCTGTCAGCAAATGTGAAAGAACAAGGCGTCATTTTTACGGATATTTTATCAGCGGCTCGCGATCATGCTGAGCTTGTGCAAAAATATTTCATGAAAGACGGCGTTAAAATAGATGAGCATCGTTTAACGGCGCTTCATGCTGCATTGGTTAATGGGGGAGCATTCCTTTATGTTCCGAAAAATGTAGAAATCAAAGAGCCGATTCAATCGGTATTCCTTCTGGATAATCCGGATACTACACTTTTCAACCATGTCTTGATCGTAGCTGAAGATAATAGCTCTGTCACATATGTAGAGAACTATTTCTCAACCGTTGAGTCTAACGAAGGTGTTGCCAACATCGTAACTGAAGTATTTGCAAATGCGAATGCCAAAGTCCAATATGGTGCGGTCGATACCCTTTCAAAAGGCTTCACGACATATGTTAACCGCCGTGGAGTGGCAGGACGTGACGCACGTATTGAGTGGGCGCTTGGCCTGATGAACGACGGAAATACGATTTCAGATAATACAACATATCTAATGGGCGATGGCTCTCACGGTGATACAAAAACCGTTGTAGTCGGACGCGGGGAACAAAGGCAGAACTTCACGACAGCCATCATTCATTATGGCAAACGCTCTGAGGGTTATATCCTTAAGCACGGTGTCATGAAAGAATCCGCATCCTCCATTTTTAATGGCATTGGGAAAATAGAGTATGGTGCTACAAAGGCCAATGCTGAACAAGAGTCACGTGTATTGATGTTAAGTGAAAAAGCACGCGGAGACGCCAATCCGATCCTCTTGATCGATGAAGATGATGTAACGGCTGGTCATGCTGCTTCAGTCGGCCGTGTCGACCCGCTTCAGCTGTATTATTTAATGAGCCGTGGTATTACAAAGAAAGAAGCAGAAAGACTTGTCATTCACGGATTCTTGGCCCCTGTTGTTAACGAGCTTCCAATTGAGGGAGTCAAAAAACAATTAGTAGCGGTCATTGAAAGGAAAGTACAGTAATGAACCCATACGAAATTCGTAAGCTTTTTCCAATATTAGATCAAGAAGTCAATGGTCAGCCATTAGTTTATTTAGATAGTGCTGCAACCTCTCAAAAACCGGCTGCAGTGATTGAAGCGATTGAGCAATATTACCGCGGCTATAACTCGAATGTTCACCGCGGGGTGCATACACTAGGAACAAAAGCTACGGATGCGTATGAAGGTGCTCGTGAAAAGGTACGTAAATTCATTAATGCTTCTTCTACAGAAGAAATCATCTTTACCAGAGGCACAACGACTGCTTTAAATACTGTAGCAAGAAGTTACGGTGGTGCAAATATTAAAGAGGGTGACGAAATCGTCATCTCTTACATGGAGCATCACAGTAATATCATTCCGTGGCAGCAGCTTGCCAAAGAAAAAGGCGCTGTATTGAAGTATATTCCGCTTCAGGAGGATGGCACGATTTCCGTTGACGATGCGAGGGCTACAATTACGGAAGCAACGAAAATCGTTTCCATCATGCAGGTTTCGAATGTGCTTGGCGTTATCAATCCTGTGAAGGAAATCGCCCAAATTGCCCATGATCACAATGCTGTAATGGTAGTCGACGGGGCACAAAGCACGCCGCATCTAAAAGTGGATGTCCGTGATTTGGATTGTGATTTCTTTGCCTTCTCAGGTCATAAAATGGTCGGTCCAACGGGCATCGGCGCATTATATGGCAAGAAAGATCTTCTGGAAAAAATGGAACCGATCGAATTCGGCGGAGAGATGATTGATTTTGTAGGTTTGTATGAGTCTACATGGAAAGAACTCCCGTGGAAATTCGAAGGCGGTACCCCAATCATCGCCGGCGCCATCGGCATGGGGGCTGCCATTGATTTCTTGGAGGAAATTGGTTTGGATAATATTGAACGGCATGAACATAAGCTCGCGGCTTATGCAATGGAGAAAATGTCAGCAGTTGAAGGGCTGACCATTTACGGTCCTAAAGATGCAGAAAAGCGTGCTGGTGTAATAACCTTTAATATTGATGACGTACATCCACATGATGTCGCTACCGTTCTTGATGCAGATGGAATTGCTGTCCGTGCCGGTCACCACTGCGCACAGCCATTAATGAAATGGCTTGACGTATCAGCGACAGCAAGAGCAAGTTTCTATCTATATAACACGGAAGAAGATATTGATAAGCTTGTGTCCGGGCTTGTTAAAACGAAGGAGTATTTCAGTAATGTCTTTTGATAACCTTGATACACTTTACCGTCAAGTCATTATGGATCACTATAAGAAACCTCGTAATAAGGGCATGCTAGAAGATGGAAGCATGACAATCGATATGAATAATCCAACTTGCGGCGATCGGATTCGTTTAACGATGAAGATTGAAGACGGCAAGGTCAGCGATGTTAAATTCGATGGTGATGGTTGTTCGATATCGATGAGTTCGGCTTCCATGATGACGCAAGCCATTAAGGGCAAAGACGTTGATACTGCCCTAGCGATGTCCGAGACTTTTTCCTTAATGATTCAGGGGAAAGAATACGACGATGAGATGGACCTTGGGGATATTGAAGCCCTTCAGGGTGTTTCTAAATTTCCTGCCCGAATCAAGTGTGCTACCCTAGCTTGGAAAGCCATGGAAAAGGGATTGAAGGAATAATTAAATTAAAATGAGCTGTTGTAATTCAGCCATTTGAAATGGAGGAATACGAGCTATGGCAAAGAAAATGCCTGATATCGGCGATTATAAATATGGCTTTGCGGATAAAGATGTTTCCATCTTCCGTTCAAAGCGTGGTCTGACAAAAGAAATCGTGGAAGAAATTTCTCGAATGAAGGATGAACCGCAATGGATGCTTGATTTCCGTTTGAAATCATTGGAGCATTTCTACAACATGCCAATGCCTCAATGGGGCGGCGACATGCAGAGCCTGAACTTCGATGAAATCACATACTATGTTAAGCCATCAGAGAAATCAGAGAAGTCTTGGGATGAAGTTCCTGATGAAATCAAACAGACTTTTGATAAATTGGGAATTCCTGAAGCCGAACAAAAATACCTTGCCGGTGTATCTGCCCAATATGAATCTGAAGTGGTTTACCATAGCATGAAAGAAGAATTGGAAGACTTGGGTATCGTGTTTAAAGATACGGACTCAGCGCTTCGTGAAAATGAAGATATCTTCCGTGAGCATTTCGGGAAAACGATCCCGCCTACTGACAATAAATTCTCTGCATTGAACTCGGCAGTTTGGTCAGGTGGATCATTCATCTATGTACCAAAAGGCGTTAAAGTGGATACTCCGCTTCAAGCTTATTTCCGGATTAACTCTGAAAACATGGGGCAATTCGAACGTACGCTAATCATTGTTGATGAAGGCGCATCCGTTCACTATGTAGAAGGTTGTACAGCTCCTGTTTATACAACTAACTCCCTTCATAGTGCGGTTGTTGAGATTGTCATCAAGAAAGATGCTTACTGCCGTTACACGACGATCCAAAACTGGGCAAACAACGTGTTTAACCTGGTTACGAAACGTGCGGTTTGTGACGCTAATGCAACAATGGAATGGATTGATGGTAACATCGGTTCGAAATTGACAATGAAATATCCTGCTGTCATCTTAAAAGGTGAAGGCGCTCGGGGTATGACATTATCGATTGCCATTGCAGGTAAAGGCCAACACCAAGACGCGGGTGCAAAAATGATTCACCTAGCGCCAAATACATCTTCAACGATTGTATCTAAATCAATTTCTAAACAGGGCGGTAAAGTAACATACCGTGGTATCGTTCATTTTGGACGTAAAGCGGATGGAGCTCGTTCCAACATTGAATGTGATACATTAATCATGGATAATCAGTCTACATCTGATACGATCCCTTACAATGAAATCTTGAATGATAATATTTCCCTTGAACACGAAGCGAAGGTTTCCAAAGTATCTGAAGAACAATTGTTCTACTTGATGAGCCGCGGAATTTCTGAGCAAGAAGCAACGGAAATGATCGTAATGGGCTTCATCGAACCATTTACAAAAGAACTTCCAATGGAATATGCGGTTGAAATGAACCGTCTGATCAAGTTCGAAATGGAAGGCTCCATCGGATAATAACCGACTGGCCTGCCTGTAAGGCGATTTAGAATAATCATTCATACAAAAGCCTGCCGGGTTTGACTGGCAGGCTTTTTGTTTTGATATTTTGATATTCCACACCCTTATACGAAAGATTAGATATGGCTCAATGAGGGTAAAAAAATAAAAGAAGAAGTCAGGAAATGGTCCTGTCCCAAAGGAGTGGTGATGCAGATGATTTATGTTGGTGTGACCGGTTGGGGTGATCATGATAGTTTATATCATGGAGGTGTTTCCCAACGTGATAAACTCAAAGAGTACGGCGCTCATTTTCCCATTGTGGAGGTGGATGCTTCATTCTATGCAGTCCAGCCAAAGAGGAACAGTGAAAAGTGGGTATCCGAGACGCCAGCATCATTCCGGTTTGTCGTTAAAGCCTACCAAGGGATGACAGGACATCAACGTGGGGAAATCCCATTTGAAAGTAAGAAGGAGATGTTCAAGGCGTTTTGCGACTCACTGGAAGCATATCGGAAGTCCGGCAAGCTCGCGATGGTCTTATTTCAGTTTCCGCCATGGTTTGATTGTAAACGTGAAAATGTGAATTACCTGCGATGGTGCAAAGCTGAAATGGGCGATATCCCAGTTGCCATAGAGTTCCGGAATCAAAGCTGGTACAGGCCCAACGTAGTCCAGCAAACTTTGGATTTTATCGAAAAGGAAGGCTGGATCCATACTGTATGCGATGAGCCGCAGGCTGGTGAGGGATCCATTCCTGTCGTTCTGCATGCCACCGATAAAGATAAAACCCTGGTACGCTTTCATGGCCGTAACCTGCATGGTTGGCAAAGGCCTGCTTCGGGGGATAATTGGCGTGAGGTCAGGTACCTATATCGATATAATCATCAGGAATTGACTGAATGGGTGGAGAAAATCAGGGTATTGGAAAAGGAATCCAAGGAGTTATATGTCCTGTTCAATAATAACTCAGGCGGGGATGCAGCTGATAATGCCAAACAAATGATCGAGCTGCTTGGTATAGAATATGAAGGACTGGCTCCTAAGCAGCTTGGTTTGTTTTAAGAGGGATTATATAATGAATAATGAGATGATGTGACAAGCTAGTAGAGGTAATATCCTCACAAACAGGTAAAGGCGGATTTTTTTCATGGTATGGTTAGTATTAGTGGGTATTGGATTATTAGCGGGATCAATCGGCGCTCTTGTCGGTCTGGGAGGCGGCATCATCATTGTGCCTTCCCTTTTATATTTAGGAACATCTACAAATATTATCGATGAGCTGACTCCACAGGTCGCCGTTGGTGTTTCAACCGTAATCATGATTTTTACCGGCTTATCTTCCACTCTATCTTATTTAAAACATAAGGTGGTGGATTATAAGGCCGGCTTAATCTTTTTTATTGGCGGTGCACCTGGGGGAATAATGGGGGCCCATGTGAATAAAAACCTTAACGCCGAAGCTTTTTCATTGTACTTTGGAATTTTCATGGTTTTCATGGCCATCGTGTTATTAGTGAAAAATCGTTTGAAGCCCATGCTTTTCAAGCCTGGAAAAGGGAAAATAGTGAAAACGTATAAAACCGAAAATGGACATTCATTTTCCTATGGTTACCACCCCCTGTTAGCTGTATTTATTTCTTTTGTCGTGGGATTCAGCTCCGGGTTATTTGGAATTGGCGGCGGAGCCTTAATGGTACCTGTCATGATGCTTCTTTTCTTCTTTCCTCCGCATATGGCTGTAGCGACTTCGATGTTCATGGTATTCCTATCTTCCATCACTAATTCGATTACGCATATTTCCCTTGGAAATGTAAATTGGCCATATGCTTTTGCCTTGATCCCGGGTGCGTGGTTCGGTGCTAAATTGGGCGCATTCATAAATACGCGCCTAAAGAGTGCGTCGCTGGAGAATATGTTGAAAATAGTGCTGATAATCATTGGTTTACGTCTTATATACCAAGGCATTACAGGATAAACGAGGAGGAAAAATGATGTCAGAAATCATTCATTTATATCACACCAATGATCTCCATAGTCATTTTGAGAATTGGCCTCGTATTGATAAGTTTCTTAAAGAAAGAAGACAACTTCATCAAGAAACGGGAGAAGAAGCGATCATACTGGATATAGGCGATCATGTGGACCGCTGGCATCCATATACAGAAGGTACGTTGGGTAAAGGAAATATTGAACTGCTTAATGAAGCGGGCTACCAATATGTGACCATCGGCAATAATGAAGGGATCACTTTACCTCATGATGCATTGGATTCCTTATATGATTATGCAAGGTTCAAGGTCTTGGCAGCCAATATTTATTACGGTGATAATGAAAGGCCGGAATGGGCGCTTCCATTTTGGATACATACAACGGCAAAAGGCACCAAAATCGCGATGATAGGTTTGACAGCCTTTTTTCAAAAGTTTTATTCTGCGATGGGCTGGGAAATAACGGAACCATTCATGGAGTTAAAGGCGCAGCTCGAAAGGGTCAAAACAGAGGCGGATGTAATCATCATCCTTTCCCACCTGGGCATCCACGATGATGAGAGGATGGCAAGGGACTTTCCGGAGATTGACATTATACTTGGCGCGCATACCCACCACATCCTCCACCAAGGTAAATTGATCAATGACACACTCCTTTGCGGGGCAGGGAAATATGGTTTTTTTGTTGGACAGGTGGAAATGACCATCAACCCGGAAAAGAAAATTAGCCAGAAGAGAGCCATTCTTTATGATACCAATGACTTTTTGGAATTGGAGAATGAACGGTCATGGATTGAAGAAATATACCAGGCCGGAGGAAAAACGCTAAAACAGGTTGCTGTGGATTTACCGATGGCACTGGATAATGATTGGTTCAAACGAAGTCCTTTGACGGAAATCCTTGTGGAGGCCCTAAGGGAGTGGAGTCAGGCGGATTGTTCCTTTTTGAATGCAGGTCTTCTGCTCGAGGGGCTTCCGAAGGGATCTGTCACAAAAGGGGATATTCACAGAATCTGCCCACATCCCATCAATCCTTGTGTCGTTGAAGTAGATGGGAATGAGTTAAAGGAAATCTTGATGCAATCGAGAAATGAAGAGTGGCCTCATATTCAGGTGAAAGGTTTTGGTTTCCGCGGAAAAATCATGGGAGTCATGCATTATGATCAAATTGAATTTAACGAAATGGAGAATGGAATCGTAAAAGGGATCCTTATAAAAGGAGAGAAACTGCAGGCGGATAAGTCCTATAAATTGGCAATACCTGATATGTTCACGTTCGGGCACTTCTTTCCAAGTATCCATCGCTCCAATCGCAAGGAATACTTACTGCCGGAATTCTTACGGGATATCCTTTTATGGAAGCTGAAAAAAATATACACTAACCCCTGATACAAAATCACGGTTTTGCCCTTTTTTTCATAAAGTATGGGGAAGGAAGGGGCGAAACCAATTGATTAACATGATCCCAATAATTCTTGATAATCATACATTCCTAGCCATTTCTGTCCGACTGCCGAAAACGAATTTACTTGCTGTCGCGTCCGAAAAAGGGTATATAATGTGCGGTGCGTTAGATGTTGGACTGCTGAACGATAAATTGAGAGATCGTAAAATCCTTGCAGGGAGGGCCACAGGAGTTAAATCGATTGAAGAGTTATTGGAAGCGCCGCTTGAATCAGTCACCTGGGAGGCTGTGGAAAAGGGCATACATCCAGGAATGATTGGTAAAGAGGCATTAATCAAAATGATTTGAAAAGGTGGGCTTTCTTTCTTCCGAAGGGGGCCTTATTTTTTATCAAGGTAAATATTTTTTCAATAAATATGTTCTAACAGATTCATTTATAAAAATATGCTCCGATAAAACTTATAAAAGAAAGAATCGGTTTGAATTGCAAATATTGAATGGGGAAACGGAGTACAAGTATGAGGCTAGCTATCACAAAGTCCCTAAGACCTGGAGCAAGGCTCGGTAAAAGCATTTATAATGATCGGGGCCATATCCTATTGTGCGAGGGTCTTAGATTAACGCAGAAGATGATCAATCGACTGGTTTCCCTTAATATTCCCTATGTTTACATTCAAGATTCCAGGACGGATGACATTATTCCGAAGCCCCCAGTTTCCGGGAAACTTAGAAGAGAAGCCATTAATATGATTGAAACCACTTTCCTGGACATGAAAAATAAAATGAACCTGGATGGATCATTCACGATAGAGCAGGCTAACGTCAAATTAACTCAAATAGTCCGGAACATCATGGGCGAGCTGAAAAGGAATAAAGAGCTAATGACTTTATTGGCCGACGTTTATACATACGATGACTATATCTTCACACATTCCTTCAATGTGACCTTATATACCTTGGCGATCGGGGTGGAATTGAATATCAATGATAAGAATCTCGAAATTCTTGGGCTTGGAGCGATTTTACATGATGTCGGCAAAATGCTCGTGCCTTTGGAAGTCCTCCGTAAACCCGGTAAGCTGACGGAAAAGGAGTTTGAACAAATCCAAAAACATGCCGATTACGGATTTCATCTAATTAAAAATGTTCATACCGTTTCACTTTTAGTTGCGAACTGTGCCTATCAGCATCATGAAAGGTTAGATGGATCTGGATATCCCCGTGGGATAAAAGGGGATGAAATCCATTATTTCGGCAAGATCATTGCCGTTGCCGATGTGTTTGATGCCGTTACTTCCAATCGGGTTTACCGTAAGGCCATGCTGCCGCATCAAGGATTGGAAGTCCTTTATGCCGGAGTCGGGAAAAAGTTCGACAATACGATCATCGAGGCTTTCCCCAGGGCGGTTGCCATTTATCCCAATGGTCTATCCGTTGAATTGAATGATGGGAGGAAAGGGGTAGTATCCTCTCAAAATGAAGGGATAGGAGACCGCCCCATGATAAGGATACTTGAAGAAGATGGAGAGCAGATAAAAGAGCCCTACGAAGTGGACTTGAATAAAAACCTGCATTTGCTCATCATGAAATGTCTCTACAAGAACCAGCCTAACCTCAAGGATAAGCTGGTTTTTTCATTCCTTGTTTTCCTTCATGATGGCAGGTGCAACCGAGCCGTTTCCGTTACTGAAATAACTTGGAACATCACCTTCGATCAGCAGGCTTCCGACTGTCACTTCCTGGCTTACCTTGGTCTCCTTCGTGAAAGAGGGGATGACGATTTGAATATTGACATCAAAGTCCACAATCAATTCATAATAAACATTATTGATGCCTGCGTTTGTCAGTTTTGTCCTCAAATCCGATTCAACATTCCCGATGACTGACATTTTCACTGGGATTTCAGGTCCGTAATTGGAAAGGAGGTTATTCCCGGTTACGACACCAAATGGTATATAATACACCACACTTTTATATTGTTCATCATTTATTTTGGATGATCCTGTTTTAAAAGGATTTCCCTGTTTGATGCCAAGCTTCTTTTGAATATCCTTCGTGATGTTAGCCCGCAATTCACTATATATGACTGGATTGAAGCTATAGGAAGAACTGGAGTCATCACCACCCTTGGTGTTGGTGATGATTTTGTTCATGTCAATCTTGGCTATATTCTCATCAACCGATTCATGAATCGTTTCGGTTGCAATCCGTTTGATTTCATATTCGGCTACACTCATGATCACGGGTTCGATCGATTTGTCCACGTACCAAAGAGTCATGATGCTTGATATGATGAACAGGATAAATGAATAGAGAAATACTTTTCGGGTGGGAAGAGGCCCCTTTTTTCGGAATTTCTTCGTTCGAAATCTTTTTCGGAACACGCTTTAGCCCCCTTTACTAATAACTATGCATCAAGTTCAGGGGTTTATGTTCGAATCAAAAAAAAGCAGCGTAAAATTCACGCCGCTCACCATTTCTTTTTGGCCAGATCTTTCCTTTCCCACAATTTTAAATAGGGGTAAGGGTCAAAGCTCCATTCTGTGATTCCGTTGTCTTTGTACATTCCGTAATGAAGATGAGGAGGGAATTTTCCGGAAGTTCCTGGAGGACCGTAGCCCGTACTGCCGACACCCCCGATGACTTGTCCGGGCTCAACGATTTGACCGACTTTCAACCCTTTGGCGAAGCCGCTTAAATGGGCAAAGTAATGATAGGTATTATTTAAATCCCGTATCCCAATCCTCCAACCGCCGAATTTATTCCAGCCTTTCATTTCTATGATTCCATAGCTCGTGGAACGAACGGGAAGGCTATAATCCGCAAAAATATCAGTGCCCTCATGGATTCTCCTTCCGCCCCATCCGCGAGCGCTTCCCCATGTATTCAAGTACGTATAATGAGTCCGTACTGGAACCGGGAAGGCTTTTTCATGTAGATCCAACCGGTCGTATTTCTTATAAATCTCGGCATTGCCCATAATGATGCTGACGGCTTTATCGCGTTTATAATAATCCCACAAGCCGATTCGGATATTATCTTCATCTGCACCATATGCTTGGAGATGCTTAGAAAAAGCATACAATCGATCGGTATCATTAGTGATATCCGCTTTGCCATCACCATTGCCATCCTGGCCCAACCCATCAAAAAATGTGATCGTGAGCGGGTTCACATCGTTTAAGTCAGGATTGAGAGCCCCGCTCCACTTTGTAGGCTCGATGTGGATGCCTATAAAACCCTTTGCCGGCTCTAAATCCCTTCTTGCGGCCCTTAGGCTGTGCTCATATTGATCTGCTCCAGCAAGGTAATACCACGGGATTTGGAGGGCAGCCTCCATATTTTTATATAGCGCCATTCTCCCGGCATAAACATCAGGGGTATCAGCAGCGTTGGCGACTTGGCCTGGTGCCAAGATAAACAAACAAGTTATCGTTAGAAGGAATAATTTTTTCAACGGGGCAGGCTCCTTTCATGATATTCTCCGTTATTAAAAGACATCAGTCCATCCATCTTTTATAGTTTTGCTGATTTGGCAATAAACATGAAAAATAAATAATGGGAAACCAACTATAACTTGTATAAATGCTTTTTTATTGTTAAAGTAGGGTGTGTTAATTTCTATAGAATGGAGTGGCATTTTCATGTCTTCTAGAAATAAAGAAATTCTTCGAAAACCAGATTGGTTGAAAATAAAGCTTAATACTAACGAAAATTACCTCGGTTTAAAAAATATGATGCGCGAGAAAAATCTTCATACAGTCTGTGAAGAGGCAAAATGTCCGAATATTCACGAATGCTGGGCAGTGAGAAGGACGGCTACTTTCATGATTCTAGGTGAAATCTGTACAAGGGCTTGCCGTTTTTGTGCAGTAACAACCGGACGTCCGAATGAATTGGACTGGGCTGAACCGGAGCGTGTTGCCGATTCCGTTGTTTTGATGAATTTAAAGCATGTCGTCATTACAGCTGTTGCCCGTGATGATTTAAAGGATGGAGGCGCTGAAGTTTTCGCTGAAACGGTCCGTGCCATCCGTCGCAAAAATCCATTTACATCAATTGAAGTATTGCCGTCTGATATGGGCGGGGTGTTTGAAAATATCAAGACTTTGATGGATGCTAAACCGGATATCCTGAACCATAATATAGAGACTGTCAGAAGTTTATCCGACCGTGTACGGGCTCAGGCCAAGTATGATCGTTCATTGGAGCTTTTAAGAAGAGCCAAGGAACTGTATCCGGAAATACCGACAAAGTCCAGTTTAATGGTGGGGCTGGGTGAAACGCGTGAGGAAATCCTTGAGACAATGGATGACCTAAGGGCCAATAATGTGGATATCATGACGATCGGCCAGTATTTGCAGCCGACTAAAAAGCATTTAAAAGTGCTGAAATACTACACGCCTGAAGAATTTGCCGAACTGAAAGAACGTGCATTGGAAAAAGGATTCAGCCATTGTGAATCAGGTCCGCTTGTCCGTTCATCCTACCATGCGGATGAACAGGTTAATGCTGCGGCAAAACATAAGCAGAGCAAAGGTGAAGAATTATTGAAATAGAGTGAAATAAAGGACCGAAAAAATTCGGTCCTTTTGTATTCAACGGTTATCCATTTTTTGATGGATGTTATCGTGATGATCTCTTTTATCGTTAACCATTTCGCCGTTTTCATTTTCACCGTCACTCATTTTGTATCCTTGAGGCGACTTCAGCATTCTTTTGATGGTCTGTTCAATCGTATAGTCAATCCCTCTGCTACCGGATTTCACTGTAGCGAAGTTCTCGACATCTTGGGCAAGGGTTTGATAATCATCACTGACATAGACATGATAGTAGCGAGGCACGACGGACATGGCAGTACGTTTAACCTGGTCTGCGGTTTCCGTCCGATCCTTTGCATTGGTGTCATATACGACAAGCACTTCCTCATCAGTAACGAGGGTAGCGGCATCATTGACATTTGGAATCTGAACACTCAGTTTAGAGATGACATCAGAAAGTTGTTCACGGTCAATGGAAGCAGCTTTGTTGGAAATGTTTCGGCCGTCAATGGTTGCACTATTTGTGCGGGTAAAACCGAAATCATCACTTTTATTGTCATTATTGCGATAATCCTCATCATAATATTGAGTTGGATTATTTACGTTTGTTGGGTTACCGGCATTGTTTTTTGCCCCGAGACCCTGATCTTTATCTTTATCAGCACATCCGGTTAGTGCAATAATCGAGCTTAAACCTATCGTTATTATTGTTTTTTTCATCAATAACACCCCCATAACTTTAGGATGAACATATTTCTCTATTTTTCGCTTAGTAATTGATGGGGAATCAGTTATAATTTAAAGAAGGAATGTATATATGAGAGGTGAAAACAATGATTAACATCAATAACATGACCTATGAAATAATTGAGGATGAAAGGGAAGGCTATAACGAAGAAGCGTTTAAAGCCAGATACAGTGAGATTTTAACGAAGTATGATTATATAGTGGGCGATTGGGGTTACGGGCAATTGAGGCTGCGTGGATTTTTTGATGATTCCAATCAGAAAGCTACCTTCGATACGAAAATAAGCACGCTTAGTGAATATTTATATGAATACTGCAATTTTGGCTGTCCTTATTTCGTCGTGAAGAAAATAAAGAAATAAAAAGGCCAGAATTCACTCTGGCCTTCCATGTTAAGAGTTACCATATCCTTTATATGGAGGCTGTTCGTCTTTTTCTGAATCATCATGTGTCGGATGTGCCCCAGGATATTGTCGAGGCATACCCTCATGTAACGATTTATTTTCATAATTAAAGGCACTTTGATATCGTTGCCCTTCCTGCCACGGGGTATTTTTATTCTGAACTGGTTCATCTTTTGCTATGGCTGATCCAAAAGGTCCTTCGGGAAATTCTTCAGGAATTAAATAATCCCTCTGTTTTTCGACATTGGAAAAATCGTGGTATTCTTCTTTGTCCAAGATAATCCCCCCTCATGTAATCGGTCTTACACTCAGTAGGTTTCCCGTTTAAGCTAAAAAACTTCAGCACTCAGACGATTTCCATTAAAAAGTGACGAAGTTCTTCGGCTTCAGCTTCCGACAATTGAAAGGCATGCTCAAGATAGCCTTCCTCTTCCAAATCATCAGGCCCAATAATCGCGAAACGGTTACTCTGCATATTTAAAACAAGCTTCTTTCCATAGAAACGATCGGTTGCCGTAATGGCCAGATCGAATCTTGATTCCTCTCCCATGAAGCTTATGAACCGGGTTTTTGAATCAACGACGTCATTGTATAAATAAAAGCGATCTTCCATAGTATCATTCCCTTCGTATCTTCACATTTGTAGTTCCATCATATCAAAGTGACTTCAATAGGGGAACAGACATTTTTCGGGGCTTCCGGCTGAAGAACTTCGCTCAAGCATAAATGCATTCATCGATTAAATGAAAATGGCAAGAATATAAATGGAATCGGGGAGTGTACGTATGGAAATGCACCCCCGCAGAAAGGCAATGTGTGGTTGAAGGAATTGAGAGTAAGGGAGAAGCTATGGTATTATCAAGGAATAAGGTTGGTTCGGTACAGCTTTTTTAACTATGCCGCTCATTCAACCAATGATTCCCTATATCATCTTAGATCAGAAAGGATCTGGAAAAATGTACTTTGTAGACCGCCAAAAGATTGAACAAATATTAGGTTTTCTTGAAAAGCAGCTTGGACTTTTTGAGGGGCAGGATAATTGGGATGGAGACCATTCGGAACTTATCGCTGAAAGGCTTATACAAACTTCCATCGATTCCGTGTTGGATGTAGGAAATGCGGTAATTGATGGTTTCATTATGCGTGATCCGGGAAGTTATGAGGATATTATCGATATCCTTCAAGATGAAAAAGTGATTTCAGAAGAAAAAGCGATGCAATTCAAAAAGGTTTTGCCATTAAGGAAAATGCTGGTTCAAGACTTCATTGAAGTGGATCACAAAGAACTGCTTGCCGTATTTTCGGAAAATATCGAGGCATTCAAGCAATTCCCTGATTTGGTGAGGAACTATTTAACGAATGAATTGGGACCTGTTTCAGCTTTTAAAAACTAGCAGCGTTAGGAAGGCGAATTTCAAATGAAGTCGTATAAAGGATATTTAATTGACTTAGATGGCACCATGTATCGCGGAACGGAACAAATTGCGGAAGCGGCAGGGTTTATTAATGACTTAAGGAAAAGGGATATCCCTTATTTATTCGTCACCAATAATTCATCCCGTACTCCGGCACAGGTAGCGGATAAATTGAGAAGCATCGGCATATCGACGGAGGATGACCAGGTTTTCACGACAAGCATGGCCACTGCCAATTACATAGCTGAACAAAAGAAAGGTGCATCGGTCTATGTGGTGGGTGAAGAAGGCATAATCGAGGCTCTTAAGGAAAAAGGAATGAAGCTTGTGGAAGAGCATCCCGATTATCTGGTCATGGGCATCGACCGCGGCATCAATTATGAAAAGCTGTCAAAAGCCTGTCTTGCTGTAAGAAATGGTGCTGTTTTCATTTCGACCAATGGTGATATTGCCATTCCTACCGAGCAAGGCCTTTTGCCTGGGAATGGTTCCTTGACCTCCGTTGTTTCCGTTTCGACCCAGGTACAGCCGATTTTCATTGGAAAGCCAGAATCCGTCATAGTGGAGCAAGCCCTAAGAGTATTAGGGGTTTCTAAAGAAGAGACAATCATGGTTGGAGATAACTATGATACGGATATCCTTGCCGGCATTAATGCTGGGATCGATACATTGCTTGTACATACTGGCGTAACGACAAAAGAACGTTTAAAGCAATATAAGGAGCAGCCTACGCATGTGGTGGACACCCTTGACTTATGGCGCTTTGAATGAAAAAAACCAGGTCTGCGAATGCAGCCCTGGTTTTTTCATGCCGTCAATATCATTCGTTTACTATTCCGCATTTTCGGTTCTATGGGCAAGCCGGCTTGAAGCGGCAGCGGCAATTGCCCCAACGATATCATCTAAAAAGGTGTTCACCTTACCTGTGCTTTTATCGTTTAAATATTTTAAGATACCCGGCTTTTGTTTATCGATGAAACCATAATTGGTAAAGCCGATGGATCCATAAACATTCACAATTGAAAAAGCCAATATTTCATCGACCCCATATAGGCCTTCATCTATTTCAATGATGCTCAGCAGAGGCTCTTCGAGGAGTTTTTTCTCAGCCAGAATATCCAACTGTATGCCGGTAAGGATGGCATTTTGGACCTCGCGTTTTGAAAGGACCCGTTCGACATTGTGAAGGCAATCGGACATTTGGAGATTTTCATGGTAGCCGGATTGTAAATACATGACAAGCTCAGCGATATCCTCCAATTTCACTCCTCGTTCAATTAGCCATTTCCGAGCTGTTTTTTCAGACATTGATTGTTCAATATTAGCCATTTCATCACCCATTTCTCTATATTTTAAAGGGATAGTCCTAATGCAGGTAGTTTGATTTGATTAAACTGAAAACCTATGAAGGATGTTTTGATTGGAATTTCTAATAAGGTTTCGATAATCATTCAGAAAACGGGTTATTCCACATATATATAAGTATATGATGTCCAATATTTCTATTATATCCATTTGATGAAGGAGGCCATTCCATGATAGAAGAAATCATTTTTAATAATTATGGCATACAGGTGGAGCTTGAAGAAGCCAATGTCAGGTTTCCAAGCTTCCGCTCAGGAAATATGGTGTACAGTATTGTTCCCATTGAAAATATGGAGCAGGAGGAATTAGTGGAACGGTATAAAATGTCTCAACATCTGATTTCACAAGGTGATCGTCACGTATCCGCCTTTGTCCTTGCCAATCATGGAAGTTATGTTTCGGAAGCGGATGAACAATTATTCATCCTTCTCGCCAATCAGGCATTGGAAGGTCCGAGAAATTTCAATCCGGGAAGACGTCTGGCAAGATTCCATCAGCGTGGGAGAACGATTAATGAAACGATTCGAACTTGTTCAAGGATCGGTAAATGGAAAGAACTCTGGGAACAAAGGATCGATCAGTTAGAAAAGATTTGGCGGGATAAGCTCAACGCCCATCCTGATAACCAGTTTGAAAAATTATTTATAGAAACCTTTCCCTATTATATGGTCCTAGGTGAAAATGCGATTCAATATTTAGTCGACACGGAAATTGATGATACCCCGCAAATTGTCGATAGCGGAACGGTATGTTATGAACGTTTTTTACATGATACCTGGAAAAGCAATAAGTGGATGAAAAATCCGTTCGATTGGGTATTCGACCACGGAACCAGGGATGTCGCGGAATGGGTGAGGGAACATTATTTTCAAAATGTGCATACCCATCAGCGGGGCATTGGCCATTTCTTTCACGAATATCAGTCCATAGAACCCTTATCCAGTTTTTCAGCCCGGTTGTTATATTCGAGGATGCTGTTTCCCATTCATTATTTTGAAACGGTGGAAGAGTATTTTTCAAAAACGACGGAATCAAGGTCGAATGAATTGGAGGATAAAATAGCTTCGATCACGAAATCCTCCCAACAATATGAGTACTTCCTCAAACATTTTTATGAATTGGCAGAGGTCCCTGCCACGCATTATGATTTGCCTAAAATTGACTGGATTTAGATAAAAACGGGAAAGAAATATGATTCATTCTTACTTACTATGTTATGATAATAACAAGATTTTTTAGAATAATTAGATATTTAATCACTGCGGAAGGATGGGATCATGAAAAGATTGATGATGGCCGCCGTTATAGCCTTTTTAATCATCCAAACGGCGAATCTTGCGAAAGCTGAATCGAAAACAAGCTGCGAATCGACTCAATTCAAGATTGTCATGAAGTCTGAAGCGGATGTGAAAGAAAAGGCGTCGGCTGCAAGTAAAACGTTAAAAACGTATAAGAAAAATAAAGAATTATCGGCAAGCGGGAGAACTGGAAACTGGTATGAAATCTGTCACGCAAATAAGGCCGCATATATCCATATGGCAGATGTAAAAGAAGTTTTCAGTACTGATGAAAAAGTGCTTCTGAAGAAATTCGATAGGAGGAAAGGCGTTAACCAAGTTGTATCGGCGACAGGTAAATCGATGAGTGATACGAAGGTAACGATCCAAACTTATGAGAAGAAACAAGGGGAATGGCGCCGGGCATTGAAGAAGATGGAGGGTGTCATTGGGAAGAACGGCTTCACGAAGAGCAAAAAAGAGGGGGATGGGAAATCCCCGGTTGGAATTTATTCCTTTGGTACGGCCTTTGGAAGCGAAACGAAGCCGGCCGGAATGAAAATGGGTTATAAGAAAACGACCAAATATGACTACTGGATTGATGATCAGACATCCAAGGATTATAACAAGTGGAAAACCTATAAAGGAAATCCTGCAGTTAAATGGAAGTCTTTTGAAAGGATGAATCATGAACTGTATAAGTATGGAGCGGTCATCAATTATAATACAGATCCCATCATAAAAGGAAAAGGCAGTGCAATCTTTCTCCATATATGGAGAGGGGGTACAAAACCGACGGCGGGATGTACAGCCACGGCCGAAAGGAATGTCCTCAGTTTACTGAAATGGATGGATCCCGTGCAAAAGCCACATATTGTAATGGGTACAAATGATTCATTGAAGAGCATTAAGTAATAATCATCAAAATGGTTTTCCTATAAAAAAAATAAACGTTACCCGTTCTTACTCGTTCTAGGGATGGACGAAAAAAGTTCGTGCATCCATCTTTTCTAACTATTGATAATTATGTGAATTAAACTTATAATGTCTACTATACAAATACAAATGTTTTCTACAGGCAAACAGTTTTTAAGGGGGAACCAAAATATGAAAGCCATCTCGATCGGTTTATTGGGGTTAGGTACAGTCGGATCAGGAGTCGTACAAATCATTGAAAGCCACCAGGACAAGCTCATGCATCAAGTGGGCTGTTCCATATCCATTAAGAAGATACTAGTGAAAGACACGACGAAGGAGCGGCTTGTCGCGGTCGAAAAAGGAATGTTAACCGACAATCCTGAGGATATCCTTTCGAATCCCGAGATTGATGTTGTAATAGAAGTGATGGGCGGAATCGAAGAAACACGCGGCTATCTAATAGAAGCGATAAAAAATAAAAAGCATATCGTTACGGCCAACAAAGACCTAATGGCTTTACATGGACCGGAACTGTTGGAGTTGGCCACCGATAATCAATGTGACTTGTTCTATGAAGCAAGTGTTGCAGGGGGAATTCCGATTTTACGCGGTCTTGTCGATGGGTTATCTTCTGACCGCATCACGAAAATGATGGGAATCGTCAATGGAACGACAAACTTCATTTTAACGAAAATGAGCAAGGAAGGCAGAGCTTATGATGACGTATTGAAGGAAGCCCAGGAGCTGGGATTTGCTGAAGCCGATCCGACAGCCGATGTAGG
Source organism: Peribacillus sp. AS_2 (assembly GCF_026891895.1). Taxonomy (NCBI): domain Bacteria; kingdom Bacillati; phylum Bacillota; class Bacilli; order Caryophanales; family Bacillaceae; genus Peribacillus; species Peribacillus sp. AS_2. The sequence continues at coordinate 458,703 of NZ_JAPTGA010000001.1, forward strand.
CGGATTGGATGCGGCCCGTAAAATGGCAATTCTATCAACACTCGGGTTCTCAATGAACATTGGCTTGAATGATGTTGAGGTACAGGGCATTACCGAGATATCCGAAGAGGATTTGAGATATAGCAAGAAGCTTGGTTATACAATGAAATTGATCGGGGTCGCTTCCAGGGCAGGGGATAGGGTCGACGTAAGTGTCCAGCCTGCACTTCTTCCGGAAGCACATCCGTTGGCATCGGTAAATAATGAGTATAATGCTGTATACGTTTATGGGGAAGCCGTAGGGGAAACGATGTTTTACGGACCGGGGGCTGGCAGTCTTCCTACTGCGACTGCAGTCGTTTCGGATATGGTGACGGTCATCAAGAATATGAGGCTGGGCGTAAATGGCCGCAGTGCCGTTGCACCTCAATACCCGAAACAATTAAAAGATGCCACTGAAATTTTCGCTAAATTCTTCATTCGGTTACATGTTCAGGATGAAGTTGGCGTTTTAGCCAAAATCACGAATTTATTTGCCGAGCACGGGGTAGGATTCGATAAAATCCTTCAATTGCCGCTGGATGAAAAGGAATCTTCCGAAATCGTATTAGTTACGCATACTGCAACAAAGGCTGCATTTGAGCAAATAATACAGAAATTACATGATTACAATATGGTAAGAGAAGTGAAAAGCACATACAGAGTTGAAGGAGAGGACATCAAATGAGCTGGCAAGGACTTATAAGCACGTATAAAGATTTTTTACCCGTCAATGAAAACACGCCTGCACTAACCCTTTTGGAGGGCAATACACCTTTAATCAGACTGAACCGTTTATCCGAAGAGTGGGGAATCGACTTACATGTAAAATATGAAGGGGCAAATCCAACTGGGTCATTTAAGGACCGCGGAATGGTCATGGCCGTCGCCAAAGCGATAGAAGAGGGCAGCGACACGATCATCTGTGCATCCACAGGGAATACATCAGCAGCTGCAGCAGCTTATGCGGCCCGTGCCAACCTGCGCTGTATCGTCGTCATCCCGGAAGGTAAAATAGCCATGGGCAAGCTTGCCCAAGCCGTTATGTATGGAGCGGAAATCATCTCGATCGAAGGAAACTTCGACCAAGCTTTAAAGATCGTCCGTTCGCTTAGTGAGAGTTCACCGATAACTCTTGTGAATTCGGTCAACCCATACCGGATTGAAGGGCAGAAGACAGCGGCTTTCGAAATTTGTGATGCTCTCGGCTCCGCACCGGATATTTTGGCGCTGCCAGTCGGGAATGCAGGGAATATAACGGCTTACTGGAAAGGCTTTAAGGAATATAACGAATCGAAACAAACGGGCCTTCCTGAAATGAGAGGGTTCGAAGCTGAAGGAGCGGCTGCAATTGTTCGGGATAGCATTATTGAAAATCCAGAAACGATCGCAACGGCCATCAGGATTGGAAATCCTGCAAGTTGGAAGTTTGCTGTGGAAGCGGCAAATGAATCCAAAGGCAAAATTGATGAGGTGACAGACGAAGAAATTCTGGAAGCCTACCATTTCCTTGCTAAAAAAGAAGGGGTATTTGCAGAGCCGGCATCATGTGCTTCCATTGCAGGTATCTATAAACAATTAAAAAGCGGTGAAATCAAAAAAGGAAGTAAGATTGTTGCTGTATTGACTGGAAATGGATTGAAGGATCCGAATGTGGCAGTCAATACAAGTACGATTCAACCTACATTGCTGCCAATGGATGAAGAAGTCATTTTAGAACATCTGCAAGGTGTGAAACAGGCATGAGTGCGGAATCAGAGATGTTCTTGATCCGTGTACCAGCAAGTACGGCCAACTTAGGGCCAGGTTTCGATTCCATCGGCTTGGCGCTGGGACTTTACTTGGAAATACACGGATCTCCATCAGATCATTGGGAAGTCGTCCCGCTTTCAGAGGAAATGTCTGTTTTTCCAAGGGATGACCGTAATTATATCGTCCAAATTGCCAAGGAAACGGCGGCCTCCTATGGAAAGGAACTTTCCCCATGCCGGCTTTTCGTCTCAAGCGAAATTCCACTGGCGCGCGGGCTTGGAAGCAGTGCATCTGCCATTGTGGCGGGAATTGAATTGGCGAATATCGTTGGTGAGCTTCATTTATCAAATGAGGAGAAGAATAGGCATGCTTCCCTCTTTGAAGGGCATCCCGATAATGCGGGGGCATCTGTGTATGGTGGATTGGTTGTGGGCCTTCATACGGAGGAAAGGACGGATGTCGTGTCATTTCCGATCGAGGGAGTTAAGGTGATCGCTGTCATTCCCCATTTTGAATTGCTTACTGAGGATTCAAGAAATGTCCTTCCGAATTCGCTTTCCTATAAAGATGCGATAAGCGGGAGCGCAGCCGCAAATGTAATGCTTGCAGGAGTTCTATCGAAAGATTGGAAACTTGTTGGTGAAATGATGCAAAGTGATCGTTTCCATCAGCCATATCGAGCGGAGTTGGTCCCTCATTTAGAGCTTATTGAAGAAGTCGTCCACAATGAAGGCGGATTTGGTGCGGCACTAAGCGGAGCAGGACCAACCGTTTTATGCTTGGCATCTCCAGAAAAAAGTGAAGGTTTGCTCACTGGATTGAAGGATAGATTTCCGGAATTCCATGTGAGGGAATTGGAAATCGATAATGATGGAAGTTATACGGCAATCCTTTCTGAACAGGAAAAAAAGGAATTGAAGTTTTTGAAATCGTGAGCCGTGTTCATTTGCCATATAAAAAAGCTGACCCGTGTCAAGCCGTATCAATTCATTTGATAGGGCAAAAGCCGAGTCAGCTTTATTTTTATTACAGTCCGCAAAAAGATTCCGGCCTGCATGAAAAAAGGTTGAACGTGTATAGATGAAGTGATCCTTCATCCATACGCTGCATGTTATTTAAAGGGCTATTAGAAAACTTGTTCAACTTCCACTACACCAGGAACTTCTTCAAGAAGGGCACGCTCAATCCCAGCTTTTAGCGTAATGGTCGAACTAGGACAGCTTCCGCAAGCTCCTAGTAATCGTAATTTTACAATTCCATCTTCTACGTCAACTAGTTCACAGTCACCGCCATCACGAAGAAGAAACGGACGAAGCTTATCTAGGACTTCTTGAACTTGAACTTCCATTGTTTGTTCAGACATTGCAATCGACTCCTTTCCTAATCATATTATAATGCGAAGGTAATAAAAAATCCAACTGTAACTTTGCGGAAATATAATCTATATTATTCTGGTATGATGGAAACAGGTGAAGTTTAAAACATTATTCAAATGAAGCAACTATAATAAACTGAAGGAGGAAGAGTATGGTAAGGAAAGATATTGAGATAGAAGTGTATGGAGCGGAGCAAATTTGCGCCAGTTGTGTGAATCTCCCCTCTTCGAAAGATACCTGCGAGTGGCTTGAAGCCGCTTTAACGAGAAAATTTCCTGAGCAGCCATTCAAAATATCCTATATAGATATGTATAACCCACCAGAAACATTGAAGCAAAAGAGCTTTGCCGAGAAAATGATCGAGGAAGATTTATTTTATCCACTGGTCCTCATCGAAGATGAAATCATTGCGGAAGGAAATGTCCGTCTCAAAAAAGTGGTGGAAACGATGGAGAAATATGGATACTCAGTGCGAGTGTGATATATAATGGAAGAAATAAGAAAAACTGACCCATGAATGGGCTGCATGCAGCTCATTGGGCCAGTTTATAATCAACCGTTATGGTATTTATACATCCAGAGAATGCCTGATTTCATTAGGCGTGCCACTCTGCCGGTGATTGGGCGATTTGCAACAAGACCAAAACCTTGTTTCTTCCCAAGGGAACCTAATGTTCCTTTTAATTTCATGGTAGGGAAGCTTTCAGGAAGTGGTTCATTTGCCCATTTCTTCACAAGGACTTGGACGATTTGCTCAGCTTGGGACTCCGCTAATTGAGCACTAGGTGCATGAGGCAGGCTCGCGCAGTCGCCGACTACAAAGATGCTGTCATCATTAGGAAGGAAATGCTGAGGAGTCAGAACGGCTCTTCCTTGACGGTCTTTTTCAATATCCATATCGCGGATGATCTTGCTTGGCTGAATTCCAGCTGTCCATACGATGACGTCGCTTTGAACGGCTTCGTCGCCATTGTAAAGAAGGTTTGGTTCAACTTTCGTAATATTTGAATGATGGACGATTTCGATGGTATGTTTATCGAACCATGATTCGACAAAAGTACTTAATCTTTCTGGGAAAGCAGATAGAATATGCGGACCACGGTCAAATAGCTTAACGTTTAAATCTGAACGGCTTTCAATCAATTCACTTGCAAGCTCAACACCGCTCAGTCCGCCACCAACGATAGAAACGGTTGCACCGGCACCTAAATTATTCAAAGCTGAATATGTGCGGCGTGATTTATCGATTGTTTGGATACTGTAAGTGTGTATGTCTGCACCAGGAATATCGTGGTATTTGTCTTCGCAGCCAAGGCCAATGACTAAATCATCATAAACGACAGGATCTTGATTTTCTATAATGACCTGTTTATTTTCCATGTCGATGGAAAGTACTTCTCCGTATACGTTCTTCAAGCGAGGATGTTCAGGAAATGCAACACGGATGTGCTGATCTGGAATGGTACCTGCTGCTAAAGCATAATATTCCGTTTTTAAGCAGTGATAAGGATTACGGTCGATAAGCGTGATGCTCACATTTTCAGGAAGCTGATTAGGCAGCAATCTTTGCAACATGCGCATACCACCATACCCGCCACCAAGTATGACTAGATTCTTCATATGATTTTTTCCCCTTTATTTGATCTCTTGAAAAATTTGATTAGCATTTAACTATAGGATTCCCCCAAATGGTCCCCTTAAAAGTTTAATTAAATATATATACCCCAATTTGTAGTAAGAATAAAAAATTAGATAATTTTCTTTTTTTACGTACCCCGACAAAAGTATAACGAATATAAAAGGAAATCACAACCGATATCTTGAAATAGGCTTATTTTTTATGCGTAAATATTGACTGTTAATGGGAAAAGTAATAAGATGGGTTGTTAGTAACTGTGAGGTGAAACAATGTACCCGATTATTGAATTTTGCGTAAGCAATCTAGCCAGCGGGGCTCAGGAGGCTCTCGAAAGATTGGAGCGGGATCCGAATTTGGATATCATAGAATATGGTTGCCTGGGATATTGCGGCAGATGCTCCAGTAACTTATATGCACTTGTAAACGGTGAAGTGGTTTTTGGTGACACAACGGATGAATTGGTAGATAAAATATATAAATACATTGATGAATTTGAAATGTCTTAATCATCAACGGCGGATAAAAGGCTGTTCCTGGAAGGGACAGCCCTTTTTTTATTTGTGCTGCAGCAAAGGGTGGATTGTTTCCTGGGTCCGTTTGAATTCCTGAAAGCGGTGTCTGGCCATCTGGATGAGGGAGGCTTTCCGGGCCTTTTTTTGGGATACGAATTTTAGGATAAGGTTCAATGAGTTGGTTCATTATACCTATACCTATTGTTGTAGACTAATCTTAGTTGGTAAAATAGGTGGGGGAATATGAATTTTTCCAAGCTGGAAAATTGAGCGCGGGAATTTCTTTGGTATATACTATAAAGAGTAATGGTTCTATCTCACATATTCAGAAGAAGGAGGGATTTATTGTGAGTGAAGTTGTTCAAATAACGGAAGCTGCCGCTTTTCAGATAAAAGAAATGATGAAACATAATGGTGAAGAGGGTTCCTTTTTAAGAGTGGCCGTTAAAGGCGGAGGCTGCAGTGGATTATCCTACGGAATGGGCTTTGAACAAGAGCCCGGAGAAAAAGATAGCCAGTTGGAACAGTTTGAAATTAAGATCCTTGTTAATGCCGAGGATGCAGATATATTGAATGGAACGGTAATTGATTATAAGCAAACGATGATGGGCGGAGGCTTTACGATCGAAAACCCAAATGCCATCGCATCATGCGGTTGCGGGTCTTCCTTCAAAACGGCAAAAAATGCCGGTACGCCGGAGAACTGCTAAGTAAACTCCAATACATCGGAAAAAGGGGGCACTTTAATAAGTGCCCCCCTTTTTTGTTTTTTACAAGAAGGATTAGGATGGTCTCATCCTAACTAACACGAGACCAGTTTAATGGCTTCATTCTTATCCACAGCTGTCGTTTTATCCGGCCCAGTTTCGGGTCCGGATCCGGCGGCAAAAATGATGGCTTCCATGTTATCCACTGCTTTATCCACATTTCCCTCTAAATCTGCAAGGGTTGGATGCCCGCCGAGTTCTTTTATCGTTTGAGCCTGTTCCTCTTTCCTGATCATCCCGTATACGGTCATTTGCAATTTTTTGATAATTCCCCAATGAGCTGCTTTCCGTTCGTTCCGTTGGCCCCTGCAATTAAAATATTCTTGGATGCATTCCCCTTTCATGGCTTCTTCTACTCTGTACCCATAGAATGAATAGGGCAAGCACTGTGGATAACTAATTGAAAAAACTTATCCACAATCATCGAATTGGGGACAAAAAAAACCGGCCATGAAAGCCGGTTTTTGCGTAATAAAATTAAAACATGGAAGAACTGTGCATCGGCTGAACTTTTGCTTTTGGGTCAATATATTGTTTGGCGTGATTGACGGCAGTGGGTGCCTCACCAAAACCACTGGCAATCAATTTTACTTTGCCATCATAAGTTGCAATATCGCCTGCTGCATAAATCCCCGGGATATTCGTTTCCATTCTGGAATTCACCAAAATGCTGTTCTTCTGGATATCAAGTCCCCATTCCTTAATGGGACCAAGAGAAGAAACGAAGCCGTAATTGACGATGACTGCATCTACATCCATGGTCTCTGTATCGTCACCATTTGTATCCTTGATGACAATTGTATGGATACGTCCGTCTGTACCAATCAACTCTGCAGGTATGTATGGAGTCTTTATTTCCACTTTTGAATTTTTAAGTGTTTCTACACTATGTTCGTGGGCACGGAACTTATCTCTTCTGTGAATGATGCTCACTTTCTCGGCAATCGGCTCCAGCATTAAGGCCCAGTCCACTGCTGAATCCCCACCGCCGAAGACGACCACTTTTTTGCCGGCAAAGTGATTGAGGTCATCGATGAAATAGTGAAGGTTGCCGTTTTCATATTTTTTTGCATCTTCAATTTCGATGCGGCGGGGTTGGAAAGCCCCATTTCCAGCAGTGATGATAATCGTTTTGGAGTAATGGATTTCTTTATCAGTCGTTAACTTGAACACTCCATCGGCTTGCTTTTCCACTTCTTGAACGGCTTGCTCCAGGACGACATCCTGTTCGAACTTTGCCATTTGTTCTTTCAAATTATTCACTAGCTCCTGAGCTCGCACTTTGGGGAAACCAGCGATATCATAGATGTATTTCTCTGGATAAAGGGCCGACAATTGACCGCCTAATTGTGGCAGGCTCTCGATGATTTTTACGGATGCCTGTCTCATTCCTCCATAAAATGCAGTGAATAATCCAACCGGGCCTCCGCCAATGATTGTAATATCATAAACTTTTTCATTAACTTCCAACGTTATCCCTCCGATATACTAGGTTTGCTGAAATTTATTCTCTTATTTTAACATAGATGATCTTTTAAAAAACGGAGAAAGTTAGAAAAGTGAGAAAGTTTTGACTATATTTGTGCAGTTTCCTGATGAATGTTCTGTATCCGCTTTCAAATCCGGGTGAAATTACCCTTTGCCAATGTTGAGCATATCGTATAAATATGGTCGCAACTGGGTGAAAAGTAATGTTTTTCGGCTATATTTTAACCCGAAAAAGTTCGGTTTGTTACTTGAAAAAGGTAAGGAAAAAGACTAATATTTACTTAGATATCATTTGGTAAATTTTTTATGAATCTTTTATGACATTTATGAAGTGTTACGTGAAATACGTCACAAATGTATAAGAGTGCTTTTTATAATGGAAATTATAAAGATAGACAATATATTTTAGTTATGGAAAGCATCACAAGAAAATATCGTAAAGGTGGAAGAATACTTTTGAAAAAGCCAACAATCGTTGTTTTAGGAGCAGGTTATGGCGGATTGATGACTGTTACTCGCTTACAGAAGGCGTTAGGTCAAAATGAAGCAGAAATCGTATTAGTTAACAAAAATGATTACCACTATGAAACAACATGGCTGCATGAAGCATCCGCTGGAACGCTTCATCATGATCGTGTGCGCTATCCAATCAAAAGTGTCATTAACAGCAAAGTTAAATTCATCCAGGATTCCGTTTTGGAAGTGAAAACGGAGAACAAAAAAGTCATCCTTCAAAACGGCGAAATTTCTTATGATTACTTAGTGATTGGTCTTGGACCTGAATCGGAAACATTCGGAATCCAGGGGCTAAAAGAATATGCTTTCTCTATCTCTAACGTGAACACGGCACGTAAAATCCGTGACCATATCCAATTGCAATTCGCGACGTACAGTACTGAGGCCGAAAAGAATGAAGACCGCTTGACGATCGTTGTAGGAGGAGCAGGATTTACGGGTATCGAATTCCTTGGCGAATTGGCTAACCGTGTCCCTGAACTTTGTAAAGAATACGACATCGATTTCCAAAAGGTCCGCATGTACTGTGTGGAGGCAGCCCCAGCCGTCCTTCCTGGCTTCGATCCGGAATTGGTGGATTATGCAGTATCTTACCTTGAGAAAAAAGGTGTGGAATTCAAAATCGGCACACCGATCAAGGGGGCGACTCCTGAAGGCATCATCGTGGCAAAAGGCGAAGATGAAGTGGAAGAAATCAAAGCGGGCACCGTTGTATGGGCAGCTGGAGTACGTGGAAACTCCGTGATAGAAGCTTCCGGTTTTGAAGCTATGCGCGGACGTATTAAAGTGAACCTTGACATGCGGGCACCGGGGCATGACGATATCTTCATCGTAGGGGATTGCGCTTTGATCATCAACGAGGAAATTAATCGTCCATATCCACCTACTGCACAAATAGCGATGCAGCAAGGTGAGGTCATTGCGAAGAACCTGACTAAATTGGTTCGTAACGAAAGCGACCTTGAAACGTTCACCTTCGAAAACAAAGGAACGGTATGTTCACTCGGTGAAGATAATGCGATTGGTGTTGTCTTCGGCAAGAAAGTTACAGGTAAGACTGCATCATTCATGAAGAAAATGGTTGATAACAGGGCATTGTTAATGATTGGCGGAGCCTCACTTGTTGCTAAAAAAGGTAAATTCAACGTCCTTTAATTTTTTCGATAGATCAATAATGGCCATTTGGGGATTGTCCCTGAATGGCTTTTTCATTGACAGCCCATCCATCGATGAGTGTGTCATAGCGGAGTATGCATTTTTTTTGTGTGGAATATAATGGGGATGACGAAGTTTGATCAAGGAAATTATCTTTGGCATCATCTTTACTAAATAATGATTGTAGGGGAAGTGGGTTTTGGTGGAACGTTGCAAAAATGTTTGGCTGGCAGTGTCCGGCCTTGTGATATCGGATAAAGGTGAGTGGCTTGTCGTGAACAAAAGGTATGGCGGATTGAAAGGGCAATGGTCGCTTCCGGCAGGTTTTGTAAAAAGTGATGAAACCGTCGATGAAGCTGTCGTAAGGGAAGTGCTGGAGGAGACGGGCATTCATACAGAAATCGAAGGCATCGTAGGAGTGAGAAGCGGAGTCATCAAAGGGGATATAAGTGATAATATGTTGATATTTTTACTTAAACCGCTTAGCTTTGAAGTAAATGCTCAATTGGATGAATTATATGAAGCGAAATTTTATCATCCTGATTTACTCATGAAGGAAGGGAAGCAATCGTTACTATTGGAACAGCTTTTAGCTTTTAAAAAGGAAAGAATGCAGACGATGCTTGACGGGTTGAATCCGGGAGATCAATTTGGATATACATCATATAAACTATTCTTGTAATTTGGGTAATTATCTTTTCTTCGGTATTATTTGGTATAAGTCGTTGACGCAGCAATTATTTTTTCAGTAAACTAAAGGTGTCGCTTTTAAGGAGGGTCAAGAATAACATGCCATTGCCTGTTTTAATTATCTCAATACTCTTATTTTTCATATTGTTTTTCGGAATTGGCTTTTTGCTGAATATGCTCTTTCGTTCTTCGTGGATCATGGTCTTCTTATTTCCAATCGTCTTCATCATCATTGTCAATGAAACAAAGCTAATAGAATATTTTAGGAATCCGGGAATATCTTTTTCCAATCTTGGTACGAACCTTACATCCCTGCATACGGCAGACATCATTATTTTATCAAGCGGGCTGCTTGGCGCGGTTTTAGCTGGTGTGGTCATCAGGATTCTAAGGAATAAAGGATATCAAATGTTTTAATAAGGGAAGGGCCGTCATTTATGGACGGTCCTTTTTTTTAGGCTGTTTTCGCATTCTTTGTTGCTATTTACCAAGTAGTGCGGTGTGGTTGATTTCCCCTCCAGATGCTCGCTTTCCGCGGGGCGGTGAGCATCCTCGGCGTAAACCCTGTGGGGTCTTCACCTGTCCCGCTGCTCCCGCAGGCAGTCTGGCACTTCCGCTCCAATCAACCTTAAATAGTTTCGTTTTAAAAACAACGATCTTTACGAAAAGAGCCTTTTTTGTAAGAAAAATTGGTTCTTTCCATGCTTTTTGAATACTTTCACTCCGTAAAGGGAACAAATATCCTTGTGAGAGGAGTGGAATTGATACATATGAAGATTGTAAAGGCATTATTTTTGAGGGTTGCTATTATCATATTATTTATCTTGGCCATCGAATCGACCTTGAATCATGTTTTTGGGGCAGTTCCTGAAGATCATCCTTTTGAAGAGGCAATGAGACAGCATCGAATGCTTGGTCTCGAATATAAAGCGATTCATAGTGGGGGGCAAGTGGCAACGCTAATGGCATCGGCATCCGCGAGCAATGGTCCCACGACGATAGCGGAGGCAATCGAGCTTTCGAAATACCCGAAGCATGAAGTTTTGGCTACAGGATATACAGCAGGATATGAATCAACCGGAAAGTACCCGGAAAGCCCATCTTATGGAATCACATATTCAGGGGTGAAGGTGAAACGGGATTTGTTTTCCACCATTGCCGCCGATCTTGCCATATTTCCTCTCGGAACCATCCTTTGGATTCCGGGCTATGGATATGGGGTTGTAGCGGACAAGGGTGGTGCGATCAAAGGGAATCATCTGGATCTATACTACGAAACGGTACAGGATGTGTACGAGAACTGGGGAAAGAAAACCCTTGAAGTATATGTTGTCCAAAAAGGGAACGGCGAGTTATCCGAACAACAGTTAAGCAGGTTGAATGAAACCAAGATCAAGCAGGTATTCAAGCCGAAAATCGCTGAGAAAACATTGAATGAGAATGTAGCTTCTTTTGCTTTTTAAAGAGGAAAGTGAAAGGCTGCCTCAATTGAGGCAGCCTTTTCCGTTTCATTTGGGACGCCCTTAGGGCATGCCTTTGTAGGCTTCAGGATGCAGAGTCTTTGCCAATATGGACAGCCCATCCAGCAAACGCGGGGAAGGCCGGCAGAATAATGGTTCTTCCATGATGTGAATATGGTTATTCCGGACGGCCTTCATATCAGTCCACCCTTGCCGTTTCTTGACAAGCGCAGGGTTTACTTTACGTAAAGGGACACCGACCCAAGCTAAGCAAATATGGTCGGGATCCTTTTTTTGGACCTCTTCGGAAGTGACTTGAATGCTTGCCATGTCGACATCCTCGAAAAGGTTATATCCTCCCGCAAGCGTACTGATCTCGGATAACCAATTAACTCCCCCGGGGCTGAATAAGGGATTAGGCCACCATTCCCAATACAGGGACGGCTTTGTTTCGATTTTATCGGCGATGTTTTTATATTGAAGGATGGCATCACGGAATTTGGCAGCCTGTTCCTCTGCTTTTTCCTTAAGATCCATCGCCTCGCCCAAGGTCAGTAAATCTTTTGCGATATCTTCAAGCGATTGCGGGTTGAAGATGATATGGGGGATGTTCCGTTCTTTTAGCCCCTCAATGTTTTTTTCCATGCCCGGTACACTCAGTGAAGCCAGCACCAAATCGGGTTTTAGTGATTCCACATGATCGATATCGATCGATAAGTCGGGCCCCACTTTAGGAAGATGCTGTAGGGTTTCAGGCCAATCAGAGTAGTCATCGATGGCGATCAGCTGATCTTCGATTCCTAGATATGTGCATAGTTCCGTATTGCTGGGGCAAAGAGAGATTATTTTCAAATTGAACACCTACCCTTGAAAGATGAAAAAGTGAAGTGCCAATGCAATGAATACTCCGGTCAAGGCTCCGAAAAATACCTCGATTGGCTTATGGCCCAACAGTTCCTTTAATTGCTGCTGTTTCTGTTTATCTGCTTTTTTCTGCCAGTTCTTTGCTTGCTCGACAAAGGTATTGAAGTCGGTAACGAGCTGGTTCAAGACGGCTGCCTGTTCTCCAGCCTGCCGTCTCACTCCTGTCGCGTCGAACATCGTGATGATTGCAAAGATCGCGGCAACGGCAAATACAGGGGAATCCATTCCGGTTTCGATCCCTACCGCCACGGTCAGGGCTGACACGGCCGCAGAGTGGGAGCTTGGCATACCGCCTGTGGAGTTAATGAGTGACCAGTTCACTTTGCGAAATGCTATGAAGTGGATGGGCACTTTGATGAATTGAGCAAAGAAAATGGCAATCAATGCTGCAATTAAAGGGAAGTTGAGTAATAATTCCAAGAGTATCAGCCTTCTTTCTAGTTATAAGTAAAGATGAAATCCATATATGGGTAAATGCATCCTGTTCGGAATAAGGCCCTTATTATTAGTTCCATTCAGTCCTGTCGATTCCCTGCCGGCATAAGTATAAATATGATCTTTCTTATACTATTACTCTAAAGTCACCCATTCTAAACAATATCCCTTGTTATTATTATTTTCGCGGCTTATTCGAAAATTTTTGAAGATTTCGTTATAATGAATGTAATAGAATGGAGGAGGTATCAGAATGTTCACAGTAAAAAATTCCTTAAATATAGATTTGATTGACGAATGCCTGATTCTAGGCGTATTTGACAGACCCGTAAAGTTCACAGGGATAGGAAAAGAAGCGGATGAACGATTGGATGGCCAGCTGACAGAGTTGGTGAAAGCCGGTGAAATCTCTTCCAAGAAAAAATCAGTGGTCAAAATACATACATTAGGTAAATTAAGCGTAAAGAGATTGATTTTTGTAGGGTTGGGCAAGGAAAAGGAGCTATCTTTTGAAACGCTCCGCGAAGCGTTGGGAAAAGCGCGTAAGACGATAAAAGAATCAAAGATTACGACACTTTCGATCGCGTTGGATACATTCACGACTGAAAATCTGGATGCATTGGATGCAGCGCATGCTTGTTCCGAAGCTTTTGAACTTGCATCCTATAAATTTGACGGATATAAGCAAAAATCGAACCAGGTCGAAAAAAGCCTTGAATCGATTACGGTTTACAGTGAATTTGATCAAGAAGAGGTCGGTGCCGCGCTTCATGTAGGGAGGATCTTCGGAAGGGCGACGAACTCAGCCAGAACATTGGTCAATACACCGGGCAATTTGCTGACTTCCACGGATTTGGCGGATTATTCATCTGCCTTGGGCGAACGTTATGGGTTTGAAGTGGAGATCCTCGAGAAGGAGGACATGCTCAAGTTGGGAATGGGCGCACTCCTTGCTGTCAATAAAGGTTCGGTCGAGCCTCCGAAAATGATCGTCCTGAAGTATCAAGGTAAGGATGAATGGAAGGATGTTATCGGGTTGGTCGGTAAAGGGATCACATTCGATACGGGTGGATACTCATTGAAAACGAAGGCTGGTATCGTTGGAATGAAGACGGATATGGGCGGTGCGGCAGCCGTTTTAGGTGCAATGGAAATCATCGGCGAATTGGGACCGGACCAAAATGTCGTGGCGGTCATTCCTTCCACTGATAACATGATCAGCGGTGATGCATTCAAGCCCGATGACGTGATCACTGCCATGAGCGGCAAGACGATAGAGGTATTGAACACGGATGCGGAAGGCCGTCTGGTTTTGGCGGATGCCATGACATACGCCAAACATCATGGTGCCGACTATCTTATTGACGTTGCCACTTTAACGGGTGGTGTCATAACGGCGCTGGGCATGGATATGACGGGTGCAATGACAAATGACACGGAATTCTATGAACAAGTGGTCAAAGCCTCAGAGGAGGCCGGGGAGCCCATTTGGAGATTGCCGATTACGGAAAAGGATAAAGAGCGGGTACGCAATAGTAAAATAGCGGATTTGAATAATTCACCTGGAGGGGCGGGACATGCGATCATGGGCGGCGCCTTCATCGGTGAATTTGCCGAAGACACTCCGTGGGTCCATCTGGATATTGCCGGAACCTCCACAACCTCGAGCAACTCCGAATTGTGCACATCGGGGGCTACTGGTGTCATGGCACGGACGCTTGCACTATTGGTAGAAACCTTTGAAACGAAAACAAGATGAACCCAAATATCCGAAGCCGAAAATAGGCTTCGGTTTTTTTACCAAAAAGGTGTTGGACGGACGTTATGTCTCCCTCCACTTCAAGCTGACGATGATATGGCAATTTTCTTCTCCTGCTTTAGGGTAGAAATCAAAACGGATCCCATCGGGGTTATACGTGATATCAGGTTCGTTCTTAATTCCTATCTTTCGGATCATATCGATCACGACATTTTTTTGCGATGCTTGGGCAGCAGTCATCAACCGGTTCGAGAAAGGCTTGGATGTGGCTATGGTATCCATGACCTTTTTTACATCAAGCATCAAAGATTGCGAGGTATTTGCCGATTTGACTAGCAGATCTGGATTGGTTGCCAAGTAGGGACGCAATGTCCGATTCCTGGCGTGAGGCGGAAATAGGATGGGATCATATAAAAAATAAGGGAAATCCTCCAAAAGGTTTCCTTCCTTTCATTAGGTCTGTCTATAGACACGTTTTCGTTATACGTTAAAATATGTATAAAGGCCAGCCGATATGATAGAGGTTTGTGAATGACCTTTTTCTGCAAAAAAACTTCTTGAAAATTATGATCAAAGACACACTATTATTTGTAAACTGCTTCATTGACAGGTATAGTGTATAGTAATATACTTACTTACCTAAAGTAAGGAGAAGGCACACTATAAATTATAAAATAGGTGATTTTAACATGAAAATAACCCAGGAAACAAAAGACCTTTTAATAGATAAAATGAATATCATCCAAACCCCCGGTAAAGCTGATATATGCCTTGTGGGACCTGTGAACTTGCCGGTTGAACAAGGAGATTTCTCAACGGTTTTCCAATGGTATACATGGCTTCAGCTTGACGGTTCGGATAATGACAAGGATACGGTGCTTGATTCGCTTTCGGAAGCGAACCTCGCTTTTGGACAGCAATCCTCCGTATTGGTTTATGGTGATTTTGAAAAGTCGGAGGATGCACTTGTCCGGATGCATAGCATCTGTCACACAGGTGATATCTTCGGCAGTAAACGCTGTGATTGTGGCTACCAGCTCCACCAATCGATGAAGATGATAGCCGAGCATGGGTGCGGGGCCATTTTTTACCTTGCGGACCATGAAGGAAGAGGGATTGGCCTGTTTTCCAAATCTCTTGCCTATTTGCTACAGCAGGAAGGTTATGACACGGTCGAGGCGAATGAGGCTTTAGGATTCGAAGACGATACGCGATCTTACGAGGGAGCCATTCGCGTATTGAGGGAACTGCGTAAGGATCCGGTTACTTTAATCACGAACAACCCCAAAAAGCTGGATGCCCTCATGAAGCATGGACTTGCGGCAAAGGACCATATTCCGCTATGGGGCGGTTTGACGGAAGATAATAGTTTCTATCTCGATACAAAGGTCAAGAAGTCTGGACATATACCCACAAAGAAGCCAACTTTGATTGTATAAAGGAGACTATAGAATGAATGATGATCAATATTACATGAAGCTGGCACTGGATTTGGCAGCCAGTGCTAAAGGAAAGACGAATCCAAATCCAGTGGTCGGGGCAGTCATAGTGAAAGACGGTGTGATAGCCGGGACAGGGATCCACCGTAAAGCGGGTGAACCGCATGCGGAAGTACATGCTTTTAAAATGGCGGGTGAGTATGCAGAAGGTGCAACGCTTTATGTGACTCTTGAGCCTTGTTCCCATTATGGAAAGACACCTCCTTGTGCAAATTTGGTGAAGGAATCAGGTGTCCGGCGAGTCGTGGTTGCGACTCAAGATCCGAATCCGGAAGTGGCCGGCAGAGGAATATCGATCATAAAGAATGCAGGCATTGAAGTTGAAGTCGGCGTCCTGGAAAAGGAAGCTCAAAGGCTGAATGAACGTTTTATTCACAATATGCTGACGGATCGTCCATTTGTCATATCGAAGTATGCGATGACTCTCGATGGAAAACTTGCAACCCACACAGGCCATTCAAAGTGGATAACAGGGGAAGAGTCACGTCATTCCGTTCATTTGCTCCGTGATGAAGTGGATGCCATCCTAGTTGGTATCGGGACTGTGTTGGCCGATGATCCATCACTGACGACCAGACTTCCGGAGGGCGGAGGGAAAAATCCAATCCGGATCATCTTAGACAGTGAATTACGGGTTCCATTGGATGCCAAAGTTGTAGAAGTATCAGATGCGAAGACCTTGATCGTAACGCAGGAAAATGCACCTGCGGATAAAATGGACCATTTACGTGAAAAAGGGATCGAATTCATTTTCGTCCCCAAAAACGAGACGGGACTGAATCTAACGGCATTAATGGAAGAGCTGTATAAAAAGGGGATTACGGATGTCTTGCTGGAAGGCGGAAGCGAAGTGAATGCCTCATTCCTCAGGGAGGGGCTCATTAATAAATACTTGATTTATATAGCCCCTAAACTATTGGGCGGCAGAAACTCACTGACACCGTATACTGGCATGAATGTGGATACGATGGATGAAGCGATGGATGTTTCCTTTTCTGGCGTGGAAACGTTTGGTGAGGACATACGCATCACGGCTTATCCAAAATAAAAATAGACAACAGGTGAAGAGGCATGATGGTTAAATCAGATGTATGCATAGTCGGTTCAGGTCCTGGAGGTGCCCTGCTGGCTTATCTATTGGCCAAGCAGGACATTTCAGTCGTATTGCTTGAAAGGCATTCTGAAGTTTCAAGGGAGTTCAGGGGCGAGTTCTTGAACGATGAAGGAGAGGGCATTCTTAAAAAGCACGGTTTATTCAATAGTGTGGAAAAACTTGGCTTGCTGAGGATGGAACAAATTGAATATTGGCATGACGGCCAAATATTCAAAAGCATTATCCCGGAATGGCCTGTCGATCATGTTGGGATACATGTCCCTCAAAACCATCTGCTTAAAGCCATATTGAATGAAGCCGAAAAGCTGGACTCCTTTCAATTGATGATGAATACGAGGGTTACCGACTTGATGCAGAATGAAATGGGCCGTTTTACGGGTGTCAAGGCCCGTAATGACGGAAATGACCTTGAAGTGCAAAGTCCATTGATAATCGGAGCGGACGGCAGGTTTTCCATCGTTCGAAAAAAAGCGGGAATACCAGTCGAGATTAAAGGTCATGGCTATGATTTACTGTGGGCAAAAATTCCTGCTCCGGAGGGGTGGAAGCCTTCGATCAAGATGGCATTGGTCAATGGCTCCCAGGTTGCCCTCTTCACCCAGGCCGGAGGTTTCATCCAAATTGGATGGAATATAGAGCATGGTTCATTTCCCTATTTGCGAAAACAGCATTTTGAACCATTCATTGAAGATTTGCTTCTTGCCTTTCCTGAATTAAAAAAGGTTGTATGTGAAAATATCCGCTCTTGGCAGGACTTCATTTTATTGGATGTTTACAGCAGCTATTGTGAGACGTGGACAAAGGATGGCGTAGCTTTATTAGGTGATGCAGCCCATACGATGACGCCTACAGGTGCGTTCGGACTCAATTGTGCCATGAAGGATGCCGATATATTGGCCGATCTTATTTCTGGATGCATCCTGCAGGGGGATACTGGCTTCCTTGGACTTAAAATGGCTGAGCCAAAAAGAAAAGCCGAGATTGAAAGATTACAGGCCATTCAGGTGGACAAGGAGATGTCCTTCGCATCACAGTTTGCTGCCGCTTATGTTTGAATAGGAGTGAAGGATATGAAATTCGGTTTTGATATTGACGATACCCTTATTAACTTGAGGGAGTTCGCGTTCCATCTTTATAATGAAAAGCTTAATACGAACATAGAGTTAACGAAATTCAGGGCTTTAAAGACGTTGGAGATCCATGAAGCTTTCGGGCTTGATAAAGAGGCTGGGGGCAAGATGTGGAACAGCCTGGCCGATGAAGTGTATTATTCATCCTGTCCAGCCTTCGAGGGCGCAGTGGAAACGCTGCAGGAGCTTGAACGCGATGGCCACGAAATCTATTACATCACCGCCAGGAAAGCGGAGCATGGTGAACGGACGAAAAAATGGCTGATCGAAAACGGCTTCCCGGTTAAGGATGACCATTTTTACTGCGGGATGAAGGATCATGAAAAAATTGATACGATCCGCAAATTGGAATTGGATTATTATTTTGATGATAAACCGGCAGTGCTGGAAACGTTATTGGATATTCCAACGAAAGTGTATGCAATGGATAACTCCTATAACAGGGAATTGGATATTCCGAGACTGACAAGCTGGTTTGAATTAAAAGAAATCCTCTCCAAATAATACATTTACATTATTGAAGGATGACTTGATAGACTTGAGTCATCCTTTTTTTGTATACTAATATGAATAACGGTTCATTTTTTTTGCTAAAAAAACAAGAGAGTCGGGGGTAATGGGATGGAGAGAAATATTGAAAATTCATTGATAGGCACGCTTGGGATTGAAATGAAAGAAGTGGGCGAGGGGAAAGTCATTGCGACGATGCCTGTGGATGAACGCACTAGGCAGCCGTATGGTTTATTGCATGGGGGAGCGTCCGTTGCGCTTGCGGAATCCGTTGCAAGCTTTGGAGGGATGATGCTGGTAGATAGTACAAAACAAGCTGTCGTCGGCCTTGAAATCAATGCCAATCATGTTAGGGGCGTCCGTTCAGGTGTTGTTACCGCAGAGGGGAACATCATCCATCGCGGGAAGACGACGATGGTGTGGGACGTGAAGATCCGTGATGAAGAGGATCATCTTATCTGCATTTCACGCTGTACATTGGCCGTTATCGACTTACCGAAGTCAAAGTAAATCAAAAGAACAATCGCAATTTGGCGCAATGATTCTATCCGGTTTACGTATAAGATGGCAGTAGACTATTGTATGAAAAGAGGTTTTTCTATGCTGGTGGGTCATATACAAGAAATCACCCGTCATCCTGTAAAATCATTCACTGGTGAACAGGTACAGAAAACGAAGGTGATGGACTATGGACTTTATGGAGATCGCAGCCATGCCTTTAAAGGCAAAAATGGGAAGTTCCTGACGATAACTCAAGTCCCGGAAATGGTCCGATATCAAGCTGCTTTTTCTGGTGAGGAAGCACTTGACCAATATCCGGAAATCCAAGTGAAGACCCCTTCTGGAAACGTTTTGACATGGGGAGAGCAAGCCTTTCAGGAGGAAATGGAAAGGTTGTTTAAACAGGAGGCAGCACCAGTTGTTTATCATCCTTCCCATATTCCGTTAGGTGCGATTGAAGAAGAAAACATCCTGCTTGTCAGTGATGCCTCGATTGGCGAATTGACAAAGCTTTGGGGAAAAGAACTGGATGGCAGGAGATTTAGGCAAAATTTAGTGCTATCTCTAGTGAACAAAACGCCCTTTTTAGAAGAGCAATGGTTCGGAAAAAGGATTTTTATTGGAAATGAAGTGGAATTGGAGATCAAAAGGCATTGTGAGCGCTGTATGATCATAACTGTCGATCCGAGCGATTCACATAGAGATCCATCATTGCTGAAAACTGTCGTCAAGGAAAGGGAAAATCATTTTGGCGTATATGCCTCGGTCATGCAAACAGGTGAAATCAGAGTGGGCGATGAGGTATTTTTAATAGATTGAAACAGAAAAGAGCTGCCCCTGTAATCAGGGCAGCTCTTTTTCAATGGCAGGGATCACCGGGTTTTCTTTAAATCATCCTGGACACTCCGATCCCACATTTTTACGCCAGTATGATAAGCCGAGCGCATGATTAAATGTCCGGCAACAGGACTGGTCATGAAGATGAAGATGATCGCGAGCACGACCCGGAAATCGAAATGGCTATGTTTATAATAAAAATATAACAAGGTGCCGATCAGGATGAACATGATTCCAAGTGTCGAGCTTTTTGAGGCAGCGTGATTTCTTGTATAGACGTCGGGCAGCCGGATGATGCCGAAAGCCGAGACTAAAAAGAGAAAGACTCCCATTAATAGGAATAGGGCCGATAGGATTTCAACGATTGCGGTCATCTTCGATTATCTCCCCTTTCTCAAGGAATTTGGCGAAAGCGACCGTTCCGATGAAAGATAGGATTCCGAGCAGAAGAATGGCTTCCAGATAAGCGCTTGTATCCATGACAATGGAGGCAAGTGCAACGATTGCGATAAGATTGATTCCCATTGCATCGAGTGCGATGACCCGATCCGGTACGGAAGGCCCTTTGATTAAACGGTATAAGAATCCAATCATGGAAAGCGAAACACCGAGCAACGCGATTTTAAGCATTAGATCGAACATTATTTGCCCACCTCCATAATCGCTTTTTCAAATGTATTTTTAATGCTGTCCACAGCCTCTTCCTTGTCGGCAATATCCATCGCGTGAATATAAAGAATCCGATTATCTTCCGAAACTTCAACGACAAGTGTTCCTGGTGTAAGTGTAATTAAATTCGATAGTATCGTAATTTCCCAATCCTTGGTCAGCACGGTTTCAAATGCGAATATGCCAGGCTTCATATCCAGGCTTGGTTTAAGCACGGCCTTAAGGACGCTTATGTTGGAAAGTATGAGTTCCCTTGCGAATATGAGCAGCAATAGAACGACGGCATTCACCCTTTTCAAGTAAAAACGATCATTGAAAAAATGACGGAAGACGAACATGATGCCGAGCCCCAATATATATCCGATGATAAAAGTGCTCCCGTTAAACTCATTTTTTAAAAACATCCAGATAAACGCAAGGAACACATTCAGTAAAATTTGGAATGACATCAGGCACTACTCCTTTAAAACCGCTTTGTTATAGATTTCGGGATTCATTAATGAATCTACAGCTTGTGTAATGTATGGGTAAACCGATTCTGTCCCTATTCCGAATAAAATGGAAATGATGACGAGGAGGACTGCCGGAACCAGCATTTTATTGACCTTACCATTAGTTAAGGCATAATCAGCTTTTGGAGTTCCCCAAAAGCCATTCATGAATATTTTCATGACGGAATAGAGGACCATCAAGCTTGAAATTAAGACAACGGCCATTCCCAAGTAGGCTCCTTTTTCTGCAGCTCCCTGAAGAATAAGGAGCTTGCCGGCAAAACCGCTGAACGGCGGGATTCCCGCCAATGATATGGCTGCTATGAAGAAGGTCCATGCAACGGTCGGGTATTCCTTGATCAAGCCGCCCATGTCCCGTAAATCATCCGATCCGCTGATTTTGATCATGATGCCTACCAGCAGGAAGAGTGCAGCCTTAATCAGCATGTCATGAATGATATATAGAATGGAACCCGATAAGGCCTGTTCATTCATGACGGAGATGCCGAATAGAATAACCCCGACGGCGATGATGATATTGTAAATGATGATTTTTTTTACATCCCAATAAGCTATCGCACCAATGACACCGATGATGATGGTCAAGATTGCAAGTATCGCCAGGAATGTATGGGTGAAATCCTGGTCATGATAAAACATCAGTGTATAGGTTCGGAAAATGGAATAGATCCCGACCTTTGTCAGCAATGCCCCGAATAGAGCCATCACTGGAATGGGCGGAGCATAATAAGAACCAGGCAGCCATTGGAAAAGCGGGAAAATGGCTCCCTTCAAACCGAAGACGATCAGAAAGCCAATCGCTATCACCGAGATGATTCCAGGCTGGTTGACCTCCGTTATCCTTTGACTGATGTCCGCCATGTTCAATGTTCCTACGACTGAATAAAGATAAGCCACCATAATGACGAAAAAGGAAGAGGATAGTACATTGACGATGATATACTTCAATGATTCCCTCAGCTGGATTCTCGTCCCTCCGAGTACAAGCAGCACGTAGGAAGCCATCAGCATGACTTCGAAGAATACAAATAGATTGAAAAGATCCCCCGTAAGGAAGGCACCGTTCACCCCAATCAGCAAAAATTGAAATACAGGATAGTAATAATGTCTTTCCCGTTCTTCCCCTATGGAGTAAAACGAGTAAAGCAGTATGGCCAATCCAATGATATTCGTGGTCAGTACGAGCAGCGAAGATAGCATATCTGCGACGATCACGATCCCGAATGGCGCATCCCAGCTGCCGACGCCTAAAGCCAAGATGCCTTGATTATGGACCGTAATCACTAGGTATAAGGAAATTACAATTCCGATAAATGAGGAAAAAAGCGATATCCCTCTTTGCAGCTTGATCTTTTTTGCAAAGAATATGAGAAGGATTCCTGTGAAAAGCGGCCATAAAACAGGCATGAAAGTAAGATTATTCATTCGTTTCCGTACCTCTCATTTCTTCCATGTCATCCGTACCGAGTTCCTGGTAGGTCCGATAAGCAAGTACCAGCAGGAATGATGTGACTCCGAAACTGATGACGATCGCCGTCAAGATAAGCGCTTGCGGAAGCGGATCGACATAGGATGCAGCTTCATCACTTAGCAATGGAACGGAATCGCCTTTCAAACCGCCCATCGTCAAAATCAAAAGGTGGGCGCCGTGACTAAGCAGCCCGGTACCGATTATGATTCTTAAAATGCTTTTGGAAAGCATTAAATAGGTCGCACACATAAATAGTATTCCAATGACAATGGCCATTAAAAGTTCCATTATTCACTCTCCCCTATCGTTTGAATAATGGTCATCGTTACACCAACAACCACAAGATAAACACCCAGATCAAAAAGTACCGCAGTATGAAGCGAGATGTGCCCAAGAAGCGGTAAATCAACGTATTGATAAACATGTGTCATGAGGGGCACCCCGAACACCAGCCCGCCGGCCACGGTCAGGCTTGATATGAACAGGCCTGAACCGATCATTAACTTATAGTCAATCGGCAAAATGCCGGTGACGGTTTTAATGTCGAAAGCGAGCAACAGCAGGACTATGGCGGCTGAAGTCATTAAACCGCCGACAAACCCGCCGCCTGGCGAATAATGCCCGCCTAAAAAGATGGCTACCGCAAACAGCAAGATAACAAAGGCGGCGACTTTCGTAACCGTTTGGAGAATCAGGTCATTTTGCTTCATGATTTATCTTTCCCCCCTGTCAAACGCAATTTGATCATCGCGAATATTCCGAGCGCAGCGATGGAAAGAACAGTGATTTCAAACATCGTATCAAGTCCGCGGAAGTCAACGAGAATGACATTTACGACGTTTTTCCCGCCTGCCTCCTTATAAGCATTTTCAAGATAGTAACTGGATATGGAATCAAACAGTTTATTGCTATGTGCCGATAAGGCGATCAATGTGACGATGACTCCTACACCAATGGATATCATGGCATTATTCAACTTGAACGTCATCCGTTCTTCCTTTCTGCTTGCCATTAACGGGAGGTGGAAGAAACAGAGCAAAAACAGCGATACCGAAATCGTTTCGATGACTAGTTGAGTCAAGGCTAAATCCGGTGCCCGCAGCAAAACGAAAAATAGGGAAATCGTATAACCGACGGCTCCTAAGATGATAATGGAAGTTAAACGGGATCTTGCAAACAGAATGGCGACCGAGCCAATCACGATGATTCCAGCTAATATCAATTCATAAATGCCGATCGGGGCAAAATTCCCTGCATCCAATTTAAATGCATCCTTCCAATAGAGCGTAAAGCCCAAGGAAAATATGAAGAAAAGGAAGATTGAAAGCAGATACGTCCGAATCGAACCTGTCATTAATACTTTCATGACGAAGGAAGCTGAACGTTCGAGCCCTCTTACCACGTTATCATACAAGGCATTCAGGGAGATGCGTTCAGGAATCCACTGAGTGACTTTCTGCCACTTCGGAAGCGTTTTGTATAATAGAATGCCAAATGCTATGATGCCGATGGTCATCCATACTTCAGGTTCGAATCCATGCCAGAAGGCGATATGGACTTGGAAATCCGGTCTCGCTAAGCTCGGCTGTATGCCGGCTACAGCAGGTTTAATGATGGATGAAGACAGCAAGTTTGGAAAAATACCGAAAAAGATGACCAACGAAGCAAGGATGATCGGGGATATTAGCATCCCGGCCGGTGCCTCGTGGGGCTTCCTTTCCAAAAGTTGTAACTGAAGTTTGCCAGTAAAGGGTTTGAGCACGACAATCATGCTATAAATAAAAGTGAATACACTGGCTACCCATGCAACCACAGGGAACAGGACCCCCCATGTATCCATATTGAAGATATCCAATTGCAATACATTCACCATGCTGGCCAGGAACATTTCCTTGCTCAAAAAACCATTGAAGGGCGGAAGTCCAGCCATTGAAAATGCACCTATCACAGCGACAGTGAAAGTGATCGGCATCAACTGCATCAATCCGCCAAGCTTTCTGATATCACGCGTACCGGTTTCATGATCAATGATGCCTGCAACCATGAATAGGCTCCCTTTAAAGGTCGCATGATTAATCAAGTGGAATACTGCTGCAACCGTGGCTGCCAAGTATATATTTTCCCCCAGCGTTTCATAGTGGAGTGCCGCAGCTCCAAGCCCCAAAAGCGACATGATCAATCCGAGCTGACTGATGGTGGAAAAAGCAAGAATCCCCTTCAAATCAGTCTGCTTGATTGCAAAGAATGAGCCCCAGAACAGGGTGATCAATCCGGCGATCGAAACGAGCCAGAACCATAATCCTGATTCTGCAAAAACAGGGCTTAATCGGGCAACCAAATAAATGCCAGCCTTGACCATTGTGGCGGAATGAAGGTAAGCACTGACAGGAGTAGGGGCTTCCATAGCGTCAGGAAGCCAAATATGGAACGGGAACTGTGCGGATTTAGTGAACGCGCCAAGCAGCACAAGCAAAAGTGCAGGAACGAAGAGCGAGTGGTCCATAAGTTCCTCGCTTTGGGCAATCAATTCACGTATGCTGAATGTGTTCCCCATAATGGAAAGGAGAATGATGCCTCCAAGCATGCTTAAGCCTCCAAGCACAGTGATCAGCAGCGATTTCTGCGCCCCGTAACGTGAACGCTCCCTCTCATTCCAATATCCTATCAATAGAAAAGATGATAAACTCGTGAATTCCCAAAACGAATAAAGGACTATTAGATTATCGGAAAGGACGACACCAAGCATCGCCCCCATGAAAAGCAAAAGGAAGACGTAAAATTGGTTCAGCTTTTCTTTCTCCTTCGATAAATAGAAAATTGAATAAAGAACGACGAGTGAACCAATACCTGTAATGAGCAAGGCAAACAAAAGCCCTAGTCCATCGACATAGAAATCAACATCTATTCCGAGAGAAGGAATCCATGTTGTGCTTTCCATAACGATATCCCCTTGTTTGGTCAAGGAAATGAACCTTGAAAAATAGGTGAAAAGGAGAATCGGTAAAATCAATACAAACCAACCTGTATGTATTTGTCGAAATAGTTTGTACAATATTGGTACAATAAGTGCTAATAGAAACGGTGATAATACCGCCCAATGAAGTAAAGACATAAACTCCCCCCTTTTTTAAAAAACGAAGTCAGTCGTCTTATTATGCTTTTTTCACGCAATCCTAGACGTTAGGAAATCTTCGCTGAATATGTATTTTTTTATCGAATGCTTGCCTCGCTTAAAAGTATAACGCAATTTATGAGGGTTTGCATGGCTTTAAAAACGGTGAAGGTCAACTGGAATGATGTTTTATATATAGGTAGAAAAGGAGGGGGAACCGTCCTGAAAAATTTATTAAAAAAAGTTTTTCAACGGTGAATGAGCAGAGTATTAATTGTGAAATAATGGATTATCTTGCATATTATAGGATAAAAGATACACTGGTGAGAAATCATGAAAACACCTATTTAGCCATTTACCAATCATTGCAATCCTGTTATTCAGCTTCTCCTTTGCCATTTATGGGGAAATGCAATTGCTGCAATAGCTTGCTCCGCTAACGAGCTGATTGATGTCAGCATCCGTTTCTTCTAAATAGGGAGCATAATCAAGAAGCGGCTTAATCGCCGACCCTGGCTGCCTATAACTTTGGTATGCCCGATTGAAAGAATTTTTTTTTTAATCTTTTCCCCCAATCAAAGAGACAAGCTCGTGCGTATGATGCTGTATAACCACTAAAGCTCCCTCGATATCATTGACACCGATTTTTGATTGTACAGCAGTCTTTGATTGTGTTTGAAGTTTAGTATCGAGTGCGGTATGGATGGTTACCGGAATTCAAAAGCTTTTTGATCTTTTTATCCAACTCGGCTTCCGCGTTCTTACGTTTAGTGACATCAGTGCTTTGCAGAGAGTTGTAGAGACCCTCGGAGGATGCCACCAGGTTTTTCAATTCCTGATGAACATATGTCACGTAATCGGGATATAAGTCGACCGGGATGGACAAGTCTAATTTAATCGTACTTTTGATAAGACTTTCATACTCGGCCTGTTCTAATGC
Source organism: Peribacillus sp. AS_2 (assembly GCF_026891895.1). Taxonomy (NCBI): domain Bacteria; kingdom Bacillati; phylum Bacillota; class Bacilli; order Caryophanales; family Bacillaceae; genus Peribacillus; species Peribacillus sp. AS_2. The sequence goes on from NZ_JAPTGA010000001.1 coordinate 485,489, forward strand.
ACCATTGGCAACCATTTGTTCCAGCATTCTCTCCTGACGCTTTTTCGTCGCATCGAAATGTTCAAGGGGATTATAGTATTCCGGATTATTAGGGATTGCGGCAAGGAAGGAAAGTTCCGCCTTGGTTAGCTCTCCAGTCGGTTTACTTTAAATAATATTGGGAAGCAGCTTCGATTCCATAAGCTCCATTACTGAAATAGATGGATTCAAATATAGCTCCATGATTTCCGGTTTTGATTTTTTTCGCTCTATCTGATAGGCATAAATGAGTTCACTGAGTTTTCGGTTATATGTCCTATCATGTGATAGATAAACATTCCTGGCCAGTTGCTGGGTAATGGTACTGCCGCCTTGTTCGATTGTTTTATTTTGTGAATTGATAAGAAGCGCCCTGCTTATGCCGGATAGGTCGACTCCTGCATGATCATGAAATTTCTGGTCCTCTGTAAAGATGAACAGATTTTCCAGGTAAAGGGGGATGTCTTCAAGTTTTAATTAAGTCCGTTTCTCACCAGTGGAAATTTCACTGATGACCTTTCCATTTGCGGCCTTCATGTAACTATTCTGAGCCAGTTCTTTCGATTCAACAGGAATTCGCTCGTCGAGTACATGATAGGGAGATTGTGCTAAGGACCACTCCTGATGGGAAAGGAAAATGAAAAGGATCAATACCGGAACTAAGAGGGAAATCGTGATATAGCCAGATACGTGCGCATAGTTCAACTTCCTAACTAATATATTTTTAGTATGTCCTTGGAATGAAGGAATGAAAAAATGGTATTTTTGGTTCATTCATCCAACACGATCAGGTAGACGATAAAGGGTTTTGGGTAAATTAGGTATGACGGCAAGCGCGGTATCCGAATGGTGTGTTGCGATCCAAAGAAATAACTTTCTAAATCTTCTGTTATAATAATCTCGTGAGAAAAAACGATGTTTGTTTATATGTTGATGTCAGGAATATGAAGGGGGTCATAAAAATGGAGGAACAACAGCAATATGTATTCATAGATTTTGAATTTACGATGCCGGAAGGAAAAGCCAATCCAACGGGGTTTTATCCGGAAATCATTGAGGTTGGTTTAGTCACAGTCATTAATGAGACCATTGAGGAACAATTCTCATCTTTTGTTAACCCATTGAAATTTCCAGTTTTAACGGGAAGATGCAAGAAGTTCTTGAACATTACCCAGGATCAGGTGGACCGGGGGATTTCATTTGAAGAGCTGGTTGCGTTATTGAAGAAAATAGATGAACAGCACCCGACGACGATTGTTACTTGGGGAAATATGGACATGAAGGTGCTTCGCCAGAATTGTCAGAAGGCAGGATTGGATTTCCCTTTTTCAGGGAAGGAAAATGATCTATGCCTGGAGTATAAACGCTTTTTCGGGGATCAAAATCAAACCGGACTTTGGAAAGCTGTACAGGCCTATGGCAAAGAAGGGACAGGCAAGCATCATAGGGCGCTGGATGATGCGATTACGACATATAATATCTTTAAGTTAGTGGAGAAAGATAAAAGTTATATGAAAAATCATGAACCGACGACAATTGGCGACCGCATTGATTTATCAAAGGTATTGAATCATTTAGCGTTATAAAAGCCAAATCATATACTACTGATTTGGCTTTTAAGCTTTATTTGAAATAATCCGCCGCTAGATCTTCAAGCAACTGTAAGCTTTTATCATTCCACTCTGTTTGGGCTTCGCTTAAAGTGCCTTTCATTTTATCAACAGCTTCTCTTAAGGATTCCTTATACTCCGGAATCCCCTCATCGAAAGTCCTTACCATATTCTTTGGTACATTGGTTTGCTCCCGGAATGCAAGAGCACGCCGCTGATGGAACATTGACACTTCCGTTTGCTTCGGGTTATGAAGATCTCCCTGCATGGGGTGCTTCAAAACAGCCAACACTCTAACAAGATATGCAGCAGGTCTGATATCGGTGACTTCCCCGATGTATTTTCCAGTTTTATATATGGCGGTAACCTTATCGCCGATTTTAAAATCCTGTTCTGACATTTCCCTACCACCTTTCTTTTAACTTCCTTCATGATACATAAGAACAACGATTTTTCACAGCGAATTTGTTCAATTTCGTAAAGATGCTTTTTTTATGAAAATCGTGTAAAGTGTACAAATGAAGATGAAAAATGGTGTTTCATGCCATTTTATTTTAAAAAGAAAGAGGTTATGTACAATGACAAACTTTCCGCAATTAACAAGTGAAATTTTGGAAAATGAAAAAGCGGTCATCATGCAAACGACGATGGGCGATATTAAAATTAAACTATTCCCTGAACTTGCTCCAAAGACAGTGGAGAATTTCTTGACACATGCTAAAAACGGTTATTACGAAGGAATCATCTTCCACCGTGTCATCAAGGATTTCATGCTTCAAGGCGGAGATCCGACAGGGACTGGAATGGGTGGAGAAAGTATTTGGGGAGCTCCATTTGAGGACGAGTTTTCCATGCAATTATTCAATTTGCGCGGAGCTCTTTCCATGGCTAATGCAGGCCCGGGAACAAACGGCAGCCAATTCTTCGTCGTACAAGCCCAGCATGTGGACAGCAGGATGGGTGAGCAAATGAAGCAAGCCGGTTATCCGGAAGAAATCATCAGTGCTTATATGGAACAAGGAGGCACACCTTGGCTGGATCATAAACACTCTGTTTTTGGACAAGTGGTCGAAGGCATGGACGTTGTTGATACGATTGCTAACGTAGAGACAGTTGCGGGAGACAAGCCAGCAGTTGACGTTGTCATTAAAGGGATCACCATTCTATAAATAAAGGCTGTTTTCACATACTTTGTTGTTATTTTTTTAAAACGAAACTATTTAAGGTTGATTGGAGCGGAAGTGCGAGACTCCTGCGGGAGCAGCGGGATAGGTGAGACCCCACAGGCGTTTACGCCGAGGAGGCTCACCACCCGCCCCGAGGAAAGCGAGCATCTGGAGGGGAAATCAACCACAACTCACAACAACAATCTTTACGAAAAGAGCCTAAATAAAAGATAAGCGAGGGGCTCAGTGCCTCTCGTTTTTATGTTTTAGTGGAATAGGCCCACTAGTGGATTGTTCTGGTAATTGATATAATGAGAGAATGCAGTTTAATTCCCTATCAGGAAGGATGTAACGGATGGACTTTCTCAATCATGCTTTACTAGGTTTGTTTCTTTACTTTCCGGAAGACAAGACTGAATATATCTCGGCTGGTATAACTTGCTTCATTTTTTTAGTGGCGGCCGTTTTTACGATGAGGGCCATTATAAGATATTCAAAGAAGGAAGAATTGAAAACGAAGCAATTCGAAGATGAGGTCACCAGAAGGAACCGGCGTATAAAGGATGATACGATTTCCTGATCCCGGAAGATGCCTGCATCGCGAGCCCCTTTTTTTTGATATTGATTATCTGAATATGAATGGTATTATGTTTTGTTAGAAGGTCGTAAAGAATTAAATGTTCCTTTCTCAGCATAAGCATTTTATACTATAAGCATAGAGATAGAAATTTTGGGGGCGTAATTGGTTATGCAAATCGTAGCTAAAAGAATGATTGCGGCAGATACGGTCAAGGATTTTTTCATTCAGCACTGGGAGACGACTCAAGTCGTTTTTTCAAGAGGCTTGTTTCATTATGCGGAACTTGAGGGTGTTGGGGTGATGGACGAGAATGGAAAAATCACGGGGTTGGGAACATACAAATTATCCGACCATGTATGTCAGATCATCTCTTTGAACAGTGAGCATGAGAATCAAGGTGTGGGCTCATCATTGCTTTATGTGATGGAAAATATCGCTAAGGAAAAAAATTGCCATACTATTAAAGCGATTACAACGAACGATAATCTACAGGCGTTGAAGTTTTTTCAAAAGCGTGGTTATGTCATTTCGGAAATCGTTAAAAACGCCGTGGAAGAATCACGGAAAATCAAGCCGGAAATACCATTCTATAGTTTTGATGGAATTCCGATCCGAGACGAGATCATACTTGAGAAATGCTTATAATAAGGTGAAATTCACCTGGATATTGATAGGGGGAATGGTTATGTTTAAGAAAATGGCAGCTGATGCCCTTGGTCTTAGTGATATTGGAAGTGTGATTAGTCCTGCAGATTATGACAAGGTGGATGCAGATGATTATATCATGCATGAAGATGGGGAAAAAATCTATTTCCTGATTAAATCGAAAACCGATGAGTACTGTTTCACGAATCAAGCGTTCATACATTTGGACGGCACAAGTGCGATCAGCAAAAAGCGAACACTTACGAGATATAGCTACAGCCAGTATACGATTTCCAACGCCACGCTTGAAACCGCAGGGACAGTGGATTTGGATGCGGAAATTAAATTTTCGATCGGTGCAAAGACTTTCTCCATTGATGTCCATAAGAAATTCATTGAAGAATTAAAGGACTTGTTCAAATCACTCGTGAAAATATCGGAAATTAGCCATGAGAATGAGTTTGCCCTTCAATATGCCCAGCAAAGCGTAAACCTTGCTTCTTCCACTTTGAACCAGGTTCGAACTGATGGAAGCCAAATGGCGGCAAGTTTCAAGGAAATTAATTCGGCCGCTTTCGAATGGTTGATGGACAGCCGGAAAAAGTACCATGTGAAAGATTTTGGCTTTGTTTTTGAGAAATATATCAATAATTAAAAAAGAAGGCGAACACAGAACGATGTGTCCGCCTTCTTTTTTAATTATTCAAATCACTCAATCCCGGGCTATGCTCATTTGGCATATCCGGCATTTCAGGGACCGGGAATCCTTTTGGCGGCTCGGTAACAGCAAGGTTTCCGCCATTTCGGCTAGGTGTCTCCCCTTGGAAGATCTGGCTGATCCGTGTTTCATCCATCCTGAAATTGAATTGGGCATTATGGTAGCCTAAATCCACATATTTGCGGCATTCAGGATATTTGTTCAAATCATAATTAGGCACAGGGAAGATTTTTCCCCAGTCGACCCCAAGCGTCTCCAATGCCTTGGCAAATGCATTTTGGTGGGCATTGTCGCGAACCATTAAAAATGCCAGTGTTTCGCGCATTGTTTTATTGGAACTCATTTCATAAATCCTCGACTTTTGCAGGACTCCCGTAGATTCAAGCATGACATTATTCAAAAGGTTCGCCACAAGATTACCGTGATCATAAACCCATGATCCGTTCCAAGGATTGCCGCCAGCATCGACGGGCAGGGATGCTTTCGCACCGATGATGAAATGGTGGGGGTTTGCGCCGCCTTTGATGACTTCATCCAATGGGGCGCTATCGGTACCGGAATCTCCAGGCATATCCCCGCCAGCATCATTCAGCAGCTGATTGATGGTTGATTGGACAAGTTCGACGTGGCTCAGTTCCTCCAAGAAAACCCCGCGAATTAAATCACGATATTGTTTAGCCTTGCCGCGGAAGTTGGCACTTTGGAAAGAATATTGCATCATTGTCCGCATTTCACCGAATTGCCCTCCAAGCGTTTCCTGGAGCACTTTTGCTGCATTTGGATCAGGTTTATCGGGAACGATCATATTGATTAAGTCTTCTTTATAGAAGTACAAATGGAAGCCCTCCTTAAAATGAATATTTCTAAGTTAGCTTCTGTTATCTGAATTAAATTATTCCTAAGGTAAAAAGTACCTTTATGGAATGGCGGGAAGAGAGAAATACTAGAGGGAAGAACGATTTTGAAAGGATGTTGCACATGCTATCCAATCAGCAGCTAAAAGAATTTCAACAGCAATTGCAGCAAACGAAGCAAGAGTTGGAAGAGCGATTAAATGATTCAGGCAACTACGATTTAAGAAGAAGCATGGAGGATTCGACTGGTGAGTTATCGAGTTACGATAATCATCCGGGAGATGAAGGAACCGAGTTATATGAACGGGAAAAGGATTTAGCCCTTTCCGAGCATGATCGGGATGAAATAAGGGATATTGAACGAGCGCTTTCTGCCATCGAGGCAGGTGGGTATGGAAAATGCGAGGTTTGTTCAAAGGAAATACCTCTTGAACGTTTGAAAGCGATCCCTACTACCACTTATTGTGTCGAGCATACCCTCTCACAGGAAACTTCGCACAATCGGCCAGTGGAAGAGGAAGTGCTCGGACCCCCATTTGGGAGGTTTGATTATGATGACCGGCATGAATCGGTTGCGTACGATGCGGAAGATTCTTGGCAGGATGTTGCCAGTTATGGAACATCTGAATCGCCTTCCGATTTCGTAAATCCGCCAAACGATTACGAAGATATGTATGTCGAGTCCGAAGAAAATGTCGGCTATGTAGAAAATTATGAAAATTTCGTAGGTGTGGATTTATACGGTAAAGAGGTAACGGTATATCCGAACTCTCAATATGAAGAATTGAAGGAAGAACTTTTTGAAGAAAATATTCAAACCCCATTTGGGGATTTGCCCCGATATGAGCATGATCCATATGTGGATGAAGAAAAAGATTGAAAAAGAAGAACCAGGATTCTAAGCCTGGTTCTTTTTTTAAGAAAAAGCCAATTTCAACCGGTTTAGCCCATCCATCAGGACGCTGCGTGAACAACCTAGATTCATGCGGACGAAACCTTCTCCGCCAGGTCCGTATTTAGAACCAGGCTCCAATGCGAGCTTCCCTTGATGGATCAGTCGATCCTTTATTTCCTTGTCGGTCAATCCAAGGTCACGGCAGTCAATCCATAAAAGGTAAGAGGCTTCCGGATGCATGACATGCAGTGAAGGAATTTCGGCTGCAATGAATTCCTCAGCCACTTTTATATTCTCCTCAATGTAGCCAATCATGTCTTCAAGCCATTCCAAGCCCTCCCGATACGCGGCTTCCATTGCTGTTAAGGCAAAGATGTTAAGGCCATGGAAGGCCAGTTTCGTTTGCGCCATTTGCAGTTTCTTCTGCAATCTTTCACTACTGGTGATCAGGAAAGAAGCCTGAAGGCCGGCAATATTGAATGTTTTGCTTGGCGCCATCAATGTAACGGTCCTATCCGCTAATTTTCCTGAAAGGGAGCCGATCGGATAATGCTTGGATGTTGTATGGAATAAGTCAGCATGTATCTCATCACTGACGATGACTACATCATATTTTTCACATAGCTCCCCGATCCGCAGGAGTTCAACCTTTGTCCAAACGCGTCCGCCAGGGTTATGGGGACTGCAAAAAAGGAATAGTTTCACTCCGCTTTTCAGCTTGTCCTCAAAATCGTTGAAATCAATCTCGAAGCGGTCCTTTTCTAAGATAAGGGGACTGTTGACCACTTCCCGGTCATTATTTTTGATCATATCAAAAAATGGGGTATAGACGGGAGATTGTAACAGAATTTTTTCGTCCGGGTTCGTGAATGCCTGGATCGTTGTACCGATTGCGGAAACGACACCGGAGCTGAATGAAATCCACTTCTTATCGATTTGCCAGGAGTGCCGGTCTTTAAGCCAGCTTTGAATTTCAGTGAAAACCGTTTCAGAAGGGACGGTATAGCCGAAAATCGGATGATTCAAGCGTTCCATCAATGCCTTTTGAATGCCCTCAGGAGATGGGAAGTCCATATCGGCAACCCACATTGGCAGAACATCCTCGCGCCCATATAAGGATGTGAGGGAGTTTTTATCCCATTTTGCAGACCCTGAATTTTCCCTGTTGATTTGTTCTTCAAATATTGATTTATTCAAAATATCCACCACCGAATAAAAATTTGTCGTCTTCGCGAAAAGCCTGTTGTTATGATACTATGATATCATGTTCTTTGAAAATATTGAGCAGGTGATAAATTAGATGGATACACAGCAAATGAATTTAGCGTTGGTTGCCGTTTTACAAGAATGGGACCCTTTCAAGATAGGTTGGGATCTATATGAGCCGGAAATTGCAGATACGGTCGTAGCAATCCGGGATATAGATGACCCGAAGGAACTGGCGGAAAAAATAAAATCCATTTACGAGTTCGCATTCGATGAATCCATTCAGATGGAAAAGTGCCTGGACGTTGCACGAAAGCTGCTCATCATAAAAAATGATGCCAGCTGTTCGATATAAAGGTGAAAAAGGTGTACCCGGAAATCAGGGGCACCTTTTTTACGTTGTTTTTTTTGCTCTATACCCATAGTTTGTTCAGTTAACTGATGTTTTGTGCAGTATACTTGTGAATTTCAGTGATTTAACCGTGAGAGTCGGCGATTTATTGGTGAATTGTGCTTTTACTCGTGAGTTTGTGCAGTATATTCGTGAGTTTTGGCTATTTACTCGTAAGTTTGTGCAGTATACTCGTGAGTTTTGGCTATTTACTCGTGAGTTTCGCGCATTTACTCGTGAATTTCGCCCATTTACTCGTGAGTTTACGTTGGGGTGGCTACTCCAATAAACTCCTTAATTAGTTGATACACTTCTTCAGGTTTCTCTTCTGGAAGAAGGTGCCCGGAATCCTCAATGACAACAAGCTCGGAATTAGGCAGGTCTTCATGGAGCCTTTCGCCGATACTCAATGGCACCACTCGATCATGTCTTCCCCAAATAAGCAGGCATGGTGTATGTATATCACTAAGGTCCTCCTTCAGCAAATCGATTTCCTTATCTCGAAGCATCCTTCCCAATGCCCGGAAAATATCATGCTTCTTTATGAAGGGCCCTAGATATCCCTGCCGCATTTCATCGTCAATCATCGCCGGGTCATGGACGACATTTTTCAAGTTCTTTTCGATACCTGATTTTTGCAGATACCGTTTTATCCCGTATGAAAAGAAAGGCAGGTAACTGACCATCTTCATTTTTTCCGAATAGCCGGGCTGATAGCCTGAGCCGGCAAGTAGAATGGCTTGGTCGACAAGATCAGGATATGACTTGATGAGCTGCAGGGAAATCTGCCCGCCCATGGAATGGCCGATGATACTGAATTTCCTGATTCCTTTTCCCTCCAGGAACATAACGACGGATTTAGCGATGTTTCGGAATGAATATGTATATCGATAATCTTTTCCGCTTTGCCCGAATGGCGGGAGGTCTATGGAGATCACATTGTATTCCTTGATTAAATGGGGGACTAATTTACGGAAACTGAAGCTCGATGACAAAAATCCGTGAAGCAGGACAAGGGTGGGGAGAGAATCATCGATTCGGTCATATTCAAAATAGATTTCGATATTCCCTACCCGTTCGAGACCTTTGATTGTATGACTTTCCATATAAGCTCCTCCTCCGTTATTGTTCCATGATAAAAACCTATGTTACCCTGAATATTCCAAAAAAGGTCCTATAATACTGTTGCATAACAGTAATTGTAATAATAACGATGAAAAAAGACAATTACTATAACAGGTCACCAGCCAATTTTGATATAATAGTGTAAGTTTATCCTGACAGCATAGGACTTATTAAATTATATTGTCATATAGGTTTTTTAAAAAGTCTAATAAGGTAATTCGTGAGACTATCTGCCAGCCAAACCATCACAGCTAAATTAGTGAATTCCAAAAGGGGGGTTTTCCAATGCACTTGAATGAAGAGGAATTGGAAGTCTTGAGAATCATTGAAAATAACAGCCGGATTGATCTGAAGGATTTGGCTAAAATGACCGATCAATCAGATTCGGACATTGAAATAACATTGAAGAAATTGGAAGATATGCGGGTCATTGTACGTTACTTAACAGTCATTAACTGGGCTAAAGTGGATGAATACCATGGTGTCACAGCGATGATCGATGTAAAGGTCACTCCAAAACGCGGCGTGGGTTTCGATGATGTTGCCAAAAGGATTTACAAATTCAAGGAAGTCGAGTCCGTTTATTTAATGTCAGGGGCTTATGATCTTTCAGTCATTGTCGAAGGGCGTTCGATGAACGAAGTGGCAAGCTTCGTTTCGGAAAAACTTTCGACACTGGATTCCGTCATTTCTACGACGACTCACTTCATAATGAAAAAATACAAGCATGATGGCACCATTTTTGATCAAACTGAAGAAGATAAGCGGATAGTGGTGTCACCATGATTAAAACGAGTTATGTTTCAAAAACGATTGCAGAGCTTAAGCCATCAGGCATCCGCCGCTTTTTCGATTTGGCAGCCAATTTGGAAGGGGTCGTCTCGCTTGGTGTAGGTGAACCGGATTTCGTTACATCTTGGGCGGTAAGGGAAGCGGCGATCAACTCCCTGGAGGAAGGATATACCTCATATACGGCCAATGCCGGATTATTTGAATTAAGGTCGGAAATCAGCCGGTATATGGAGAAGCAGTTCCATGTTTCGTATAGACCGGATGATCAAATCATTGTCACGGTCGGAGCAAGCCAGGCCCTCGATATTGCCCTGAGGACCATCTTGAATCCAGGTGAAGAAGTCATTGTCGTCGAACCTTGTTTCGTCGCCTATGCACCGCTTGTGACCATGGCAGGGGGAATACCGGTCACGGTCCAAACATCCAAGGAAGAAGACTTTAAGTTGACTCCCCAACAACTCGAAGCGGCGATCACGCCTAAAACGAAGGCCGTTTTAATCTGTTCACCGAATAACCCGACGGGAACCCAGCTTGGGCAGGAAGAATTAGTAATGCTTGCTGACATCGTTAAAAAGCATGACTTGCTGGTGATTTCCGATGAAATCTATGCCGAACTTGCTTATGATGAGGAATTCACTTCTTTTGCTGCCGTTGACGGCATGCTTGAGCGGACGATTGTCATCAATGGGTTTTCGAAAGGATTTGCGATGACAGGGTGGCGTCTTGGGTTCGTTTGTGCACCTAAGGAAATTTCCGAAGCGATGCTTAAGCTTCACCAATATGCGATGATGTGCGCGCCGACCGTTGCGCAGCATGCTGCATTGGAAGCTTTAAAGAACGGTATGCAGGATGTGGAAGAAATGCGTCGGAGTTATCGGAGAAGACGGAATTTTATCGTGAAATCATTTAACGATATGGGGCTGGATTGCCATAATCCCGGCGGGGCTTTTTATGCTTTTCCATCAATCGAGAGAACGGGGATGACTTCGATGGAATTTGCTGAAAAACTTCTGACGGAAGAACTTGTTGCCGTTGTACCGGGAGATGTGTTCGGGGAAAGCGGTGAAGGTCATATCCGCTGTTCTTATGCATCCTCCATGGAACAGCTTCAGGAGGCGCTCAGAAGAATGGAACGTTTCATGAAGAATCATTGCCAATAAAAGCAAAAAAATAGGGATCCGGCCATTAGCAGCCGGATCCCTTTCCATAGGGGGAATTAGAAAAAAGAGTTAATCTAATGGATTAACATAGAAAGTGTTAATCATAGTATATCCAGTACCCAGAAAAAAAATACACATACTACGACCCATTTTTTGAATTAAGCTTGTGTTTTATATAAAGTATGCATAACTTTCAGAATTTTTTCTTCGCTAAAGTCCTTGGCTGTCCTTAGAATGAGCTCAGCTTTTTTGGTTCCGATTTCTTCAATCAATTTTTTTAAGTCCTCGTCGATGCCAGCAGCGTTACCGGTCTGGGCATCCTTCAGGAATTCTGAAGCCGGAATGTCAAGAACGGTGGAAAGACGTAAAATGGTTTGTGTATCAGGAACCGATTCACCCGATTCATACTTTTCGATTTTCTTTGTGCCGATTCGTAATTTCAAAGCCAGTTCCTGTTGAGTTAGGTTGTGATCTTCTCGGTATTGACGGATATTCTTCGCGATATTTGACATGGTCAGACACTCCTTTTTCAGGAAATATATTTTTATTATGTAATTATTTTACCATATTATTACTTAAGTGAAGGAACGGAATATGTAGGTTTTGTGAAAAAAATGCCGCATCGAGAAATATCGAAACGGCATGTTGAATGTTAAATGAGATTAGTTGACTTAAGGAATACGAGTATGATCATGATCGGCACGATGTAGCGAATCAGGAAGTACCAAAGTTTAAAAAGTGATCGGCCGGGATCAGCGCCAGTTTCGAACTCCTTTTGTACCTCGATCCTTTTCATTTGATAACCGATGAAAAGGGATATGAACAAGGCGCCGACTGGCAGCGCGATATTGCTTGTCAGATAATCAGCGAAATCGAATATGGATAAATTGAAAATCTTCACATCCGAAAGCACCCCAAAGGACAATGCGCTAGGAATTCCAATCAGGAAAACGGTGATACCAGCTATCCAAGAGGCCTTCTTCCGTTTTGCGGAATCCCCCTTGATCATGGCTGCAACGACGATTTCGAGAATGGAGAATGCCGTCGTAAGGGTGGCAAATAATAATAATATGAAGAAAATGAACATGAAGATCCCGCCAAGCGCCATTTCATTGAAGACGGCAGGCAACACGACAAATACCAGTCCAGGACCGCTTGAAGGGCTGAAACCCAGTGCGAAAACAGCCGGGAAGATGACCAAACCTGCCAGCAAGGAAATGAAGATATTCAGTCCAACTACCGAAAAGGCCGATTTTGTAATATCTTCTTTTTTACTTAAATAGGATGCGTAGGTTACCATCACGGAAACACCGACACTTAGTGCAAAGAAGGATTGGCCGAGTGCCAATAGGATCGTTTCCCCTGTTAATGCGGAAAAGTCCGGTTTCAAGAAGAATTTAACACCTTCCATTGCCCCATCCAGAGTCAAGGAGCGGATAAGAAGGATGATGAAAAGAATGAACAATGAAGGCATCATATATTTATTAGCCTTTTCAATTCCCTTGGAAACGCCGCCTTGCACGACCCAAATGGTAAAGACCATGAATAATAACTGAGCGATGACCGTTTCATAAGGATTACTGATTATCGTATTGAAGAAGTTCCCATATTCCTCTTGCGTCAAGTTTGAGAGGGAACCTGTAAAGCTCCTTGCTAAATAGGAGATGATCCAGCCTCCAACAACACTGAAGAAGGAAAGAAGGATGATTGAAGCGACGACACCGCCATATCCAATCAATGCCCAAGGCTTTCCTGGGGCGATATGTTTATATGCGCTAATGGCATCTTTCTGTGCATTGCGGCCAATCGTGAATTCCGCTATTAATATCGGTGTCCCGATAAGCAGGGTGAATATAATGAAGAGCAGGAAAAAGACCCCACCGCCATTTTCCCCAGTCATATACGGGAGCTTCCAGATGGCGCCCAATCCAATAGCGGATCCCGCGGCTGCCAGGATGAACCCAAGTTTTGAAGTCCATTGATCTTGTTTTGACATGATGGAAAAACTCCTTTAGATGTAAAGAATATCTAGCTGTATATTATTTTTTTAAAACATTTTCTCATCTTACTATGATTAGGGGCAATTGGATAGGTTTAATATTACAATCTTTAGAAAAATGAGTAAATATCTTAATGGAAATAGGGGTTATTTGCAAATTTTTAGGTTAAGTTATATACAAAGATCTTATAATATTTATTATTTCCAAAAAACAAACATTTTTAATGAGTAAAATCCCAAAAAGTATGGTATACTTAACTTTGATTATTTTCCAATTATGTGATATAATTTTTTATTGCGTGAAAAGACGAAAAAATATATATAAAATAGGAGTGTTACCATGTCTGAAAAATTCGAAATTGGTGCGGTAGTTGCTGGTAAAGTTACTGGTATTCAACCATACGGTGCATTTGTTGCTTTAGATGAATCAACTCAAGGTTTAGTTCATATTTCTGAAATCACTCACGGCTTCGTTAAAGATATTAACGAACATTTAAAAGTGGGCGATGAAGTGAAAGTTAAAGTTCTTTCCATCGATTCAGCTGCTGGAAAAATCGGCTTATCGATCCGCGCTACAGAAGAAGCTCCTGAGCGTACTGAAGCTCCGAAAAAAGCTCCGAAAAAACGCCAAGCATCTGTTAAAGCGACATCTCACATCGAATCTACTGAAGGTTTCAACACATTGAAAGACAAACTTCAAGAGTGGATTGAACAATCTCAACGCGAAGACTTAATCAAAAAATAATTTTTTAGAACCGGCAGATCCTCGATCAGCCGGTTTTTTTTGTCCTGGTGCCATGAATGAAATAAAGCCGGTCATGTGTTTATCCATGGTCCGGCTTTATTTTATAGAACATGACATTGTCGATGATCAAGATCTCAGCGAGTCGGTTTGGTTTCAGGCTCCCTGGAAATTTCAGGACTTGGTTTAAAGAGAAGACCAAGATTAATGAGACCGGCAATTCCAACCAATCCATAAACGATACGGGCCATTCCAGCATCTTGCCCCCCGAAAATCGAAGCGACCAAGTCAAATTGGAAAAACCCTATTAATCCCCAGTTGATTGCCCCGATTATAGTAAGAACAAGTGCAATTCTTTGTATTCCACTCATTGTACAGCCTCCTTTTTTTGAAAAAATCAGTTCTTTACTTATCATGCATTTTCAGCATGTAAATATACATCCACTCAAAAGTTACGGGCGGATGTTTTGTATTTAAATGGAACATTGGTCATAATGAATAAAAGAAAAACTAGCACTTGGCCCCTGTCGTTCATTCGAAAACGGAGTCAATGTGGCATTAAAGGAGAGATACCATTGGAGAATTTCACATATAAAAATCCTACAAAAGTAATTTTCGGAAAAGGTCAGCTTGAAAGCTTAAAAACTGAAATTCCCGCCTATGGCGATAGAGTTTTACTTGTATATGGCGGGGGAAGCATAAAGAAAAATGGCTTATATGAAAAAGTGATCAATGTCTTGAAAGAGATCGATGCAGAGGTGCACGAACTTTCCGGAGTTGAACCGAATCCACGCATCTCAACAGTCCGGAAGGGTGTTGACCTTTGTAAAGAACATGGGATCGACTTTGTCCTTGCGGTAGGAGGGGGAAGCGTTATAGACGCTACAAAGGCCATCGTTGCAGGTGCTAAATATGAGGGTGATCCATGGGATCTTGTCATTAAGAAGGCACCAGTCGAAGAGGCCCTTCCATTCGGAACGGTGCTGACTTTAGCTGCAACAGGCTCTGAGGCGAATTCCGGATCTGTCATAACAAACTGGGAAACGAAAGAGAAATATGGATGGGGCAGTCCATTGGTATTTCCGCAATTCTCCATTTTGGATCCTGAAAATACTTTTTCAGTACCAAAAGACCAGACGGTATACGGAATGGTCGATATGATGTCACATGTATTCGAAACGTACTTCCACCCGGAAACGCATGCACCGCTGCAAGATCGTTTTTGTGAATCGCTGTTAACGACGGTGATTGAAACGGCACCTAAACTATTGGAAGACCTGGAGGATTATGAGCATCGGGCCACTATCCTGTATGCCGGAAACCTAGCCTTGAATGGGTCGCTTGGGGTTGGTTACAGCGGTGATTGGGCAACGCATAACATTGAACATGCCGTTTCAGCTGTTTATGACATCCCGCATGCAGGAGGATTGGCCATCTTATTCCCGAATTGGATGAAGCATGTGCTCCATGAAAATGTCGCACGCTTTAAACAAGTTGCAGTCCGTGTATTCCATGTAGATCCGGAAGGTAAAACGGATGAGGAAGCGGCCCTTGAAGGCATTGAAAGACTTAGGTCATTTTGGAGCAGCTTAGGGGCGCCGACCAATCTTTCGGATTATGGCATCGATGACTCACAATTGGAAGTCATGGCTGATAAAGCGATGAGCAGAGGGGAATTTGGACGATTCAAAGTCCTGAACCGTGAAGATGTCCTTGCCATTTTACGGGCTTCCTTATAAACAAGTGATATGATCCGATCTCCCTCCTTGCCAGGTGGGAGATTGCTTTATATGCATAATTCGTTATTTACTTGATCGATTTCTTGATTATGAGAATTACATCAGATAAAGTGAAAGGGAAACTAAAGAATTCAAGGAGGAATTTGAATGGCCCATATTCGTTTCGATTATTCAAAAGCCCTGCCGTTTTTCGGGGAGCATGAAATTACCTATCTACAGGATGCTGTAAAAGTGGCGCACCATTCCCTGCATGAGCAGACAGGGGCAGGCAATGAATATCTTGGCTGGCTTGATTTACCCGTCAATTATGATAAAGAAGAATTCTCAAGAATCAAAAAAGCAGCTGCGAAAATAAAAGAAGATTCAGAAGTGCTGCTGGTTATCGGAATCGGTGGATCATATCTGGGAGCACGGGCAGCAGTTGAGATGCTTCAACATAGTTTTTATAACATTCTACCTTCGGATAAAAGGAAAGCACCGCAAATTTTATTTGTCGGTAATAATATAAGCTCTACATATATGCAGGACGTGATGGACCTATTGGAAAATAGGGATTTCTCGATCAACGTCATCTCTAAATCCGGTACGACCACGGAGCCTGCACTGGCCTTCAGGATTTTCAGGAAACTGCTTGAACAAAAATACGGCGTTGAAGAAGCTAAGAGCCGCATTTATGCTACGACTGATAAAGAGAAGGGCGCATTAAAAACGGTAGCAACGGAGGAAGGTTTCCAAACTTTCGTCATTCCTGATGATGTTGGCGGACGTTACTCGGTCTTAACGGCTGTAGGGCTGCTTCCGATTGCTGTCAGCGGGGCGGATATCGATCAAATCATGGAGGGAGCCGAGCATGCCAGGGCCGACTTCAGTTCATCCGAGCTAGGGGAGAATCAGGCATACCAATATGCGGCGGTTCGGAATATCCTTTACAATAAAGGGAAAACGATTGAAATGCTGATAAACTATGAGCCTGGACTTCAATACTTCTCTGAGTGGTGGAAACAGTTATTTGGAGAAAGTGAAGGAAAGGATCAAAAAGGGATATTCCCTTCATCGGCTAACTTCTCGACCGACCTGCATTCATTAGGGCAGTATGTCCAGGAAGGACGGCGTGATCTTTTTGAAACGGTCATCAAAGTCGATAAGGCCCGTCATGAAATCGTGATTGAAGAAGCGGCCAATGACTTGGACGGCCTGAATTACCTAGCAGGTGAAACGGTGCAATTCGTGAATAATAAAGCATTTGAGGGTACGCTGTTAGCCCATACGGACGGTGGCGTTCCCAACCTGATCGTAACGGTTCCTCAGCTCGATGCTTATACTTTTGGCTACCTTGTATATTTCTTCGAGAAAGCTTGTGCAATGAGCGGTTACTTACTGGGTGTAAATCCATTTGACCAGCCTGGAGTGGAAGCCTATAAGGTGAACATGTTTGCTCTTTTAGGCAAGCCGGGTTATGAAAAGAAAAAAGCGGAGCTTGAACAGCGCTTATAATTTAAAAGGCAACAAGCCGGAATAACATCCGGCTTGTTGCCTTTTTTTGGTTGAACGCCAAAGGGTAAGAATAAACATATTCGATACTGGTATCGAATATGAAAGTGGGGGGGGATTTAGTATCGAGGAGCTAGAGAAACTAAGAACGGTTCCCCGGTCCGCAAGAAGCCTGCCTGCCGGATGGAAAGAAGAAGACGTAAGATGCTAAAACAAGAGAAAATCAAAACTGGAGGAAATCATATTGGGAGACTTAAATATTTTTATATCTTTTGGTGCTGGGGTTTTATCCTTTATCCCTCCTTGCTGTTTGCCCTTATAGCCCTAAAAAAGAAGGCAAAGAATTATTAAAAAAAATCCTAGTTCATTCAGAGAAAAAGGGAATTCCCACTTTTCCCAAAAAGAAAAAAGCCTGAAGCGGTTTTTCTGCTCCAGGCTCTTTTTTTAGCTTTTGGTCTTCATGTAAATTTGAAACAAAGTTTGCTCAAAACACGCAATAAATATATTTAGTTTAGCATTGAACTAATGAATTAATACCAACGAGTATATAAATATTCCCACCAATGACCACGACCATATACACCTTGAAAGAGAACATTAGCAGTAGCGCGTGCAGTATACCCTGCACCTGCATAAAGTTTAGTGAAAATAGATTTAAAATGACCTAAGATACTTGACTGCAGTCTCAGCATATATCTCGGCAGATTCTACTAAGTTCTCCACTGAAACCCGCTCATCGTACCCATGGATAGTGTGTTCCAGCCCTGGACCGTAAAGGACAGTTTCAATGCCATGGCGCCGGAAGTGACTGGCATCACTTGAACCAAGCAAAAGTACGCTGAAGACGGGTTCCTCCATTCCAAGGACACGCTGGATTCCCAGTTCCATGGCCCTCACAATTGGACGATCCTCTAAGGTCCAGTTCGGGTAAGTACAGGGTACCATTGGCTCTACAACCGCACCTGGCGCTACAGCACTAACAAGATTCCTAGCGATATCAAGTACAAACTCGGGCTTCATACCGAATGGAACCCGGGTATCCACTTTAATGATACACTTGTCTGCGACGACGTTCACATTTGTTCCGCCCTGGATTACACCTGGATTGTAAGAGGGACGATAAAGTAACTGTGACAGTAAGGGATTTCCTAGACTCTGAGATAGGAGCCACTCAGTATTGTACAAAAGTTGACAAGGCTCTGGCGGAGGCGTTGCCTTGAGCTCCCATAGCCTGGTTAGTGCTTCGACCGCGGCTGCCCCTCTTCGTACGGCGGAGATTCCATAAAGCGGTTGTAGGCTGCCATGATCTGCCTGACCTGGTATGATTACCTGCATCCATGCCTTGCCCTTTTCACCGGCATTCGGATGGTAGCGGTCCGTTGGTTCACCAATCAGACAAGCATCACCCTTAATCAATCCTTGATCCAGGAGCGAGGCCACCTCAATGCCGCCAGTCTCTTCATCCGGAGAGGCAATAACTCCTAGGCTACCTTTCAAATTAAGAGCGGGGGCGAACTCCTGAAGTAGTCCAGCCACAAAAATCAGTGATGCCAAGCCTCCTTTCATATCGGAGGCTCCCCTACCCAAAAGCATACCTGCTCTGACTTCTCCTGAGAAAGGATCAAAGGTCCAATGTGAACAATCACCTGCAGGTACGACATCTGTATGTCCACAAAATAGGAGCCGTGGACCAGGTACCCTGGTTAAGGGAGCATCACAGACCACGGTAACCAGCGCATTTTCGCTACGGCGGTGTTCGGTAATCAAGAACCCTTTTGCTGCTAGGTATCGGCTAATATGGCGTCCCATTTCTGCTGACCGCTTCTTAAACTCGGGCGATGGATTTTCAGATGGAATTCGAATAAATGAAGCAGCAAGTTCGACTAATTCCTGTTGCCTTGATCTTATCAGTTGCCGGATCATTCTGGTACTCATATAAATACATCCCCTCCATGTCCAGCATTAGCCGCAATATTTCTATACCTATTCTATGTGCTGTTCCTAGTTCATATTTCTGAGGTTAAAAGTGGGGAATTTAAAGTCAGCCAAAGTTATATATGGGCAGCGTCAGGAAAATGTGCTTAACGTTATAAGACGCTACCAGCAGAAGATCCAGTAATTACGAATGGAGGAGGAGGGAGCGACGAAGCTGAAATAAAAGCGTAAGGAAAGCTTGGAAGTCAGTGAGGAAGCCAATCCTCCTTTATGCCTGAACAAGGGACAATAGAGTCATTCCAGGTTTTTTTTTAGGCGCTTTGGTTAAGCTAATAGAAAATTAGCGAAAGAGGTTTTATACAATGATTAAAATTTCTTCTCAGTTGGAAGGGAAAACATTCGGGTTGTTCGATTTGGAGACAAAGTTAAAACCGGAAGGATATGCGATTGGCGGAGGATGGGATTATGACCACGGGTCTTTTGATTATAAGATTGATGACAGTGATGGCTACCAATTCTTGCGGGTCCCTTTCAAGGCTGTTGATGGTTCACTCGATCAGGACGGGGTAATGGTCGAACTCTTACAACCGTTTTTGTTATCTCATAAGTACGAGGACGGAATTGACGATGAAGGAAATATCGGAAACCTTTCCGCCTCCTTCAATCAGTTTGCCGAGCCTGAAAATCCGGATGCCGAATTTCCGGAAAACTATATCTCGTTAGGTAAAGCGCTTGTCAGTAATCTGGAAAAGCTTTTATTACATTAATCATCAATGATGATTAGAGTGTCATCACGATGGATGATTACATCTCCGGGGGGCTTGATTAAGGTCTTGCCTCCTGAAATGATGCCGACCAATAAAATGTTTTGATCGAATAGCTTAACGTTCAGCTGTTTGAACGTCAATTCCGCCCAGTCATCCTGGATGGGCAGCTGTTTGAGGCTCAATCCATCCAGCTCATTTTGTTCTCTGGCTTCCGTTATGATCCCCTTCGATAAGCAATCCTGCATATATTCACTCGCGAATTTATTCGTTTCGACTATACCGTCCGCCCCAGCCCGTAAAGCATTTTCCTTTTGTTCATGCGTCAATATTTCCACAAGACAATACACATGCGGATTCAGCCCTTTGACGGCCAGTAACGTTAAAATCGAGAACATATCCGTTTGCAGCTCGTCCTGCTTAAGGTCAGCCGTAATAAGGACGCGAATGGCTTGTTTAATATTGGCTTTCTGCAAAACGGAATCCAATGTAGCTTTTCCTTGGATAAAGTGGATATTCGTTCGTGGAAGCGGGTGCTTTTGCAGTGTATCATCGATAAGGACAATGGATTGATGGTGCTTGCGATCATGGATGTTTTGGATGATTCTCTTGGAACGGCCATTCCAGCCCACAATGATAATGTGTCCGCCGCCGCCGAATACTTTCTTTCCTGTTAGAAATTGCTGTTCATTGGATATGGAAATTTTAGCGATGTACGCAAAATAAGAAGTAATCAGGCCGGCTCCTGACAAAATGAGGACCATCCCGATGATTTTGCCAAGATTGGTCACGGGAGTGAAATCTCCATAGCCGACCGTTGACATCGTCACGATTGCCCACCAGATGCCATCAAGTAAGGTGGGGAATCTCTTCGGCTCCACAATGTGGATCAAGACCCCGAATGAAAGTAAAAATAATGCGATGATGGAAAGCAATCTGATGAAACGCGGAAATCTGGGAACGGTACTCATGTATGGACCGATTCGAATCATTATTTTCACACCCTTTGAGCTTTTCTATAGTATGGTCAAAAAAGGCATGGCTCATAAGGGTCCGGACAGACAAACTTTGAATGATGAATATCGGCATATTGCCTGATCGAATTACGGTAAATGATAAAAGCCCTCCGGAAGATGTCGGAAGGCTTTTAGTGCTGAGTCACGTATCCTGAATGGACTTCATGCTCGATGGTTGATTATATGCCCATTTCAGCTTCGGTATTCCTAAATCTTTGTTAAACCCTTCTCCGTACGTTGAAGTTATCACTGATGAGCAGCCAGTTTTGGGGGAAGGCTAAGCCGAGCTTCCAATAACTCATTCCCCTTAGATTCAGTTCTTTGATTAAATCGAATTTTGCCTGAATGGATCTGGCATCTTCAAACCACACCTCATGCTGCCTATCCTCTATATCGGTATAGTTGAAGTGCGGGGCCTGTGCGGTTTCATCATACTCGATGGCAACATTATTGGCCGCCGCAATCTGGATGGCCTGCTGCGGACTCACAGCCTTGGCAGTGGATCCCTGTACAAAAGGCAGGGTCCAATCATAGCCATATAGGTTTTGCCCCATCAGGATCTTGTTGGAAGGAATATCGGTGACGGCATATTCGAGAACTTCCCGAACAGGTCCAATAGGAGACACAGCCATTGCCGGTCCGCCGCTATATCCCCATTCATAAGTCATGATGATGACGAAGTCGACGATTTCACCATGTGCTTTATAGTCATGCGCCTCATACCAACGGCCTTTTTGCTCTGCACTTGTTTTAGGGGCCAGTGCCGTGGAAATGAACCATCCTTCCTTCTTGAAGCGATCCCTGGCTTTTCGGAGAAATTGATTATAGGCTTCTCTGTCGGCCGGCCGTAAATACTCAAAGTCAAAGTGGATATCCCGGAAACCATATTTCTTTGCCGTTGTAACGATATTGTTCAGGAACTTATTCTGAACGGAAGTATTCGTTAAGATGATCCGCCCGAGCTCATCGCTGAATTGGTCATTCTCCTGATTTGTGATCACCATCATCAGGACATTTTTATTTTCCCTGGCGATGGCAGGGAAGTCATCGAGTAATGGCTCTTTTAAGGAGCCGTCTCGCAGCGCCTGGAAGCTGAAAGGGGCTAAGTAGGTTAAATAGGGCGCAGCTTCCCTGGCGGCCGTCACAAGGGCCGGTGCAACCGTCGTACCCCTCGGCTCGACATAGCCGTTGAATTCGGCGGTCCTTTTCCTCCGTGCCGGAATATAAAGCCGGTATCCAACGGATAGGATTTGATTTTCGGAAATGCCATTTATATTTGCCAATTCTTGAACAGGGACATCAACCCTTTGGGAAATGGAATAAAGACTATCACCCGGTTGAACGAAATAATAACTGCCGACGATTGGAATGACAAGGGCCTGCCCCGAAACAAGATTATTTGGGTTAGGGATCTTATTTGATTCAACGAGCCTGTCAACGGTTACGCTGTACGTCTGGGCGATGCCATATAACGTCTGGCCTGGCCTAACCACATGTATTTGCAATTCTTTTCCCTCCTACTGAAAGTTTCCTAACAGTTTATGAGCATAAAAAGAAATTCATGATAAAGAGCTCAGGATTGGGAGAAACGCAAACAGAAAAATTCAATAAATTGGCAATAATAATTTAAGCTTAAAATGCTAATTAATATTAGTAGGAGGTGAAAAACACATGGCAAACAACAATAACAGCAATCAACTTTTAGTATCTGGTGCAGAACAAGCCCTACAACAAATGAAGAATGAAATCGCTAGTGAATTTGGTGTAAACCTAGGTGCTGACACTACTTCTCGCGCTAACGGATCTGTTGGTGGGGAAATCACAAAACGTTTGGTTCAAATGGCTGAACAACAACTAGGCGGTTCAAACTTTTCTCGTTAATTAATTGAATAAATATGGATTTGAAAGAGAAGGAGCAACGCTCCTTCTCTTTCGCATGGTTCAGCCATGTGACTGCCAAGCTTTTAAAATCTTGATTGCCCTTTCAGGGAAATCGGTCATGATGACGTCGACTCCCAACTCTGCCAGCCTGACGATGTCGGCTTCATCATTGGCGACCCAAGGCCGGATTTTATATCCGAGTTTTTTCGCTTTTTCTTTAACTGCTGGAGTCAGGCTGTTTTTATCTGGATGAAAACCCGATTCCTTTTTATCACGTAAGATTTCTTCGAAGTTTTCAGGAAGTCCCTCGAACAATAATGCCCGTTCAAGATTTGGGGCAAGCATCTTCACTTTTTCAATGGATTGATGGTTGAAGGAAGAGAGGATCACCCTTTTTTCCATTCCATATTGACGAATTGAATCAATGATCTTCTGTTCGATTCCTTCATAAGCGAGTTTATCCGTCTTGATTTCGACATTCATCAATAAAGCATTTCCCTTAGCCCAGTCGAAAACGTCCATTAAAAAAGGAATCTGCTCCCCAAGGAATTCATTGGAAAATTTGCTCCCAGCATCAGCCGTTTTCAGTTTTTGTGCCGAATGATCTTTTACATAACCAGTAAGGGTGGTCGTTCGATCAAGTGTTTCGTCATGTATGATGACCAATTCCCCGTCAGAACTAAGGTGGACATCGAACTCAATCCCCTCGGCCCCGATTTCTGCCGCCTTTTGAAAGGCTGCCATGGTATTTTCAGGATGCGTCCCCTTGGACCCTCTATGGGCGAAAATCAGTATGTTTTGCAAAATCATCACTTCCCCTTTAAACTTTATCTTGAACCCTATCATACATGTACGCTTGAATTGTTTCAGCAATGTTTAATAGACAATATTTTAAACAACGAGTAAAATACATATGGTATTTCCATAAATAGGTGTTCGAAACATGAGGTGAATAAAATGAATATGTGGGAAATTTTTGTTGCAGTTATCCTTGGTCTTGTAGAAGGATTAACTGAGTTTGCTCCTGTATCGTCAACAGGGCATATGATTATCGTCGATGATTTATGGCTGAATTCGAAAGAGCTTTTCGGGAGTGAAGTGGCTAATGCCTTTAAGGTGGTCATCCAGCTTGGTTCGATACTCGCCGTTGTCGTGCTCTTCTGGGGGCGATTCATGGACTTGCTTGGTTTAAGGAAGCTGAAAGGCACATCCGCTGGGAACGGCCAAAAGCTTAACCTATTGCAGATCATTGTCGGATTGTTGCCGGCGGGCGTTTTAGGTCTATTATTCGAAGATTATATTGATGATCATTTATTTACGATGAAGACGGTTATCGTCGGATTGTTCCTAGGCGCATTTTTGATGATTGCTGCGGATAAATTCCGTCCAAAGCTGACTGCAGAGACGGTTGACCAAATCACTTATAAACAAGCCTTTGGTGTAGGATTAATTCAATGTTTGTCACTATGGCCGGGATTTTCCCGTTCAGGTTCAACGATATCAGGCGGTGTGCTATTAGGGATGAGCTATCGGGCTGCTTCCGATTTCACGTTCATCATGGCAGTGCCGATCATGGCTGGTGCCAGTCTCTTGAAAATCGTGAAATACTGGGATAGCTTCACGCCTGAAGTTCTGCCATTCTTTATTGCAGGTTTCATCAGTGCATTTATCTTTGCATTATTCTGTATCCGCTTTTTCTTGATTTTAATCAATAAAGTTAAATTGACTCCTTTTGCCATTTACCGGATCGTCTTGGCGGTTGTGCTTCTATTCATTATTTGGTAATACGAAATGAAGCTTGAAAGAGGAGAGGAACCACCCCGTTGATTCGGGGTGGTTTTTTGTGCGTCCGAAAATAAGCAGGATTCCCATGAAATTAATAACGAATGATAATTTAGTTTTTAAGTTTTTAATTCGTCATTATTGAATAAAAACTCAATAAATCTTTTTATAATAAAAAAATATTCGGTTTTCAGTGCAGTTTCAGTCATAATTAGTAAAAAAAATATAAATAAAATAAAACTGCCTGAGCGTAATGATACCAACGTGTTTGGGTATTTTCCGGAATATTCAAATGATTACATAAACTATTTCCATATAATTTATATGATATAATTTTAGTATAAATAAAGTACATGTGTACACCTGGGGAGGACAACATGAAAAATGACCAATTGAAGAAAACGATTGGCTTTTGGGTTGGAACATCTATTGTAGTTGGTACAGTTATCGGTTCTGGTATTTTCATGAGACCTGGTGACGTGCTTGAATTGAGCGGTAATTCAACCATGGCCTTGTTAGCTTGGCTGATAGGCGGTCTGATTACCCTTGCAAGCGGGTTGACGATTGCTGAAGTGAGTACACGGATTCCTAAAACGGGCGGCTTATATGTCTATATGGAAGAAGTGTACGGTAAAGCATGGGGATTCCTATGCGGCTGGGTTCAGACATTGGTATACGGACCTGCAGTCATGGGCGCACTCAGTTTATACTTCGGGTTATTAGTTGCAGGAATATTTAAGATCGCTTCAAGCTACTCTTTGGCGATAGGGATTCTTACGATTGTATTCATAGCAGGCATGAACTTGCTGGGGACAAAATACGGCGGTATCATCCAAACCTTATCGACCGTTGCTAAATTGATCCCGATCATTTTCATAGCAGTATTCGGTATCGCACAAGGTGATATGCCTGTATTCAATATCGATAGCGAAAGTTCAATGAAAATCAGTATGGCCGGTGCGATTTTGGCAACGCTCTGGGCGTATGATGGCTGGATGAATGTCGGCTTCATGGCAGGGGAAATGAAAAATCCGCAGAAAACGTTGCCGCGGGCAATCATAACGGGATTGGTCGTCGTCATGGTCGCTTACTTGGGTGTGAATCTTGCCATGCTTCATGTATTGGGGGCGGAGGGAGTCATAGCCCATGGTACGAATGCAGCGAATGTTGCAGCAACGCTTCTATTCGGTGAATTGGGCGGGAAATTGATATCGATCGGAATTGCGATTTCAATCTTCGGTTGCTTGAACGGAAAGCTTTTGACCTTCCCGCGCATTACCTTGGCGATGGCGACTGATAAAATGATGCCAGGCCATAAACAAATCGGAAAAATATCGCCCAAGTTCAAAACGCCTATAAATGCCACGGTATTGCAAGTGTTCATTGCAATCATCATGATGGTTGCAACAGACCCTGACAAACTTACCAATATGGCTGTTTTCTCTGTCTTCTGTTTTTATGGATTAGCCTTCTTTGCGGTCTTCATCTTACGCAGAAAAGATCCGGATGCAAAAACGTATAAAGTGCCGTTTTACCCATTCATCCCCATCGTGGCGATTGCTGGTGCAATATACATCGTTTTAAGCACGTTAATCCAAACACCTTTAAATGCCCTGTACTCAGTGATCATCCTCATTATCGGTATGCCAGTGTACTGGCTCCTTAAGAAAAGCGAGCGGGATGATAAACGTTCAAATTAATGAAACAACCTTCACTGCATGCAGTGAAGGTTGTTTTAGTTGCTGGAATGAAATTTTCCCGTTGGATAGAGTGGTGAAATAGACAACTCGGGAAGTTCGTATTAACATAGGGGGAAAGTTAAATAGTGAAGGGTCTGAACAAATGTGAATTATATCGAGCCTGCTGGTAAATCATTCAGGAAAACGATCTTGGCTTTATTTCTCGGTAGCTTTGTAACGTTTGCGGATCTGTATAGTACCCAACCGGTCATTCCGGTTTTCGCAAAGCAATTTGGAGTCTCTCCTGCAATGGCAAGCCTTACATTATCTTTCGCGACTGGAACGCTTGCACTCTGTTTATTGCTTGTTTCTTTTTTCTCAGAAAATATCGATAGGAAAAAAATAATGGGGACGGCGCTCACTCTGTCTGCATTGTTATCCATATGTGTCAGCTTCATCCAGGATGATCTATACATCCTGATCGCAATTCGGGCGATTCAAGGAGCGGTGCTTGCAGGTTTCCCGGCCATTGCGATGGCCTATATCAATGAAGAGTTTCATCCGAAAAGCCTTGGCTATGTGATGGGGATCTATGTGAGCGGCTCGAGTATCGGCGGATTGGCTGGCAGGCTGATTGTCGGGGTGCTGACCGACCATTTCTCATGGAACATAGCGATTGGAAGCCTTGGAGCTTTAAGTTTGATCATCAGTCTGGCTTTTTGGTGGATGCTACCGCCTTCGCAGCATGCTGTCCGCGTACGGGTCTCATTATCGAGAATCAAAACCTCCCTTATCAATAACTTAAGGAATAACAGACTAGTACTCTTATTCGGCATGGCCTTCCTATTAATGGGCTCGTTCGTTACCGTTTATAACTTTGTGGGTATACCTTTAATGGGACCGCCATATCATTTATCACAGACATTGATTGGCTTCATATTCATAATCTATCTTGTGGGGACGTTTAGTTCAACATGGATGGGGAAGCTTGCCGATCAATATGGTCGGAGTGTTGTACTTCTTATCGGAATCGCAATCATGCTGATGGGCGCCCTGTTAACTTTATTGGACCCGCTTTTACTGAAAATAATGGGGCTTGCCCTGTTTACATTTGGCTTTTTTGGAGCTCATTCCATTGCGAGCAGCTGGGTCGGCAGTTTGGCAGATAAGAGTGAAAAGGCACAAGCATCCGCATTATATCTCCTGTTTTACTATGCAGGATCAAGTATAGTTGGGGCATCAGGCGGTTTATTCCTGATGAAGTTCGGCTGGGGAGGGGTCATCTCGGCTGTATCCATTCTGATCCTCCTTGCTGCCGCTTGTGCGATGATGGTGGAAAAAGTGAAAATCGTTAAATAAAATGATCTTTTCTATCATGTTTTTCCGGAATCCTGAATATAATCTAGTGAAAATGGATATTGAATAATAGATTGATAAGAGAAGAGGGTATTAGATAGAGTGAAACGAAAAGCAGTAATTCTCATTGGGTTAATAGCCGTTTTAATTATATTATTCGTTGTATACTTAACAAGTCCGGGCAGATTGCATAAGGTGCAGATTGTTGAAAAATACTATCCGCATTTCTCCGATGGCAAGGCAGTCGGTTTTAAGACGAACGAAGTCATTGATGTGACGGAAACCGAAGAGGGATCCAATTGCGCAATGAAATTCGACAATGGGAAAACGTTTGAAATTGATTGTGACCGTTATTTAACATACAAAATTGATGAAACAGTCTATATTACTACTGAAGGGAACCATGTGGAAGAGATCCGGAGAAAAAGGTAGTGGCTTATCGATTTTTAATGACGAAAGAGCTGGGTTTGCTTAATGAACAGCTCAGCTCTTATTTGATCCCATTCAAAAACCCAGGCCATTTTGGACTGGGTTTTTTCATTTTTTATCTTTGCCTTTACTTTTATCCTTTTTATTACGCCGAAGTACATCCAAGATTCTGCGGCTGTTATTTTTACTGTTTATGAGCTCGACTAAATCGCTCATGTTTTCAGATTCGAAGTCTTGTTGATCTTTTTTCATGTTCATCCCTCCAAGTCATATAACATAATACCCTTATCAAGAAAAGGGTAAACGTCTATTAGCATATTGGTAATAGAAGGATTTTATATCCTTAACCCTCGTTTATTTGCTAAAATATGATAAAAGCCCTGTATGGGAGGTCCATATGGAAGAATTAAGAATGATCGGCGAAAAAATTGAAAAATTTAAATATATCTTAGTGGAGCATATCGAGTTGTTTGAAGAAGAGGAACCGCTCTATGATTTAGAAACGAGTAAAGAGGTACGGTCAAAACTTATTCAAATTCATGCAGATGCCTTGATTCATGGAAAGGCACAAGCGATGGAAAGCATGAAAATAACGGGTATGGAAATAGGTAAGCGCGTCGTGGATATGGGCATTCCTTTAGATAAGAATATTGAGGAAGCTCAAGCGATGCGTAACCTTTTCTGGAGTTTCATTGAAGAAGAGGTGAGCAACCGATATTACTCCATTGAAATTCTGTTAAAGGCAAGCTCGATAATTGATGCAATCCTGGACCAGTTCATACACTGTGTGAGTATCAGTTACGTGAATCATTATAAAGAAATGGCGAAAATGGCAAACGATTCTTTGCAGAAGATAAAGGAAAACCAAGAAGTCATGGAAGAATTGTCCACCCCGATTGTTCAGACCGTATTAAAGGATGTGCTGCTCTTACCGTTGATCGGACGCATTGACGATTGGAGAATGGAGTCGATGCAATCGACGGTGCTGCAAAAATGTGCAGATCTGCATGCGGAAGTATTGATCATGGATTTCTCGGGAATTACCTTTACGAAGGAAAGCGATATGCTCTCCCTGCTGGATCAATTAGTGGGGGCATTGGCCTTGATGGGAACGGAAACGATGTTTGTCGGTTTTACCCCTGATGTCGTGAAAGAGATCGTCAAACTTGATTTTGCAAATCAGGTAAAAGCCTTTCTATCGTTCAGGCAGGCCCTGGAATATCTGTTTAACCAAAGAGGGCTGGCTCTTCAGCCAGTATGATGGAGGTATCCTTTTTAGGGTATCTTTTTTTCTATGTCAGGCTAACATTCCTGCTGCCCCTATATTTAATCGCCCATCAATATTTCTCCATGTTATAGTGAAGTGACGTGGACGGACATGTTGTTTTTGATTTAAATTAAATAGGATATGTAAAGCGTGTAAGGAAGGTGGTTGAATAGTGTTTTTCAAGAAAAATGAAGAACCTGAACATTACGAAAAATGGTATTGTGTAGGAATCATGACGGATAATGGGTTGGAGGATGAAGAATATGACGTCTTGTCCAAACGCATCCTCGACTCGGTCCAAAATGTCTCGGTCATATCGGACTTGGTAAGGGTGGAATGGGATCGGGACAAATTGCGAGCCTTGAATGAACGTTTTGGGGACCACTCACTTTCCGACCCATGGTTTATCATTAATGAATTCATACCAGAGGATATAAAAAAGGAAAGAAAACTTCTGGAGAAAACTCATAAATGGAAGAGGATCTTTGGTCTCCTTTCCCCGATTGAATATATGGAAGCCGAGACGAAGGCTGCCCATGACTTTGATAAAGCTCTCTTTTATACAGACGATGCTGATAAAGTGATTGAATACATTATTGCAAATAGCTAGCATTCCCTGCCACATCGATACATTGTATCGGTGTTTTTGCATTTGATTTACTGTTTATCGGAGCAATTTCACGGTGAAAATTCGACCTTGAGGGAGTTGATTCGACCTTGTGTGTAATAATTCGACGTTGCTCGGAATAATCCGTACTTGCACCTTGAAATAAAAAGAGACAATGTGGGGAGGGTGGTAGGAAAGATGGAGTTAAACGCGGAATATCTTAAATAGAAAGAAAGAGAGTTTTAAGGGGAGAGGAAGATGAATCGATGGAAGTTGCCGTACCTCAGCAAAAGCCAAAACGGAAGTGGAGAAAGCGGGCGCTATGGAGTTTTGGAATCCTGATCATACTTTCGCTGTCTGTCTTGATTGCCGCAAATGTATTCCTTTCAAGAGCCTTGCCGGAAACGAAGGGGGAAATATCGCTTCCAGGTCTTTTGAAACCGGTTACGGTGGTGAGGGATTCAAGTGGGGTCCCGCATATCAACGCAGCGAGTGAACATGATTTGTATTTAGCGCAAGGATATATCCAAGCCCAGGACCGTTTATTTCAAATGGATTTAAGCAGGCGTCAGGCGTCAGGTAGATTAAGTGAAGTGATTGGTGAGAAAACCGTCAAAAATGATAAGTATTTCCGCACACTTGGTTTGAGGCGGGCAGCCGAAGCTTCTTATGCTGCATATTCAAGTGACGGAAAAGAAGCCTTGGATATGTTTGCCGAGGGGGTAAATCTTTATATCGATGAATTGAGGGAGAATGGGAAATGGCCGGCGGAGTTCACTCTGCTTGGATACGAACCGGAGCCTTGGACACCCGTCGATTCGCTGACCATCGGTAAATATATGGCCTTTGATTTAGGCGGGAACTGGGAAGATCAGGCGTTTAGGCAGTATTTGCTGCAAACGTTCCCCAAGGAAAAGGCATATGATTTATTTCCTGATTATCCAAAGAACGCCCCATATATCATCAGCAAGGATGAACTGGATATTGAAAAAAGTTTTGCAGGGGCCGTTATTCCTTATGAATTCAACGGCAGCAATAACTGGGTCGTTTCAGGCAAGAAAACGAAATCCGGTCAGCCGTTATTGGCGGATGATCCCCACCTGGGATTGGCTACACCGTCGGTTTGGTATCAAATGCATTTGGAGGCCCCGTCAGTCAATGTGAGCGGTGTCATTTTTGCCGGGATTCCGGGAATCATATTAGGCCATAACGAAGAGGTCGCTTGGGGTGTGACCAATACCGGTCCGGATGTTCAGGATCTGTATATTGAGAGGAGAAACCCGGAAAACGAGAAAGAATTCTCCTACAAAGGTAAATGGGAAAAAGCTGAAATCTTGGACGAACCCATCAAGGTGAAGGATGGGGAAACACTTGACTATCAAGTGACGGTTACCCGCCACGGACCCGTTGTCTCCGAGTTTGCCGGGAAAAGCGGAAAAGATACCGTGCTTGCCTTAAGGTGGACGGCACTTGATCCATCTGCCGAGCTTGAAGCGGTACTGAATATGAATAAGGCGGGAAGCTGGAAAGAATTCGAAAAGGCCCTTTTGAAATTCGAAACGCCGGCACAGAATTTCGTCTTTGCGTCAGCCGATGGGACCATTGCCTATAAGGCGAATGGGAAAATCCCAATCCGGAAAAAAGGTGATAGTATGCTGCCTGTACCTGGCTGGACGGATGAATTTGAGTGGAAAGGCTATATTCCCTTTGATCAACTTCCAAAAACGGTGAATCCAAAAGAGGGATTCATTTCGACTGCGAATAATAAAGTCATCTCGGATGATTACCCTTACCATATCAGCAATAACTGGGCACAGCCATACCGCCAGATGAGGATACAGGAGTTTTTAAAGACGAATAAAAAGCTTACGGCCGAGGATATGCAAAGCCTGCAGATGGATAAAGTGAATTTGCAAGCTAAGGAGTTTGTTCCTCGATTCGTGGAGGTATTGAAGGGTCCATCTGGGAAACAGGAAGCCGAGGCACTGACGATTCTGAAGAAATGGAATCATATCGATTCCGCTGATGAAGCGGCACCTATGATTTTTAATGTCTGGATGCGAAATATAGGGGATGTCCTGCTTAAAGAAGAAATACCGGAAGAAACCCTCAACCTTTTTAATGGAAGGCGTTCGGCCATTGATGAACTGCTAAGGCGGGCACTGGACGGTAAGCCGGGCCCTTGGATTGAAGATGCAGGCGGACTTGAGCAGGTGCTTGCCAAGTCGTTACAGGTGACGTTAACGGAACTGGCAGAATCACAAGGTGACGATATAGCTGATTGGGAATGGGGAGACTATCATCAGGTCAGGTTTAACCACCCGCTATCAAGTGTCGCCCCGTTACATTATTTATTTAACGGCGGCGGTGGCATTCCGGTAGGCGGCAGCAGTGTCACCGTACAGGCGGCGGCATTTTTAGATGATGGAACCGTTAATCACGGTGGCTCCTGGCGATTCGTCATCGACCTAGCCGACATGAAACAAGGATATCACCTTGTTGGACCGGGTCAATCAGGTAACGTTAAAAGTGAGTGGTATCACGATCAGCTTGATGATTGGGCAGAGGGTACTTATCACAAAACCACGATGGACGATCCAAAAGGGGATAAGCTGATATTGAAACCATCAAACTGAGATTCAAAAAAAGTACCAAGTCCAGCAGCTTTCTCTGGACTTGGTACTTTTTCATTGTTTTTGCTTAGTCAGGAATTCTGCAAGGAACTCCTCAAAATTAGGGGCTTCGATTGCTGCGATTTTTTCATATGATTCAATGATCTTGAGTTTAATTTCTTGCTCCAGATCATTCCGGTCTTGATAGTTCGTGTTTTTTAATGATTTTTTTATTTTAGGATTCAAAGAGTCGATCAGATCCAATAATTCTTCTTTTGACAGTTTTTTATCCACAATGGCTTTTCTCCTTTCTAACATATACCTCATCCATATAGTGCTTTCGAAGTTTTTTTAGAGCTTGTTTACGGATGCTTGAGATATTCTGTGGCGACTCCTGGAAATAGGCAGCGATTTCCTTGTTGGATAGGCCGTAGGAAAAGATCATGGTCAGCACAAGGCTTTGTTTGGCTGTTAACTTCTTCAAGGCTTTTGCCATCTCTTCATCACTTATGTGTGAAGCGAGTTCATTCGATTCCCCCATCTTTTCAAGTTGAACATCCAAGGTGCCGATTCGATCGATCAATCCGCCAGTATCCCTTGGTGTCGCATCAAGTACCATTCGATAACGTTCCCGCTGCTTCCGTGCCCTTTTATCAAAATCAACAGAGAAGAAGTAAATTAAGGAGCACATGTATTTGTATACTTTAGCCCGGTAATAGAAAATTTTGAAAGTCTCGTTGAGATGATCAATGTTGTGGGAAGAAGGGGAATCAAGAGTTTCAGTGAAAATCTTTAAATGCTCTGGGTTCTGTAAGAATAATTGAATGATCGGTTGTGCAAAGAAAGATGAGTACTGTTGCTGCAGAAACTCCAATGAATGAGAAAAAAAATGAGAAGTTAATTGGTTCATTGTTATCCCTCCTTTTATTAATAAAGTGATAGACAAGGGGAATAAATCAATTATATAGGAACATTCGTTCTTTTTTCCATAAATCAATAGTGCTAGATTGATTTTTTTTGACAAGTTTCACTTTAGATATCAGATACAAAGAAAAGGGGTGAAGAGGATGATGATTGAGGATGCTACTATGTGGGTTTCATTAGTTAGCGAATTTGGCTATCCATTCGTCGTTTCTATGTTTTTGCTCTTCCGCTTCGGTAAACAATTAAAAGAACTGACAACGGACGTAGAGAACTTAAAAAAGTCCGCTCATAAAACGAAAAAACGATAACCTCAGGACGTAAGTGCCGGATGGTAAACACCGAATTTCGGATTCTATACTAAAAAGGGTCCGGAATTCGGGTATAAAGAAATGGGTACTAACTGATTCAAGCTTTTGTTAAATCCCTCCCTTAACCTAAAATAAAATAATAATAAACCATTATTTGGAATATAGCACAAAATAGGTAAAAAATAATCGTCATTTGGAATCATTTTACTGCTATAATTCATCCGTCAATGGAATTAGATAGGAAATCCTCCCCTCGTAGGATTTTAGTTTTATGGATTAAAGTGAAAATACTTTTAAAAAAACAACATTCATCAAAAAACTTCTGAATAGTTTGCGGCACCCAAGTAAAAGGGTGCTGCTTTTCTTATTTTTTGGTAATAAACTGATAATATGGAAAAGGGGTGGCATATTTGAAAAGTGATCAGCTGGAAGATATTCGGATCCTGCAGCAAGAATGTGAACGGGAAGGTTTTACGTTAAAACTGAATTGGGAAACGCTTCGCAGTCGAAATGGTGTTCATAAGAATGATTTTCTCCACTATGATGGATTGAAGCTTGTTGGTTTTCTTGGTATTTACGATTTTGGAAACAAAGCGGAGATGTGCGGGATGGTGCACCCCGACTACCGGAGGCAAGGCATTTTTACTAAGCTGCTGGAAGAGGCGATAAGGAGTGCCATGGAGCGCAACTATAAGGTGATTCTCTTGAACTCACCTGCTCAATCACATTCTGGGACAGAATTTTTGAAACAGCTCCCATGTGAGTTTGCTTTTTCAGAGTTTCAAATGAAGTGGTCCGAAACGGAGCTTGATGATTATGATGATGCAGTCGTTCGCCCTTCACGGAGAGATGATGAGGAAACGGAAATTGAGCTGGATATTCAATGTTTCCGATTTACGGAACGAGAGGCGAAGGATTATTATCGGCGCATCCTATATGAGGATACTCTGAAAACCATGATGATTGAAAAGGGCGGGCGCGCAGTCGGTAAAATCCGTGTTGATCACTCAGGCGGGGAAGCGTGGATTTATGGATTTTCCATTTTGCCAAAATACCAGGGAAAAGGACTTGGAAGAAAGGCATTGAAAAAGGTTGTAGCCGAACAATGCCAGCTGGGATATGATATTTTTCTCGAGGTCGAGGCGACTAATGAGCATGCGTTAAGACTCTATGAATCTTGTGGCTTTAAAACGATTCAAAGACAGGATTATTATCAATACAAAGGCTGAAGGGAATTTGACGACAAAGAGTGTTAGGGGGGATGGGAAGGATTTTGACATTATTCAATTATAACTGGCAGGTAAGAAGGGAATGGTTCAAGTGGTGCCGATCCTTACCGAATGAAGAACTGAAACGGCAGCGTACGGGAGGGATGGGCAATATATTGCGGACACTTGCCCATATTATCGATGTCGAATGCAGCTGGATCAGGGCCATACAAGGGAGGCCTGATGTCGCGATCGATTTGGACGCTTATGATACGATCGGAAAAGTGGAGGATTTATCTAACCAATATCACTCAGAGATCATGGACTATTTGAACTCGGATGCAATTGAAGAAGGGCATGGAATGGTTCAGCCATCCTGGATGGAGGGGACATATGAAAAAGGCAGGATATTGCGCCATCTCATAGCGCACGAAATTCACCATATAGGCCAGCTGTCCATCTGGTCGAGGGAGATGGGCATCGAACCGGTATCCGCCAGTTTAATAGATCGGGATTTATAGGTTTGCCGTTTCAAAGGGTTTCCCTGAAAAAAGAGCGTAAGGAACATATTTGAAAACCATACGATGTTAGCAGGCTGGTTCATTTTCATGGGCCAGCTTTCTCTATCAGGGGAGATTCTCCCTAAGGATACAAAGGGATTCTATGATGATTTATATACATGATTGAAGGTATATCGAGCTAGGCGTTTTGGATGGAAATGGGTAAAAAGTACCGTTTATTCAAAATTCATAATATTACGGTAAATTTTGGCGATAATTCGACAAAATCATGATATATTATTCTAGCATTTTACAAAACTAGAAGGGTTGTGAAGTATGTCGTACAAGTTGCATGTTAAGAAGATGCTCGCCCCGATTCTTGCTGTGAGTTTAATTACAGCGCCATTTACCGTACCGGGGGAGGCATCCGCCAAAGAGTCTAATAAGAAACCTGCCACGACTGAACCATTTATCATTTCAGCTCCTACTGTTCATTACTCAAAAGGCACCAAAGCGACTGTAACGGTCACACCGAAAAAGGGGAACAAAGGAAATGAAACCGTTGTCTTTCAATTAATGAATGGGACGAAGGTCATTTCACAATCAGCCGTTGAGGCGGATATTAAGTCGGCCCAAAAGTTCTCGGCGTACTTCAACTCATACAAATCGGGTTATTGGGTTAACGTGTCGGTCGTCTCCAATTATAACGGCCATACGAGTGACTTCGGCAAAAGCCTGGCAGCCTCCGTTTCGGATGCCCCATTTGAACTAAGGGTCATGGAAACGACTGATATACACACCAATCTGGTGAGCTATGATTATTATAAGGATGCCGTATCGGACTCCGTCGGCTTTTCCCGCACGGCATCTTTAATCAAACAGGCACGAAAAGAAGTGAAAAATAGCGTTTTAGTGGATAACGGCGACCTTATTCAAGGGACCCCCCTAGGTACGTACAAAGCGAAAATAGAGCCTCTGAAAAAGGGTGAAGTCCATCCCGTTTATAAAGCGATGAACCTGCTTGATTATGATGTGGCTACATTCGGCAATCATGAATTCAATTATGGTTTATCTTATTTGGACGAGGCCATCAACGATGCGAACTTCCCTTACGTCAATGCCAATGTTTATAAAAAGGATAAAGACAATAATCCAAAGAATGATAAAAATAAATATGCTCCTTATAAAATCGTCACGAAGAAAGTGAAGGACATCAATGGAAAAGAAAAATCAGTAAAAATAGGATACATTGGATTTGCCCCTCCGCAAATCATGGATTGGGATAAAGCGAATCTAGACGGTAAGGTCATGACAAAGGAAATCGTCACCACCGCAAAAAAATATGTACCTGAAATGAAGAAAAAAGGCGCGGATGTCATCGTGGCCCTCACACATTCCGGGTTTAATGGCGATACCAAGAATACCGAGGATGTCATCTATTCATTAAGCAAGGTATCCGGCATCGATGCCATCACGTTCTCCCACACGCATAAAGTCTTCCCGGCACAAGATGAGGCTTCTTTAGACAGCCTATTCAAAGATAGCCAAGGAAAGGTTCTTGAAGGCGTGGATAATAAAAAGGGTACCATCAATGGTGTACCAGCCGTTCAAGCAGGATATGGCGGCAGTCATCTCGGGATCATCGATCTTGATATCCAAAATATCAAGGGAAAATGGAAGGTCGTCAATTCCGATTCATCAACACGGGCAATCAACGACAAAATAACAGGAAAAAAAGCGGCTGAAGATGCAGCTGTCGTCAAAGCTGTGAAGAAGGATCACGAAGGAACGATCAAGTATGTTAACACGCCAATCGGAACGACTACAGCTCCAATTCATAGTTATTTCGCACTTGTGCAAGACGATCCTTCCGTACAGGTTGTGACGAGCGCACAGAAATGGTATGTAGAAAAATACATTCAAAGCAACCGCCCTGAATACAAAGACCTGCCCATCCTCTCTGTAGGAGCACCATTCAAAGCGGGTCGCAATGGCGTAGAGGAATTCACGGAAATCAAGGAAGGCGGACTGACCATCCGCAGCGCCGGTGATTTATATTTATACGATAATACCTTGAAGGCAATCAAGATCAAAGGGTCCGTGGTTAAAGAGTGGCTTGAGATGTCTGCCGGGAAATATAATACGATCGATCCTGCCAAGTCTGAGGAACAGGAGCTGCTTAATGGAAAGTTTGCCGTCTATAATTTTGATGTGATTGACGGTGTCACTTACAAAATCGATGTCACCAAGGCTCCGCGCTATGATGAAAAAGGGATAAAAGTGTCGGATTCAAGCAGGATTGCAGATTTGAAATATAATGGTGAACCAGTGGACCCGAATCAAGATTTCATCGTCGTGACGAATAATTACCGTGCTTCGGGCGGGGGGAACTTCCCGGGAGTCAAGGGCAGCGAATATGTGGTTGACTCTGCGGATGAAAATCGCCAGATCTTGATGGATTACATCACACAAGAGGGTGAGATCAATCCAACCGCTGATAATAACTGGTCGATAGCCCCGATTTCAGGCAAGGTGAACGTTACTTTCACCTCATCGCCAAAAGGTGCGGAATATTTAAAGGAAGACAGCCCGATTTCCTATACAGGCAAAAAGGATGATAAAGGCTTTGGCATTTACAAATACAATTTGGGGAAAGAAAACGTTAAGGTGCAACTGCTCGGAATCAATGATCTTCACGGCCAGCTTGATACCACCTCCGATTTTGGCGGCATCAAACAAGGGCGTGCCGATTATTTAGCCGCTCACTTGAAGCAGCGTAAAGCTGAAAACCCTGAAAATACACTTTTACTTTCGGCAGGGGATGCCGTTGGGGCAAGTGCACCCGTTTCTTCTTTGATCCAGGATAAACCGACGCTTCAGTTTTTGAATGATATGAAATTCGATGTCGGAACTGTCGGGAACCATGAGTTCGACAAAGGGGTAGAAACCTTGATGGCTCAAATCAATGGCGGAAAGTCGCCAACATCCGATGTGGTATTCGATAAATTGAACTTTCCATATGTAGTGGCCAATGTCGTATATAAAGACACGAAAAAACCGATTTTGGACCCATACGTCATAAAAAATGTCGGCGGGGTTGACATTGGGTTCATAGGTGTAGTCACGAATGCCACACCTCAAAAAGTAAGTCCGGATGGCATTAAGAATGTGGAATTCATAGAACAGGCACCTGCCGTAAATAAGGCGGTTAGTGAGTTGAAAGGTAAAGGCGTCAAATCGATCGTGATCATCTCACATGACCCA
This sequence comes from Peribacillus sp. AS_2, assembly GCF_026891895.1. NCBI lineage: Bacteria > Bacillati > Bacillota > Bacilli > Caryophanales > Bacillaceae > Peribacillus > Peribacillus sp. AS_2. Next base: position 524,152 of record NZ_JAPTGA010000001.1, read on the forward strand.
GGCACGGAAAAGGAAGGGGTCATCACAGGCGAAGTGGCTGATCTTGCCAATGCCGTGGATGATGAAGTGGATGTGATCTTAGCCGGAGATAATCATGCAAAGGTCAATAACTATGTCGATAATAAATTGATCGTACAAGCTTACTCTTATGGAACGGCTTTTGATGATGTGGATTTGGAAATCGATCCAAGCACAAAGGATATTGTCAAAAAGTCAGCTGAGATTGTTACGGTTACACAAGATGGCATCACACCGGATGCCGGGACGACGAAATTCATCAACGACTACCTGGACATGTTCCCCGAGCTGAAAGCTCCGCTTGGGACAACGGACGAGAAAATTTTAAGAACCAATGCCTATACGCAGGAAACGGGCCTTGGAAATTTAATTGCCGATTCAATGAAGGCCGATTTGAACTCCGATTTTGCCTTCATGAATCCAGGCGGAATCCGTGCAGATATTCCAAAGGGGGAAGTCACTTTTTCCGATTTAGCGAAAATCCAGCCGTTCGGAAACGTATTGGTTAAGCTGGAACTGACTGGAGCGGAAGTGAAAACGCTGCTTCAACAGCAATGGGTAGTGGAAGGATCTCCGAAAACTTTGCAAATTTCTGGACTGAGCTATACAGCCGACTTCAGTAAACCTGTCACGGAGCGTGTCACCTTATTGAAGAAAGCGGACGGAACACCGGTCAAGGATACCGAAACATACACGGTGGCCGTCAATGATTTCATGGCAAGCGGCGGTGATAACTATACCGTCCTGAAAGGAAAAGAGCGTGTATTTGGACATGCAGACCTGGAAGCATTCGTTAACTATGTGAAAGAGACCTTTAAAGGCGGAAAGATCACGGCAGGAATTGAAGGCAGAATTACGAATATCAATAGTTAGTTGAGGTTTACTCGTGAAAATAGCACATTTACTCGTGAGTTTAGCGGGTTTACTCGTGAAAATTGAGCAATTACTCGTGAGTTTTCAACTTTTACTCGTGAAACTCTAAAGGGAGCGCTCCTTAATATAAGGGGTGCTCTTTTTTGTGATTAATAGTTTCTGAAAATGGAAAAGTTCTATCTAAATAGCAAGGTGACCCATGCTATATAGGGAATCATTGCTAAACCTGATATACGGTCTATTTTACAAAACTCGAATGCCGTCAGTGTTATCAAGGTCAGCAGTCCCATATTCGTATAAAGGCTGGTCCAAGCAATGGGGAAAGTCCAGGAAGGAGGAGCAAAAGCAGGTTTCTTGAGTTTGTCATAAATTTCTTTTGAATTCCTTGTGGCGAATAGTGATCTTTCGACCACAGGTACCAATACACTTTTAGCCAATTTTCCGTAGTTCATAATGCAATCCATTTCTTTCTTCATTTTATACCTTTACTTTCGCACCTGAAAATAAAACATCCCCTTAAATCAAGAAGTGTAACTTTCTTCCAAATTTTAACGTCGGTACTATTAAGAAAAGGGGGGAATACCGATGAACCGTAAAACAATGATGCTAATGTTCAGTTTGTTCCTTTTACTTGCTGGATGCAGCAGTAACGAAAAAGATGATTCAGCATCGGAATCACAGGATGAAAAGGCGGAAAGTAAAATGGACGCTTCCATTTCCGGGAATAAGGTGCAGGAAGAAGCAGCGGAAAAGGAAGGAATGACGGATGAAAGAAAGGTCATCCATCAGGCCCAGCTTGAGTTGAAGGTGAAGAACCTTGAAAAGGCACAAATGAAGATTGAGAATAAGGCGGCAGGATATGGCGGATATGTTGTTGAGTCCAATGTATACAGGGAAGATGAAGAACTGGTGGAAGGAACGATCACTGTTCGGGTCCCTGAAGCCCATTTTCAGGATTTTCTAACCGATAGTGAGGGCGAGGCTTCAGAAGTGGTCGGAAGGAATGTGACAGGACAGGATGTAACGGAGCAATATGTGGATTTAAAAGCAAGATTGAAGTCAAAGAGGGCAGTGGAGGAAAGGTTACTTGCATTCATGAAGGATGCTGAGAAGACGGAAGATTTGCTGAAAATATCATCCGATCTTGCCGTGGTACAAGAAGAAATAGAGCAGCTGACCGGGCAAATGAAGTATCTTGAAAACCAGACCTCATATTCGACGGTCACCATCACGTTATCACAGGACAGGATAGTTGTGCCGGGCATTGATAATAAGGAATTGAATACATGGGAGAGGACAAAGAAACAACTTGCAACGAGTGCGAATCTATTACTTAAAGCGGGTTCAGGAATCATTGTTTTTATAATCGGAAACTTGCCGATCCTCATTATTTTAGGCGGGGCTGGTGCGGTGGTCCATTGGGTGATCAAAAGAAGGGGTAAAAGGTGAAGGAATGAAATAGAGGGTGCCAATTAGATTGGGCACCCTCTGGCATTTATCTTTTCCGTTTATGCAAGCCGGTCACATAATACAGGACTACCAACAGTAAGATCCAAATCGGACCAACGATTAGAGCGATTCTTGTATCTGCTGAAAAACCGAGTACGATCATTACGAATACTAAAAAGGCTAAAGTGAAATAAGAAGTCAATGGGAAAAGAGGCATCTTGTAAGATAAGCCTTGTTTTTCTCCCTGACTCATTTTTCGTCTGGACATAATCTGTGTGACAAGTATCGTTCCCCATGTCCAGAGGGCGCCGAATGTAGCGACACTTGTGACGTAAGTGAAAACTTTATCGGCTTCCATGTAGTTAAGGTAAACGCCGAAAAGAAGTACGATAGCCGAAACGATAATGGCAACGCCAGGAACGCCTGACTTTGTTGTACGTTCGAAACTTTTTGGTGATTCACCTTGCTGTGCCAGGTTGAATAACATTCTTCCTGTACTGAAGATCCCGCTGTTACAAGATGAAAGGGCTGCTGTCAGTACGACAAACTGAATGATTCCTGCTGCGCCTGGTATACCGATTTTATCAAACATCATAACGAATGGGCTGTTTTCTCCATTCATTTCATCCCATGGAGTGATTGATAAAATGACCGTCAGAGCTAAAACGTAAAAAAGTAAAATCCGATAAAAAACGGTATCGATGGCTCTTTTTAAAGATTTTTCAGGGTTTTTAACTTCACCTGCGGTTACACCGAGCATTTCAATTCCCAAATAGGCGAACATGACCATTTGGAACGAAAGGATGACTCCAGAAATCCCATTAGGGAAAAATCCGCCATTTTCAACAAGGTTGCCGAAACCGACCGCGATTCCGCCGTTCCCCAAACCAAAGATGATCATTCCGAAGCCAAGGACAATCATCAGGATGATCGTTACGATTTTAATGAGGGCGAACCAAAACTCCAATTCACCGTAAGCTTTTACAGCAAGAAAGTTAATCGTTGTCATGATGGCAAGTGCGGCTAACGCCCAAGCCCATTGCGGAGTATCAGGGAACCAAAATTGCATGTAGATTCCGACTGCCGTAATTTCAGCCATACAGGTGGCGATCCAAACGAACCAGTAATTCCATCCGGTAATATATCCGGCAAGAGGACCGACAAATTCGCTTGCGTAGCGGCTGAAGGAGCCTGCGACTGGATTTTTTATTGCCATTTCACCTAGTGCGCGCATGATAAGATAGATCATAAGTCCGCCAATGGCATAAGAAATGATGATTGCTGGACCGGCTAATTTAATCGCAGATGCCGAGCCGAGAAATAAACCGACTCCAATGGCTGCGCCAAGAGACATTAATGCGATATGTCTTTCTTCCAAACCTCTATGTAGTTGAGATTCTTTGGAGTTTTGCATAATTTTCCCCTTTTCTATGTTGGAGTTTAATTTTCTCTATCTAGCATTTTATCACTAGTAGAGGAGAATACATATTATTTATTGATTTTTCACATAATATTACAACTAAATAATATATTTTAATAGGATGAATGTAAAGCAAAAAATGAAAACGCTTACCACGGGAGTGATCCCATGTTTTTTCTCGTATAATAATGATTCGAAACTATTAATAATGCTATACAAACAAAATATAATTATGTGATTTTTCAAAAAATTTAGACATTTAAAAGTGGAAAAGCTGTCCTAAAGATAAGGAACAGCTTGGTTTAGTTCCATCATTGCCAGCCGTTGCTAGTGATGGAGTAATGTAAAGAGAGGGAATAAAGAAAGCGAGCGCGAGTAATATGGACTGGGCAAATCTTGATTCATGTTTTGTGAACATGTGATTCCTCCATAATTCTATTCATACCCATTTCCAGAGAAATTGGCATGTATATGTAAAGTTATGGATATTAGCCGTTTTTTCCTTCTGGATTGTCAAAAATGAGAGAAAACAGCTAGTGATGCTTAGCGGAATTTAGTGAAATAGCCCGGGAAATATCGAAGGCTGTCATGGAAATGACACGAAAAACCGTCAGCATGCTACTGACGGTTTTTTTTACTCTGTTTTAAAAGAAGACTTTGAATGAAACTCAATAACAATGATCCGATTAAAGCCCCCCAAAAAGAATCTATTACAAAGCCACTGACAATATAGGAAGTGATTTGGAATGTGAAGGCATTGATAATGAAAGAAAACAACCCGAACGTCAGGATGGTGATCGGCAATGTGATAAGTTGGAGGATGGGTCTAACCAGCAAGTTCATGATCGATAATATAAAAACCGCCAGCAAGGCAGTTCCGTAAGATTTGATCGTGATGGAGTCGAGAAGCCAGTCAATAACGAGCAATACCAGCCCGTTGATAAGAAAACGCATGATTATGTTCATGAAAAACTCCTCCTGAAGACACTTTCTACAAGTCATTATACTAAAATTTAATGAATTTCAGTTATATGTTTGCAGAATTGTCACAAAAAAAGAGGATACGATATGCATTCCCAGAATGGAATAGACGCTTTTTATTCAAAATGTCCGTCGATTTCAGAAATCCGCTCCCTTTCCGCCGACCGTCTGCCAAGCCTCCTCGGCGCAAGCGCCTGTGGGGTCTTGGCTAGCCAGTTATTCGGCAGGAGTGTCGCAAATTTCTTCCATCCAATATAGGGTTTCATCAATATAAAAGTAAACCATGAAGGTAAGCAAGCCTTGTTTTAAAAACACGGTTTGGCTACAGTCTTTTCATTAAAAAGGTCCGTCGATTTTAGAAATCCGCTCCCTTTCCGCCGACCGTCTGCCAAGCCTCCTCGGCGCAAGCGCCTGTGGCGTCTCGGCTAGCCAGTTATTCGGCAGGAGTGTCGCAATTTTTCTTCCATCCAATATAGGTTTCATCAATATAAAAGTAAACCATGAAGGTAAGCAAGCCTTGTTTTAAAAACACGGTTTGGCCAATGAGGATTACAGGTGAAAAAAACTTAAAGGATAAACTAGTTTTAAACTTGGTTCCGAATAGATATCTGCCTGCAGTTTTTATTTTAAAAAACATTTCGGTTGATAGGAACGGAAGGTACGAGACTCCTGCGGGAAAAGCGCGGCCAAGGGAGACCCCGCAGGCGACGCCGAGGAGGCTCCCGCCCGCCTCTGGATAAGCGAGTGCCTGTAGTGGAAATCAACGAACGTTCCCATTTTACAAACCCACAAAAAAAGACTGCCGGCAAACAAATATTATCTAGCTTGATTCAAAAGGGTTCAAGCTAAATAAAACAAAGTTGATTGGAACGGAAGGTACGAGACTCCTGCGGGAAAAGCGTGGCCAAGGGAGACCCCGCAGGCGACGCCGAGGAGGCTCCCGCCCGCCTCTGGATAAGCGAGTGCCTGTAGTGGAAATCAACGAACGTTCCCATTTTACAAACCCACAAAAAGACTGCCGGCAAACAAATATTATCTAGCTTGAATCAAAAGGGTTCAAGCTAAATAAAACAAAGTTGATTGGAACGGAAGGTACGAGACTCCTGCGGGAAAAGCGCGTCACGGGAGACCCCGCAGGCGACGCCGAGGAGGCTCCCGCCCGCCTCTGGATAAGCGAGTGCCTGTAGTGGAAATCAACGAACGTTCCCATTTTACAAACCCACAAAAATGACGTTTCAGCTAGTTTTCTTCAATCCGTTGCGGATTTTATAAAACAGTAAAAAACCATGAAGCATAACTTGGTTTCTGTAAAATTATGGTTGGTGATAAGGCCATTCCGAACCCCATTTGTCTACAAAATGGGATTCATTAGGTTCTCTTTAGTTGTTGGCAATGATCTTTTCGAATTCACTTAATTCCAAAGTGTTTTTTAATTTGGGATTGGTGTTTAAGGAAAGAAGGGCACTTTCAATAAGAAAGGTTCGCGGTTCAACGTTTTGTAATAATTCCTCTTGGATAAAGTGAATCAATTTTAAGTTTTTAACCCGTTCCGCTTCATCATCTTGGCAAAGCCTCAAGATCATCTTTTTTAGGTCATTTGCAGAGTGCAGGAGTGCTGTATGAAAATCCTGCTGGTTATGGAAGCACTCAGGCAGCCATTGCTTGATGAGATCGGGTTCCAAAAGCTGTGCATTTGACTTGCTGACATCTTCGAAAATCGATTTAATCCTATCGACACAATAACGGATAATTTCAGTAGGGTTGAACTCGGGCTCTTTAGCCAAGGCATTAAAATGAATCGTTTGATGCATCATTCCCGAGTAAAGAATGGCACAGTCCAAAATATAAGGTTTTTTATCAGCACCGAAAATATCCAGAAACCGTTTTGATAACCAATGGATATGCTGGAATTTAGCATGTGTTATGAAGTTCTTAAGTTCGTTATCATTTGAAATCATTACTTCTTCATATAAGAAAAAGATTTTGTTGTTTTTGTTTGAATGCATTTGTAATTCTGATTGTTTGATGAATATTTCAATATCTGCAAGGTTTTGCCCAATCAGCAATTCATTCCGCTCTTTTTCGAATTTTTCTTGCGAAGTTAGGAAGACTGCCTTAAGCAATTCGCTTTTAGAAGAAAAATAGTTGTAAAATGTTCCTTTTGAAATGCCGCTATAATCTAAAATATCCTGAATGGAAGTTGCTTGGTAACCCTTTTCAATAAATAATTGGTGCGCATATTTAACTACCATTTGTTTGCGCTCATTCACATATATCACCCTTACTCTTATTGGACGGTCATTTTAACGTAATAGTATCTTATTTTCTATATGAACACAAACCAGCATGTTTACAAATTCCCTAGCAAAATAAGGGGATGGCCTTTTGTTTCAGCTGATTCAGGAAGGGCCCTGTTGAAAGATAGGATTCACAAAAACAATGAAAATTCAGTTTCTAGCATCCGGCTATTCGCATTCTGTAAATAAAGTCTGACGAAGTGAACAAAGTCACAGGAGAACAATTCGGTTTGTTATAAGATGAATAGAAGGAAAGAGGTAAAGTAGTTCAAAGTATCTATGATTATTCGTTAACCATTCTCGATTGCTATACCATTGGTAGGGGAAATGATAAAATCACTCGTCATGAAGGAAAATCGCCTATAAGGGTCGTATACCATTATTAGGAATGGAATTATGTGAATAGGCTGTTCCTCCAGCGTTTACACCTTATGCACTATCCATATTATGGATTTGTTTAGTGTTGTATCATCAACGAATAAATAATGAATTGATTATTATATTAAAATTATTATAAATAAGTATTGATTTTTTTCTGAGAAGCTTTATCATTATATACATAAATAATAATGAAAAGGTGGTTCAATTATGTCGAATAAGAAAAACCTTACTACAAGCTGGGGAGCACCAGTTGGAGACAATCAAAACTCTATCACTGCCGGCGAACGCGGCCCTGTGCTCATTCAAGATGTACACTTATTGGAAAAGCTAGCCCACTTCAACCGTGAACGTGTCCCTGAACGTGTGGTTCACGCGAAGGGTGCCGGTGCATACGGCACTTTCGAAGTAACGAACGACCTTTCTCAGTACACGAAAGCTAAACTTTTCAATGGTGTGGGCAAGAAGACAGATCTTTTTATCCGTTTCTCCACAGTTGCAGGTGAATTGGGTTCTGCAGATACAGTCCGTGATCCGCGTGGATTTGCCGTTAAATTCTACACCGAAGAAGGAAACTACGATATTGTCGGAAATAATACGCCAGTATTCTTTATTCGCGATGCGATTAAATTCCCCGACTTCATTCATACACAAAAGAGAGATCCTAAAACACATTTGAAAAATCCTACGGCTGTTTGGGATTTCTGGTCACATTCACCGGAATCTCTGCACCAAGTGACGATCCTGATGTCCGATCGGGGCATTCCTGCTACACTTCGCCATACACATGGTTTCGGTAGCCACACATTTAAATGGGTGAATGCAGAAGGAAAAGGCGTTTGGGTGAAATACCACTTCAAAACAGAACAGGGCATCAAAAACCTAGATGTGGATCTTGCTGCAAAACTAGCAGGGGAAAACCCTGATTACCATACGGAAGATCTTTTCAATGCCATTGAAAAAGGGGACTTCCCTGCCTGGAAATTATATGTTCAAATCATGCCTCTGGAAGATGCGGATACATACCGTTTCGATCCATTCGATGTGACGAAGGTATGGTCTCAAAAGGATTATCCGCTGATTGAGCTTGGCCGTATGGAATTGAACAGAAATCCTGAAAACTACTTTGCTGAAGTAGAGCAAGCCACATTCTCACCGGGAACATTCGTACCGGGAATTGAGGCTTCCCCAGACAAGATGCTTCAAGGGCGTCTATTCGCATACGGAGATGCACACCGTTACCGTGTTGGCTCGAACCATAACCAGCTTCCGGTTAACCGTCCGAAAGTGGAAGCGAACAACTATCAGCGTGATGGCTTCATGCGTGCAGATGACAATGGCAAGGGATCTGTTTATTATGAGCCGAATAGTTTTGGCGGCCCTGCCGAATCAACGGAAAATAAAGTCACTCCTTTCGAGGTGACCGGGAAAGCTGCACAAGTTGGTCATAATAGTGATGATCACTACACTCAAGCAGGTGACTTATATCGTCTATTGAGTGCCGAAGAGAGAACGCGCCTTGTTGACACGATCGTGGGTGCAATGAAACCTGTGGAATTAGAGGAAATCAAGCTTCGTCAAATCGGTCATTTTTATAAAGCTGATCCGGAATACGGAACGCGCATAGCCGAAGGTTTAGGTTTATCAGTACCGCAGGAAGTGTAATATATGGTTCTCCCAATCTAGTAAATGCAAAAAGGCATCCATTCATGAATGGATGCCTTTTTTGTTTACGCGGGACGCCGTTTTTAAATGACATCCGACAAGTTCGTTAAGAATATATAGTTATAAATGTCTTCAGGGGAATTTTTGCAGTCAGATTAATTGGGGGCCAGTTAAGATCAACAGTAAAGGGTGGTATTAATGACCAGTAAAAAGGTTCGGGTGTTAGTGGGCAGTCCAATTTACCAAAAACCACATATTTTACAAAAGTTCCTGCTTTCACTCAAACGGTTGGATGCGGAGGGGAAGGAACTTGCCTATTTCTTCATTGACGACAATGAAGATGAGCGATCAAGCCAGATGCTCGAAGATTTCAGTCAGGAGCAGAACAATGTCAAATTACTGGCATCCAATCAAAGCGATGTTTATGTGTGTAATGGCACTACCCATTACTGGAATGAAAATTTGGTATGGAAGGTCGCGGATTTCAAAAATATGATAATCGAACATGCGATCAAAGAACAATATGATTATTTATTTCTAATCGATTCAGACCTCCTGCTATATCCTCAGACCATCAACCAGCTTATATCTGCAAATAAGGATATCACCTCTAATATCTTCTGGACAAAATGGCAGCCTGATGCCGAAGAGCGGCCTCAAGTATGGTTATATGATGAATATACCCAATGGGAGATATCACGCGGTCAGGCGTTGACGGACTCGGAGATCAACACACGTTATCAATCGTTCATCCGACAGATGCGAACACCTGGTGTTCATAAAGTTGGGGGACTGGGTGCCTGTACACTCATCAGCCAAAAAGCTTTGAAAGCCGGGGTGAATTTTAATAGAATCGAGAATCTGACATTTTGGGGTGAAGACCGGCATTTTTGTATCCGTGCAGCAGCTTTAGGGATTTCGATGTATGTTGATACCCACTTACCCGCTTATCATATATACAGGGATTCGGATTTGGAAGGTGCGATGGAATTTCTTGATCGAACGGATATGGGGGAAGGTTCAAAGGTAGCATCACATCCTAAATTAACGCTGAGCATGGTCATGAAAAATGAAAGCGAGCGCTATCTAAGGAAGGTTTTAGAGGAAATTCGTGATTATATTGATGAAGCCGTGATTATTGATGACGGCAGCACGGACAATTCCGCAGAGGTTTGTTTAGAGGTATTGAAAGGGATACCGGTGCGTATCATCAGGAATGACATCTCCAAGTTCTCCAATGAAATTGAACTTCGTAAAATGCAATGGACAGAGACAGTGAAGTCAAATCCCGACTGGATTTTAAATCTTGACGCCGATGAAGTGTTTGAAAATAGGTTCAAAGAGGAAGTCAGGCAGCTGATAAGCGATCAAGAAGTGGATGTATATTGCTTCCGGTTATATGACTTTTGGAATGAAACCCATTACAGGGAGGATGAACACTGGTGCGCTCACCAGTATTACCGGCCGTTCCTGGTCAGATATCGGGAGGGGTTTGAATGCAAATGGAACGATAGGCCGCAACATTGCGGTAGATTTGCCGAAAATGTCTTTGAATTGCCTCACAAGTTATCCGACATACGATTGAAGCATCTGGGCTGGGTCAAAAAAGAAGATCGGATGGCGAAATTCAAAAGATATCGGGAATTAGACCCTGATGGTACGTATGGAAGTACTGAGCAATATCAAAGCATTCTGGATGAAAACCCCAATTTGATTCGTTTTGAGGAGTGACTTTTGCTTTGGCAATAATTGAATCGAATCTTCATACATTTGGGTAAGAGGAGGTGCAGTATGGACGTTTTTGTGCGGCAAAATGATTCCTTGTGGTATTATAGCCAATTATTCAAGGTGAATTACCAACTTATCATTGATTCCAATAGTGGGATTGATCCACTTGCACTTATGATTGGCCAACAAATCAAAATACCTGGCTTTACGACGACCGGCTATACAATAAAGCAAGGTGATTCGTTATGGGCAATTGCCAGATCACGCAATCTTTCATTGGATGCCCTATTTTTAGTTAATCCCAAGCTCAACCCGAATGCCTTGCAAGTCGGTCAGACAATTTCTGTGCCATTAAGGATTACGTGGAGGCTCATTCAAGGTAATCGGGAATATGCTTATGAGACGATGATGACCGATGTTAGACGTTTGAAAACAATCTATCCATTTATAAAAACCTCCCCCATCGGGGACTCCGTGCTTGAAAGGGATATCCCCGAAGTTCTGATTGGAAATGGCAACAAGCGAGTTCACTATAATGGTTCCTTTCATGCGAATGAGTGGATAACGACGCCTGTGATCATGACCTTTTTAAATGATTATTTACTTGCAATCACGAATCAGGCTGACATCCGCGGTCTAGATATGTTTCCCTTTTATCAACAGACGATGCTGTCGCTCGTCCCAATGGTGAATCCGGACGGAGTGGAGTTGGTTTTGAAAGGACCGCCTGCAGATGAGTCTTTGAGAGGACGGCTCATCGAATGGAATAATGGCAGCGAAGACTTCTCTGGCTGGAAAGCCAATATTAACGGGGTGGATCTGAATGATCAATTTCCCGCCAAATGGGAACTGGAGCAAGCTCGCAATAATGTAACGGAGCCAGGTCCGGCAAATTATCCAGGGGAAGGGCCGCTTACACAGCCAGAGGCCATTGCTATGTCAGAGTTGACAAAAAAACGTGATTTTGGCAAAGCCCTTGCTTTCCACACCCAAGGAGAGGTCATTTATTGGGGGTTTGAAGGTTTGGAACCACCCGAGTCGGAAACGATAGTCAATGAGTTTGCGAGGGTCAGTGGATATGAGCCTGTCAAATCCGCCGGTAGTTACGCAGGGTATAAGGATTGGTACATTCAGGATTGGCGCAGGCCCGGGTTTACCGTGGAGCTGGGCAAAGGAACGAATCCCCTTCCCATATCACAGTTCGATGAGATTTATCAGAAGTCGCTTGGGATTTTCTTGGCAGGGTTATATATGTGAAATTTGACCAAATGAAAAAGCTCAACTCCGTTTCCATGGGGTAGAGCTTTTTAGTCTTATAAACTATTAGACTTGAAACGATGAGGGCTGCTGCAAAAAATAAGTAAAGTTATGCTTTACTTATCGATTGCATGATTAAATTGCTTTTTAGCTTGAAATGAACGGACATTTTCCATGTCTCGGTTATATTGCAGCCCCTACCAAAAGGAAATCTAATAGTTTTACGGTAAAGAAGTTAACCTTCCTTAGCGCTAGTATTGGCCCCACCTACGCCATATACTGTGACGGCCACGCATGCCATCCAACCTAATTTCATTATAATAGAAAGCGCTTACATTTTCAAAAATAATCGTATTGCAAATTTCGACATTCGTATAAGTGTCCCTTACCAGTAGGTGGAGAATGGGCATATTACTGATAAGGGCCTTATAAGATTCAGGTTAATCTGCAATGAATTCCTGTAGCTTTTGCCTTAGGCCACCATTGCCGAATTTAATGAACTTTGTCTTTCCGGCTTCCTGTTCCGAGGTAGAAGCGAAATCCAAAAAGGCTAAAAGGTTGATCCGGCGGTGAAGAATATGGACAATGCCGTATTCATAGAACCAATGATCGATCGTGTTGTAAACCCCTTTATTCAGTCGATATTTCTGCTGGCACCAGTGAAAAAATAGTCTGTCAGGAAGATTAAGGTACTCCATATCTTCTAAGCCCCCATTTTTCTTCTCATTCATGACAGGGGAAATGGTCCTTAGCAATTCCTTTTGCATAGTAAACTCCTCCCTCATTGATAAAAACGAAAAAACCCCCTATTCCTGTTGAATAGAGAGCCTCCAGTAGACTAGTCAGCTTATATATATTCCTTATATAAAAGCAGTATAAAGTGTATTAATCCTATTTGTCAAGTTGGTATTTGATAACGGGAAATAAATCTATTCATTTCCTGTTTTCAGTGTGATTTTAAATGAAAATACGAATAAATTTTTATGTTTATTCGTTTATAGTTCGTATATAATGTTTTTGAGGAATTAAGGAGGAGAGACTGAATGTATAAATCGAAAAAGATTTTATTATTGGGCTCGGGTGAATTGGGGAAAGAGGTCATACTTGAAGCTCAGCGACTTGGTGTGGAGACCGTTGCTGTAGACCGCTATGAACATGCTCCTGCCATGCAAGTCGCTCATCGCAGTTATGTGATCGATATGCTGGATGCGGAACAACTAAGGGGAGTTGTAGAGAAAGAACAACCCGATTTGATTGTACCGGAAATAGAAGCCATCGCTACATCCGAATTAGTCAAGTTGGAAGAGGAAGGCTTTCAAGTCATTCCGACAGCAAGAGCCGCTAAATTGACGATGGATCGTGAAGGGATCAGGAGGCTGGCTTCTGAAACCCTGGAGATTCCGACAGCAGCCTACAAATTCGCAAGCACTTATGAAGAATTTGTCCAAGCTGCCAAGGAAGTTGGGTTTCCCAATGTCGTCAAACCGCTGATGAGTTCTTCAGGTAAAGGGCAAAGTGTGTGCCGCACGGAAGGTGACCTGGAGGATTGCTGGAAAATCGCGATGGAAGGAGGCCGGGTTCAAAATGGACGGGTGATCATTGAAGAATTTATCCGTTTTGATTCAGAAATCACGCTGCTTACTGTCCGGGCCGTAAATGGTACCATGTTTTGTGCTCCAATCGGTCACATTCAGCAGGGCGGGGATTATATTGAATCCTGGCAGCCGCATAATATGACCGAAGCACAAATAATCGAAGCGAAAAGAATTGCCCATGCCATTACGGATGAACTTGGCGGGTACGGATTATTCGGGGTAGAGCTGTTCCTCTCAGGGGATAAAGTTTATTTCAGTGAAGTTTCCCCACGTCCGCACGATACGGGGCTAGTGACATTGGTGACTCAGAATTTGTCCGAGTTTGCCCTTCATATTCGGGCGATTCTAGGATTCCCCATCCCGGAAATCAAGCTGATCAGTCCAGGTGCCAGCCGTCCATTAAAAGCGCAAGATGAGTTATCGGAATATTCAATAGTCGGTGTTGAACAGGCTTTGGCTTTACCTGATACACAAGTGCGTCTTTTCGGAAAACCTGTTACAAAGGAAGGTAGAAGGGTTGCGGTCGCCCTGTCGTCTGCCGATTCCATCGAGGTGGCGAGAGTGAATGCGGCCCGTGCTTTGGAATGTTTAGTTATAGAGAAAGAATAGTGAAAAAAGCGCTCTTTGAATGGAGCTCTTCAGCTTGTCGACAAGAGGGAGCAGATTTCTTAAATCAAATGGAACATGATCTTCACTCCAGGTACTCGCTTTCCGCGGGCGGTCCGGAAGCCTCCTCGGCGCCATTTGCGCCTGTGGGCCTCCCTTGGACACGTTTTTCCCGCAGGAGTCCCGTACACCCACTCCAATCAACTGGAATGGTTTTTAAAGTAAAACGTAGGCTGGTCTCATCCCGAACGGTTTAAGAATAGTTAGTACTTCATGATTTTCCTGCCGAATAACTGGCTAGCCGAGAATCAGCTAGATGCTTGCGACAGAGGTTTGACAGTCAGTTGGCGAAAAAAAGCAGATTTTCAAAAAAATGTAACGTTTCTCAAAGATGACTTTGTCAGTTGTCTTACTCTAAAGCATCCTTATTCGGATGCTTTATTTTTTTGGCTCTTTTCGTAAGGGTTGTTTTTTTAAAACGAAACTATCTAAGGTTGATTGGAGCGGAAGTGGAGACTCCTGCGGGAGCGGCGGGACAGGTGAGACTCCACAGGCGTTTACGCCGAGGGGGCCACCGCCTGCCCGCGGAAAGCGAGCATCTGGAGGGGAAATCAACCACAACTCACTACCTGGTAAATAGTAACAAAGTATGTGAAAACAGCCATTTATTTCTCCATTAATGGCACATTAAACTCCTGACAATCATCCGATTTGAAGATGTTCAATGGCCTGTAAATATACCCTAGCTACTGATGACTTCCCTAAATAACCAATTCCACATGCTGTCTTTACTTTGTCTTAACAATTATCCTGTCACTTTTTTACATAGCCTTGACATTGAGTTCATTTTCTTCACCTATAGTTAAATTAAATAGAAAACATTAACGGGAGGTCATTCATTTGAATCGCAATTGGAGTAAAAAGGTTTTACCTATCACGCTCGTTTCTGCATTGGCATTTGGAAGTTTATCATGGTCCGGTGCGGATCGTGTTTCGGCAAAGGGGAACCCAAATAAAGAACCGGAAATCAAGAACGTCATTTTCCTTATCGGTGACGGCATGGGTGTTTCCTATACCTCCGCTTACCGGTATTTAAAAGATAATCCTGGTACGAAGGTGGCAGAACGGACAGAGTTTGATAAATACTTGGTTGGCCAGCAGATGACTTACCCAGAAGACTCTGCACAAAATATAACGGATTCAGCTTCAGCCGCTACGGCAATGTCTGCAGGAGTGAAGACTTATAACGCTGCCATTGCAGTGGATAATGATAAATCCGAAGTCAAAACCGTATTGGAAGCAGCAAAGGAAAAAGGAAAAGCGACGGGATTGGTTGCCACTTCGGAAATCACTCATGCTACGCCTGCATCTTTTGGCGCCCATGATGAAAATCGGAAAAACATGAATTCAATCGCAGACGATTATTATAACGAATTAATCAAAGGCAAACATAAAATTGACGTCCTATTGGGCGGAGGGAAGTCCAATTTTGTCCGGCCTGATGTCAATTTGGCGAAAGCCTTCGAAAAAGACGGTTACAGTTATGTGACGGATAAAAATCAAATGCTAAAGGACAAAAATGAGCAGGTTCTTGGTTTATTCGCTTCTGAAGGACTTCCGAAAATGATTGACCGCCCAAGTGAAACGCCTTCTTTGGCAGACATGACAAGTTCGGCGATCCAGCGCTTGAATAAAGATAAAGATGGATTCTTCCTTATGGTCGAGGGAAGCCAGGTCGATTGGGCAGGACATGATAATGATATCGTAGGTGCAATGAGTGAAATGGAAGACTTTGAAAAAGCATACAAAGCGGCCATGGAATTTGCGAAGAAAGACAAACATACCTTAGTGGTGGCTACGGCGGATCACTCTACAGGAGGATTCTCGATCGGAGCAAAAGGAATATATAACTGGTACGGTAAGCCAATCAAGGCAGCCAAACGCACTCCTGACTTCATGGCGGATGCCATCGTCAAAGGCGCTGATGTCGAAAAGACGCTAAAGCAATATATTAACCAAAATGTAGTGAAGTTAACTGACGGTGAAATCAAAACGGTAACTGAAGCTGCCAAATCAAAAAATGTGACGAATGTCGATAATGCCATCGAAGCCATATTCGATAACCGGACCAATACTGCCTGGACTACTGGGGGACATACGGGTGAAGATGTTCCAGTCTACGCATACGGGCCATATAAAGATCGTTTTGCCGGGCAGGTCGATAACACGGATCAAGCCAAAATCATTTTTGAGCTATTAAAGAAATAATGACTTCAGGGAGGGATTCAATGAACAGACTGATGATCGGTGCCCTGTTATTAACGGCATTTGGTGCTCTTAATACCCAACCAGCTTACGAAGAAGAAACGACGGCTAAAGAAAAAACAGAGGAAATTGCACGACCACTGGAAAAAAAGGATGTCTATGTTCCGAATCCGCAGCTTCCTGATGATATAAACTTGAACCAGATCGGACAGAACGTTTCCGATGCCAAAGGCGAATTAACCTTGAAGGCCTATAAAAAAGTGAATGAAACGTTGAATGTTGGCCCGATCGAGGTTAACATCAAAGAAATGAAAGTGATGCATGCCACTCCGGATTACAGCATGATCGATTTCTTCCACGGCTATACGCATGATGAAGATTTCGATATCGTAAAAGTGAACGTGGAAATCAAAAACAATTCGGATAAAAAAATTAAGTTTTCGCCAGTTGCTTTCCTTGAAACGGACAGGGGAGAACATCTGACATGGGAAGATGAGATCTATTTGGAAGAACTTACTGGTGAAATAGAAGGAAACGGTTCAAAAAGCGGAAACATTGGTTTCATTCTAAATGATGGAAACATAAAAGGCATATCCGTCATGTCAAGTGATGCGGTGGATGACGAAGGGAAAGTCCTTGCAAAAGGCAAGTCAGCTGAATTCGCTTTTTAAAGAATATGTATAAATGGCTTGGAAAAATAAAATACTAGAACAAGTGATGGGGATTACTATCACTGAACGGAATATCCAAATCCTAATGATGAGGTGACACAGAATGAGCTATAAAGATCAATTAGATCCACATTCTCAAAAGTTTCACCATAATTGGACAAGACCTAAGCGTTCAAAATCTCAAGTTAATGGCCACACGCAAGAATCACAAACAAACATTATACTAAGAAGCAATGCAAAGGCTCACAGGTGGTAACGGATATTTCCGACAAAGAAGGAGGCTCCCAGCGAGTCTTCTTCTTTATATTTAGAATCATCTCTTAATCCAAGCAAGGCATTCATGGCTTTTCACTCATAATTATGATACCATTTACCTTTGAGATTGAAGTGATGAGCTTGACGTGAAACTGGAGTCGATTGAAAGTTTCACCTTATACAAATAGAGGACGTGAATTGTAATGATTAAAATTGAAATCCCTGCAGCGGATATAAGCATCAAACAAAGAAAGCAAGTTATAGAAGGAGACGAAGCTGTCATTCCTGAAATTTACGGGTTTATCGATTTTCATTTGATTCCCCGTGATAAAGGCGGAATCATCTTGTTTTACAATGAGAATGATGAACTGATTTTTGTCGGTAAAGCCCGTAAATTAAGACCAAGGGTCAAGAAGCATTTCGAGGATAATGTTTCTCCGATTAAAGAGCACCGTAATGAAGTCAAGAAAATTGACATTCTTTTAGTTGAAGACGCTATGGAACGTGAAATCTATGAAACGTACATGATCAATAAGCTTCATGCTAAATACAACGTCGATAAAGTGTTTTATAAATAAGAAACACCTATGAAAAGCTGACTGCATATGCACTCAGCTTTTTTGTGTTTAGGGATATGTACAGAAATAATTTCGTACATTTACAGCAGCTACATGTTAGGTTAACAATGTTGGTTTATATTTAGAGTATTCCAATACATTCTCAGGAGGAAGCTATTGAAGAAAATACTTTGTAAAAAGGTGTTGGTTATCTCGATCGGGACAGTGATTGCCTTTGGGAATTTAACGTGGTCCATGTCACAAGCTTCTAAGCTGGCGAAACAGAGAGAGATTGAAGCTTTTGAACAAAAGACAGTAACATCTTCAGGATGGGAAATGGCGGAATAAGCACAATGGCCAATAATTTTTTTCTCGATTTGCAACAAAGAAAAAGAAAAATGTATTGGATAATGAAACGTTGTTAATGATCAGCTGTTTGTAATATAGAAGTACATTAAAATGATTAAGCTGCAATGGAGGTTCCTTACACATGATGTAATGTGTGATTGGGCTTCCATTTAATTTTATTGTTTTAATGTCAGCCCCTTTCATTTATCCGTGTGTCGGAGCAAGCGTGATTACATGGGTTCATGAGAAGTATTCGGAGGCAATTTTAAAAAAACTTGCAAATAGTAATGATTACGTTTTATTATTAGAGAGTGTTTTTATTTGGAGATTGCTTCGGCATTTAAATCGTAATGATTTTGATTTACTTGAAGCAAAGAAATTAGGTAAAGGAGTGGTAAGGGGTTGGAGATGAAGAAAATTCCGGTTACGGTATTGAGTGGATACCTTGGAGCAGGAAAGACGACGCTTTTGAATCATATTCTTGAGAATAGGGATGATCTGAAGGTTGCCGTCATCGTTAATGATATGAGTGAAATCAATATTGATGCTTCGCTGGTCAAACAGGGAGGGGTTACCCGGACGGATGAAAAACTGGTGGAAATGCAGAATGGCTGCATTTGCTGTACGCTTCGTGAGGATTTGATGATTGAAGTGGAGAAATTGGCGAAACAAGGGGACATTGATTACATCGTGATTGAATCGACTGGGATAAGCGAACGGGTCCCTGTAGCCCAAACCTTCTGTTATGTTGATGAAAGCATGGGAATTGATTTATCGAAATCTTGCCGGCTTGATACGATGGTTACCGTTGTTGACGGGTATAATTTTTGGCAAGACTTCACTTCCGGAGAAACGCTTATTGATAGGATGCAGGCAACTGATGCTGCGGATGGCAGGGAAGTGGTCGATCTATTAATAGATCAGATAGAGTTCGCCAATGTCATCCTGTTAAATAAAAGCGATCTGATGGATGCTGAAACCGTTGCGGAATTGAAGGCGGTTCTTCATAAAATGAATGCCGATGCGAGAATTATCGAAACAAACCATTCCAAGGTGCCGCTAAAGGATGTATTGAATACACATTTATTTGATTTTGAAGAGGCAAGCCAAGGAGCCGGCTGGATAAAGGAATTGAATGAAGAGCATATCCCGGAGACCTTGGAGTATGGGATTTCTTCCTTCGTTTACAGGAGGGGAATACCCTTTCATCCCGAACGGCTGATGGAGTGGTTGGAAAACTGGCCCGTACAAGTGGTGAGGTCGAAGGGATTCCTTTGGCTGGCATCGAGAAATGATACGGCAGGCTTGCTTTCGCAGGCAGGACCGTCATTGACTTTACAAGCAGCCGGTAAATGGATTGCAGCTTACCCTGAGGAAGAACAGCGCCAAATTTTAAAGGAAGCACCTGAATTATTGGAACGGTGGAATGCAGTATACGGTGACAGGATGACGGAGCTTGTGCTGATTGGCATTCAAATGAATCAACAGGAACTCGAAAATGAATTAGATCAATGCTTATTGACAGAAATGGAGATGCAGCAGGATTGGTCTCTTTATGAAGATCGATTGCCTGCATTTACGGAAATCGTTCATTAAAAAACTTTAGGAGGAAATAGAAATGAGAGTAAACATTACGTTAGCATGCACAGAATCAGGGGACCGAAATTATATTACGACGAAAAACAAGCGGAATAATCCGGACAGGATCGAATTGAAAAAGTACTGCCCGCGATTGAAGAAACACACGCTTCACCGTGAAACGAAGTAATTTTAAGGCTTAAATCGTAATGATTATGTTTTATCGAAGAGAATGGATGTAAAAGGAGGGAGGATTGGCTGACGCCAGTCATCCGGTCGCATGATTTACGCTGCGCGGAATGTGGTTATCCAATTGTATCGCAGTCGTTGCAGTGGGGACCTGGTTTATATGTCACGGGTGCATTGGCTGAACTTGAAATGGGACCGATATCCAGGAATATATCGGGAGCAAGACAGGCAGCGGAACGAATTGTGGATAGTTTATAGATTTTTCATACAATCAAGATATAAAAAAAGGAGAATATAAATGGCGAAAAAATCCAAGGTGATAAAAGCGCAAAAACAGGTGGCAATGGTCGAAAAGTATGCAGAACTTAGAAAGGAATTGAAGGAGAAAGGGGATTATGCCGCATTGGCCAAACTCCCTCGTGATTCCTCGCCGACAAGGGTTCACAATCGTTGTGGAGTAACGGGGAGGCCCCGTGGATATATGCGGAAATTCAACATGTCGCGTATCGTTTTTAGGGAACTTGCTCATAAAGGGCAACTGCCGGGTGTCAAAAAGTCAAGCTGGTGAGCGGAGTTCTAAATCATTCATAAGAAAAGGGCCCCTCAGTTTGGCGACAAAAGGGGGTTGGAGTCCGAATAAAGGGCAGTGTAGTGCTTGTTTATACGGACGGAACCTCATAAGATTGAAGAAAGTTTGCGGCACTCCTGCCGAATAACTGGCTAGCCGAGACCCCACAGGCGCTTGCGGTGAGAAGGCTTGGCAGACAGTCAGCGGAATTCTGAAATCAACTGGAATGTTTTCTAGAAAAAACTGAGGCTGTCTCATCCCAACTCATATTTAAGACTAGTTAATCCTTTAAGTTTTTCACCTGTAATCCTCATTGGATGGAAGAAAATTGCGGCACTCCTGCCAAAAAACTGGCTAACCGAGACCCCACAGGCGCTTGCGGTGAGGAGGCTTGGCAGACACAGTCGGCGGAAAGGGAGCGGAATCTGAAATCAACTGGGACTTTAATTGATTTGTTTACAGTCTGAGGAGCCCTTGTTAAAAACAAGGGCTCCTTCCCATTCAAAAGTGTTTGCTTACTTGACTGCCTTTAATGCTTGTTCGGATATATAAAAGTCTTTTCCGTTGTAAACGGTGATCGCATTAATTTCTTTTTGTTTAGTGGATTTAGGAGTCTTGCTGATAACGATATTCTTATTTGCAGGCAACTCCACTTTTTGCTGCCCCTTTTTCGCTACGAAAACTGGGTTATTCGGGTCTGTAACATCAATGCGGGTTGAATATCCTTTTTTCTCAAAGGAATCTTTAGCATTCATGTATAGTTTGTTCGATAATTTTTGTAAATCAAAGCCCATGAATTCGGCCATTTTTTTAGCGAGGTCTGTATTCTCCACTAATCCAGTCGGTTTTGAAGGGCCATAAGAATACAGGAATACGTCTTCACCTGTATGACCGCCAGTTGTAAAGCCAATGTTGGCACGGTTAGCAAGCAGCTTTGTCATTTCAGCACCTACATTTTTAGAAGAGGTAAGTTTTGCTGTTTCTTCAGAAGTCAGATTATCCAGTCCATACAGTGCTGCAACTTCTTTCAGATTGGAATGATCTGGTTTTAGCTTACTTAAGGCCCCTTCAACAGTCATTTTCGCTTTCTTTAATGGATCGATATAAGCTGATACGGGTGTTTCCGGGTAGGAAGAGTTCGTGTTTACGTTACCCATTGTAATTCCGCTGTTCCCATGATCCGTTACAGCAATGACCATCGTGTTTCCGTCATTTTTTGCAAACGTAAGGGCTTCGTTCACGGCATCATCAAAAGCTAAAGTATCACTAATCATTCCAATCGTGTCGTTTCCGTGAGCAGCCCAGTCAATCTTGCTTCCTTCAACAAATAAGAAGAAGCCATCTTTATCTTTTTTCAAGGTTTTAAGGGCTTTATTGGTCATTTCAGCTAAAGTGGGTTCACTTGGCTTTGTTGTTTTACGATCTAAATCATATGCCAGGGCGCTTGGTGCAAAGCTTCCCCAAATTTTATTCGATTTGGATTTTAACAGCTCGTCACGGGTTTCAACAAAATCATATTTGTCTTCATCGAGCACTTCCAAAAGGTTTTCTCCATCCATTCTTGCATTTTTTGTTTTACCTGGTAAAAGGAATTCTTTGCCGCCTCCCAAAACGACGTCAATCCCCTGATAAACCTGCTGTTCCGCAATATCACCATAATTGCTTCGATGTGTCACGTGAGCGGAGAAGCCTGCGGGTGTAGCATGCTGGATTTCAGATGTAGAAATGATGCCAGTAGCCTTTCCGGCTTGTTTCGCACCCTCCAAAACATTAGCGACTGGTTTATGGGCATTTTTCGGATTAACTGGATCGAGCCCTGGAGAATTAACGATGGTCGGCAGGACACCGACAAATTTATCATTTGATTTATTTCCTGTCGCAAGCGCTGTTGCTGCAGGAGCTGAGTCGGTAATCGCCGATTCAGCCGAGTATGTACGCATGCCGCCAGACAGCATTTCGTCCATGGCTAGATTATCGCCTTTATACCACCTTGAAAGGGTTGTTGCTCCTGTGCTTGTTCCATCCATCACCATCATGATGACGTTGGTTGGTTCTTTTTTCTTGTCTTTAGCCTGAACATCTTCCTTCATTGTTGAACTACCAAGTGATGATATGGCCACCGCGCCCGCTAAAGTAATTCCTGCTACCTTTTTGCTCATTTTCCCCAAAATGCATACCTCCAAAAATATGATTACATTTAGGATAAATGCAGTATATTAAGAAATTACTTCATATAAGTAAAGAAAGGATTTTTATCTGTAAATTTTGTTTGAAGAATAGAGTGAACATTTAAAAAAAGCAGAAGTCTATAAGACTCTGCCTTTTTAGGGTGTTTTTTACCTTTGGAAAAATTCAATCCACTCTTTTTCCGGTCCATATACGTAGAAATAGCGATAACCATTCGGAAGGGTGACAATCTCTTCATCAATCAGTTCGGTGTTATCCAAGCTTTTGATCCGGGCATATTCTTCTTCGATATCATCCACGGTAATGGCGAAATGGTGGATCGTTGCTTCGGAGGGAAGTGTGTCGCTATATCCCTGAATCAATTCTATTTCTGTTTCGTCCGACTCTTCGTAACCGAGGAATGCCAGTTCGATCACTCCATTAGTATGAGTCATGCGTTCCTTTAATTTCAAATCCAGCACATCTTGATAAAAGGCGATGGATTTTTCAAGATCTTTTACAACAACGCCAATGTGATCGACCCTTTTTACAGCCAAGAAATCTTCCTCCTTCATTAAATCCGTATGCAACTTGCTAATAGTAGTATATATAAGATTATTCGGAATTAAATTACTTTTTTATAGCCGTTTTTAGATAATTTTTAAAATGATGTTAATAAAGGGAAAGTATTGGTAAATAATGAAAAAATGACAAATGGCTTTTGGGTTAATACTTTTCTTCCATAGTATCTCTTGATAGATTCTTTTATTGGAAAGAAATGTATTTATCATTTTCCAGGGCAAAAATTTGTTTCTAAATGGAATAGTCGATATACTATGGAAACAACTCCATTATTAATGGATAGGAGAGGAGAGGTAGTATGGGAAAAATTCGTGAAGGTGAAGTTTTCACTCTTACTGATGACAGTGATGAAGGCCATGAAGTTGAGGTTTTAGGTTCATTGGATGTAGAAGGAACGGAATATGTTGCAGTAGGCTTGCTTGAAGATATTGAAGAGGATACGGATGAAGATATCGATATTTTCTTTTTCAGGGTCGAAGGCGAAGGTGAACTGCTCGATATCGAATCGGATGAAGAATTCGAAAAGGTATCATTGGCGTTTGAAGCGGCATTTGAAGCGAAAGAGTGACAAGATAAAAGACGGCACAATGTGTGCCGCCTTTTTTATATGTATAAGGAAAGTATCGGCCCCGCCTTCGCCAAATACCATGATAGCCACGCGTGCTATCCAGCCTTACTTAAGTATAGGGTTGTATTATTGATAGGACGTGTACTACATATGAAGATTTTGTTAATAAACGGAGTATTTTTCCATATTGAAGACATAGGACTGATGCCGATATTGCCTTATTGGCAAGATTGCTTAGGGCGGAAGGCGAGGGTGAAGGTGATCAAGGTATGCTGATGATCGGTAATGTCGGGGTCAATCAGATTAGGTCGAATTGTTCCGATTTCAAAGGGTTGAGGACGATTCCAGACATGATTTATCAGGAGCATGCCTTTGAGGCTGTACAGAAGGGGTATTTTTATCAGCGGGCAAGAGACAGGGAAAAGAGGCTTGCAAGCCGTAGCGTAAGCGGCGAAAGGCTATGGCCTTCGAAATTTAGCCTATGGTACTTCAGGCCACCGGGAGATTGCCCGGCAACCTGGTATAATCAGCCCCTTGTTGGGCGTTTCAAGCTCCATTGCTTTTATGAACCAACAGGTACAGAATGTCCCAATATTTATAATACATTTTAAGGAAATGGCTGAACCTTATGGGGGGTTGGCCTCTTTCTGCATCAATCCTTAACTTGGAAAAAACATATGATAAAACTGGCAAATGATTTACTGATACTGTAAAATTGACACTGTAAATTTCCGGATAAGAAAGGAATAAAAAATTGATGAGTAAAAGGCTTATTGATTATGGAAAAGGGCAAATGGGAGAACAGCCGGAGGATAGTACCGAGAAATTCAAGTCTTTCATGGAGAACAACCCGGACGCCATTTCCATTGTTGATCTGGAAGGAAAGACCCTTCAGGTGAATGCAGCTTTTGAAGAGTTTTTCGGATGGACGAATGAGGAGCTCATTGGCATGCCGTTTCCAATTATTCCTGATTTCTTGAAGGAGTCAGTCAATGAATTGCATGACCAAATTAAGGCTGGGGTACAAAAGAAAGGCTTTGAAACGGTCAGGTTAAGGAAGGATGGCCAGTTAATCGATGTAAGCATCTCCCTGTTTAATATCCGCGATAATGAAAATGAGCCGTGCGCATTGGTTTTCGTTTATCGGGATATTACGAATCAAAAACTTGCTGAAGCTGCCTTGAAGGAAAGTGAACAAAGGTATCGCAGTTTAGTGGAGGTGTCACCTGAAGCGATTTTTGTACATCGCAATGGGATCATCGAGTATATGAATCCCATGGGGGCAAAAATGCTTGGGATGGATAGTGTGGAAGATATTATCGGTAAATCGGTTTTTCAGTTCGTCCACCTGGAGTCCCGGGAAAGTGTGCAAAAAAGAATCGAAATCATGAGGGACGATCATCAGGCGGTTGGTTTACTGGAACAAAAGTTCATTCGGCTTGACGGACAAGAATTTTATGGAGAAACACTCGGTCTTCCGATTATTTATAAAGGGCAACCAGCCATTCAGGTATTCTGTAGGGATATTACGGAGCGTAAAAAGACCGAAGAGCTGATCTGTAAATCCAATATGTTATCGGCGGTAGGACAGATGGCTGCAGGCATCGCACATGAAATAAGAAATCCATTAACTACGGTCAAAGGGTTTTTGCAATTATTAAGGGAAGACCCTGAGCAAAAGGACTATCTTGAAATGACGGTCAGTGAAGTTGAAAAAATCGAAATCCTGGCCAATGAGTTTTTAAGTTTAGCAGAGCCTAAAGCGAAGGTTTGTGAACTCATTCAGCTTAACGAGATATTGGACAGTGTGATTACGTTAGCCGAATTTCAAGCGATATTGAATGATGTCGAAATCATCAAGGAATATACTTCGGATACGGCATCAGTCTTTGGCGAACCGAATCAGTTAAAACAAGTATTCACGAATGTCGCCAATAATGCGATAGAAGCCATGCCGAATGGCGGTAAACTTCATATACAGTTAAACCATGAAGGTGACTCTGCGATGATCCGGTTCATTGATCAAGGCTGCGGAATCTCAAATGAACGCATGAAGCATCTAGGGCAGCCTTTTTATAGTACATCTGAAAAAGGAACAGGGTTTGGGCTCATGGTCAGCACCAAAATCATCCATGAACATAATGGGGAAATTCATTTCACTAGCGAAGTGGGAGAAGGGACGATTGTGGATATCAGTCTCCCTATCTATGAAAGTTCACAATGAAAAGTGACGAGAAGCCATGCTCTCGTCACTTTTTGGATCATAGTTTAACGATCGTCCTGCCTCTTGCTTCCCCTTTTAATAGGGTAGGAAGCACGTCAGGCAATTCTTTAAGTGTAATTTCCTGTTGAACGAGCTGTTCCAAATCCTCCAGTTTAAAGTCGGTGGCAAGTCGGTGCCAAACTTTCAATCTTGTATCCATCGGGCAATTGACAGAATCGATCCCAAGTAAATTAACACCTCTTAGGATGAATGGAAAGACGGTGGCAGGAAGGCTTGTCCCAGCTGTCAATCCGCTGACCGCCACAGCTCCGCCATACTTGATTTGGCTAAGGACCGAAGCTAACGGTTCACCGCCGACGGGATCTACCGCCCCGCTCCACTTCTGTTTGCCCAGAGCCCGAAGCTTGCCATCATATACATCTTCACGCGATACAATGGTCGACGCACCGATTGCCTTCAAATATCCATGTTCCGATTCCTTTCCTGTACTAGCCTCAACGGAATAGCCAAGTTTGGAAAGGATCGAGACGGCAAAACTGCCGACCCCGCCAGTTGCACCAGTGACAAGAACGCTCCCTTGCTCAGGTGTGAGGTTGTTTTCTTCCAGCCGCAGAACCGATAGTGCTGCAGTGAAACCGGCCGTTCCGATGATCATCGCCTCTTTCATTGTTAGGCCATCAGGAAGCGGGACGATCCACTCTGCAGGAACACGGGCAAATTGACTATAGCCCCCTGATTGGGAAACGCCAATTCCATACGAGGTCGCAATGACTTCGTCTCCTTCTTTAAAGCGGGAATCCTCAGATGAAACGACAACA
Organism: Peribacillus sp. AS_2; assembly: GCF_026891895.1. Classification (NCBI taxonomy): domain Bacteria; kingdom Bacillati; phylum Bacillota; class Bacilli; order Caryophanales; family Bacillaceae; genus Peribacillus; species Peribacillus sp. AS_2. Next base: position 551,208 of record NZ_JAPTGA010000001.1, read on the forward strand.
CCAGCCATATCAATTCCCGGAACGATCGGATAGCTGCTGACAATGTTTCCATTTGGAATGGCTGCAAGGCTATCTTTATAGTTCACACCGGAATAATGAACACGGATGAGCACTTCGCCTTGAGGTAGATCATCAAGTGATAGCTCCTGAATGTTAACGGTGAATTGATTATCTTGCTTATTCACGACTAATGCATCAAATTGCTGTATCATGGTTCGTTCCCCCTTATAATAATGAATCTATCCCATTATAAAAGAAAAAATAGGGGAATGTATAATGATACAATTCGAAATAAGTAGCGCTTCCTTTTCTTTCTGCTACTAAAAATGGTACTATTAGATTTGATTCAGTTCATATTAAAGGAGATGTTTAACATGGCTAAAAAAGGATACATACTTATGGAAAATGGAGAAAAAATCGAATTCGATCTTTTCCCGAACGAAGCACCTAACACAGTGGCTAACTTCGAAAACTTGGCAAACACAGGATTTTATAATGGCGTAGTCTTTCACCGTGTAATCCCTGGTTTCGTAAGCCAAGGCGGAGATCCAACAGGTACAGGCGCAGGCGGAAGCGGCACACAAATCAAATGTGAAACAGAAGGAAACCCTCATAAACATGAGGCAGGAAGCCTATCTATGGCACATGCTGGAAAAGACACAGGCTCAAGCCAATTCTTTATCGTGCATGAACCACAACCGCATCTTAACGGTGTTCACACAGTATTCGGTAAAGTGACTTCTGGACTTGAAACAGCCAAAGCTATGAAAAATGGCGACAAAATGGAAAAAGTCGAAGTTTTTGACGCTGAATGATGGAAGCGAAAAGAGGGGGCATTATGCTCCCTCTTTCTTTTTGCTCTGTTCATTAGCGAAGACAGGGAAATATAAAGTCATTTTGGCGTCATGCTTTCAGTGAAACGATATTTGACCTCTGTCAAGGTTTCGGAAATATCCCATAATCTTTTCGAAGTTTCTTCATTATATAAGGTATCGATGACCTCGTCTTTTCTGGGAAAGCCTTTTCTGCCCTTCTTTCCATCGGGTCCGATATACTCCCCGCCTGTCAATGAGGGTTCCGTTGCGGCATAAAGGGTAGGCAATGCTCCCATACTTGCCGGCTGGGTGATGGTTTTGGAAAGAAAGTGCACGAATCTATTTATGGGTTTGCCGGAACCGCGGGACATGAGATTAGTATGGGAAAGGCCCGGATGACAGGCAACACTGATCGGGGTTGCGCCATGCTGACTGAATTTATTTTGTAATTCGCGGGCGAAGAGTAGATTGGCCAGCTTGCTTTGCCCATAGTATTTCATTGGTTTATAACCGTTTTCACCATTTAGATTTTCGAAGTCTATATATCCATTGATGGCGGCCAAGCTGCTCAATGTGACCACACGCGATTTTGGCGTAGAAAGGATACACGGAAGAAGGAGGCCTGTCAAAGCAAAATGACCGAGGTGATTGCAGCCGAATTGCAGCTCGAAGCCATCCTTCGTCCTACTGTAGGGCGGAATCATCACACCTGCGTTATTGATGAGGACGGAGAGAGATTCATAGTTTTCCTGAAAGGAAGCGGCAAAATGCCGAATGCTGCTCAAATCACTTAAATCCAGCTCCATCACACGTACATTTGCCTTTGGATGGACCGATAAGATTCTATCGACCGCCTTTTCACCCTTTGAAGCATTCCGGACCGCAAGGATGATCTCTGCCCCCTTACCGGCCAATGCAAAAGCCGTTTCGAAGCCAAGCCCGCTATTTGCACCAGTAATCACAATGGTTTGCCCCGATACATCTGCCATTTCTTCGCCATTCCACTTTTCAATCATCCAATCACACCTTTCCACACAGTCTTTACTTATCATATACCCAAATAATTCCTATATGTCACATTCTGTGGGGGGGAACAGTGTGCTGTCGTCTATTTTTTAAAAAGATTAGCCGCCCATTAAGTAATCCATTATATTTTTCACGATCAAAATGACGGTCACGATGATAAATAATACTCTTACATATGCCACTCCTTTCTTAATGGCAAATTTAGAACCGGCCAACGCTCCTGCTATCATGGAGATTCCCATTGGAATTCCGTAGGAAAAGTTGACGGTATCAAGGAATATGAACATGATCAGTGCCGCCAAATTACTTCCGAAGTTCAAAAATTTGGCATTTCCTGCAGAGTGCAAAAAATCAAAGCCAATCATTAAAAAGGTAAACAAAATGAAGGATCCCGTTCCAGCGCCCAAAAAGCCATCATAAAAACCAATGGCAAATATAGCGAACGCAAATAGTGCAGCCTTTTGCCATGTGAGTGTATGGTAAGTCGATTTCTGGCCCCAGTCCTTTTTAAAAAAGGTATAAATGGCAATAGCTATTAATAGAACCAAGATCATTGGCTTTAATAATTCAGGCGAGACGAAATTGACAACCCAGGCTCCTAGCAGGGAACCTATGAAAATCAATGGGAATAGTTTTGAAACCAATTTGAAATCAACCTTACCTGAGCGAATGAAAGCAATGGTGCTTGTTAAAGACCCCATGGAACTTGCTAACTTATTCGTAGCGATCGCTACTGACGGGGAAAGTCCTGAAAATAATAAAGCGGGTATCGAAATCAGGCCGCCGCCGCCGACCACGGAATCAATGAATGCTGCTAAAAATCCGAAAAACATCAGCAGCAAAAGTGTCGAAATTTGTATATCTTCCATCCAAGAAGCCTCCGTATCGATGGCATTATGGCTGAAATGCTTGTTTTGCTGGAGCCATAATCCATGCGTTCATATTAGTCACTATTTAGATAGTAACTAATAAGAACCATTCTGTAAATAAGAATATTTGAGCCATACTGTTTGAAATCGAATAGATTTCGATAAGAGATTTGGTATGATAGGCATATAACTTACCAAAGCACTAGGAGGTACTATGCAAGATATCATTCAAAAACTACAGTCTCTCGGGTTTAGTCAATATGAAGCAAAGGCTTATGTTTCTTTGGTTCGCCAAGGCCCAACCAGTGCCTATCAAGTAAGCAAGGAGTCAGGAATTCCAAGGGCCCGCATCTATGAAATATTAAATGGACTGCAAGAAGAAGGAATCGTCTTAAAAGAGGAAATCAATGACTCGATAAAATATTCACCGCTGCCAGTCGATGTTTTTTTGGAATCGGTTCAATCAAAATGGAACAATACCTATCAATCCATCAGCCATACATTAAAGCAATTCGAGAAAAACGAACCGATGTCCGACAATCGTGTAATGACACTTAAAGGTGAAGGGCACATCCTATCCTTCTGCCGTACCTTGATTCAAAAAGCCGAGAAAAGGGTGGTGGTTTCCCTATGGGACGAGATGTATGGAAAACTTGAACAAGAGCTAATAGGGGCCGCTGCGCATTGCACGCTGAAGGGGATTGCATTTCAGGTTGAAAACCCATTATCAGATATAGATATACATCGCCAAACAAGCTATGTGGAAAATATCGGGGAAAACAAATGGTTCATCTTATCCATTGATGGCAAGGAGACGATTTACGGCCCTTCGCCCGAAACGAGAGAAACGGCGTTCTACACGGATGATCCCATTCATATCAATTTTCTCGAAAATTACATTTGGCATGATATCCTCGTTAACCGCTTGGTTAAAAAGGATGAAGAAGATGCCGAGAAATGGATTTCAAGTGAAAGAGACCGTTTTTTCTCCCTATAAGATTTGAAAAAAGCTGATAACCCCATATGCAGGGGATATCAGCTTTTTTATTTTGGCTCTTTTCGAAAAGATTGTTGTTTTTAAAACGAAACTATTTAAGGTTGATTGGAGCGGAAGTGCGAGACTCCTGCGGGATTAGCGGGACAGGTGAGACCCCACAGGCGTTTACGCCGAGGAGGCTTACCGCCCGCCCAAAGCGTGCAACTGGAGGGGAAATCAACCACACCGCACTGCTTGTTAAATAGCAACAACGTATGCGAAAACAGCCTTTATTTTTCATTCGGCTAAAAGGGTTTTAGGAAATCTGATGGCCGTGGGCAAGCTGGATTTATCCCGATAAGACCTGTAAGACACAATCGAATGATTATGCGCTTGAACATCCAACTGGAGAACCTGTGAGCTTTTCATTTCCAAATAGTACGTAACGTCTTCTTTTTGTAAATGATAAAAAGAAAAAGGTATCCCTAAAAGGTTTTTCCTGATTATCTTTGTTTCGGGCTGATTGATGATGTGCTCACTCAATTCCGCTATCGTAACAGAAGTTTTTCCTGTAATGGCTGTTATTTTTTCTTTTGCATAATCGACGGCATGACTGAAAGTGCCGGCAATGTTCTTAAAGATTCCGTTCATGGGTGCATCTCCTTTGAATTAGGCTATGTATGTAGTATTATACGCGGCTAATGGTTTATGCAAAAAAATCGGCAATGATGATATAGAATCGTCACTTTATGAACATGATTAAGAAGTGTGCAACAAAATCAATAAAAGGGCAAACAAGAAAGGACAGAAGGTCAAAGCATGAGGAATAAAAAAATATTTATGGGCCTGCTTTTCATCGCAATCCTCGCTTTTTCAGCCGTGTTCATTCAGCTGAATATGGATGTCAATTCCAGAGCGGAAAAAGGGGAGGACGACGATACGGATAATCATGAGAGAATCGAGAAATTGCTGAATAAAATGACGCTTGAAGAAAAAATCGGACAGCTTATGATGGTCGGTTTCAGGGGGACTGAAAAGAGCGATGAAATTACGGAGCTCATCGAACAAAAACATATAGGAGGTGTCATCTATTTTGACCGCAATATGAAATCACCTAAACAAGTGGCCCGGTTATCCAACTCGCTTCAGCAAACGGCCAATCAAAGTGCACATTCGCTTCCGTTGATGGTGGCCATCGATCAGGAAGGCGGGGACATCATCAGGATGAAGGAAAGGGTATCGCCCCTCCCTGCGCAACAGGATCTTGGGAAAAATGCCTCTATTGAAGACATGTACAAGGTGGCCAGGTTGAATGGGACAGAACTGGGCTCCATGGGGATTAACATTAATTTTGCCCCTGTACTTGATCTATCAAAAACGGATAAACGTTCATTGGGGCAAGATCCGGAAAAGGTCTATCAATACGGGAAGAAAGCCATTCAAGGCTTGAATGATGTATCGATAACGGGTGCATTGAAGCACTTTCCCGGCAACGGACGCAGCGAAATCGATCCGCATGTCGAAACTTCATCCGTGGAGGCCAACCAACTGGATCTGGAAAATTCGGATATCTATCCCTTCAAGCAAATCATAAGTGAAATGGATAACCAAAAGTTTTTCGTGATGGTGACCCACATTAAATATCCAGCCTATGATAAAGAAAAACCAGCAAGCCTTTCTAAAATCATCATAGAAGACCTGCTTCGGGGGAAACTCAAATATGAAGGACTTGTCGTTACCGACGATTTGGAAATGGGAGCCGTGAACAAGTACTTCTCCTATGATGAGATGGGGAAGCAGGCAATCCTTGCAGGAGCTGACTTATTACTCGTCTGTCATGAATATTCCCATGAGCTTGAGGTATATAACGGTTTACTGCAATCAGTAAAAGCAGGGGAAGTTCCAATGGATAGAATTAACGAGTCAGTAAAAAGAGTGTTGACATATAAACTTAACAACATGAAGCAAACGAAAGCTGACCCTGATCAAGCGGAAAAAGTCGTGAAAAATCCCGAAAGCATAAAGTTCATCGAAAGCCTGAACGAGGATGAATAAAGCGAAACCGCTCTCTCAAAAAGGTGCTTTTGTTTAAATCAGCTGATAGAGGGAATACTATATAGGACTAACTTGAAGGAGGAAACGAACATGCCATCAAACAAAATGCTTGGAACCGTCCTGATAGGAGCAGCCGCATTTTTAATGCGCAATAAGAAAACTCGTGAAAAAACCATGAGTCAAATAAGATCCCTAGCCACACCAGAAACCATTGATAAGGTGAAGAGCCAATTCCAATCAATAACCAAAACAAAATCAAGTAACCCTTCCGTTCGTTAAGGTGAATGACCCCATTAGTAATTCTTAATGGGGTCAAACTGTAGACAAATTAGAGAAGAACCAGTGTTTTCAGGAGTGTCGCGGATTTGAGAGGGTTTCACCTTACTTTAAATGAAAAGTTGAATGGAACGGAAAGCGAGTGCCTGGAGTGGAAATCATATTACTAGCCCTCAAATCTGCTGCTTCCGCCCAATTGTCTGCCAAGTCTAATCAAAGCAAGCGGTTCCGGCTAACCAGTTCATTCGGCAAGAGTGTAGCAAATTTATTTTTATTCAATCGTCTTCAAAAAACTATCTCCATTAAGTTAATCTTAATGGGGCTTTTTTTATGGTTTAGTGAATTCATCATGCCGGTAAAAGGAAAAGCACTCGTTCCTTTCGAAGACCATTGGACAGGCATTCAAAAGTACAAGTGCTTTCATGAGGGATCAATGATCATTCAGCTTCATCTTCACCGTCATTTTCTTTATTGAACCAAAGCGGATCCTCATTATCGACTTCACCATTATAATTAATCAGGATTTCTTCTCCTGCTTTTATGTCGGTGTAAGCAAAGAAATCAAACGTATGATTCTTGAAGTTTATGTCATACGTAGCGTTGGGTGTATAAGAATGATTAAACAGCATGCCATAGCCTAAAAGCATGGCAGTATGGTTAATTCCATATTCAAACGCATAATCAGCCAGCAATGTCTTCTCAATGAAAACATGCTCCTCGTTCGGATATGCAATGACTGGTGCCTCATGCAAAAGCTCACCTTTTTTAATATCTCGTGTTGCGAATACGCCTCTATTGAACTCGCCATCACTGAGTGTGGAAGTTTTAACTTCAATCATGTTCGTCACCTACTTGTTCTATTCAATATAGTCCAGATCATCTAAGCTTGACAGTTAATAAGAAGAAAAGCAACTATTTTACGGAATTAATCATTTTTAGTATATGGCTCAGTTTGTTTTTTATTAAGGATCTACCTGCACCGTAGGACGGAATTCTTCACATGAAGGACGAAAAAAGGGAATGAATGGCCGAAAAGATCCTCGGAAGGTAGACCGATTCATAAGATAAAAACACCTCCGCCAGCAGGGAAGCTAGGGAGGTGTTTGATTTATAGGTAAATCTGTTAATTCACACCGACAGCAGTAAAGGCATTTTTGACAGCCGTGACTTCTGTACTGCTTGAACCGTATAAATCAGAGGCCGATTGTATGACGGCCGCTCTGGCTTGTGAAAAAGTAGACGACGAAGTTAAATATGTTGTGTTTGCCCGATAAAAGATGGTTCCTAGTTTATCGATGCCGATTCCGGATACACTCACGCCATGGTGGGTTCCGCCTGCAGAGATTAAATAAGCTGCCTTATTAATGATTCCGCTGTTCGTGTGGACTCCGCCATTATCACCCGTTCCTGTATAACGGTTCGAATAATGGTCAGGGTCCCCATTCAATGTTGGATTGGCCATCGAGCGGAGTGCATCACCGGAAATGTTAGGTGTGTAAATATCTTCCCCGACCAAATAGTCGGCTTTGGCACTTTGATTCTTAAATTCTACGACAGTGCCAAAAATATCAGATATCGCTTCATTCAAAGCACCGGATTCATATTGATAGGTAAGGTTCGATTCCGAGGAAGTGACGGCATGCGTCAATTCATGCGCAACGACATCGAGCCCGCCGGATAATGGGATGAACGTCGTGCCATCTCCATCACCGTAAACCATTTGGGTGCCATCCCAAAAAGCATTATTGTATCTCGAGCCATAATGGACGGTTGATTTCAGGATGGTTCCATTACCATCATAGGAGTTCCGGCCAAATGTGGATTTGTAATAATCATAGGTTTTACCCGCATAATAATGAGCATCCACCGCAGCTTTATCGGCAGAAGCAGTAAAAGCATTTGTTGTGTTGGAAAAGAGTGTACCAGGCAATCTTGAACGGTTATTGGCGTTATACGTGTAGATGCCTTTACCGCGTGTATTGTCTTGTAAGTAGTATTGACCGTTGGATAAGGTAGTGTTCAGCGACACCGTATTGTTTAAGACGCCAGTGCCCGTTCCGACGGAGTTGGTCCCCGTCACTTCATCCAATGTATTATATTTATTCAGGATTTTACCCGTTTTGACTGAAATGAAATAATGATGATTTCCTGGTTCCGGACTTAAGAATTTCAAATTGACTTTATATACATAATCGGCCTTGCCTTCATTTGCGTATACATACAGGTCAGATTCAGGTGATTGCTCGTAAGCAGGTGTGAACCCCAGATCCGCTTCAGCTATTTTGATAGCTTCGGATTCACTGATGCCTTTTTTAGCCTTTTTCCCTAATTTCGTGTTTAGATTGGCTTCAACCGTACCGGACACGACGGTCAATACACCTTTAGCGTCAATCAATACGGCTTGTGTGGAATTCCATACTGGTACGCCTTTATAGGTTTGTTGCAATTTAAGGACGGTATTGCCCAGTTCATCCTTGCTTTCTTTCTCGATCGTGAAGGAGTCCTTCGCCTTTTGCTTTTCTAGCTTGTAAGACTTTTTGTTCTCATCAAAAAAGGTAAGAATGATATCTTCTGCCGTTTGCTTTGACGGGTCCGTAAGCTTCCCAGACTTGTATTCTAGCGAATCCCTATGCTTATTGTACTTTTCAACACTTAACACATTTTTTGCCGCTAAAGCTTCTTGATGGGGAATAGCAGAAAATAATAGACCGATTGATAGTGCAGTTCCTAAAAATACCTTACCTTTCATAACACTCAACTCCTTCATGAGAATACCTCATTTTTACATCGTTTCATAATTATTATCAAATGGAGAAAACTCGCGAAAAATATGACATTTAAAGGAATAAAATGGAGAAAAATGGATTTTAATAGAAATATTCTTTGGATATATTCTTTTAGTAATATTTGGAATGTATTTAAATTAAACCAAATGAATAAATGTGCAAAAAACCATGGCATAATGTGCAAAAAACCATGGCGTAAAGTGCAAAGAAATTTGTCTATTGAAGGCATTTTTTTGGATAATCTGTTGAATATTGCGCTTTGTAAATTTGGCATGAAAATTGCATATATTCAGAAAAGGAATTCGAATTGTAAATTAGGTCTATTTGAGAGTCTATGAAATAGGAAAATTTATTAAATGATTTCCCCATATATGAAAGCGCTTATATAGAAAGGGATGAAAAATTATGATACCAAAACAAGAAAATGACATCTTGCATCCTCCAAAGCAAGAAGAACAAGGGTTAAAGCGCGGTTTGAAATCCCGCCATTTAACGATGATTTCCATTGGCGGGGCTATTGGTACCGGGCTGTTCCTCAGCAGCGGTGCAGCCATTCATACAGCTGGGCCAGGCGGGGCATTACTTGCTTATGCCTTAGTTGGGGCAATGGTGTACTTCGTGATGACGAGCTTAGGGGAATTGGCAGCCTTTATGCCGACAAGCGGCTCTTTCAGTACCTATGGATCGAAATTCGTCGATCCGGCATTTGGTTTTGCCTTGGGATGGACGTATTGGTTCAATTGGTCGATGACGATAGCCGCAGAGTTGGCAGCCTCGACAATGATCATGAAATTCTGGTTTCCGAATAGTCCATCATTGTTATGGAGTTCATCATTCTTGGTGCTCATTTTCCTATTGAACTATTTATCCGTTAAAGGATATGGTGAAGGGGAATACTGGTTTTCCTTCATAAAAGTAACCGCCATCGTTATTTTTATTATCGTCGGGCTGCTAATGATCGTCGGCATTATGGGCGGCGAAGCAGTAGGCTTTAAAAACTTCACCGTCGATGACGCTCCTTTCCCGGGCGGGTTCATGGGTGTCTTCATCGTTTTCATAGCGGCTGGCTTTTCTTTTCAAGGTACCGAAATTGTCGGTGTGGCTGCCGGGGAAAGTGAAGATCCTGCACGGAATATACCGAAGGCCATTAAAAGTGTCTTCTGGAGGATCTTGCTCTTTTACGTATTGGCAATCTTCGTAATTGGACTGCTTATCCCTTATACGAACTCGAGTTTGCAAGGTGATAACGTCATGGTAAGTCCATTCACGCTCATTTTTGAAAAAGCTGGAGTCGCCTTTGCCGCTTCGCTTATGAATGCCGTCATTTTAACAGCGGTATTATCTGCAGGTAACTCTAGTCTATATGCATCTACCCGTATGCTATATTCAATGGCAAAAGATGGGCAAGCACCGCGCATTTTTGCAAAACTTAATAAACGAGGCGTACCGGTTGCAGGCATGGTTTTGACATGCTCCATCGGCATGCTGGCCTTTTTAGCCTCCATATTCGGCGATGGCAAAGTGTATATTTGGTTAATGAATGCCATCGGAATTACAGGATTCATCTTTTGGCTCGGAATTTCCATCAGCCATTACCGTTTCCGGAAAGCGTTCATCGCTCAAGGCCATTCATTGGAGAAGCTGCCATATAAGGCATTATGGTTCCCGATCGGACCGATTTTTGCCATTTTAATCGGCATGATCGTCATCCTGTCCCAAAATATCCAAGCCTTTTTCTCAGACCATATCGATTGGGGCAGTGTTGTAGCTGCATACTTGGGGATTCCGCTTTTCCTTGGTCTATGGCTTGGCTATAAATTTATAAGAAAAACTAAATTCGTTAAACTTGATGAAGTCGAATTTGACTTTGACAAAAAATATGACTGAACAAGCTTAAAGTAAAAGCAGCCGGACAATGCAGTATTGAATTGTCCGGTTTTTCCTTGTTTTCTATAGGCTCATTATCAAAAGCCAGGAAGCTGATTCCTGGTCTTTTATTTTTATTAAATGGAAATTTATACAAATATTATGGGAGGTGTTATATGATAATCGTAAACTCAGCTAAATTGCATGTACGGAACGACTGGAGGGCTTTTACTATTTTAAAGGGAAAGGGAAGGTGCACAGCTGATGACCTTATTGACTCATTTAAAAGTATTGGACTTTTCAACGTTACTGCCAGGCCCATTTGCCACTTTGATGCTAGCGGATTTAGGAGCGGATGTTTTGAAGGTGGAGAGGCCGGGGACAAAGGATTCATGGGGTGTGAATCAATATCTTAACAGATCGAAGAAGTCGATCACACTGGATTTAAAACAATCCGAGTCTATCGAATCCGTAAGAAACCTAGTGACGGAATACGATATCGTCATTGAACAATTCCGTCCAGGTGTCATGGAACGTTTGGGTCTGGGGTATGAGGCATTAAAATCGATCAACCCGAAGCTGATTTACTGTTCCATCACGGGCTATGGCCAGACTGGTCCCTATAAAGAACGACCGGGACATGATATCAATTATATTTCGATAGCAGGCTTATCAGGCTATTCCGGTACGAAAAAGGACGGTCCGGCAAAAAACGGAACCCAAATAGCAGATCTTGCCGGAGGCTCATTGCATGCTGTCATCGGAATATTATCTGCAGTCATTCACAGGGAAAGAACAGGATTCGGCCAAGCCATCGACATCAGCATGACCGACTGCAGTTTTGCCTTGAATGCCATATCCGCACCTCTGAGTTTACAAGGTGGCCTTGAACTTGAACCAGAAAAACTGATGCTGAACGGAGGGTCTTTTTATGACTTTTACGAAACGAAAGATGGACGCTATTTTTCGGTAGGTAGCCTTGAGCCCCCTTTTCGAAAAGCATTATGTGAAGCGATCGGTGCACCCGAATTATATGAGCTGAGCAAGAAAAGCGATGAAGAAAGCGGAATCAGGTTTAAAACGGCCGTCCGGCTGGCTTTCCTCGAAAGAGATTTTCATGAATGGCAGGAGATATTCGCTGAATTCGAGGCCTGCGCAGAACCAGTGCTGACTTTCACAGAAGCGGGTGAGCATCCCCAATTGAAGGAGAGGGGAATGATCGTCGAGGTTCCTGACGGAAAAGGGAATGTCCAGAGGCAAATCGCCTGCCCGATCAAAACATCGGTTTTCACCCCTGAATATAAACATGCAGGCTTGGAGCCAGGACAAAACAACGCAGAAATCCTTCGCACCCCCAATCGCTAAATAAAGATGTAAAGGCTATCGCTTTTCCAGTATTTTTGGAAGGTGATAGCCTGTTTTTTTTTGAATGCCGGAAAAAGCAGGGGGAGGGTCGATATGATCGTTCGAAGTTCGAAGTGAAGCGGAAGGAGAACAATTATCCTCTTATCATTTGTGGAAAGCAACATATTACCACTGTGAAAATTTACTAGTTATAACCAGTGTGGGCAGGGTATCAGAGTAGCATCCTGGTAAGGAGGGGGTTAGTTAAATATGTTTGGTCTCTCTGATATCATTAAATTTCTATTTTCCTTTTTTTTGATCATGCCGATCGTTACGCTGATACATTTGAGCGGGCATATTTTCTTTGTTACGCTCTTTGGGGGATCAGAAAAGAAAATCTTGATCGGGTGTGGCAATAAACTTTTCGCCTTTCGGAACATAGAGGTGAGGAAATATTATTTTTGGAATGGGACTTGCGAGTTCAAGGGATTGAAACATGATAATCGATTGACGAATACGCTGATATATTTAGGGGGGGCTATCTTTAATTTAGTCAGCATGCTGATCATATATAGCTTAGTGTATCAGAATATCCTGGACAGCTCGGTGATCTGGTATCAATTCATCTATTTTTCTTTCTACGTTATGTTTTTCTCCCTGTTTCCGATGTACTTCTCGGACGGATCGCCTAGTGATGGGAAGGCTGCGGAATTGGCCTTGAGGAACAAGCTGGAAGATAGGGTGACGGATGATATATTCGTGAAGAAAATGGAGGATGATGATGATGATAGCTGCAAGTAAAAAGGGAACGTCCAGATGGCCGTTCTTTTTTGTTTGCTTTCAGTTTTAGGGTTATAAGAATAAACCTAATCGGCACGCTTATATTGAAGCCGATTAGGTTGTTTGAATCCTGTAAATAAGTTTTAAAGTCTCCGTAAAATAATCATTCCCATACTTCTTTCGCTACATCAACGACGAATTTCAGTTTTTCCCATTGCTGTGCTTCGGTTAGCTTGTTGCCGTGATGGGTGGAGGCGAAGCCGCATTGAGGGCTTAAGCATAATTGTTCGAGCGGAACGAAGTGCGATGCTTCTTTAATGCGTGCCTTAACAGCTTCCTTGTCCTCGATTTCTCCATTTTTTGAAGTGACGGCACCCAGTACGACCCGTGCACCGCCATTTGGAATGTATTCCAATGGTTTGAAATCCCCTGAGCGTTGATCATCATATTCCAAGAAGAATCCATCCACTTTTTCTTTTGCCAATAAAGTTGGGGCGATACGGGCATAGCTTCCTTCAAATGCCCATGTCGACTGGTAGTTTCCGCGACATAGATGGGTAGTGACGATAAGGTCTTCTGGTTTGCCTTCCAATGCTCCATTAATGACCCGAAGTGCAAGATCAATTAATTGTTCCCTCGTATATTTTCCATCTTTGAACTGGAAATCCGGAGCTGAAAGTCTGGCAATATATACATCATCCAATTGAAGATAACGCACACCTGCTTCATAAAAGGCTTTCAAAGCATGCTGATAGGCGTTGATGATATCATTTGCATAGTCTTCAATATCAGGGTAGACGTCTTCATTATGAATGCCTGCAGCAAATAATTGATTCGGACTGGGGATTGTTTGCTTGGCAACGGCACGTCCGTTCACGATTTTGTTCAATTCAATGAAATCACGAATGAAGGGATGTTCAGGGTTGAATGAAACCTTCCCGGTATTGCGAACATTATATCTCTCTGTTTCGACACCATCGAATGTGAGGCCTTTTTCAGTTACATATCCCTCGATGCCATTTAAATGTTCGAGGAAGTCAAAGTGCCACCATGTTCGTCTGAATTCACCGTCCGTAACGGCCTCTAAACCAACTTCGATTTGTTTATCGACGATCCGATTGATTTCTTCAGTTTCAATTTCACGAAGCCTCTCAGCTGAAATGGTACCTTCCTTAAAGTCCTTCCTGGCAATATGTAAACGTTCCGGTCTTAATAAACTTCCGACGTGGTCGGCCCTGAATGGGGCTTTCGTTAATGTGATTGACATGTTGCATTCCTTCTTTCCTTTTAAAAATAAAGGCTCTTTTCGTAAAGATTGTTGTTTTTAAACGAAACTATTTAAGGTTGATTGGAGCGGAAGTGCGAGACTCCTGCGGGAGCAGCGGGAGAGGTGAGACCCCACAGGCGTTTACGCCGAGGAGGCTCACCGCCCGCCCCGCGGAAAGCGAGCATCTTGAGGGGAAATCAACCACAACCCACTACCTGGTAAATAGCAACAAAGTATGTGAAAACAGCCAAAATAAAAAACCTCTTCTTAAAAAATAAGAAGAGGTGTTGGCAACAAAGCTATATACTCTTCTTATCTTCAAGTTTTTAAACTTCTGGAATTAGCACAGTACAAGATCAGTCTGTTGCTGAGGCATCAAAGGGCCAGTCCCTCCACCTCTCTGGATAAGAGTTGTCTATTAAATTAACTATGACTATACAGGTAGTTTTTACGAAGGTCAAGGGGTGGAGCTGGAATATTTCGAATATACCGTTTATTAATCCGGGCTGAAATGTTAACGGCATCAGGGAATCCGGCATATGCTTTGAGTGGGGAGGGAATGCAAGGATGAGTCCATTCAAAAATGGCATACCGATTACGGTAACTGATGCCATGATAGAGAGAATCATAAAAATGAAATCATCTGGTCAGGAGATTAAAGTCGAAATTACGCCAAGGCATATTGTGCTTTCCGGAACGATGGAAGTGAAAAAAATGATGTTTAAGAAAAACGTGGCTTTCCGGATTACATTAAAACCGGTTCATGTGGAAAAAAGAACGATTTCATTTGAATTAGTCGAAATGGAACCAATTGACAGGGATTTCATCAACCAAAGGATATTTAACAGACCGCCATTTTTTGAATATGAAAAAAGAGCGATCAAAATGAATGTTAATGCTTGGAGCATCGTGAGAAAGATTCCCATTGGCACAATTAGATCGTATGAACTCGTCGAAGGTGCATTAAAAATGAAACTCTCTTTATGATTCAAGGGGATATTTTACATATATCCTTTGCCGCAATCTATAAAGGGTGTGAAAGGTATGATAGTGTTAAGGTTACATGGTTCATGAAAAAATGTGTTTGATAAATCAAGTTCTTTAAAATATACTAAATGACTTGAAGTTTTGAGTTTTTCTGGGAATGAGGAGGATGATGATGGATCAGAAGATTTTGCCTGCTTCAGCAAGCATGAAGGATTTTGAAAGATTTCTAGAAAGTTCCTATGAAATAGGTGTGTTTCTTGATTTGCATATCTCACAATTGAAAAATGTAAGTATGATGGCTAAGCAGCATAATAAGAAAATGATTTATCATGTCGATTTGATCCATGGCATAAGAAGTGATGAGTACGCGACAGAATTCATTTGTCAGGAATATAACCCCTATGGGCTGATTTCGACTAAATCAAGCGTTATATTGAAGGCGAAGCAAAAGGGGGTCATTGCCATCCAGCGAATCTTTTTAATAGACTCACATGCGCTTGAGAAAAGTTATAAGCTGGTGCAGAAAACCAAGCCGGATTATATCGAAGTATTGCCGGGCGCCATGCCATGGATGATAAAAGAAGTGAAGGAACGATTGCAGACACCGATTTTTGCAGGCGGCCTCATACGTACTTCGGATGAAGTCCTGAATGCCCTTGATGCCGGCGCCTCGTCAATCACCACTTCAAAAACTGAATTATGGGATATCGTCTAATAGGGAAAAATTGAAAAAAATTACAGAATAATAGATTAATTTTTCGCAAAATATTGACAGCGTTTTCATAACCTAGTATATTTTACAGTACAAGTTAATATATGTGACGGAGACTAGGAGATTCACAACAGATATATTCATAATTTTTTTATGAATATAGTTCTGCTGTGGATCTCCTTTTATTTGTTGGCAAGGTTTAAAAAATTATCAGGGGAGGGTTTTATCATGACTCCATTTTGGGGAGAAGTGTTAGGCACGATGATTTTAGTTTTATTCGGAGCAGGTATTGGGGCAGGTTCATCCTTAAAAGGTTCCTATGCAAAAGATGCCGGCTGGATCGTTATCACGATTGCGTGGGGATTGGCGGTTACCATGGGTGTTTTTGCAGTGGGTTCCATAAGCGGGGCGCATTTAAACCCGGCGGTCACAGTAGGTTTTGCCATTATTGGAGAATTTCCATGGAGTGATGTGCCCGGTTACATCGTTGCCCAGATGATTGGCGCGATACTCGGCGCAACTCTAGTATTCCTGCACTATTTGCCACACTGGAAAGCTACGGATGATCCAGGGGCGAAGCTTGGTGTATTCGCGACTTCACCTGCAATCCCGCACACATTTTCAAATCTATTAAGTGAGATGATTGGAACTTTCATCCTTATTCTTGGTCTATTATTTATAGGGGCCAATAATTTTACAGAGGGCCTAAACCCTTTCGCAGTCGGGTTATTGATTGTCGTGATCGGGATGTCACTTGGGGGAACGACAGGATACGCCATTAACCCGGCCCGCGACCTTGGGCCGCGCATCGCTCACTTTTTGCTGCCGATACCCGGTAAAGGAAATTCCAACTGGGGCTATTCATGGATTCCGGTCGTTGGACCGATTGTAGGGGGTTCACTAGGTGCCGTTTGTTATAAGGCATTCTTCATGGGGGAAATAACGGCAGGATTTTGGTCTGTTATAGGTGCAAGCCTGGTACTATTGATAGTAGCCTATGCTTTTGGTAAAAAACAGTCACATGAATTGGATAGCAGAAATATCGCTAGTTAATTAAAAGGAGGGGCATACACAATGGAAAAATACATTTTATCATTAGATCAAGGAACAACAAGTTCGAGGGCGATTTTATTTAATGAAAAGGGGGAAATCGTCCATTCCTCCCAAAAGGAATTCACACAGCATTTCCCTAAACCAGGCTGGGTCGAGCATAACGCCAATGAGATTTGGGGGTCGATCCTGGCGGTGATCGCCGGTGTACTATCTGAATCCAGTGTAAAGCCAGAGCAAATTGCTGGTATCGGGATCACCAACCAGCGTGAAACGGCAGTCGTTTGGGATAAGGAAACAGGTACGCCTGTCTATAATGCGATTGTATGGCAGTCCAGGCAAACAAGTGGAATCTGTGATGAGTTGAAGGAAAAGGGACTTAATGATTTATTCCGGGATAAAACGGGATTGTTGATAGATGCCTATTTTTCCGGAACGAAAGTGAAATGGATCCTCGATAATGTGGAAGGGGCGCGGCAAAAGGCGGATGAAGGCAAGCTGTTATTCGGTACCATCGATACTTGGCTGATCTGGAAGCTATCAGGAGGCAAGGCTCATGTAACGGACTATTCCAATGCATCCCGGACATTGATGTACAATATCCATGAACTGAAATGGGATGAAGAACTGCTTGAGATATTGACTGTACCAAAGTCGATGCTGCCGGAAGTGAGGCCTTCCTCTGAGGAATATGCACGTACGATCGAATATCATTTCTTCGGCCAATCGATTCCGATCGCCGGGGCAGCCGGTGATCAGCAGGCAGCATTATTCGGCCAAGCCTGCTTTAATGAAGGAATGGCTAAAAATACGTATGGAACAGGCTGTTTCATGCTCATGAATACAGGAACCAAGGCTGTCAGCTCCGAACACGGACTATTGACGACCCTTGCTTGGGGCTTGAATGGGAAGGTCGAATATGCACTGGAAGGCAGTATATTCGTAGCTGGCTCCGCCATCCAATGGCTCCGCGATGGCCTGCGGATGCTGCATGATGCCAAGGACAGCGAGGACTATGCAAAACGGGTGGAAAGTACGGATGGAGTATATGTGGTACCAGCTTTCGTAGGACTTGGAACTCCATATTGGGACAGCGAAGTGCGGGGAGCCGTTTTTGGTTTGACGCGCGGCACATCAAAAGAACATTTCATTCGCGCCACACTTGAATCACTTGCGTATCAAACGAAGGATGTCCTTGATGCAATGGAGGCGGATTCAGGAATCGAGCTGCAAACATTAAGAGTGGATGGCGGGGCAGTCAAGAATGACTTCTTGATGCAATTCCAGGGCGACTTATTACGTGTGCCCGTCGAGAGGCCGACCATAAACGAAACTACAGCATTAGGTGCTGCATACCTTGCAGGACTTGCTGTCGGGTATTGGAAGGATCAAGAAGAAATCTCCCGGCAATGGGCGGTAGACAAAACCTTTGAACCATCCATGGAAGAGCAAGAAAGTGAAAAATTATATGAAGGCTGGAAGAAAGCCGTACATGCCGCTATGGCATTTAAATAAAAAACAACATGAATTCTTTCTCAAATGAGCTGGAGTATGCTATAATGAAATCAAGTTAATAACTCGGCCGGAGAACAGGAGAGACCATGAATGCGTTATCGTTAATTCGATAATGTGCATTTATGGTCTCTTTTTTTGTTTTTAACGGCAGATTAGGGATATTAATATCTATATAACTTATGCGAACAAATGAACCAATTGAATATAATGACCGAATTCACGGTAAACGCAGAATTCACGAGTAAATGGCGCGAATTCACGAGTAAATCGTGTAAATTCACGAGTAAATGGCGCGAATTCACGAATAAACGCAGAATTCACGAGTAAAAGTGCAGAATTCACGAGTAAACCGTGAGAATTCACGAGTAAATCGTGTGAATTCACGAGTAAACGTAGAATTCACGATTAAAAGTGCAGAATTCACGAGGGGACAGCGCCAATTCATACAAAAAACAATAGAATGCAATACTTAAAGGAGGAGTCAGGCATGAGGTTTTCAAATATATATCGGGAAGAAACGGTCGAAACTCTGAAAAAAGAGAAATTTGATGTGGTTGTCATTGGTGGGGGAATTACCGGTGCAGGGATCGCTCTGGATGCAACGACCCGTGGGATGAAAGTGGCTTTGGTTGAAATGCAGGATTTTGCTGCTGGTACTTCAAGCCGCTCGACAAAACTTGTTCATGGCGGATTGCGGTATTTGAAGCAATTTGAAATAAAAATGGTTGCCGAGGTTGGTAAAGAGCGAGAAATCGTATATGAGAATGGACCGCATGTGACCACGCCGGAATGGATGCTGTTACCGATGCATAAAGGAGGCACCTTCGGGAAATTCAGTACTTCGATTGGGCTTCGAGTCTATGATTTCCTTGCAGGAGTTAAAAAATCTGAACGCAGGAAAATGCTTTCGGCGGATGAAACACTAAAACGGGAGCCTCTCGTTAAGAAAGAGGGACTGAAGGGCGGAGGCTACTATGTTGAATATCGGACAGATGATGCACGTCTTACGATTGAAGTCATGAAGGCGGCTGTCGATAAAGGTGCAACACCGATAAATTATACAAAAGTGGATAAATTGTTATATGAAAACGGTAAGGTGAACGGAGTCCAAGTGGCCGATTTGCTTTCAGGTGATGCTTATGAAATATACGCAGACAAAGTTATTAATGCAGCAGGTCCGTGGGTGGATTCCATTCGTGAGAAGGACCAATCGAAAAATGGGAAAACGCTGAAGTTATCCAAGGGTGTGCACGTGGTCATCGACCAATCGAGATTCCCGTTGAAGCAGGCGCTTTATTTTGATACGCCTGATGGCCGGATGATTTTTGCCATCCCGAGAGCAGGTAAAGCTTATGTAGGGACTACGGATACTTTTTATGATGGTGATCCTGCAGTGCCGACCGTTACTTCCGAAGACCGTGCCTATCTATTAAAGTCCATACATTATATGTTTCCAGAAGTGAACATTACGGATGATGATATCGAATCCAGCTGGGCTGGGGTAAGGCCGTTGATTCTTGAAGAAGGGAAAGATCCTTCTGAGATATCAAGGAAAGATGAAATCTGGGAGTCCGATTCTGGCCTTATCACGATTGCTGGTGGGAAATTGACCGGTTATCGCAAAATGGCCAAAACGACGGTCGACCTTTTGGCAGGGAAGCTAGCCCAGCAATCCAATAAAACTTATCCAGCCAGCAGCACGAAAGGCATGCCGATTTCCGGAGGGGATGTCGGGGGATCAAGAAACTTCTCCGATTATATCAAGCAACATGTTCAAATGGGAGTTGACTCAGGGCTCGCTGCAAAGGACGCCAAAGAGATATTGGCCATGTACGGGTCCAACGCACCTGTACTATTCGATATCGCCAAAAACGAAGGAGACGGAGGAGAGAACAGCGGTCTTCCAAAGAAATTGTTCGTACAGCTGAAATACGCAGTTGATCATGAAATGGCCGCGACCCCAGTGGATTTCTTTTTCCGCAGGACGGGGACACTGTTATTCGATATCGATTTAGTCCAAACGCATAAACATGCAGTGATCGATTATATGGCTGGAAATTTTGGATGGACGGAATCAACAAAAATGGAGAGAACCAATCAATTGGAACAGGAAATATTGGGTGCGATTAAAGTATCTTGATCAATATGCAAAAACATGACGCCGGCGGAATCGCTGGCGTTTTTTTGTATTCGGAATGTGATTATCGGGGTATTTGCAAGTGGAAAAATAAAAATGTTTATGTGAGGTTTCCTCACGTGAAAACTGTTGTTTAATCCATCAAGATGAAATATAATCATTAAAATATAAGTTAGAATTTTCAAACTATAAAGGGGGAGCTTGATTGTCTGAATTTATTACGGCTTTAAATGGAGTTTTATGGAGTTCGCCAGTCATTTATATTTTATTGGGAGTAGGTTTATTATTCTCGATTTTGACCCGTTTCCTGCAAGTGAGGCATATTAAGGAAATGGTCCTTTTGATGTTCCAAGGAAAAAGTTCGGAAGCGGGGGTTTCCTCATTCCAGGCTTTATCCATAGCCCTTTCAGGTCGGGTCGGTACAGGTAACATTGCAGGGGTGGCCACGGCTATCGCCTTTGGCGGTCCAGGAGCCGTTTTCTGGATGTGGGCCATAGCCTTCATAGGAGCGGCCAGTGCATTTGTGGAATCCACTTTAGCTCAAATTTATAAAGTCAAACAAGACGGTCAATATCGAGGGGGACCAGCCTATTATATTGAAAAAGGAATGGGCGTGAAGTGGTTTGCTGTTCTTTTTGCATTTGCGGCCCTTATAGCCATGGCCATCCTTATGCCAGGTGTTCAATCCAATTCGATTGCTGCCGGGGTGGAAAATGCATTCGGCATCAAACCGGTGTTCACTGGTTTGGCCATTGTCCTTTTACTTGGCTTCATTATATTCGGCGGTGTAAAACGGATAGCTAATGCTGCAACCTTAATCGTCCCTTTTATGGCCCTTGGTTATATATTGCTATCTGTTGTCATAGTTCTAATGAATATCACAGAATTACCAGGAGTCATCTCTTTGATATTCAGAAGTGCCTTCGGGTTGGATTCCGCATTTGGGGGAATCATTGGCATGGCGATAGCTTGGGGAGTGAAACGCGGCGTTTATTCGAATGAGGCCGGCCAAGGGACAGGAGCTCATCCTGCGGCTGCGGCGGAAGTATCACATCCGGCAAAGCAGGGGCTTGTTCAAGCATTCTCGGTTTATATCGACACATTGTTCGTTTGTTCCGCTACGGCCTTCATGATTTTATTTACAGGAATGTATAATACACAAGCGGAAAGTGGTTCATTTATCGTCAATAATTTGGGAGATGTAACACCTGGTCCAGGGTATACACAAGCGGCAATTGATAGCGTGATCCCAGGTTTTGGTGCTGGCTTTGTTGCAATCGCCCTTTTCTTCTTCGCCTTTACGACGATCATGGCCTACTATTATATCGCTGAAACCAATATCGCCTATTTAATGCGCAACCGGAATGGTAAATCGGCCATGTTCGCCTTGAAGCTCGTCATCCTGGCGGCCAGTTTTTACGGATCCGTGCGTACGGCAGAGCTGGCTTGGGCATTAGGGGATGCGGGTTTAGGCATTATGGTATGGCTCAATGTCATTGCCATTTTAATCCTTGCTAAACCGGCGCTCATTACGTTAAAGGATTACGAAAAGCAAAAGAAAGCAGGAATCGATCCGGTTTTCAATCCAAAAGCTTTAGGCATAAAAAACGCCGATTTTTGGGAGCGTGAGTACACCGGCGACAAGGAAAATGTTTCTTGAGGGAAAATGCTATTAAATTCATTTAATAGAAGAAGATACATGAAAAACCAGCTCAAGTTATTTACGAGCTGGTTTTTCATGGTTTTGCGATAACCAGGGGGGATAATATGTTAGCCAAATTAGCTCAAGAAATTGTGAACATAACAAGTGAAGGTATCGGTCATGATGTACTTATCACGGATAAAGACGGAATGGTTCTTGGTTCAAGCGATAAGCCGGGAAATTCTTGTTGGGGGCACTCCGCAAAGTGGAAGAACCATTGAAACTCTGGGTCTTAGCAAACTATCGAAAGAGGAAATCATGGATTTTGTTCGTACTGGGAGGCCTAAAGTTTCCGCATAAGGTGAGTCCAGTAAATAGGTAAAGCATGAATAAGGAGAGAAGAAGCCGGCAGTCCTCGCCGCGTTTCTTCTCTCCTTCGCTTATTGAATCACCCGAACTCAAAAACGGGACGTTCTTTAAGATCTCTGCTTTAAAAGCTGTAAGTCGATGTATAGTTGCATTCTCGAATGAAAGTCATCAAAATCGATTGAGGTGAGATCGGTTATCTGATTCAATCTATATTTCAATGTGTTGGTATGAATGTATAGCTGTTCCGATGTCGGTTTGATCCGGCAATTGTTCAAGAGATATATTTCCAGTGTTTGAAGGAGTTTGGTCTGGCTTTCCAGGTCCTTCTTTTGAAGAATTTCTAAATCCGTATTGATATAATTCGTTTTAGTATGATGGTTGGAGATCATTTCGAGGTAACGGAAAATCCCAAGCTTGCCATATTGGAAGGGAAGCTGTTCGGGTTCACCGATGAATTTGGCTGCGTTGATCACTTCCAGGGCTTCGAGATAGGATTTTCTTAATTGAAGAATCGAAGAGTACTCATTTCCGATTCCCGGGAATACCTTTTTGTCAGTGAATTGGGAAAGAACGGTATTCGTTAAATCATTGGCGCTATCGGTAAGCAGGTCTTTCCCTTTTCCGTTGCTGCCAATCAGGACGATGATCTTCAATTGGTTTGTGAATACATGGGTAAAATGATTCAACGCATTGGCGAACAGACTGACTGTATCCGCTAATTCATCGAAATGTTCCGCATCTGATTGAGCGATGGTAAAGACATTGACAAGGAAGGTTTCCGGAATGAGAAGACTCATATTGGCGGCTTCCCATTTTATTTGGTTTTCCGTTTGATAGACTTCGTCAATGACCTTTTGATAAAACTCATTTTTTTCTTCATCTTTTTTCATATTTATCTGTTTTTTCTGATAAAGAAGCTTGCCGATATGATGGGAAACTTCGTGTAAAAATTCCAGATCGGAATCAGTCATCATTTCCGTTTCTTGGACCCAAATGAACCCGAAGACCTGTCCTTTATGAACGGCGCTCACAACGACCCTTTGATTTAACCCGATTTCCTCGATTTGTTTCACCCTAAAGGGATGCTCCACTGTTTTAAGCTGTTCGACAATGCCTTCATCCATGAATTTTTCCAGGATTGGAATCGGCCAATGCTTTGTGAAGATGGTTTGCCGATTGGCTTGGTCGAAGTGCTCGATATAATATGAACTATATGCCAGCAATAAAAATTGGTCATTTTCGATGACGACTGGTTTTTTTAAATAAGTGCTGACCATATCCGTTATATCGTTGATGTTTGTGAGTGTCAGGATTTTTTCTAATGACATATATGGCCCCCTGCAGTTTTTTGAAGTGTATGACAACTTAGTTTAATAATACGTTTAAACTAATGATGTGTATAGGGGCAAGAACAAAGAAGGAACGGTATATGAAAAAATACCGTTCCTTTTAGGGGTTTTATTATTGTTTTAAAGTTTTTTCGAATTCTTCGAATTTCGCTTCTACTTCTTTTGATGGTTTCGCTGTTAGAAGACTGACCAGGATGATGGCGATCAAGCTTGCGCCAAAACCAGGAATCATTTCATAAAGCGTATCGGATAATCCAGCCATCGACCAGAAAATTACAGTAGCGGCACCAACGATCATCCCTGCTAAAGCGCCCCATCTTGTCATCCGTTTCCAGCATAGGCTCAGTAAGACCAACGGACCGAATGAAGAACCGAATCCAGCCCAAGCATACCCGACAAGTCCAAGAATTGTGTCATTCTGCTTCCAAGATAGGATCAGCGCGATGATCGAAATGATCAGTACGGAAAGCCTGCCCAGGAAAACAAGTTCTTTATCTGAAGCGGTACGGCGGAAGAAGGTTTTGTATATATCCTCTGTTAATGAGCTGGCGGTAACCAAAAGCTGCGAAGAAATCGTGCTCATGATGGCTGCCAGTATCGCTGAAATCAGGAAACCAGTGATAAGCGGGTGGAATAGGATTTCCCCTAATTCTATGAAAATCGTTTCAGGATCAGCTAACTTGAGACCGTTTTTGAAATAATACGTGATTCCGATGAATCCAGTCAGCATCGCACCGATACTGGAGAAGATCATCCAGCCCATTCCGATATTACGGGCTTTCTTGATTTCCTTAACAGAACTGATCGCCATAAAGCGGACAATGATATGCGGCTGTCCGAAGTAACCGAGTCCCCATGCAAACAGTGAGATGATTCCTAAAAAGCTCGTTCCTGTGAAGATATTCAATAGAGCTGGATCAATGGAACGTGCCGTGTCGATGGATTCACCGAATCCGCCCACATGAGTAAGGGTGACGATCGGGACAAGAACCAAGGCGATGACCATGATGATTCCTTGTACAAAGTCTGTCCAGCTTACTGCCAGGAATCCGCCGAATAATGTATAGGCGACGACGACACCTGTCAAAATCCATAAACCTGAATGGTAATCAAGTCCGAATGTACTTTGGAATAAGACACCGCCGGATACCATTCCGGAAGAAACGTAAAAGGTAAAGAATACGAGGATAACTAAAGCCGAAATGAGCCTTAAGATCTGTGAGCCCTCGCCAAAACGATTTTCCAGGAAAGCGGGGATCGTAATCGAGTTATTGGCTACTTCCGTATAAGTCCTCAATCTTGGTGCAACATACAGCCAGTTTGCATAGGCTCCCAGTGTGAGACCGATTACAATCCAGATGGAACTTAGTCCAGTTGCGAACATGGCACCAGGCATACCCATTAAAAGCCAACCGCTCATATCGGCGGCACCGGCGCTCAATGCAGTGACAGCAGGTCCAAGACCCCGGTCGCCCAGCATATAATCATTTAAATTGGAAGTTCTTTTGTAAGCGAAGTAACCAATGAAAAGCATGCCAGCCATGTAGATGCTGATTGAAATTATTAATGCGTAATCCATAAAAGACTCCCTTCGTGATGAAATATATAATTTTTTGTTTTAAAAGAGGAAGCAACCTATTTGTCACTTCCTCCATTTAACCTCGTTTCGGTTTCCGTATCCAGAATGGAAGATACGAAAACCATAGAGGTTTCAAATTATCTTCAAATTGCTTAATGGAACATTATCAGTATGTTTCGGATGTTGTTTTTGCTTGCATATGAAGCTGCAAGTAGTCCGGTCCGCCTGCCTTGGAATCAGTTCCTGACATGTTGAACCCGCCGAATGGCTGATAACCTACGATTGCACCAGTACAGCCGCGGTTGAAATACAAATTCCCCACATGGAATTCTTCGCGTGCTTTTTCCATGTTAAGGCGATTTGTCGTAATGACAGCCCCAGTCAAACCATATTCAGTGTTATTGGCAATCTCAAGTGCTTCGTTAAAGTCTTTGGCTTTTGTGAAGGCAACGACTGGTCCGAAGATTTCTTCTTGCATCAAGCGGCCTTGCGGATCGACATCAGCAACGATTGTCGGTTGAACGAAGTAGCCTGTAGAGCTATCTCCTTCTCCTCCAGTCAGAATGCGTCCTTCTTCGTTCCCGATTTCAATATAGCTCATGATTTTGTCAAAAGCAGCTTGATCGATAACCGGTCCCATGAAATGATTTTCTACAGGATTACCAACTGTAAGCTGTTTTGTTAATTCAACAGCGCGAGCTAAAACTTGATCATATACATCTTCAACGATGACAGCACGGGAACATGCAGAACATTTTTGTCCAGAGAAGCCAAATGCAGATTTCACGATCGATTGGGCAGCCAATTCAAGATCTGCCTCTTTGTCGACGACGATTGTATCTTTTCCGCCCATTTCAGCGATGACACGCTTCAGCCAAATTTGGCCTTCGTTCACTTCTGAAGCACGTTTGTAAATGCGCAGACCTACATCACGTGAACCTGTGAAGGAGATGAAACGTGTTTTAGGATGATCGACCAGGTAGTCGCCGACCTCTGCTCCGCTTCCTGGAACGAAATTCAACACACCTGCTGGAAGGCCTGCTTCAAGCATCACTTCAACGAATTTCGCAGCAACGATAGGAGTAGTAGAAGCTGGTTTCAACAGGATTGTGTTCCCGGTAACGATAGCGGCAACAGCTGTACCTGCCATGATCGCAAATGGGAAGTTCCAAGGAGAAATGATGATGCCTACTCCTAATGGAATGTAATCATAGCGGTTGAATTCTCCCGGACGGCTTTGAACAGGCACACCATCTTTAAGAGTCAGCATTTGACGAGCATAGAATTCAAGGAAATCGATTGCTTCCGCTGTATCAGCATCAGCCTCATTCCAAGGTTTTCCCGCTTCTTTCGTCAATAACGCAGAGAATTCATGCTTGCGTCTGCGAATGATGGCAGCGGCTTTGAACAAAACGTCAGCGCGGATTTCCGGCTTCACTTTTTTCCAGCTTTCAAATGCGGTAACAGCTTCCTGCATGGCTTTTTCAGCAAGGTCCCTATTCGCTTTCGATACGCGGCCGATGACCTCTTGCTTATCTGCCGGGTTGTATGAAACGATTTTCTCGTCAGTCGTCACTTGCTCTGCTCCGATATAAAGAGGGTAGTCTTGCCCTAAGTAGCCCTCAACAGTTTGAAGTGCTTCCTGATATGCTTTTTTGTTTTCCTCGTTTGTAAAATCAACAAATGGTTCGTGTTTATATGAAATCATTGATAATCACACCTTTTAATAGATTTTTTGTAGCAATTAATAATGTTGAAAGTTTATTTAGCTTCTGACCATCCCTTTGAAGGCAAAGGCAATATTGGATGGCCTTTCTGCAAGCCTTCTCATGAAGTATCCATACCAATCCAGACCGTATGGTACATAGACGCGCATTTTGTAACCTTGCTTGACCAATTCGTATTGAGTCTTGTTCCTCATGCCATAAAGCATTTGGAATTCGAATTGTGTATTTGGGATGTCATATTTCTTGGCCAGCTCTTTTGTATATTCGATGATTTTGTCATCATGTGAGGCAATGGCCGTATAATTTCCGTTAAGAAGACTTTGCTTAATCAACTTTTTATAGTTTTCGTCGACATCATTCTTCTCGGGAAAAGCCACCTCTGGAGATTCCTTGTAGGCACCCTTTACGAGACGAAGGAATGGCTTATATTGGCCAAGGTCCTCCAAATCCTTCTCTGTGCGGAATAAATATGCTTGTAGAACAGTACTTATGCAGCTGTATTTTTCTTTGAACTGTCTAAAGATATCGATTGTTGCCTGACAGCGAACTTCATCTTCCATATCAATCGTGACCATGACTTTATGTTTTTCGGCTGTATCAAGAATTTTCGTCATATTCTCAATCACTAGTTTATGATCGATATCAAGTCCCAAAGAAGTCATTTTCAGAGAAACCTGTGAATCAAGTTTTTCCCTGCTGATCATTTCGATGGTTTCGATGCATTCTGCCGTCCGTTCCAGAGTCACTTCCTTGGAATCAACGAATTCCCCAAGATGGTCGACTGTAACCGACAAGCCGCTATTATTAAGTTGTTTAATGAATTTAATGGAACTTTGGAAATCAGTTCCCCCAATGATCTTTCCAGCAGCAAAATTTCCTCCGCTTTTTTTAGCAATATTATTAAGCAGGTTATTCTTAGATAAAAATAAGAAAAAGTCCCTTGTAATGGCTTCCATATAAAGCGCACCCCCTAAGAAGATGTATTTCTTAAATTAAGCTTAAGGTTTTTCGACAATATTCTCAATGTTCTTAAAAAACAATAATTCTGTCATTTCTTTGTCGGTTTTGGACAAATGAAAAGGTTTACATTTCTGCAGTTGTAATGAAGGTTTATCTTTTGACTTAAAGAGAAACGCTAGAGGTAAAGCCTTTATTAGTGATTAGGACTAATATGAATGCGTTTAAAAGTGGCAACTCGACCATAATCATCCAATGCGTTATAATGAACCTTATTTAAAAGAATCGGTCAATGTTCGAAGAAAAAACGATAAATGAAGCTTTCAGACTTGAAATCGGTGAAAAACCGTAAAAATAAGTGCATCGGCAAGCCGGGGAGGATAATGAATGGATGCTGTACTTGAAGAACTTAGAGAAACATCGGGATTGATAGTAGGATTAATAATGGCCCTGGTAATTTTGGGTCTGATCGGTTATGCCCTTACGAATGTAAATGAATCCATCGTGTCACCTGTGGTTCAGTTCATAAAGAAAATGGTCGGCCGAAAATAGCTCAAGCGGAATACATAACCTTTTGTCCCTAATCGATAACTAGCCCTTGTTTAAAAGAAATCCCTGCAGGGTTTGTCTAAAAGGGACAAAAGAACCTCAATACATATCAGCCGAGAATGAAGAAAATCCCCCGCTCCTAATGGAAGTGGGGGATTTTAATTCAGGGGATGTCGTTGAATCTCAGCTGAACTTTGAAAAGCCGGGGCCGTTGGAATGAAGGTTATTTCCGAAAGGAAAGCTTGGGTTTTGGGAGCATGGATAGGAGAGTATGAACAAGAATTGAAAAATACATTTAGGCCCGCCCATAAGCCAGGCCTTTTTGTTTACAAATCAAAGTAGTCATCTGCCTTTGCGCCTGCATCTATACTTCGAACCGCCTTCATGATTTTCTTTAAAACCCCGGCTGACGGCACATACCTTGGATCGCTGCAAACTCTGCTTATCGTATTGCGTGAAATTCCTGACGCACTTACAAACTCCTCTTGAGTATATCCGTGCTTATCGATTAATTTACCGACCTTGCTTCGCGGCTTTCTCTTCCCGAATCTAAACATTTGATAACCTCCTAGAATGATTTACTAGCAGTCTCGTCCAGCTTTCACAAAAATATACACATAGTTTCGCAAATGTTTGGGATTCAAAGTTGAAAAGCGGTTCCCGGGTTGGTTGTATGATGAAGCTTCAATTTGTTTGAATTTATTTCCATTTAAATTATAATAATAAATAGGCAGCGAACACAGACTGAATAATGTAAATGAATGGCTAATTCATATGTACCTTAGGAGGAAATCATGGGAAGAATAGTTCATTTCGAAATTCATGTGAATGACATGGAACGGGCAAAGGCGTTTTATGGAGAGGTGTTCGGATGGTCATTTCAAGACTGGAGTGATTATGCAGGGATGCCTTACTTTGGAGCAGTGACTGGCAATGAGAATGAACATGGCATCGATGGTGCTTTGATGCAGCGCCAAAGTGCTCCGCCGGAAACAGGCCAAGCGTTAAATGCATTTGCGTGTACCATTGGCGTGGAAAACTACGATTTAACGGAAGCTAAAATTATCGAGAATGGCGGCAAGCTCGCAATGCCCAAATTTGCCCTGCCCGGAATGGCTTGGCAAGGATACTATATCGATCCCGAAGGCAATACTTTTGGAATTCATCAACCCGATGCGAATGCAAAATAGAGTGGATATTAGGTGAATTAAAACATGGAATCACGATACACGGAAGCCGTGCTTGATCATGTACGCAATATCTGTCTTGCACTGCCGGAAGCTGTTGAACATATTGATGGTTTCGGTCACAATACTTTTAAAATCAATGGAAAATCCTTCGTGATTTCTGGTGAAAGCGAGAAAGGATTCAGCTTGTCATTCAAGTCAGATCGAGAAACTCAAGAATTATTGCTACAGAAAGAGAAATATTTCAAAACCCCATATATAGGACGTCACGGTTGGGTTTCCATTCAAAATCCGGATAGGGAAGACTGGGATGAATTGACCTCTCTAATTCAAGAAGGTTATTTACGTGCGGCACCGAAACGTATGGTAAAGAAATGGAATGAGTTGAATACAAAGTGAAGAAAGGCGGACGATCTGCCTTTCTTTATTTTTTACGTGTAAGAGGGGCTCCGGAATTTGGAAAATATAAAGAGAGGGATTGTTGTCCCTCATCAGAAGAACGTTTAAAATTAATAGTAAGTTATGATTTGTATCTTATAATAAGCAGCTAACTTTAAAGATTGCGAGATTCAATCAAGATTTGATTGAAGGAAAGGTGTTTGGTTGAAGTGAATGTTGAATCTTTTTTTTCTGAGAACATTAAAGCGGCACTTAAGAATGATCCGCCCGGTGCATGGATGCCAGATCTGCCAGATGGTTGTATTCGCTTGAGTTCAGGCTATCCTGATCCTGCTCTCGTTCCTGCTGAGGAGCTTAAGGAAGCTGTAGCCAGACTTCTTGATGAGGAGCAGGATTTGCCGCTCCATTATCTCGGAAGTCCGCGAATTCCAAGACTAAAGAAGCAAATCCAGAAAAGGTTGGCAGAGCGTGGAATATGCGTTTTGGAAGAACAGCTTTTGATTACATCAGGAGCTTGCCAGGGGATTGATCTTATTGCCCGCGTTCTTCTTGATGATAAAGCGGTTGTAGCGGTAGAGTCTCCCACCTATATGGAGGCTTTGGAGATTTTTCAAAACTATACGAAACGGATTATTAGTATACCCATAGATGAACAGGGACTCCAAACATGCCGATTAAAGGAAATGCTGGATGAAAGGAAACGCACAGGCCAAACCCTCCCGCGTTTTTTATATACAATCCCAACTTTTCAAAATCCAACTGGAACGACTATGACAAATGAGCGCCGGGAGCATTTATTGGAGCTTTCCATCGAGTATGATTTCCTCATTCTGGAGGATGATGCATACGGAGAATTATCCTTCGATGAAAATCCGGTACCAATAAAATCTATTGATAAATGCGGGCGAGTCCTGCAAGTTGGGTCATTATCCAAGGTTGTTGCGCCAGGAATGCGGATTGGATGGATAGCGGGAGAAAGTGAATTCATTAAGGCTTTTGAGTGGTTTAAAAAAGATTTAGACCATCCGTTTGCTCAAAGTTCAATGGCTGTATACTTAGAAAATACCGATTTTGAGAAACGGCTCGACCTTTTAAAAAATACGTATCATTCTAAATGCACTGCGTTAATCCATTCGATGGAACAATTCCTTCCAGAATCCGTTTCCTGGTATGTTCCAGATGGCGGTTACTTTGTATGGGTGAGAATTCCAGGAGCGGATACATCGCTGTTATTATCACAGGCTCTGGCTAATGGTGTTTCGTATGTTCCAGGGAAATACTTTTTCTTGGATCAAAACGATGGAACCGAGTTTCTCCGGCTCTCGTTCAGTTATGCCGATGAGAAAGAAATGATCGAGGGAATACGAAGACTAGGGCAGCTTATCGCATCTAGTGTCCTGAAGGATTGTTAATTTGTTAATCTATTAGTTATTTCGATGTATTTATGCGCCTGCTTCCTTAAAAGGGGGTAGGTTTTTTATTATAAAAGCAAAAATATGTTCCGAGCATGAGAGAGGAAAAGGCTCATACATTACGTTTAAAAAAAGTATGGAAATTTTATCGCAGTGATTGAAGAAATATTAGGGGGCAGTGGTGGAAAAATTGACAAAAAGAAAAAACCCTTGATATATCAAGGGTTTTCGGAAATGGAGCATAGCGGGATCGAACCGCTGACCTCTACGCTGCCAGCGTAGCGCTCTCCCAGCTGAGCTAATGCCCCGAATTGAGGTACAATAATTATTTTATCGGATTTTGGTGAAAAGTCAATATAAAATATAAGATTTTTGCAAAAATGATAAAAAATCCGTTTGAGGATAGTCAAACGGATCAGACTAGAGACGTGATGAATCACGTAGCTACAGATTTTTTGTTTATACGATTGGATGTAAAAGACCTGCCGCAAAAGATTTCATGTTAATCCATCTCTGGGTTCATTTTCATTTATCACGTGCTTCATCAGATTCTAGTATTTTAAGCTTATATTTTTTTACTTATCCTGAATTATATCCGTGATGGTGTATGTTTTAACATCAACACGTGCAATGGAGAGATCTCGGTTTAATACATAAGCCTGATCCCCATCCTGACTAAAGACGATTGCTTGCCTTGGTTCTTTGAACCCCCCGATTGTCTTAACTACGCGGTGATCAGCGACATTGATCACGTCAATCGTATGATCAGCTTTGTTGCTTGCGAAAAGGAGTTTATCATCAGGAGATAGAGCAGCGCCATATGGCTCGCGTCCCACTTTGATTTCACCCTTTATATTACCATCTAGTGTATCCACTGCGGAAATGCTGTTGCGTCCGCTGTTGGCTGCATATAATGTTCCTCCATCAGCGGTAATCGAGATTCCGCGAATACTGGAGAAACCTGTTATTTCACGAATGATTTTTTTGGTGGCGGCATCAACGATAGAGACTTTATCTCCTTGAAAGTTCGTGACAAAGATATATTTTCCGTCCGAAGAGACTTTAATGCCTTGTCTTGGTTGGGCGAAACCGGTAATGACGTCAATCGGTTTTCGTTTTTCCAGATCCACAATCGTGACGGAATTGTGTGCTTGATTGTTCACATACAATGTCTTGCCATCCGGACTGACAGCGGTCCCGAATGCACCTGGACCAACGACAACTTCATCTTTCAAGGTGAAGTTTTTTAAGCTGTAAAAACGAATCGTACCGAGAGTACTATCAGAGACGATAAACTCTGAGCCGCCGTCAATAAACACGATGTTTCTCGGTGAACCGAAGCCGTCGATCTTTTTACGCAGCTTGCCTTTAGTAAGATCATAGACCAGGATGGATTGTTCACGGCTATCCGAGACAATCGCTATTTGTTCATCCGGACTTACGGCAAGGGAATTGTTGGTGATGTGGGTGTCAAAGCCTGTCGCCAACTCTGGGCTTTTACTTTTAATAGAAGAAGCACCTATTACATTTGGTATGAAAAGCACAAATAGTAAGGGTATCCATATACTTTTTACCTTCATTTTTTTAAACATCACTCACCTCGGGAAATTATTTTCTTGATAATGGTTTATATCCCTGTCAATATCATGCTGGTTGTCCTGACCACCTTCCTTTAAAATGTTTAAGTCAAGCCAGAGTTCGTCCTTTCACTATATATAACGAATAGAGCAGGATATCGGTTTGGTCATTTTGTAATTATAATAAATGTATAGAATGGACCCTTAGATGAATAATGGATTAGGCCACAGTGAAGTCACGTAACACTAGACTTCCTCTCTGACCGATGGATGAGAGTAAATATCCATATATAGGTGTTAGATTCTGATGCTGGAGATAAAAACTGAGGATTGTGGAAGTTTCGATTGGTTTAAGCAGGCAAGACTTAGCCATTCATTGATGTCCAGCTGGACTTGCCAAGGGGTTAAAACTGGTTTAACGGAGTGGACTCGTATAGGTATGGAGGAAAGTTAAGGAGAATTTCAAAAGGGGTTCGGAATGTTTAATTCCCAACCCCTTTTATGAACTGTTTGAGTGCAGTCAAACGGCCTTTAATTTATACATTTTCGATCTCCACCCGTGCAATTTCCTTAAGATTGGAG
Organism: Peribacillus sp. AS_2; assembly: GCF_026891895.1. Taxonomy (NCBI): domain Bacteria; kingdom Bacillati; phylum Bacillota; class Bacilli; order Caryophanales; family Bacillaceae; genus Peribacillus; species Peribacillus sp. AS_2. The sequence continues at coordinate 584,998 of NZ_JAPTGA010000001.1, forward strand.
ACGGTGTAATACACTTCCGATGTTCTGACTTTGTGATCGACCAGAACTTTAAGGGTCAAAAGGTGGTTGTCATTTGCCACATCTTTGATTCTGAGATTTTTGATGAATATTTTTTCGTCTTTGATTTTTTTCAGTACGATTGCAATGTCATCTTTATTTTGTACGACCAGCTGCAGAAAGATTTCTTTTTGCCGTAACTTCATCGGTCCGAGCCAGGTGACGATTGCGGGCACCAATTCTACACTAATGATCAATAAGATGACGCCGGCTATGGCCTCGAGAAAAAAACCAGCTCCAACGGCAATCCCTATTCCCGCCGCTCCCCAGATGATGGCGGCTGTCGTTAAACCGGATATGCTGTTGTTGTCACGCCGGAGAATGACACCTGCACCTATAAAACCGACGCCGGAAACGATCTGGGCCGCAAGACGTAAGGGGTCCATTGTGATATTAACGTCTTCGCTACCCGGGAATTTATAAGCGGATTCCATGGAAACGATCGTTAATAAACAGCTGACGATTGAAATGACCAGGCTTGTTTTTAATCCAACGGGTTTTCGTTTCATTTCTCGCTCTAGGCCGATAATTAGTCCAAGGAGAGCTGAAATCCCCAATTTGATTAGGATTTGCAGTTCCGATTGAGGGTTGAATGTCCATTCCATTTTGTTTCACCACTTCCAAATTATTATCGAAGAATAAAATCGTCTGTTGCCATATACCCGTTTTTCAAAAAAAACTACCCTAATAATTTTAACATAGTAGAATAGAGTTCTATGTAACGTAATTCCGTTGAAAGGAGGAATCTAAGTGCAAATGCCAAAAGTGAATCCCTATGTAGCGTTGGCAATCGGCGTGGCATCCGTATCGTTTTCGGCCATCCTTGTTAAATTGGCGACCGCTCCATCGGGTGTTATCGCCTTTTACCGTTTATTATTTACCGTCCTTATTATGCTGCCGGTTTTCGTGGTGAAATACCGTCATGAACTTAAATTCATTGAAAAAAAGGATTGGCTGTATTCGATTGCTGCAGGAGTGTTTTTGGCTTTTCATTTTATCTTATGGTTTGAATCGCTTAATTACACATCGGTCGCAAGTTCAACCGTCCTTGTAACCCTCCAGCCTTTATTCGCTTTTGCCGGAGCCTACCTGTTTTTTAAAGAAAGATTTTCAGTGAAGGCAATATTGAGCGGCATCATTGCGATAGCAGGCAGCCTTGTCATTAGCTGGGGTGATTTGAGAATCAGCGGCATGGCGCTTTGGGGAGATATTCTTTCGCTTGTCGCATGTGCGCTCGTAACCGGATATTTACTGTTTGGTCAAAATGTCCGAAAACGCATCTCTTCTATAACATATACATTTGTCGTGTATGCAATCAGCGCCGTCGCCTTGTTTTTTTATGTGATCTTCAAGGGTGAGGCATTGGCGCCTTATCCTGCTTCCGATTGGATCTATTTCGTTTTGCTTGCCATTTTCCCGACTTTATTAGGACATTCTTTATTCAATTGGTCACTAAAATGGTTAAGCACATCGACGCTTTCGATGGGAATATTGCTTGAACCGGTGGGAGCGACAATTCTGGCTTACTTCATATTAGATGAACCGATACTCTGGACGCAGGTCCTTGGAGGTACCATCATATTGGGTGGTTTGATGATGTTCTTAAAGGATGAAAAGAAAAGCAAGGAACATAAAGAGGCGCAAGTCTCCGTATAAAAGCAGTAAGTCTCCCGACTTACTGCTTTTATCTAATATGGGTGAAACAAATAGGTGATCCGTGTGAAAATCAAAGCGAAAGTAAAGCTGAATAAAAACGTCGTACCATTCACCTTGCCTTTTTCTCTGCTGAACTTGATGGCTTCATAAAAAGCGGTACTGAATAAGTAAAGGGCCATACTGTAGGAAATGAGTAATCCGATTAATGGCAGATTCATTGCTTCACCTCATGGAAAAAAGATATCTATATATGACTATTTGTGTTTCTTTGGAAATATGCTTCGTTTATTCATAAAACATGGGCATGGCCCGGATGTAGGGAAGGGGTGTGATGATGTAAAGAATATATAGAAGGAAATAGGTGAATATGTTTTTTTTGAAAAAAGTTTTTAAAAACGTATTGCAAACATTTTTAGTACATGGTATATTATTTCTTGTCGCTAAGACAGCAACTTAAACAGCTAACAAGTTGTTAAAAAAGATTTTAAAAAAGTTGTTGACGAAACGTGACAGAATGTGTTACATTATAGAGGTCGCTTCTGAGAGAAACGA